>JAGXIL010000075.1 GCA_024635655.1 Gillisia sp. | reverse complement strand
TTCCTGCTCCTTGCTTAATCCTTCTTTTTTAGCAGATACTTTGTCTTCTTTTTCATTCACCCAGGCCTGGAATTTTTCTTCAGCTTGTTCCTCAGTAAGGGCTCCTTTTCTTACACCACCTGCAAGGTGATTTTTAAGAAGGGCTCCTTTGTAAGAAAGAATGGCACGTGCTGTATCAGTTGGCTGAGCTCCGTTTTGCAACCATTTTACCGCACCGTCTACATCAAGTTCAATAGTTGCAGGATTGGTATTTGGATTGTAAATACCTAATTTATCAAGGTATTTCCCGTCTCGTGGTGCACGGGCATCAGCAGCAATGATCCAGTAAAAAGGTTTTCCTTTTTTACCGTGTCTTTGTAATCTAATTTTTACAGGCATATCAATTAATTTGTGAGGTCCCCGACCTCGGTTATTAATAAGGGCGCAAAGATACTATAAATATCTATTTTAAAATTAGTTTTCTTACTTAAAGACAAATAATTACTGTCTAATAGTAAGCTCCTGGTAGGCAAACCTTTTTTGGGGCGGCTTTAAGAGATAATTTAGGGAATTTCCGACTTTTGTTAAAACTATTTCCGTCGACTGCTAAACCTTGTTAAAGGGCTTGATTTCCTTTGGGTTTGAACGTATTTTTAATCAGAACCCTTAAAAATTAGATTATGAAATATTCAGAAGAAGTAGCAGGCAGGCTAAATGATCTGCTAGAAAAGAACTACGATACAGAAAAAGCATATAAATCGGCCGCAGAAAGTGTGAAGGATCCACAATTGAAATCTTTTTTCAATGAAAGAGCCCAGGAACGTTATGATTTTGGGCACGAGTTGAAATCTGAAATAAGAAATTTTGGAGTTTCTCCCGACAAAGGCTCTAGTTTTTCAGCCGATGTACAGCGTTCCTGGATGAATCTAAAAACCAATCTGTCATCAGATAAGGAAGAGGCAGTTCTTGAGGAAATGGTACGGGGTGAGAAAGCAGCAGTAAAAGAATATAACGAAGTAATGGAGGCTACAGAAATTCCCCCTTCCACAAAAAATGTTTTGATGAAACAGCGAAATGCCATTACCGCAGCATTGAATCAGGTAAAAACGATGGAACAAAATAGGTGATTTTTAAATTGTCATATTTAAATTAAGTTAAAGCCTCCGGAACTTGCGACATACCGCAACTTCCGGAGGCTTCATTTTTTTATCAAGAATATTAGTTAATAAATGTGACGTAGATTCTCAAAATGTACCTTTAAAATTTGCTATTTTTAAACCGAAACTTTGCACCCCGGTTTCCCTTTTTTTATCCCTGATAATCAGCGGGAAATTTAAATATTCCGATTTTAAATGTACTTGATCTTCGATACCGAAACCACCGGCCTGCCCAAACGATGGGATGCCCCTTTAACCGATCTTGATAATTGGCCACGTTGTATACAAATTGCCTGGCAGGTTCACGATGGTATGGGGAATCTTATAGAAAATCAGGATTATCTGGTGAAACCGGAAGGGTTCAATATTCCCTTTGATGCTGAAAAAATTCACGGAATTTCAACTGAGCTTGCTGAACAACAGGGAACTTTTTTGAGGGAAGTGCTGGAAAAGTTTGAAGCTGCCCTGGGAAAAACAAAATTTGTGGTAGGCCAGAATGTTGGCTTTGACCTTAATATTATGGGTGCAGAATTTTTGCGCGAAGGAATGGAAAATCCCCTGGCTAAATATCCGGTTCTGGATACCTGTACAGAGATCACTGCCGACTATTGTAAACTCCCCGGAGGCCGCTATGGCCGGTTTAAGCTTCCAACCTTAACCGAACTACACCAGGAGCTTTTTGGGCAACCCTTTTCTGAAGCCCATAACGCCACGGCCGATGTTGAAGCCACTACGCGTTGCTTTCTGGAGTTGATCAGGAAAGAGATCTTTACAAAGGAGAAGCTTGATGTTTCGCCGGAATATTTCAGGAATTTTTCTGAAGCCAATCCGCAGCCGATTCAGCTTATCGGATTAAAACATATCAATCTTAAAAAAGCTTCTGAAGAAATCAGGAAAAGCCTTCAGAAAGAGCAGCCGGTTGAGGTGGTTTCCAGAGAAGAGATCAGGGAGAATCTTGAAAAGCTTGATGAGGTTCGGTTTTCACACCTGCATAACCATTCCCAGTTTTCGATCCTGCAATCTACTATAAGTATCCCCGCGCTTATCAACGCTGCCGGCCAGGAAAATATGCCTGCCGTTGCGCTAACAGATCATGGAAATATGATGGGGGCCTTTCATTTTGTAAAGGAGGTGGGCATCTACAATAAAGGGGTGAAGGCAAGAAATGAAGCAGCCCTGGCTAATAACGAAATTGCCACTGCTAAGGAAGTAAAAGCGATTTTGGGTTGTGAATTCTTTGTGTGCGAAGACCACAATGACAAAACCAGAAAAGATAACGGAAACCAGATCGTGATCCTGGCCAAAAATAAGGAGGGATATCACAACCTGGCAAAAATGGCTTCTATAGCCTATACTGAAGGTTTCTACTATGTACCCCGTATAGATAAGGAGGTCATCAAAAAGTACAGGGAAAATCTTATCGTCTTAACCGGAAACCTTTACGGAGAAGTTCCCGGAAAGATCCTTAACCTGGGAGAAAATCAGGCGGAAGAGGCTTTGCTTTGGTGGAAGGAAACTTTTGGGGAAGACCTGTATATTGAATTAATGCGCCATAACCAGGAAGAAGAAAACCGGGTGAATGAGGTGCTGCTTAAATTTTCTAAAGCGCACAACGTAAAAATTGTTGCTTCCAATAATACCTATTACCGCGCGCAGGAAGATGCCAATGCCCACGATATTTTGCTGTGTGTAAAAGACGGGGAAAAACAGGCTACTCCCATAGGCCGTGGCCGCGGATACCGTTATGGCTTGCCCAATGATGAGTATTACTTTAAAAGTGATGCTGAAATGAAGTCCTTATTTAAGGATCTTCCGGAAGCCATTTCAAATGTTCAGGAGGTTGTAGATAAGATCGAGCCATACGAATTGGCAAGGGACGTATTATTGCCTGCCTTTGATATTCCGGAAGAATTCTATGTGGAAGAGGATAAAGTTGATGGCGGGAAACGGGGTGAGAATGCTTATTTAAGACATCTGACTTACAAAGGTGCTGAAAAGCGATATTCTGAAATTACGGAAGAGATAAAAGCGCGATTAGACTTTGAGCTTTCGGTGATAGAAAATACAGGATATCCCGGGTATTTCCTTATTACGGAAGATTTCATCCGGGCTGCCCGGGAGATGGATGTTTCGGTAGGGCCGGGAAGGGGTTCTGCTGCCGGAAGTGTGGTAGCCTATTGCCTTTGGATCACCAATATCGATCCTTTGAAGTACGATCTGCTTTTTGAGAGATTCTTAAATCCGGACAGGGTGAGTATGCCCGATATTGATATTGATTTTGATGATGAAGGCCGGAGCCGGGTGATGGACTACGTGATCAAAAAATACGGATCAAACCAGGTGGCCCAGATCATTACCTACGGTACTATGGCGGCCAAATCGGCAATCAGGGATACCGCCAGGGTGCTGGATCTCCCTCTTAATGAAGCTGACAGGATCTCGAAACTTATTCCCAATATGTCCAAACTGGGGAAGATATTCGGAGTAGATGAAAAAGAATTAAAAAAGAAATTCCGAAGTGAAGACCTCGAAAAGGTAAATGAACTTTTAAATATTGCCGACGGGGATGACCTGGAGGCGCAAACGGTGAACCAGGCCCGGATCCTTGAAGGATCTGTGCGTAATACCGGGATACATGCCTGTGGGGTGATCATTACCCCCAGTGACATTACCAATTTTGTGCCCGTTGCCCTGGCAAAAGATTCAGAGCTTTATGTCACCCAGTTTGATAACTCGGTGGTGGAAAGCGCCGGATTATTAAAAATGGACTTTTTGGGTCTGAAGACCCTTACCCTTATCAAAGACACGGTCAAAATTGTAAAGGGCCGGCACGATATAGATCTTGATCCCGACAATTTTCCGTTGGATGATGAGAAAACTTATGAGCTGTTCCAGAGAGGGGAGACCGTAGGGATATTTCAATATGAATCCCCCGGAATGCAGAAGCATATGAAGGATCTCAAACCCACAGTTTTTGATGACCTTATTGCGATGAATGCCCTTTACAGGCCGGGCCCTATGGAGTACATTCCGAGTTTTATTAAACGGAAACACGGCGAGGAAGAGATTGCCTATGACCTTCCGGGGATGGAGGAATATCTCAAAGAAACGTACGGAATTACAGTTTACCAGGAGCAGGTGATGCTTCTCTCCCAGAAGCTCGCCGGATTTACAAAAGGTGAAGCCGATATGCTGCGGAAAGCGATGGGTAAGAAACTGATCGCCCTGTTGGAGCAGCTTAAGCCAAAATTTTTGGATGGAGGAGAGGCCAAGGGGCATCCGCGGGAGATCCTGGAAAAGGTTTGGAAAGACTGGGAAGCCTTTGCAGCCTATGCCTTTAATAAATCCCACTCCACCTGTTATGCCTGGATCGCTTACCAAACCGCATATTTAAAAGCGCATTATCCGGCAGAATATATGGCGGCGGTACTTTCTAATAATATGAGTGACATCAAGCAGGTGACCTTCTTTATGGAAGAATGTAAGCGGATGAAGCTGAAAGTGCTGGGGCCTGATGTCAATGAATCTTACTATAAATTCTCGGTAAACAAAGAGTACGCTGTTCGGTTTGGAATGGGTGCTATAAAGGGAGTAGGGGCAGGAGCTGTTGCCACTATAGTTGAACATAGAAAAACAGAAAGCGGCCCGTATAAATCCATCTTTGATATGGCAAAGCGCATTGACCTGCGGGCGGCAAATAAAAAAGCCTTTGAAAACCTGGCGCTTGCCGGCGGATTTGACGGTTTCGGAAATCACCGTGCCCAGTATTTTCACGATGAGGGAGACGGAATAACATTTTTGGAGAAGGCTATAAAATATGCAGCTAAATTCCAGGAAAGTGAAAATTCGGCACAGGTTAGTCTGTTTGGCGAGGCCAGCGACGTGCAAATTGCTGAACCTATTGTTCCGCCATGTGAGGAATGGGGAACCATGGAAAAATTAAGAAGAGAAAAAGAAGTGGTAGGGATCTATATTTCCGGTCACCCGTTAGATGATTTTAAGGCAGAGATGAACTATTTCTGTACAGCGAAAGTTTCAGATTTTAATGACCTTGAGCCTTTTGTCAACAGGGAAATGGCTTTTGGCGGAGTGATCTCAGATGTGCAGCACCGGGTATCAAAAATGGGCAAGGGCTGGGCGTTATTTACTGTAGAAGATTATTGGGATTCCTATGAATTCAGGATCTTTGGAGAGGAATATTTGAAACATCAGCATTTCCTGGTGCCCAACAATTTTGTATATATCAAGGCCCTGGTGAAAGAAGGTTGGACCAACAGAGAAACAGGGGCTAAAGGAGAACCCAGGCTTCAGTTTAATAATTTTCAGTTGCTTCATGATATTATGGATATGTATGCCAGGAAGCTAACAATTCAGCTTGATATAAACCATTTAAAGGAAGAGCAGATCGATACTCTGAAGGAGATCTTCAGGGCCCATAGGGGAGACCACAACCTGAACTTTATTGTATACGAGATGAAAGAGATGGTGAAGGTGTCAATGTCCAGCAGAAAACAGAAGGTGAAGATCTCGCAGGAATTACTGGATGCCCTTGAAGAGGTCCAGGTACACTATAAATTAAATTAAACTGAAATTTGGAATTTGAGGCCGTTTTGCTAAATATTGAATACTTAATATTATTCAAAAATAAGACAGCACAATACATAAATAGCCAAATCCAATACAGGTGCTGTAAGAAAAGGAAAAAAAATTGACTAATTTTACGTATTAAACAAACAGAAACAGATAAATAAAAATATTATGGCATTAGAAATAACAGACGCAAATTTTGAAGAAACGGTATTAAAAAGTGATAAGCCGGTAATGGTTGATTTTTGGGCGGCCTGGTGTGGACCTTGTAGAATGGTTGGACCAATTATAGAAGATATCAGCAGTGATTACGAAGGGAAAGCCGTTGTTGGAAAGCTGGATGTTGACGCCAATCAGGAATTTGCTGCAAAATACGGAGTAAGAAATATCCCTACGGTATTGATCTTTCAAAACGGAGAAGTTGTAGGACGCCAGGTAGGTGTAGCTCCAAAAAATACATATGCTGAAGCCCTTGATGCTTTGTTGTAGTAGGATAATTAAATTATTTAGAAGAGGTCTCGTAGAAATACGGGACCTTTTTTGTTTTTGGATAAGCAGGAATAAAAGTTAGCCACGAATGCACGAATGTTTTTCTTTATGGAAATGGTGAAAAAATATACCTGCCTTGCAGGCAGTGGAAACATTAATTAATTATTCGTGCACCTGCCTGTCAGCAGGCGGGTTCGTGGTTGTTCTACACATCAACTAGAAATAAGAATAACCTTTTAAGAATTTTTAATTAGCAATACCTGCCTTGGCAGGCTTTTAGAATCCCATCAATAATTATTCGTGCATTCGTGGCTAACCTCTCCACCCCACTTCCCAAAGAATAATTATCTTAGTAAAATAAAACCTCTTATTAATAAGAAGAGAAGAAGAATAAATGGATTTACAACAGGAAGTACATAAATCGGGTGGGTTTGCAAACCTGGAATTACTGGCGAGGCAGGTGGTGGAAGGCTTTATATCAGGGATACACAAAAGTCCGTTTCACGGATTTTCTGCAGAATTTGCCGAACATAAGATCTATAACAACGGAGAGAGCACCAAACATATTGACTGGAAACTCTATGCCAAAACAGATAAGCTTTTTACAAAGCGGTATGAGGAAGAGACCAATTTGCGTTGCCACCTTATATTGGATAATTCCTCTTCCATGCACTATCCGGGTATCCCAAAATTTGACCGGGGCAATCTCAATAAGATAGGATTTTCTGTACTTGCCGCTGCTTCCCTGATGCAAATTCTCAAGAAGCAGAGAGATGCAGTAGGTTTGAGCGTGTACAGTGATACCTACGAATTTTACTCTCCGGAAAAGGGCAGTGAGCGCCATCACCAGATGTTGCTAAACGAAATGGACCGGGTTGTTTCTAATCCCCCTAAAAATACAGCTACAGACAGTTATACCTATTTACACCAGATCGCAGAGAAACTAAAACGCCGCTCGCTGGTCTTTCTTTTCACCGATATGTTCCAGGAGGATAAGGAAGAAGCAGAGTTGTTTGAGGCCCTGAAGCATTTAAAATACAATAAGCACGAAGTGGTGCTTTTTCATGTGATCGATAAGGAAAAGGAGCTGAATTTCAATTTTGACAATACTCCCAGGAGGTTTACCGATGTTGAAACGGGGAAACACATAGATCTTTATGCAGATAATTATAAGGAATCTTATCAGGAAACCGTGTTAGAGTACTTCAATGAACTAAAGATGCAGTGTGCAAAATACCGTATTAAGTACGTGCAGGCAGACATTGGAGAAAATTTTGAAAAGATTTTAACCACCTATTTGGTTGAGAGACAAAAATTTGGCGACTAGAGGAAAAATTAAATAAAATAATTCCAAAAAAATGTTTGTGTAATGTAAAAACAGGCGTATATTTGCCATCGCAATTAAGCAACGGTCTGGTAGTTCAGTTGGTTAGAATACCTGCCTGTCACGCAGGGGGTCGCGAGTTCGAGTCTCGTCCAGACCGCAAAATTGCAAAAGCCTTTCAGAAATGAGAGGCTTTTTTTATGCACGCATTTTAGCAAATTTGAAGAAGCTCCCATATTTACTGGATTAACTGAAAAATTTTAGGGCTTATTTTAAATTGGATGAGCTTTTCTTTTTCATGGCTTATGCCTCTCCTTCGTCAAATTGTCAAATTTTTTTCTCTAAAACAGGTAGCTATACGGTACCCAAAAATACCTCTGGTACCCACTTTTTATAGCCAAATTTAAAAACTATGAATATTTTATTTTCGAGATACCTTTAATCAAAAAAATACATTATTTTTTACAAGTGACTAGGCTTTATTACTAATTTCACTATTCTTGAGAATTAGAAAGGAGGGGCAGAAATGTTGCGTCTTAGCCTATTCAAATTATTCTTCCCTTGGCGTCATATTTAAAGTTTAAAGAATAGAACCCTTTATTTTATAGGTCACAAAATTGGAAATTTAGGAAATAAAACGTTGTTTCAAAGTCCGTTGTACGTGTGAAATTGTAGGTGTTTTTCTTACAAATCCAAAAAAAGAAAGATTTCAACAAATTTTCAGGTAGTTCATCTAAATCTTAATTTACAGCATCCTTTTTTAAATATATTTACCTTGAGATTCTCCCCCAGTAAAGTTCCCTACAGCTTTTCGTAATCTTTATTAAGATTAATCTGATTCCTTTTAAACAAGGTCTATTACCTCATTATTATTTCAAATCTATTATTAACTCTTTTAATTAATTGTGTTATGGGACGCATTAAGAATTATGTTGCTCTGTCTTTATTAATGGTGATCAGTTTCGGTTGTGAAAAGGAAACTATTGATTTACCTGTAGAAGATGCTAAAGCATCTGAAGATCTCACTTTTCTTGAATTTGTCAATTCGGGAATGGATATGGAAAATTATTTTCGAAAAGGACAGGAGAAATCTGCCCTTACTAAATCTCAGCAGTCTGACTTAATAAATACAGATGAAGCTTATTTCGAGAATAGCTGTTACAATTTACCAGTTGAGGATTTTGAAGAGGCACGAATTCCTGAAGGAAGTGGCGGTTTGGTGGCAGCACCATTGTGGGAAGGGAGCCCATCAGGAAAGTTTCAGCCAGGGGAAATCTTACCCGGCTTGATTATTACTACAGAGGAATTTAATCCTGAATTAACTGTCTATGGGGATGCTTTTAGAGATAATGACACCAAATTAATTACGTCAAGAAGAGATCAGTCTCTAATTCTACAATTTACAGGGGATGATGTTCTTACTGTTGGATTAGATATATCCAGTTACCCTTATCCAAATATGGAAAGTACAGGAAAGGTAACAGTAAAAGCATATAATGGTGAAGGAGATCTAATTTACGATGAAGTTATAGAGACTTTAACTTCCGGTACCTTCTGGACAATCTCTGATAGTGGGTCAATTTCTGAGATTAGATTGTCATCAACAAATAATGATGCGTGGGTAGGTATTGATAATATTGCATTTGGAACCTGCCAAGTGCCAGATGCTGATTTTGATGGCTGTTCAGATGACCTTGATGATAATGATGCGTCTAATTTGGAAGTTTTTATAACGATAGGTGACTGTAATTCCGGTGTAGCAAATCGCATGACTTCCAAGTGTGGAATTTTCTTGGCAGACGATGTAGATAGTTTTGAAGATGGTACTTATAGAAATCACGGTGCCCTGGTTAAAGAGTTTGCTTCTTTGACTAACTTATGGGTTTCAGAAGGACTAATAAGTTCCGAAGAAAAAGATTTGCTGATGTCTTGTGCAGCTAAAGCCGGTTTAGAATAATTGAGAATATTGCATATACAGGAATGTCCATTAAAGCTCCTCATATTGGGGAGCTTTTTTTTTAATAAATTAATTGGGGTGAGGTTTCAAAATTATAAAGAAGAAAATCTTTGGGAGTAGGTCTATATAAAGAAGACTTATTTTTACATCTCTGTCACACATTTTTAACAGTAGGAAAAGAGATCCTTCTCAGGGTATTTACCCTAAGGAGCTATATAATAATATGCTGAGACAGCGAGTTCGAGTCTCGTCCAGACCGCAATCCCGATAGCTATCGGGAGCAAAAGCCTTTCAGAAATGAGAGGCTTTTTTAATGCGTTCATTTCTGCAAAATTGTGTAAACTTCCAAATTTATTGGATAAATTACTAAACTTGTATTTAACTGGATGAGTTTTTCTTTTTTATTAATTATATATCTGTAAAAGTTTAAAAAATAAAAAAACATATCACAAATGTGACAGGTTCTTAAAACACTTATATTTTCCTTTCTCCCCTGGAGTTTCTTTAAAAGACTATTGATAAATCCTGACATAGTCAATTTCAAAAGTATCCGCAGTAAAATCTTCAGGAACGTCACCACCAAGATTTCCTCCTATGGCGATATTTAACAATAGATAATGGGGATGATCATAAGGTTTTTCTGCGGAATTAGGCAGTTCAAAGACCAATTCGTCATCAACAAAGGTTTTAATGCTGTTACTGGTCCATTCCATGGCATAGACGTGAAATTCCCCCGCTGTATTTTCCACAGCAGCTGTGCCTCCTCTATTTTGGTATTCCCCGGTATTTCTGTCTCCCCAATGAAAATGTGAAATAATTTCGTTTTTATCCCATCCCGTTTGTTCCAGGATATCAATTTCACCACAACCGGGCCACTGTCCGCTGCCATACTCATCTCCAAAATAACCTCCGGTTTCATTGCAATTAGCACCAAGTGTCCAGATAGCCGGCCAGGTACCTGCTGCTGCAGGAAGCTTGGCCCGTACCTCAACCCGGCCAAAAGTGAAGGCGAATTTTGAATTTAAACGGGCAGAGGTGTAAGATTTTGTTGAAGCGCCATAAGAATATTGCTCTTTTAATGCTTTAATTTTTAAGGTGCCATCGCTCACAAAAGAGTTTTCTGGCCGGGCTGTGTAATGCTGCAATTCATCATTGTGCCAGCTGCCGTTATTTGGGGGGATTACCTGATGATGCCATTTTTCTCCATCCAGCTCTCCTTCTTCCTCAAATTCGTCAGAAAAGACCAGATTGGCAAACTGTGCATCAGCAGATTTATGAATGGTGAAGCTTTCTGTTTTATTGATAAATTCCCCGGATTCTGAATAAGCCCAGGCCACAATATTTGTTGTATGCGTTCCTACCTCAGAAAAAGTGTGTTCCATGGTGCCTGAAGGGCTTTCCTGAAGCTCTCCGTTTTCAAAACGAAATGCATATCTCACTGCATTGTCGGCAGTAGCTGTCACCTGGACCACTCCAGATCCATCGCCATTAGGCTCCTGTTCATTTGCTCCGGCTATGGACACCTCTACCTGTAAATTTGAAACAGCAGCTGTATTAGGTTCTGAATCTCCCGAACTACAGGAATTGGAAATAAATAGCAGGAAAAAAGAAATATAGAGGTAGCTCATAGTATTTAAATTGTAAACAGGATTATAATTTGTCAATTTCATAGTTCAATTTTGGGGAAGTTTTTTCTGAAAAGATTCCACTCCTGGCTAATTTTTTCTACTCATTTATTTACTGAAATAAACATTATCAATGAAAATAGTTGCACTTCCTGCCGGCCTTCCGGAATAGATCAGCTGCGAAATATTAGCTCTTGTGGTTAAGCCGGTAAAGTCTGAAAGTGGAAGTTTTACTGAAATCCAGGTGTTTTTATCCGGATCGCTTATAGTTATCTCATGTTCCACATCATCTCCGCCATCATAAGCCCCATTTGCCCCAAAATCTACCAGTTTAATCCTGATCTCTGTAGCATCTCCCGTCCATACATCGGTGTGGAAGAACTCCATATCTGAGGCATCTATCTGATTGGCCACTGTTTCAATTCCAACAAAGTTAAGTTCGCTATACTTTTTCACAGCATTTCCGTTAATGGAGATCTCCTCTAATGTTGCCTCAGACCATTCTGTTCTCCAGGTATCTACAGTTACATCTGTATAAGCATCGCTAAACAAGGAAATGACATTAGCCTCTGACGGAGTTGGTGTAGGTGCAGCAGATTCGGGTTCTGTTGCCGAAGCCGCCTCTTTGCTGAAATAAACATTATCAATGAAAATAGTGGCACTTCCTGCAGGTTGTCCTGAATAGATCAATTGGGCAATATTTGCTCTTGTAGTCAACCCGGTAAATTCTGAAAGTGGGATTTTTACAGAGATCCAGGTATTTCTTTCAGGATTGCTTATTGTAATCTCATGTTCCACATCATCTCCGCCATCATAAGCTTCATTTGCCCCAAAATCTACCAGTTTAATCCTTATTTCTGTGGCATCTGCCGTCCAGACATCGGTATGGAAAAACTCCATTTCTGAGGCATCTATTTGATTGCCTACGGTTTCAATTCCTACAAAATTAAGTTCGCTATACTTTTTCACCGCATTTCCGTTGATGGAAATCTCTTCTAATGTTGCCACAGACCACTCTGTTCTCCAGGTGTCTACAGTTAAATTGGTATAAGCGTCGCTGAACAGGGAGAGTACGTTTCCTTCATCTGCTGTTGGGGCGGGAGCCGCAGATTGAGGCTCGTTCGAAATTCCTGCACTATCATAGAAGTACACATTGTCAACGTATGTGGTATTCTGGCCAGATGGACTTCCAACAAATATAATCTGTGCAATGTTCGCTCTTGTGGTTAAGCCTGTGAAATCTGAAAGAGGAATATCCAACGCGACCCAATCCTGTTGTTCCGGATCTGCAATTACTATCTCATGTTCAACATCGTCTCCCCCTTCAAAAGCCCCATCGGCACCAAAATCTACCAGTTTTATCCTGAACTCAGTAGCATTGGCAGTCCAAATATCCACATGGAGGTGCGTCATATCACTAACATCAACCTGATCCGAAACGGTTTCAATACCAACAAAGCTCAAATCACTGTACTTTTTCACGTTATTTCCGTCAATGGTAATGTCTTCAAGAGTTGCATCAGACCAATCGGTACGCCAGGTATCTACTGTTACGTTCGTGTATACATCGCTGAAAAGGGATATTACTTTATCCTCATCCACATTGGGATCAGGGGCTGCCCCGGTGGGTTCTGAATCATTTCCGGGTTCTTCAGTCGCTCCCCCTTCAGCCAGGACTATATCATCAAAATAATGTTCAGTTGTGGCATCTTTACTCCCATTAAAATCGAAGAATAATACCATTCTGTCAAATTTATCTGTGTCACTGGGAGAAAAAGCAAATGATAACTCCTCCCATTCATTAGCAACTGTCGAAGTCAAAGTAACCTCTTTTGAAATGGAGCTATCAGAACTGTCTTCAAGTTTCAGGTTGATGTTTTGTCCTTCAGCCGGAGAATATACCTTTATTTTAATAGTTTGTTTTTCAGAAAAATCGATTTTGTTCTCCAGGTCAAAGAAAAATCCTGCCCAGCCTTCGACTCCTTCAGTTTGGGTAACCTGCATCACCTTATCAGAAGTATTTATGCCTTCCTTATCAGGATTATCTGCGGGTTCAATGGTTAAGGAACCTGCGGCTTCTCCGAAAAAGGTGGTTTCAGGCGCTCCACACTCAAAATCTACAACTCCTTCTGCCAGGTTGGGAATTATAACTTCATCATTACAACCTTCTCCGGGGTCTACAGGTTCCGGCTCAACATAGGCAGATGGAGGAGGCATATCATCTTCGGCCTCGCAGGAAATCAATACCCCTATTACTCCAAAGACAAGAAGGATTCTCTTTAGAGGTAAATTAAATCTCTGGATGTTCTGTTTTATATTATTCCGTTTCATTTGGTAGTTTTTTAGTTACCTGATTTGTCAACTCTTAATTGTATCCTTCATTTTGAGGGTAATCTGGTCCCAGAAGATCAATTTGCTCCTGAGGTATGGGCCAGTTTTCCATATATTCTCTCAATATTTCCTTTGGGTTTCCCTCCGGGTATGATTCATTAAGGTTGTCATTGTTCATGTGGTCCAATAGAAATTCGTAAAGTTTTCCTGTACGTTTTAGTGTATACCAGCGTTGCCCTTCAAAAGCTAACTCTCTTGCACCTTCGTCCAGAATCGCCTGCAGGTCTATCTCAGAAACCGGATCTGTATTGGCCCTTGTCCTCACTGCATTTAAATATTCCATTGCTTTAGTCATATCCCCCTGCATCATGTGGGCTTCAGCACCAATGAGGTATGTTTCAGCCAGTCTATAGATCATAATGTTCTTGAAGTGATTTCTGTCTGTTGGTTCCACACTTTCATCAAAGAACTTTAACACCCCCGGATTTTGTCTTCGGTAATACAGCATAAATTCATTTTGATCAGTCTCACTATTCTCATACAAGTCCAGGGGTTCGCCTATTTCTTTGCCGGCAGGAAGCCCGCTCTCATCATTGTATCTGTATTCAAATATATAATAGGTATTGTCTTTTCTGGTGTCATCGGGATCTTCATTCAGAAGATCTATCAGGTATTGGTTTAACGAAATAAATCCTGCACCAGCTCCACCATTTTCAACAGATTGCACCATACCGGGGGCATCTGCGTAAGAAGAGATCATGTTCCAGCTCAAAATATGAGGACTACCTCCTCCAATGGTTTGGAACTCAAAATTCACCGCAAATAAGGTTTCCTGATGATTTAGGTCCCCGGCGAAAACTTCCGCGGTAGTGGAGGTCAAATTATGAGCACCACTACTTATAACAGCGTCAGCTTGTGCGGCCGCTTCGCTGTAATCCTCTTCCCAAAGAGCAACCATGGCTCGCAAATGCCTTGCAGCACCCTGGCTCCATCTGCCGAATTTCTCCGGATTGTAACTTAGATGTTCAATGGCAAAATCCAGGTCTGATCGTAAAAGTGAAAAGATCTCTTCTTCAGAAGATCTATCTTGAGGCACATCAAAGGCATTTTCAGGGGTTGTGGGTTCTGTAGTTATGAAGATATTATTAAAAAGGCGATATAAGATAAAGTAGGAATTGGCACGCATAGTCTTTGCTTCTGCCAGGATCTGATTTTTTCTGTCCTCGTCAATATCAGTTAAATTCTCAGCTCCACGGATAATTGCATTCGACCTGTCTATAATTCGGTAATAATAAACCCAATAGGCATTGAGGCCTTCCGAAGTTCCATAATCTCCCAGGCTGGCACCCCATAAAAGTCTGCTATAAAGGGAAACTTCCCCTGTAATTCCGGCAGATAAATCGCTCTTGGCCTGAAGGATCAATGGAATTGTACCGTTAAGGCGGTTATCTTCGTAAATGGTCCTGTTCAAGCCGTAAAGGCCAACCACTGCTGATTCAAGACCCTCAGGGGTGGAATAAAGAAAGTCTACAGAAGTATCTGATAACAATTTATCTTCAAGGAAATCCTTTTCACAAGATGTAGACAGCATTAATGTAATAAGAATTACAAAAAATCTTTTCGGTAACAAATAACTATTTTTAGTTTTCATCTGTTGCTATTTATTTGGTTTTAACTGGCCCATAAAAAATGTTACAGTGGGTATTTTGTTACTGGTTGCTTAGAATATGATATTAGTTCCAATGGTAAGGTTTCTTGTCTCCGGAAACGAGGTGGCACCATTATTTACCGGATCCTGTTCAGGACCATATGATCTAAAATCAGTAAATGTCAATAAATTATTTCCGGTGGCATAAATTTTCAAATTTTGGACCCCAAACCTGGAAAGGGCATTCTTAGGAATGTTGTATCCTAATGTGAGCGTTCTTAAACGAACATAGGAGGCATCACGAACAGCAAAAGAAAATAGATGCAGGTGAGTATCGGGTTTTGGTCTGGGATATGCAGCGGAAGGAGATTCAGGAGTATAATAATTGGTTCTGATTCCATTAATTGCTCCTTTCCAAAGTTCACCATTGGCCAGAACATTATTTAGACGTGTTGCTCCCTGAACAAAATATACATCGGCAAAGAGTTCAAAATTTTTATAATTAATAGTATTTGTAAGGGAACCGTACCAGTCTGGATCTGTACTGATAAATACATTATCCCGGTTATCTATTTGTCCGTTGCCATCCTGATCCACTACCCGAACATCTCCGGGTTGTGCAAGGGGATTACCTGAGCCTGCAATATCGTCGCCTTCCTGATAAATACCATCGTACTTCGGCAGCCAGATATTATTAATAGATTGGCCAATAGAGAGACGCCTTCCGGAACTATCTGTGATATCTATAGGGTTTCCATCATCATCGGTCTCACCGGTAAGAGAAATGATTTCATTTCTGTTTGTTGAAAAAATAAGCCCCGTAGTCCACCTTAAATTTTCTGTTTGAATAAAATTGGCGTTTAAGGCCGCTTCAAAACCCTGATTTTGCAATTCTCCCACGTTAAAGCGAATAACGTTGAAACCGGTTGTTCCCGCGATGGAACGGTCTAACAGGAGATCCGTGGTGTTTGCTTTATAATATTCTACGGTACCATTCAAAAAATTGTTAAACAAGCGAAAATCAACTCCCGCATTAAAGGTCGTAGTCGTCTCCCATTTTAAATTAGGATTTGGCAATCGCGAGGATGCTGTTGATCCTCCTACGGTTTGGCCATTAAATACATATGGCCTGTCATCTGCAACCCCCAGGGATTCCAGTGAATTAATTCCCTGGTTTCCTGTGGCACCATAACTTAAACGAAGTTTTAGTTCATTAATGCTTTCTAGGTTTTGCAGAAATGGTTCTTCGTGCATCTTCCAGGCAGCGGAAACAGCCGGGAAATATCCCCATTTATTGTTTGCTGCAAATACAGAAGCCCCATCTGCCCTGGCAGTTGCTTCAAATAAATACCGGTTCAGGTAGCCATAGCGCACCCGCCCCAAAAAAGATAAAAGTCTCCTTTCAGAAACATTTCTCACGTTGGCCAATAGGGTAGTAGCATCACCATTATAGCCCAGTGCATTATTGGTAAATCCTGATTTGTCAATTTGAGTGTATTCATTAGCCTGTTCATCAAAAGCCTGAACTCCCGTAATATCCAGACTATGGTCGTCATTAATAATAGGATTGTAGTTCACAATATTTTCAATGAGAACCTGTTTGAATAGCGTATTCGCCAGTACGCCGATTCCATCTAAGCCTTCATCTCCTGCAGAATGGAGGGATGAGCGGTAAATCCCTCTATTAGTGTTTCTGTTTCTAAGGAATGTATTTAAGGTATAGCTTAAAGACGGGGTAAAGTCATAGGTCAGGTTCAGGTTGACATCGGTTAAATTTATTTTACTCTTATCGATGGACTCTCTTTGGTCCCACAAAGGATTTACAGCTGTAATAGAATTTCCCAAGTAAAATTTCACCAGTTCGTTATTTTCGTCAAAAGGTCTTGCTAATGGTGTTATGGTAGTAAAGTTCAACCCTCCCGTCTCCTGATCCTGAGTAGCATTTTGATAATTTAAAATACCTCTGAAGGTGAGCTTATCGGTTAATTGCTGCTCAAGGTTCAGTTTGAAAGTTCCCCGGTCATATCCAGAACCGGGAATAATCCCGTCCTGGGTGAAGTAATTTACACTTGAAAAAACTTTGGTCTTTTCCGTTCCCGTTGAAAAGCTCAGGGAATGAGACTGTATTACCGCGTCCCTTAACACCAGGTCCTCCCAGTTTACAAATTCTCCATTTTCAATGGCTTCTAATTCAAAGGGACTAAATATGTTCTCATCTCTCAAATAATCCCCGGTAAATCTATTTCTGTTGGCCTCCCTTCTAAGGTCTATGAATTGGGATCCATCATACAAGTTGAAATTTCTGGTAACAGTTTGAATGGTGGTATAGGCATTATAATTTATAGTGGATTTACCCTCAATACCTCTTTTTGTGGTAACCAGGATAACCCCGTTTGATGCTCTTGAACCATAAATAGCTGTTGAAGCAGCGTCTTTTAGAATCTCAATGCTGGCAATATCATCCGGTGCCACATCATTTAAACTGTCGAATGGCACTCCGTCAACTATGACTAAAGGGGAATTACCATTTGGGGCAACAGAAACATTTCCACGTATTACGATATTTGATTCCCCTCCCGGTCTGGCGCTTCCCAGATTCACCTGCACACCCGCTGCTCTTCCTCGTAGCATTTCAGAAACATTGGTGGTTGGTATAGAGGTGGCTTCATCTACCTCTACACTACTTACAGAACCTACAACATTGCTTTTTCTTTGTGTTCCGTAGCCAACAACTACTACCTCGTCGAGGGACTGGGTATCTTCCTCTAGATTAACGTCCACGATATCCTGTTCCCCTACAGCTACTTCAACCGTTTTGTATCCCTGGTAACTGAAAACAAGGATATCCTCTTCGGTAACATTAGATAATATATAATTACCATCGAAATCGGTGACACTACCATTGGTAGTCCCTTTTACTAATACAGTAGCCCCGGGAATGGGTCCCAAATTGTCAGATACCGTTCCGGTTACTGTTTTGTTCTGAGAAAATCCGTAAGCTGAAAAAAGGAGTAAAATTAATGTTATGATACCACATCTCATTTGAAGTGAATTTTGGTTGTTCTCAAACTTAGGTATATTTAAGACTTTTTAAGAGAATACATCCTCTATAAAAAACCTACAAATAATATTTTACCCAATGGTTTATTAATGATTTCTTAAAAATACCTTTATACTACAACGTTTTAGTGAAAAGGTGACTCTTCAATTTTAATTAATAAGGAGTTGTTAAACCCCTTATTATTAGTGTTTGTAGAGGTGTTGTAGAGGAAGTTAAAGAAGTTGTAGGGTCGCAAAAATGAAAAAAAGAGGAAACTTTCGTGATAATTCAAAATACCAGAAATGTTCATTCGTAAAATTGTTTCAAATAAAGGAATCGAAAGCAGAGAATATAAGGCAGGATTTGTAGCAAGAGTTGCATCCTCCTTAATTAAAAATTTAAGATGTAGTCCATTAGATTATCTTCGTGGGACAGGTTTAGCTTTTGCCTTAACCGATACCTTTTCATTTCCACGCTCTTTGCAGAAATATTGAGCAGAGGTGCGATTTCCTTGGAGGAAAGATTTAACCGGAGATAAGCACATAATTTTAAGTCGTTGTGAGTTAAGTTTTCGTGTTTTGCTTTTATCCGTAATAGGAAGTCTTTATCGGCATTGTTAAAAGCTACTTCAAAAAATTTCCAATCCTCCTCGCTATTAAGATTCTGATCTATTTTTCGAATAACTGTACTCACTGCTTTTTCTTTTTCATTGACAGAAGAGAGCTGAGATTTAATAGTAGAAAGAAATTCGTTTTTCTTGACGATACTCATAGTAGAAATAGCAAGTTCTCTGTTTTTACCGTCTATTTCATTTCTAAGGCTTTCATTTAAAAGTTTAGATATTTTAGCCTGTTCTTCCAATCTTCTTTGTTCCAATATTTTTTCATTTTCTTCAATAAGGAGATCATGCTTTTTCTTGTAGTACTTCTTATATGATTTATGTACTAAAAACAACAAAAGTAAAAAGCTGAAAATATACAGTGCAATTGCTGAATTCGATGCATACCAGGGTCTGGCAATAGTGAATTTATAAGATGCAACATTTTCGGAAAGCTTATTTCCTACTAAGGCTCTTACGCTAAACTCATACTCGCCAAATTCCAAATTACTTAAAGCCAATTCGGGGCTGTAGGACCATTCGCTCCAATTGTCGTCGCGCCCTTCCAGTTTGTATTGATATTTTACTTCTGTATATTTATTGAATTCCGGTACATTGAATTCAAAATTCATGTTGTTATCCCTGTGTCTGAAATTTCCACTATTACCTAAAGAAACATTGGCAGTGGTTTCATAATCTCCATTGTAAACAGCACTAATTTCTACCTGGTAACTCTTGGTATCAATTTTGTCCAGATCAAGTGTTACGTATCCATTTGAAATTCCTATCAGGTACAAGTCGGGCTCGACATAAGTAATATTTTCGAAGCCGGCTACTCCTAAACTATTTATGAAGTTCCCCGCAGCCGGGATTTGAGTGGAAATGCTTTTTCCCGTTAGGGGGTCTTTATCTATATAGCTTATTCCGTTTTTGGTAAAATACCAAAGTTTGGGGTCTTTATCATTAGTGATAATGCGGCTAATAGGTTCTTTGTTTTCTTCAAAGATCAATTTGTTCAGACTCTCTTCCCTTTGAGGTTCTTTCCCGTTAAAATCTAATGTATAGATACCTAGGTGGGTTTTATAAATCAGATGGTCATCATAACTAAAAATGTTAGAGCCATATCCCAGGCGCGGGGTATTATCAATAATCTCAGTTTGTTTTAATTCAGGCCCCAGCTCCAGGTAATACAGCCCCTTTTGCTCGTGGTCTACCACCATTTGAAGGGAATCCATTTCTAAGAATCTACTGGAAATTTCAAAACCCTCTATCACATTTCTCAGGGACCAGGTTCCCGATTTCTTTTCAAGAATGCTGAGTCCATTATAATTCCCCTGGATTGCCAGGTTCTCATTCCACGGTATTGGTTTTACTACCCAGGTTCCCGGGAATGATGATATTAGCTGAGCCTGGTTATCAGAAACAACAAAAGTGCCGCTGTTATGACCGCAAAAAACAGTGTTGTTCACCAATTGCAGACTCCAGACCTGGCCCTCTGTCCCTTTGATCAGGCTAAACTTATCGGTGCTGTTATATTTCTTTACAAACAGTCCCTGATTTGTACCAAGGTACAGGTGTTCATTATGGAGTAGTGCAGCGTATACCAGCCCAAGATTTCCAGATCGGTCTAAATATTCATTAAATGATGATTTAAGGTTGATTACGCTTATTCCATTATCCAGGCCTAACCATAAATTATTCTCTGCGTCTTCAAAAAGAGATAACACTGTATTATTGTTCAAACCGTTAGACTGATTAATATTCCTTATGATTTCTCCCTCTGGAGACAAATGGTACAAACCATCGGAAATGGTGCCCAAAGCAAAAGAACCATCTTTTAAACGGATCGCGGAATACAATTTTAATCCCAGGTCATTGATCTCCGAATTCCATAACCCTAATTTTTCGGAATTATAATAGTAGAAATTTCCGTCATATGTAACCATCAGGAGATTTCCACCTATGTCGAATATGTTAATAATACTGCTCTCAATAATTTCTTTAGCGTCACTTATTAACACCGGTTTTCCATTTTCAAGAGTAAATAAACCTTCCCCTTTTTTCTGAAAATACACTTTTGAACCTATGGTAAAGAGGTTGGCTTTCTCTGTTTTGGCTTCTATAATAGAAAAACTTTCAGTCTCAAGATCATAAATATATATTCTATCCAGCGACTGGAACAAAACGCTGCTATTAAAAACCTGAATATTCCAGAATTCCTCATTGTCCTGAATTTGACTTTTGATCCCGTCTGAGATTGAAGTGTATTCCAGAAGTCCTTTTTGATTCCGAACCCAATACCCGAATTCTTCATAACATCCCATATATACCCTCTCCCCGACAGCATGCACAGATCTTATAATCGTCTCCAGGGGTAATTTATATTTCTTCCAGCGCACTCCGTCATATTCCATCAAACTGGTGTGGTTGGCTACGTAAATTTTTTTGGATTTAGATTGACTAATCGCCCAATTCTGATATTCTCCACTGTATTCTAAAGGACCAAAATTTTGAATGGGAGGTAAATCTTGTGCAACACCACAGCAACTGTATACAACTGCCAGAGCAAATGCCAGGAAATTTAAGTTTTTGAAGAGGTGACGCATACACGGGAAATGTACAAAAAGTAATCTAAAAATAAATTAGGTATTAAATACAATACAATGTATTTTCAGCAACTCTTTTTTATGAAAAGAAAATAATAAATGACAAGAGGTAACTGTTTCTTTGTATTAGTTTTCATATTTTTTTGGAACGGGTATTCCCAGGAAAAGGCAGAAGAATTTCTCTGGCCGGGAGGCCAAAAATTAGCTGTAAGTCTTTCTTATGATGATGCTTTGGATACTCAGTTAGATTTTGTGGTGCCGTCATTGGAAAAATTTAAATTGAAAGCATCCTTTTATATTTTACCAAATGCTCCCTCCCTTAACGATCGGCTTGAAGAATGGAGGGCTGTAGTTGAAAAAGGTCATGAACTGGGCAATCACAGCATGTATCACCCGTGTCGCAAATCTTTACCAGGCAGAGATTGGGTACCAGCGCATCACGACCTGGACCGGTACAGCCTGGAGCAAATGCTGGAGGAATTAACTACTGCCAATACCTTTTTAAAAGCAATTGACGGGAAAAGTGAACGTACTTTTACACCTCCATGTGGCGTCTTAATGATTGAAAATGAGAAGGAGTATATTCAGAAGTTACACGAAATTTTTGTTGCCTATAAAGGACAGGGTTTAGAAAATGATTTCTCTGCGGTTTATGCGCCGCAGGGAGTGAGTGGGGAACAGCTAATAGAATTGGTTAAAAACGTTCCGAAGAAAACATCGTTGGTAAACATTATTTTTCACGGTATTGAAGGAGATTATCTTTCGGTGTCTGCAGAAGCACATAATGAACTGCTTAAATTTTTGGCTGATAACAGCAAAGACTATTATGTAGATACCTTTATAAACATCATGAAATATGCGAATGCCCGCTAATTTGGTAATAACGGCATTAAAAAATATAATATCCCTGATCTGTAATTTCTCCACGAGGAAGAATTGGATGTGGGTTTAAACTATTGAGAATAAAATATAATACAACCAACATGAAGAATTTTTTTACCATTGTTTTTATAGGATTTATATTTTTTTCAGGAGAAATGACTGCGCAGGAATTAGCGTTTAAGGCTAAAGCTGATACCCTGTTTTTTGAAGATTTCTCCGGAAGTTCATTAAACAGGGAAAAATGGAATGTTGTGGGAACAGATTTTTGGGTGAATAACGAGCAGCAGGTTTATGTAGATTCCGCGGAAACAATTTTCAATGTTAAAGGAGCCAATGCTAAAGGAGTTGAAAATGCACTGGTCCTTAAAGCTCATTATAGCCCCGATTTTATTAACTATAAAGGAAATGATTTTGATTTTATATCGGGAAGGATCAACACCCGGGATAAGGTAATGTTTACCTACGGCACGGCAGCCGCAAGGATGAAACTGCCGGAAGGCTCAGGATTTTGGCCCGCCTTCTGGGCTCTTGGAGGAGGTAAATGGCCAGAAACCGGGGAAATCGACATTATGGAATATGTGGGAGAAACAGACTGGATTGGTGTTGCTTTACACGGCCCCAATTATTCGGGAGAGACACCTCTGGTGAACAAATTTTTCTTTCCCGAAGGAGAGGACGCTACGGACTGGCATGTGTATTCAGTAGATTGGACGCCTGAAGGTTTTGACTTTAGAATAGATGGCAGGTTGATCTATAGAGCTACAAAGCCTATGGTGGAACATTACGGAAAATGGGCTTTTGACAACCCGAAATATCTCATTTTAAACCTCGCTTTGGGCGGTGCCTATCCATACAAAACCAACGGAGTGGAGCAACCTTATAATGGAATTCCCGAATCGACGGTTGAACTAATAAAAGATGGGAAAGCAGAAGTGCTTGTTGACTGGGTACTGATCACTCAATAAACCTTTGAATTAACTGAATACTCTCTTCAAAAATGTACTTTTGGAAATTCAACTATGGAAAATAGGGGCACTATTAACCTTTAAAAAATGTTTTTGTACTGCTCTCCGCTATTTTGCAATATGTAAAAATAAAAGGCCCCTATAAGTTTGGACACCTATAGGGGCTAGTTTTTAAATAGAAATTTACTTCTTTGATTCTGCAACTGAAACTTTACGGAACTCTTTTAATTGCTTTTCCAAATCCAGGGATGCTTTTCTTGCTCTGGTTCCGGCGCTTTTATTTCCTTCTAATTGGGCATCAGCTTCTTTTTGGAAAGATTCAAAAGTACTTTGGATGTCTTCAACGAGTTTTTTCATAATGTTAGTTTTAAGTTTTTGCTAAAATAACAGAATAAACTTTGTCTGCCTCAGAATTTAAATTTTTCTAAGGTATAATTTGAATTGTATTGCAACATTTATTGAATTCTTACAAGTAAAATTATAGTCAGGTTAACTTCTAAATCCCTAAGTTTTCTAAAAGCATTAGCGGAGAAGATAGTAAAGAACCCACAAAGCGTAAGGAATATGAGAGAATAAATATGTTCAGGATAATGGGGAAATCAGAAGCGCCTCTAAAAATACCGTGCGCGCAATGAGCAAAAGAACAGCGGCAAGTATTTGTATAATTCCAATAAAGGTATAATAGTATTCGGTTTGGTGAAGGGCATCCAAATAAGAACCCATGGGGTGAATGATGGACAAGCCACTGGCGAAGCGTTCATCAATGATCTTCACATATCCCCCGGCCAGAAATCCAATGGCCAGGGTAACCCGGCAGAAAATGGAAAAAAGCCAGATCCACCTGTTCTGCTTTACTTTGATAAAAAACTGTTCGAATCTGGATAGGAAGCTCATCTGCAGGAATTTTACATTAGTATAAGTATTGACGACCGAAATAAGGATTTTGTTACACTTAGCAATTAAAAGCAGATGTGTAAAAAGGCTAAGACTACAGAATATCCGCAAAGAATTATTAGTTAATATTAATCTTTCTGGGGTAAAAGAAGCTGTATAAGGAAATTTTCTAAAGGTTTTATATTCCGTAAAAGGGGTGAAGATGATCCATTGTGATGCAAAAAATAGTGAAGTATGACTCAATCATCAAGGATGTTTTAAAAAGAATTTCTTGCTTCAGGTTCTATCAGAATCTCACTTCACAGTTCCTAAAAGTTCACCAAAAGTATTTATATAATTCTGATTATAAACAGGTTGAAAAAATATTATTTGTTAAAAAAACCCTTAATTAATATAGGTCATTTTTTTATTAATTGTATATTTAAATAATCGTTTTTTTTAACCTGACTCTACACAGGTTATTCCTGAATTTTTAAAAATTGGTCCCCCGGCGATCTTTTTACCCTACAAAAAAAGAGGATAAGTAAAGCTTAAAACATAGAAAACCTGAATTTCTCTATTTTATTTAAACCAGAGAATTTCATACAAATTTTTGTTTCCAAGTTTCATGGAGTAGACCGTAATCATCTTTCCCTATAAAAGATTTTCAATACAATCTTACTCCATAGCAGTTGATATTCATCCTCAGCAAGAGGAATTATAATGTTTATATACCAACAGTAAAACCAGTTAGTTATGGAAGATCTTTACGCCAGTTCTCTTATTTTTTTTAGATCCGTTCTTATTTCTGCAGCATTTCTCCTTTTGGGTTTCCAGGGAGTTGCTCAATCTGAAGTAAATATTAATAAACCGGGATCCTCACCGGCCACAGAGGTTAATTTGCCTGAACAAGCCAATGTACCCTTTTTTGCTATGGCCAAAAGAGCACGCAGCTTTGGGTTGAATCCTGAGATTGCAAACCCCCGCAGCCTTGAAGTTGGAAACCGCATACGTTTAGAACTTTTTCGTGATAAAGATTTTAAATCCACCATTATCAGTAAAACTAAAGACGTGAATGGGGTAACTACTTTCACCGTTAAAATGGATGAATTTAAATATGCTTTTGCTTATATAGTAGTATCACCGGATTCTTATCTTATTACAGCCGATATTCCTGAATTAAATGAAAAATATACCACCCGAACAAATCTTGATTCCGATACAGATTATTTGATATTGCTGGACGAATCAAAAATGGAGAAGTTTGAGGAGTGTGAGCCGGTACTACAAAATGAAGAAGGTAATAATGGAGACGCTCAACCGCAGAGCAATGATGGGGAAACTGAGGATTTCAATTTAAGCGGCGCTTCCACCTCAAACGATCCGGCAACTATAGATATTATGATCGTTTATACTCCGGCGGCGCAGGAATGGTCCAATATGTATGACAACGGAATTAATAATACCATTGCCACAGCCATGGCAACTGCAAATACCGTTTCTACCAACAGTCATTTGGGTATAAATTTTAACCTGGTTTATTCAGGTCTTGTAGATTATATTGAACAAGGCAGTGGGACAGATCTCGGTGCCTTGCGCATGAAGGATGACGGATTACTGGATGAGGTCCATGAGATACGAAAAAATGTGGGTGCAGATATGGTCGCCTTTTTTACTAACACCTCCGGTGGAGTAGCTTACTTAATTAATAACAGGAACGGGCAACCGGATACGCCATTCTCAATTACCGGGATAGCATCGGCTAAAAGCCTTACTTTTCCCCATGAATTGAGTCATAATATGGGGTTGGGACATTATAAATATCAAAAAGTACAACCGGGAAATACGGTGTGGAGTAACTGGGAAGAAAACACCTGGTCCGGAGGCTGGAGATGGCTCTCTTCAGATGATAATATGTATTGCGATATCATGACTTACACTTCAGGAGAGTATCATGATGATGGTATTTATACCCAGAGGGTACCCTATGTTTCCGATCCGGACCATGTATATATGGATGGTCAGGCCGGAGATATTGAGGAGGGAAATGGAAGGCTTACCCTACGGGAGATGAAGCACGTGATCGCAAATTATTCCAATGAGATCATTTACTGTGATGCCATGGCAATGATTTATGGCCCGTTGTATATAAATCATGTTTCTATAGGAGAGATTGAAAATTCTTCCGTAGACAGTGGGTTTTCTAATTTTACCCCTATCTCCGGAAACCTTTTACCCCAGCAAACCCATACGTTAACGGTAGATGTAACCGGAGTAGCCACAAATAAACAACTTCTTGTTTGGGTAGATTGGAATGAAGATGGAGAGTTTGATGTATTAACAGAACAGGAATACGCATCAGAAATTGGAGATGTAGATCAATTTGTCACAACAATAACTGCTCCCCTTGGAGTTATGCCCGGCGATAAAAGAATGAGGATCAGGTTACACGATCTGGAAAACGGAAGTAATGACACTCCATGTGGTAAAAGTGGCATAGGAGAAGTGGAGGATTACACCCTGAACCTGGAAAGCGCCACCCCTTGTACAGAAGCCATGGAACCTGTAAACCTGGAAGCTTCTGAAATCTTTAAAGACAGCTTTCTGATTTCCTGGCAACCTGTTGAAGGAATAGATAGTTATGACCTGCGATACCGGATATCAGGTACAGAAACCTGGACCTCCCGGCAGGAGTTGAAATATCCATTCCAAAATTTAGAGGGTCTGGACCCGGAAACTACTTACGAAGTTCAGGTGAGAAGCCTGTGTTCAGGTTCAGCATCAGGATTTTCTTCTTCTGAATTAGTTACCACAAAAGCTGCTGCGGTAGAAATGGCATTTGAGGATCAGCCTGTAGATGCTGAAGCAGGCAGAACACTGGCTGCAATCACTGTTCATTTACGGGATGCAGATGGAAACCTCAATTCTTCAAAAGAAGAAGTTTCCTTAAGTCTTCTGGATCCTGAAAATATTGGAGCCCAATTAAGTGGAAAAATAAGCGTGGTTGCCAAAGAAGGTATTGCTACTTTTATTGATCTTACTATAGATAAGGAAGGAACTTTTTCTCTGCAGGCAAATGCGGAAGACCTGGCTTCCGTTGAAAGTGCTGCCTTCACCATAGAAGCTTTTGATTCCCAAACTTTTATTGTGAACAGTGAGGCAGATCATCCTGACGCCGATCTTAATGATAATACCTGCGCTGATCAAAATGGGAACTGCACCCTGAGAGCAGCTATACAAAATGCAAATAAGACAAATGCAAAAGAAATCATCCATTTCAATATACCCGGAAGCAATCCCCCTGAAATAGTTTTAAATGATGGTCTTCCCGCTATTACGGCACCTGTGGTGATCGACGGTACTACCCAACCCAATTATTCTTTTGGCAGCTATCAGGTAGTCATCAACGGGAGCGCCGTTGCCGGAACATCAGAGGCTGATGGAGACTATGCCTTTGGATTGATGGGAAAATCCTCAGGAAGTACCATTAAGGGTTTTACTGTGGGAGGATTTGATGCCGGGCTTCATACAATGGCTTTTCACTTGCGAAATACAAACGATCATTTTATTGAGGGCAATAAGATAGGTACAACGGTAGATGGGCAGTCAAAATTTGAAAATTATGATGGTATTTACCTTGAGAATAGTAATAATAACAGTATTGGTGGACCTGCAGAAGGACAAAAGAATTTAATTTCAGGAAATTTAAGGGGCATTACCTTTGATAATTCCCAAAATAACCGGGTTATCAAAAATTATATTGGAACCAACATTACAGGAAATGATACCATCCCCAACAAATTTGGGATCGCGGGAGCTGTAGATGGGAGAAAAACAATAAATGGAGTTTTTGCCTTCTCTTCAAACAATGTGATATCAGAAAATATGATCTCCGGAAATCAGATGGGGCTCCTGATCATGGGAAATGAGAACAGGATCGAAAAAAATCGTATAGGTACCAATATCGATGGCACAAATGCCCTTGGTAATCAGCAGGGAATTGATGTGAGGTATGGATCTGATAATATCGTGGGAGGAGAAGCTAATGGGAATATAATCTCCGGAAATGTCCAGGGTCTTATAATTTCCGAAACATTAAATATTAAAGTCTCTCATAATTCCATTGGAACAGATCTAGAGGGATTTGCTGCTATTCCAAATGAAACCGGAATCTATTTAAGAGGAGACGTTCAGACTATTAGCAATAATGTCTTCGATAAAAATATTATCTCAGGAAACAGCGAAAATGGAGTTTTGGTGGAAACAAGTCACAATAGGTTCACTAATAATTTTATAGGAGTAACAGGTGATGGGAATAATAAACTCCCAAATATGACAGGGGTTAATATTGCAGCGGGAGAAAATAATACAATTGGCAGTATTTCAAATGGGAATATTATTTCCGGAAACCTTCAACACGGTATCCATATTGGCTATTCCAGGGAAAATAAGATCCTTGGAAATTTAATTGGAGTTTCCAAAGATGAAGCTTCTTTGGGCAACGGTGGGGAAGGTATATTTCTTACCGGCTCCCATAAAACCACCATTGGAGGCGGGGAAGGAAATGAAAACATTATAGCATGGAACGGGGGTGCCGGAGTGGCCATTATTCAGTATGGCAACAACAATGAGATTTCTCAGAACAGTATTTATTCAAACACGTCTCTGGGAATAGATCTTGAAGCAAACGGAGTTACCTCCAATGATCGCGAAGACCGGGATTCCGGCCCGAATGATTTCCTGAATTTTCCTGAACTAAAAAGTCCGGCGGCTCTGGAGGGAACCACTTTAAACCTGGAATACCTGGTAACCTCTGCGCCTCAATATTCCGCTTTTCCTATTAAAGTTGAATTTTTTAAAAGTGATGGCAATGGGCAGGGAAAGGAATATATTGGGACCGATATTTTTACTGAAAATGATATTACCAAAGGTAAAAAAGGTAAAGTGATCAACCTGGAACTGGTACCCGGAACCAGCCTCAATGGGGGCGATGAAATAGTTGCCACCGCTATAGATTCCAATGGGAATACTTCAGAATTCGGGAATTCTGCAGATGTAACCGGCGGATGTGCAGAAACTACATATTATGCAGATTCAGATGAAGATGGCCTGGGAGATCCCGATGTTTCCCAGACGGCCTGTAGCCAACCCCAGGGTTATGTAGATAATGATGAAGATTGTGATGATAGTGATCCTGAGCTGGGAAGTGGTATCACCTGGTATGCAGATAAGGATGAAGATGGTTTTGGAGATCCCGCTGATACGATTACCGCCTGTGATCTTCCGGAAGGATATGTAGATAACAGTGATGACTGTGATGATACAGATGCCCTTTTAAATCCCGAAACAATTTGGTATGCAGATAGTGACGGGGACGGTTTCGGAAATTCGGAAGATGCTCTTGCAGCCTGTGATCAACCCGAAGGGTATGTATCCAACAGTGACGACTGCGATGATACAGATGCAGGAGTACTTGAAGGAACTACCTGGTACGCAGATCAGGATGGGGATGGCTATGGAGATCCTGAGACTTCTGAAACTGCCTGTAGCCAACCTTCAGGATTTGTTGACAACAATGAAGATTGTGATGACTCTTCTGCAGAAATTGGAAACGGCCCTTCCTGGTATGCCGATACAGATGGGGACGGTTATGGAGATCCGGAAGAAAGTATAATATCCTGTGATCAACCTGCGGGATATGTAGATAATAATGAAGATTGTGATGATAAAAATGAACTGGTAAACCCGGCAACCACCTGGTACCGGGATAACGATGGAGACGGATTTGGAGATCCGGACGTTACAGCAACGGGTTGCGAACAACCCGCAGGTTATGTAACAAATTCAGAAGATTGTGACGATACCGATGCCACCCTCAATCCAAACCTTACCTGGTATGCAGATGCCGACGGGGATGGGTTTGGGGATCCTGAAGATACTACGACTTCCTGCACAGCCCCTTCCGGATTTGTGAGTAACAATGAAGACTGTGATGATACTGATGCCACCTATAATCCTGCGGCAACAGATGTTTGCAAAGATTGTGATCCTACCAATGATGACGCTTGTGAAACCGAATGCCTGGGAACTGATGTCCTCTATCTGGCCGAAGTTTGTACCGATGGCAACCAGGTAAACTGGGTGATTACTAACCCGGGTAACTGCACGGTTGAGGTAAGATGGGAGTTGCGTAAAAGGGAAGATTTTGGAAATTTGACCGTGCCGCCGGGAGAAAGTTATTTCACTTCCGGAGTAGCCTCCAGAGGTTCTACCCAGGTGACTATTTATTGGAATAATAGCAGTGGCGTGGAAACAAAAACCAATTCCAATGCCTCCGGAATCACCTGTACTTCCGCTACGGCTATGGAAGATGAAACTATGGGTGATACATCTGAAAACCTAAGCATTTATCCCAACCCCATTTCTTCTGAAGGGATCTGGCTTCATTTTGCTGAAAGGGAAAAAGCTTCCGAATTTGAAGTGGTGGCTTATAACCTTAATGGTTATAAATTGGCCGGAACGGTGGTGAAAGTAGCGGCTTCGGGAAGTGATATTCTATGGGAAGTAGACCACAGCAGGTGGATTCCGGGAATTTATATCGTGAATGCCACTAATGGAGAAGAAATGTATCAAATTAAGATCATAAAAGAATAAAATTCAATAGTGGGATAAATAGAAACGGGCGGGATTAAGATCCTGCCCGTTTTTTTTAATTAAAGGCCTGTGAGCCCGAGCTAATTTCAAATGCCTTCAGAAATTCTAGCCAATAGATTGCCGGCGACATCTTTTGGCATCAGCCCAATTTATTTTTATGCTAAATTAAGAACAGATATGCATACAACTTTTCAAAAAACAGAATGTGGTCTTCCGGGGCAAATTGCCGAAATCTTGTTAAACCATAGTCTTTCTATCTCCTTTGAAGAGCTGGAGGCTTACGAATTCCTGTCGGCTACCTCCGGGCTTCAGGAAAATATATACTTTTTGCCTTTCGACCCCGTAGCCACCAATGCCTTTCATTTCCTCCACGCCCTTCAATTTCTGAAAAACGCCGGTAATACCTGTTTGGTGGTGGTGCCCGGTGCAGGCGAGCAACATCTCATTGAAAATATCCTAAAAACACAAGAGATTTTGGGAGTGGAGGTGTGGTGCCGGGACCGCTTGAAGGATTATCCGTTACAGGTAATCTAAATTTTTCAACCTACCCCTGCCTCCTCTAACATCACTTCGAGTGTTTTTTCCTAACGGGGAGGGAAGGAGAAAAGGTATCGAGAAGTATTTTATGACTACTGCCTGTTCTCGTTACCTCGCTGTTTTGTTATATTTTCCTCCTCTTTCCATCTCTTACCGCGCAGGCGCTACTTGCGCCCGGTTTCACTAGTGATCAGCTCGTGCAGTCCGTCCATTCGCCAGAGCTCCTCACCGACATCGGAAACAAAATGAACGAGCCGGTTTCCGGCAGGCGAGAGAGTGAGCCTGCTCCGGTAGTAGCCCTGGGTTTTCTGGCCACGCATTGGCCGGAATGGACTTGTTCCCACCAGGGTGGTGGAGCCGTCGAGGTCAACCCGCAGGATCTCCTCTGCTTTTGCATCCTCTGTCAAACCAGCCGTAAGCAGCGCGTTTCCACCTGGCAGCCACCCCAGCAGGCTGACTGCGTCATAATCCCAGTTGGCGACAGGTTTTAGCTGCTGTGACCCGTCCATTCTCATGACGAACAGGGAATCAGAATCCTCCCAAACCTGCTGTATAAAAGCCAGTTGAGTTCCATCTGCCGAGATGCTGAATTCAGGGATGAAACCGGAGGTGCGATACAGTTCGTTTTCGCTTCCGTCTTCAAGAGAACGGAGCACGAGCTTGATTTCGGTACGGTTGTCGTCGAGGGTTTCCTGCTGGCGCAGAATGATGGAGCGGCCATCAGGTGTCACGAGGAACGGCCAGAGGGGCGGTGATTCCTCCAGGTCCGCTTCCGCAAATAGGCGTGTACTGTTCCCGGTTTCCAGGTCCAGGCGCATAAAATGGTGGGGGCCCGTTGGAACCTGGTTCCTTTCGCCGGCTCTAATTATCAGCGCCTTGCCGTCCGCCTCCCACTCCAGCACCAACGGATGAAAATCCTCATCCAGCGAATATACGCGGCTTCCGCCGGTTTGCATTGAATGAAGGGTGATGGAGCCCCGGTTGCCGCGCTCCCGGGTGACCGATGCAAGTCTCTCACCGTCTGGTGACCATGCAATTCCCCGGAAATTGCCGCCGAGTTCCTCCAGTGGAGGCAATGCTCCACCAAGAAGCGCACCCGTCTGCGGGTTCATATTAATGACAGATTGACCTTTGGAGCCGGTTTCCACCCTATAAAAAAGTGCACCATCCCCAAAGCCGACAGGCTGGCTTTGGAAGAAGCCGGAGTGAACCAGCTGTGGCTCACCGCTGGCTTTCCCATTGGCCACACTAAGGCTCCAGAGATCTGTCGTTCCCGAACGGTCGCTGGAAAACAGAACGACGTTGGTACCCGGTAGCCAATCCACCACCAGATCGGTGGCAGAGTGCTCAACGAGCGGAAATGCTCCTCCGTCTTTTACGTCGATGATGTAGATGTCAGACCGCCACTGCCCATCATGCAATACCGCATGGTTGTACAGAAGCCAATTACCATCGGGGGAAACACTCATCCGCTCCGGATCAGCTCTGTTTGGTGGAATTGTATGCACCAGTCGCGGTATGCCGCCGGCGTAGGGGACAAGCATGACGTCCACGCCGCTATTTTCATCGAGGGGGCCTACCCACGCGAACACCTCGTCTCCGGCCGGATTCCACGCAACGGGCAAGACGCATTTTGCGGTAATGCTGTCAGCTGTCATGATCGTACGCAACTTTCCAGTGGTGACATCAGCAAGGCGGAGGAACTCTTTCCGTTCAGCAAAATCTGACCATGAAAACGCGATCCGGCCGCCATCAGGCGATGGGACCGGGGACAAAGCTATACCCTTATCATACGGCTCATCGTTAGAGTTAAATCGACTGAACTCTTGGCTGGCCAGGTCAAAGACGGCCGGCTCTCCGGTTTTCCAGTCTGTACTTGCTATTCCGGAACCGTTCGGCATGATGGTTCCCATATCAAAATTGATTTTCGAGCCGGGGTCGGAGGACCAAACGCGCTGTGTCTTCACATCCATGTTATCGCTTGACGAGACTTCACTTGAACTGGAAGACGATGCGGTATGGCTGGACACGGATTGGGCTAGCAAGGTTATGTTTCCACAGCCGAATATGATCATAAAAATTAGAGTTATACTGCATAGAGATGACCTTATCCTCCTGGCAGTTAATATTTTATCTTTATCCTTTTTGTTTTCGCTAAATGTTGGTAAATTTTTCATAATAGTCTATTTTGATTAATTACAAATCTTTTATAAACTAAATTTATAGATTAAAATAAAGTGAAACAATCACCTTTTAAGGTGATATAAACCTTACGAGATTATTAATTAATTGAGTGCAATTACAATTACGTGAAGAGAAATTAGAAGCGGCAGAAAAGCCGGAAATCCATTTTTTGACCCTGTAATAAAGAGACAGGCTTATAAAACGGTTTTAATTTTTTAAAAAAGGCATTGATATATTAAAACTTAAATTATTAAATATTGATATTCAAATCAATCCCCTTTTAGGGGTCTATTGCTTTTGTCCCTTTTTGCTGTTCTTTCTCTTTGAAGAGAATTTTGAAGTTGTTATTGCTAAAAATGTTATTCGTAAATAATTGAATTTTCGGTGACTCTTTTTCAACACCTGGTGCAGCAGTGATAAAGATGCCGTTTTCTCTGTTGTAGGCGATAAGATTGGAGTTACCCGGAATACTGCTTCCAATGCAGTTGTTAATTACAGCCCGTGATAATTTTATTCCATTCCCGGCATTAGGTAACGGGGTGATCCCGTCTTTTGCCGTACCGATTAAATTGCAAAATAACGAATTTCCTTTTGCAAAATTGAGCTGTATCCCATCTCGGTCATTCCCGGAAATTAAATTATTATTTATAATATTATCCTCATTGAAATCCTTTTCAGGTTCCCCGGAAAATTCAATACCAATATTATTGGGCAAAGCTTCTTTTCCACTTAAATCAATGCCAATAAAGTTGCCGGTCACAGAATTTTCTTTGGCTTCTGAAAGTTTTATTCCCGCACCCAAATTTCCTGAAATTATATTCCTGTGTTCAGGGTTTGCCCCACCAATTACATTACTAATACCCCCGTTGATATAAATCCCGGTTGAATTTGGTACCGCCTCCTTCCCTTTAATATCCGTACCGATTAAATTTTTCCAAATTTTATTATTCTGGGGTGTTTCGTATGGCCTCTGGTCCAGCCACATACCATTGTTGTTACCAGAAATAAGATTTCCCTTTATAATATTTTCGCGGGCAGTAATTAATTTAATACCTATTTCATTGGGAAGCATTTTTGTACCTCCAAAATTAGTTCCGATCTTATTGTTCAAAATAATATTTTTATCTCCTGTAATACTTATACCCACCGTATTGCCGGAGATCAGGTTGTCTTCTAATATATTATTTTTGGAATGGGTAACCAGAGCTATTCCTACTGGATTGCCCAAAGCTTTATTTCCCCGGGCATCTGTTCCTATTAAATTACCTTTTATATGATTATTGGAGTGACAAAGTATTCCGCTTCTCCAGTTATTAGAGATCACATTTTTATGTTCCGGCTTATCACCCCCAATTAGATTGTTGGATCCGGCAATCAATACTCCAACAATATTGCTGAAACTGCTGCTTCCGTTTGCCGGCAGGCCCACAAAATTCGATTGAACAATATTTTTTTCTGTACCAATAAAAATACCTGTTCCCGGATAGTATATCATGTCTTTACCTGGTGGTGCTGTATCATTGGTAAATCCAAAGCCCCCAATTATAAATCCTTTTATTAAACTTCCCCCACTATTGCCGGTTAAATGAAAACCTATTGGAGAAATGCTCTCCTCAAATCTTATTGTAAGCAAAGGTATATTCTCTCCGTTTAATATGATCTTTGGATTATTTGTAGAATACCCGGGCTGAGTAGTGGCATCGAGTTCCAGCGGTTCTGTAATTGCAGGCAGGTTCTTATGCAGAAGTATTTCGAGAGGTCCTTTCTCACACGTTATATTAAAATGTACCCGGTCTTTTACCGGGGACTTATTGGCATTTTCTATGGCAGCCCGCAAACTGCAGTTACCGTTTTCATCTGCACAGTGCAAATCTGCAAGATCAATATCCCCGGAATCACCTGTACTATTTACTATATAAACAGTTTGACTTGTGCAGAGCCAAATATTCAGTAGGAATAGTAAAAAAACAGCATATTTCATCCTTAAAATTTTAATCATAATGATTTGCTTTTTATTATTCCCTGTCTTTTTTCAAAAAAATTAAAGGACAATTTTTTCTGCTAGAACTTTTGCTATAGCCTCTTTGCCGCAGTTTACATGAAGTTTCACGTAGATGTTTTTCAAATGCGATCTACAGGTCTCATAAGCTATGGAAAGTTCAGATGCTATATATTTCACACTGCATCCTTTTATTAGCAATTTCAGGACTTCAATTTCTCTTATTGTAAGCCTGTATTTTATAGTAGCTTTTCTGGAAGCTGTATGAAAGGAAGCAAGCACTTTTTTGGCAATGGCGGGAGACATGGGAGCTCCTCCTTTTATTACTTCTTCCAGGGCATTAAAAAGCTTTAAAGGAGAAGTTTTTTTTAAAATATAGCCATCGGCTCCGGCGCACAAACTCCTGAAGATCTTTTCATCATCCTCAAACTGAGTATACATTACAATAAATATCTCCGGATCTATTTCTTTTATTACGGGAATGGCAGATATTCCATCTTTTACAGGCATATCTATATCCAATATCACAAGGCCCGGGCGTAATTCGCTGATTATTTCCTCGGCTTTTAAAACATCGGGAAAAGCTCCTGTCACACTATAGTCTGAATCATTATTCAACAGGGTTACCAGCGAATTTCGCAGCATTTCGTTGTCCTCAAATATTACAAGCTGAGTTGTCATATTTAAATGTATTTAATATGATCCTGGATTACAATCCCCTTTAAGGGTGATTTTTTTAAATAATTTATTCAATGAATATCTAAAAAGGCTTTTCCTGTCAAAAGGTATCCATATCTCGACCCGGGTGCCTTTATTAATTTCAGAATGAACCTTTATATTCCCATTCCATTTTTTCACTCTTTTCCTAATATTGGAAACCCCATTGCGATAATGAATTTCTTCAGCATTAAAACCTACTCCATTGTCTTTAACCGATATATACAGGTAGTTCCCATCCCTGCAAATAATAAACTCAACCTTTCCGGCCTGCGCATGTTTTCTTATATTATTAATGAGCTCCTTACATATTAGAAACAATTCCCGTCGCTTTTGCATGGACATCTTAACAAGTTCGAATTTGTCCGAAGTTTCTACAGTATAAATAATATTTTGAGACTCCAGAGATTCACCCACATAGCGTCGAATTTTTGCAATAATATCCGAAAGACTCTCATCTGCCATCCTAATATTCCAAACAATTTCATCCAAAGCTTCTGAGGATGCATATATTTCCTTATCAATTTTTTGGAGAATGTCATTCATTTCAGAATCGTTTTGAAATTTTGACTTTGAAATGGCCGAAAGGAGATGAACAGTAGTGAGACGGGACCCAAGGTCGTCATGCAGGTCAGCTGAAATAGTATCTTTTACCTTTTGAAGCTCTAATAATTGATTTATTCTGTTTCTATAGATGGCATAAAGAAAAGACAATAAAAAGATGAATATAATAAAAACGAACCACCAGGTTTGCCAATAGGGAGAGGCTATAGAAATGCCTAAAGCGGTAACAGGAGCTTCTTCAAGGAAACTTTCAGATATTTTTACCTTAAAGGTGTAATTGCCTGGTAGTAAGTTGGTGTATGCGGTATATTTTCTGCTGCCAGCTTCGATCCAGTCACTATCGTACCCTTCCAGCTGGTAGAGATAATTCTGTTTTTCTGGCATAACGAAATCCAGAGCAGTGTAATTAAACGCTATGGAATTATCTTTATAAGGAAGGGATAATTGATCTGAATAAATTACAGATTTTTCTCTCTCTACAGGAACATTATTCACAGTTGCCTGAGAGATTACTACTTTTGTCTTATTTCTGGATTTGCCGAAGTTTTGAGGCTGAAAATAATTCACCCCTTTAATACCTCCAAAATACAGCGTATTATCTTCACTCCTGTAGAAGGCTCCGGTGTTGAATTCGTTGCTCTGTAATCCATTTTCCCGACCAAACAGGTTTAGGTTTTCGATAGACAAATCGCCATCTTCTTTTTTATAAGTAAGCCGGAAAAGCCCCTTATTTGTACTTGCCCAAATTGTACGCGTATCTTCCGGAAGTATTCCGTAGATCATTTCATTGGGTAAACCTTGATCTTGAGTAAAATTTTTGATTTTCTCGGTTATCAGGTTTATTACCAGCAGGCCTTTACCTGCGGTTCCCGCCCATAACCAGTCATTAGAATAGTACAGGCTCTTTATCTCTACCTGTTCTAAATCATCCTTAATAAAATTCTCGGCCAAAGGGGTAAAAACACCTGTTCTTGTATTTAATAATTTTATTCCACTTGTATAATAACCCACTGCCAGTATAGAATCATTAATTCTTTCCAGTGATCTCACATTCTCCAATTCCTCATAATTATCCTGATATCTCTTTACCAATCCCGTATCCTTATCCATTAGAAGAATTCCGGAAGATTGGGATCCGGCAAAAACCCTTTTTTCACCCTCTTTTACGAAACACCAGATTGTGTTATCCGGTGTTTGTTCGTTTAAAAAAGGAGCATCGGTATTGAACCATTTTTTATTATTTCCTGTTGAAGGGTCAAATATTATAGTACCATTTCCGTGGGTGCCTATCCAAAGATCTCCATAATCATCTGCGTGCAATGAAATTATGCGGTTATCATTTGCTATTCCTTTCCGAAAAGGCTCCAGAAGAAAAGATTTAAAGAAACCGGAATTAGGATCATAACTCGTAAAACCGTTTCCGGAAGTTCCCCACCAGAGCAATCCATTTTTATCCCTGACGATGCTTCTTATTTGTTCAACAGAAATTCCTTTTGGCACGTTATGGGCTGCAAATAATTTAAAATTCTGGTAGGTTTGATCGAAAAAGCTAAGGCCTCCTCCATCTGTTCCTATCCATATTCCTCCATTTTTATCCTGATAAATGGAAAGGATGTCCTGAAAGCCGATGGAGAAGGGATTTTCTCTGTCTGGCAAATATTGATTTAAATCTGAATGTTTTAAATTTATAACGTACAAACCATTTCCGTAAGTGCCTATCCACAAGTGTCGATTTTCTTCAATATGAATAGTCTTTATTGTAAGATCTGATGGTATAAAACTACTGGAGGCACTGCTATAAGGAATAAATTTATTTTGTTTACTATACAAATACAATCCGTTTCCCACCGTTCCGAGCCAATAATTGTTATAGGGATCTTCCACTAAAGCATTGGTGTGTATGCCTTCCAAATGAGCAGTATTTGAATTTTTGGAAATTTTATTGATTCCATTGTTCGTTAGAACCCAAATGTTCTTCCTGGAATCAACTTTTATTTGGTTTATATAGTTTGAAAGTATTTTTTCCGGTCCCTTAGAATTAGCATGATAGTGCTTTTGGATTTCCATCCGGGAATTCACAAGGTACAATCCGTCGTTTTCTGTCCCAATGAATATTTTATCCTTACTTTGAATATACAGACACCTTACAAGGGGAATTTTCCCTGCGCCTTTATTAAAATGTTGAAGTGTACGGAATTTTTCAGTTTCCATATCTAATACCTCCAGTTTGCCCCCTTTTGTAATCATCCAAAGCTCATTCTCATAAATAAAAAGCTTTCCAAGTCTGGAATTATCGGGATTGGTGATATGATCAAAAGACCTTGAAAAGGTTTTAAAATCTTTTCCATCAAAACGATTTAATCCTTCGTGGGTGGCAAACCACATAAAACCAAGACTATCCTGTGCAATATCCACAACACTATTTTGGGAAAGACCATCGTCTATGGTGATATTTTTAAAAACAAATGAAGAGCTCTGGGAAAAAGCCGGTATTTTCCCTATAAGAAATAATATTAAACACCAATAAAGAAGATTGCTTCTGCTCATAACAATTATGATTATATCGGCCAGGTAGGGAGCTGTGACTTAACAAAAAATAGATATCATAAAAATAAAGATAATCAATATTTAACTTACTCATTATTAATTTCTTACTGCGTTTTAATTAATAAAATATCCTGTATAGGAAGTTAAAAAAATTTTATAAGTCGAAGGGAATAAAAGGCAAAACTGAGTATAAAAATTTTGTATAAAACCTGGGAAGTACCTTTAGAACTTCAAAATAATAAAGGATCATGAGTGCCTTGTTTACGCTACAGATTAGGGGAAAGACGGGGCCATTTTTGAATGGGAAGCATTTCTGGTGAGAGCCCTTGCACGCTATTTATCGCCTTTGAACAACAGGTGGATGCGATAGAAGTGGAAAATTACAAGAAATTGGGTTAGCCCCCCTAAGAACTGGACAAAATTAGCTGAAGGTTTCCCGCAGATCCCACAGATTTTACGGTATATAATATAAAATTTACATTCTCCACTACTCAACTTCCTCCCTAAAATACTCCCATATCATCACCATCGCCAGCGTATCCAGCTCACAGTATTTAAGAAGCGATTCCTTAATCGCCAGCCGCTCTTCCTCAGCCATATCAGTATACTGAAGTTTTCCGTAGGCAGTTAGTGCAGCCCCACCATCGGCTATGTTGTCCATTTCTGAAACGGTGGCATCGAGTTGTTCCTCATCCCAATCTTCAAATAGGCGAGGGAGGATCTTGTAAGGACTCAGTAGATTCCCTTTTTCAAAATGGAACCAAATGTGGTTTGGATCAAAGTTCCTGGAGCTTAAGCCTATCTCTGAAATAGGCCTTGAGTATTTCTTCTGCAGGTATTCCGAGGAATTTAGAACCGCCGGGAGAACGGCTTTAATGGAGTTGGAGCCGCCCATGTAAGGATCGTAATAGTATTTCTTAACCACTTCACACAGGTCGATCATCTTTCTATCGCCTTCCCATTTTTGAACACTTGATTTTGTTGAACAGCTTATCTCCTTTATAAATTCCTGTAGTTCCTCCCTATCCGGCTCATCACTGTCCTGTAATTGATTAAAAATTACATTGAGAATAGTGTTTTCGTGTGGAGCATACATGAAAATGCTGCCGTTGTTTTTTGACAGCGCTTTTTTTAGTTCCCGCACGAACTGAAAGTTGGGGAAGTAACCCGGTTCAAAATTGATGTACTCACTTTCGTGATTTACCGTTCCAGATGCATCTACTGAGTGATGTGAGAACTGAAAGGCAACCTGCTCATAAGGCCGCCTGCCTTTGTTGAAGGGCAGGGCAGTGGCACTGGTCTCAAAATCGATAAAATTTAGCGGAAACTTCCAGCTGCTCATTTCCTGCCGCAGTTCCTCCTTTAGAATAAATGGGGTAGTATCCCCGGTAACACTTTTTTCTATCTGTATCCATTGGCGTTCTGTGCGAGAGATTTTCCCGGCTTCATCTTTTAGACCAATATCATCTTGGTCAATATCCTCAAGAAATAACTTGCCTTCTTCAAATAATTTACTGCCTCTCCTGAAATCCCAGATCCCAAAGGTATTGGCTCTGCCAAATTCTTTTTCTGTCCAACTCTGCTGCCCGCTCCAGCATTCTTTGTACCCCGACTTTTTCCCTTCAGCTTCCTCTTCGGGCGTGGCGTGGTATTCACAGCCTTTACAATTCCAGGAAACAGGTGCGTTAAAAAATTTATCGGCTACATAATATTCTGAAAACACCTTGATGCTCTCCAAAAAGCTGAGGTTGTCATAGCAGGCGTATTTACCCGATTCTATATCGTTCAGGATCTCATCTACAGCTACTTTTCCCAACACGCTTTTCCCGCCAATCTCTTCCAGGCTGTTAATGGTCCTGGTGATCCCGGTACGGTTATCAACATTTTTGTTGATGCGGAACATTTGGTTCAAACCATCCACCGGAGAGGTAGCCGACTTATCGGCCAGCATCAAATAAGATTTGATGTTCCACTGGGGGTGGCATTGCCGGATCACATACCGCTGAAAAGCCACATCAAACAAATAAGGTTTCCAATCGCTTTTCAATCCACCTCTTGAACCTACCAGCAAATTCTCATCTACAGGATCAAAAGATTTGGCTTTCACTTCAATAAGCTCAATGTGATTTCCCCGCTTCACCAAAATATCTGTGCGAATAAAAAGGCTTTCAAATTTAAAAGCGGCTTCAAAGATCACCACGTTCTCCTGTTGCAGCAACTCTTCAGTTTGTGCCGCCAGCAGATCGTAATTCCAGTCGTTGCCTTCAATTAATACTCCCTCCGGATATTCCAGCCTTGCCAGTTCCTCCACCTGGAACCCTCCCTGTGCCAGTGCCTGTAAAAAAGGATCTTCCAGCTGGGTATTGGCGTACTCCTTCTTCCTGGTGTAGAAGAGCTTGTTCGGGCAATCCATGGCGATCTTAAAGCGGGATTTGGTAAGGAGGCGTTGAGACATAACTTTATTATTTATCTGACTAATATATAGAGAATCAGCGACAAAATATGGCGTTAATAATTGAGATGTAAAGCTTTATGAATTGAGAATATACGACAAGAGCACCTTCCTTTCTCAATAAAAAAGTAAATTTCAAAAAATCCCCCTTATATGGTAAACAAAGTTTATCTCCGGAATATTGGAAAATTAATTTTACTCGTATTGGTTTTTTCCTTTGTAGCTTTTGTGATGTATGATAAGCCGAAAGATCCCGAAATGCAGCAAGAATTTATAAAAGAGGAAACAGTTTTTACTTCAGGACAAACGGATCATACCCTCAGGGACCGCATTGTGGATTATGGAATGAATTTGTTAGGAACGCCGTATGTAGAGGCGGGGAATGGGGAAGAAGGTTTTGACTGTTCCGGTTATTTATATTTTGTTTTTCAGCATTTTGATATTGAGGTGCCAAGGAGTACTTCAGGATACGAAGATTTTGGAACTGAGATCCCGATTGAGAATGTCCAAAAAGGAGATCTGTTATTATTTCTAAGTCCCACCCGCGATGCGATTGGTCATATTGGAATGGTTTCCAATGCAAATGGAAATGAAAGCGATTTTATTCACGCTACCTCAGGAAGTGCGATGCAAGTAGTTATTACGAACCTTTCTAACGAAGGCTACACCCGCCGGTTTGTAAAAGCCATCCGGGTGATATAGTAAATTTACGTCTGCCGACCTTTTATCAAGGTAATAGAGTATTAATTTTCACCGCAAAGGCGCAAAGATTGACGCAAAGTGCGCAAAGGTTTCTTTGCGCCCTCCCGAAGTTTCGGGAGCGGCTTTTCCTTTGCGCCCTCTGCGTTTAATTTTTCCCCCCGCAAAGTGCGCAGGCTTTTCTTTGCGCCCTTAGCAGTTTTCCTTTGCGTCCTCTGCGGTTACACTTTTACCACAAAGTCGCAGAGGTTTACACAGATCCTAAAGACCATTAACTACTCTTTTAATCCCATTTTTCAAAACAACCACATTGAAATTCATTAACAGACCTAATTTAAAATCTCCAAGTTTCATATAGGTCAGGGTTTGAGCAAGATGGATATCATTTAGAGCATCAATACTTTTTATTTCAATCACCAACTTTTTTTCAACCAGTATATCTATTCTATAACCGCAATTTAATTTAACATCTTCGAAAACAAGTGGCATGGGTTTTTCTTTTTGGGCACTGAATCCTGCCTTTATCAATTTGTAATAAAGACATTCTTTATATGCACTTTCGAGCAAACCCGGACCTAAAGATCTGTGGACTTCAATTCCAAGCCCAATTACTCTTGCCGCTATCTCATTTTCGGTCATATTTGAAAATTGTGTTCAACTATAAGATAGGGAATTTAACGGCAAAGAGGAAGAGTTCTAATTTTCACCGCAAAGTCGCAAAGATTTACGCAAAGTGCGCAGCCCCGATAGCTATCGGGGTTTGCGCCCTCTGCGGATTTTCCTTTGCGTCCTCTGCGGATTTTACTTTGCGCTCTCTGCGGTTAAGTTTTTATACAAGGTAGTTACCAAAACTCCTTTAAACCCCGGGTGTTTAACAGATAATAACTGTTTTTTTTTCTGCACTTTAAAATTAAATGGTGGTGCAATAATATTTACACCACTTTGCTTTTTTAGCCGGATTCCCTGACCGGAGATAATATCTTTATTGGGTTCAAAATCTTCTTCCGGTAAATGCTCGGTAAGAATAACATATTTAAAATTGTATAATTTTTTTACCACCTTCTTTATTTCGGCATTGGATAAATGTTGTAACACCTGCCTTAGAATTGCGCAATCACTCGAAGGAAGATCCTCTGCTGCGATATCCAAAACCTGAAACTCTAAATTTTCTGCCTGGAATTCTTTTTTATTATGTGCTATAAGATCCGGGACTATGTCTAGTGCAATATACTTTTTGGAGTACTTTACCAGTTGTTTACCAATATTAAAATCCCCGCAACCCAAGTCGCAAACAACCGGCGGAGTTTTAAAAGATTTTAAAAAAGTAAATACTGCATCTACATAAGGATCTACAAGCTCAGGATGATGTGAGCCTAAACCGGAGTAAAAATCTCGCTTGTTTCCACCCCAGAGGTTTCCTTCATATATCTGAACCATAGCATCTTTAGTTGGCCAGGGTTTCTTGATTTTTTTGTTTTCAGTCATTGAAGAAATGGAAAATAGAATAATGTTTTAAGCCCTTTAGTGGGAAAGGAATTTACCAGTATCTATTTTATTTTAACTGACAGCGCATTCAATAAAATTAACGAAAACCTTTATTAATATACTTCCTTTACCATTCCTTCTTTTGGAGGTTCAGAAGTATTTTTAATCTCAAAATCTACAACACCCAGTAATAGTTCCTCTTCCGTAATTATATGAACTTCCCATTTGCCTTCCGTAAGGTTCTTTTTAAAAGTATATCCACGGAAACCAGTATCACGCCCACCGGTAACTTTAAAGCCAATGTCCTCGGTTATTTCCCAACTCCCGGTTTGTGGATTGTACCGTTGCCAGCGATGAAAAATTGATTTTTTTATATCTGTAGGTGCAAAAACAGAAGTGAATACATAAACCCTTTCATCAGCCTGACGATGAAAAGTATTTTGATGTGAACGCCAGAATATATACCAGTCCTCTTTTTCGTAAGTAACAATGTATTGATTATTCTTTTTCTGGACATTATGAGCCACCAACCCGGTTTCCATAGCAAGCGGTACCGGTGGAATAAGATTGAAATAGTAAAAAACGTTGATTACTATATAGATAGAAAGGATAAAACTGATCAGTTTTTTTAAGTTTATTTCAGCTCTTGTGCTTGGGCTTGACGAGTAAATAAACAGGATAAGTGCCAGAGTACAACCTAAACTTACAATTCCGGAAATGATGAATATAAAGGTGTTCATTTCCTTTATCAGCGTAGGGATCATAAAGGTGAAAAAGGTAAAACTTATAAAAAAATAAATACTAAACTGGAGGTATTTGTTCGAAATTTTCTTTTTAAGAAATTCGTTTGCAAATAAGAGCAGAACCAACAGTATGAAAAAAACCATAGTTTTTGATAAGGACACACTTCTAAAAAAATAGATGACAAAGGCACTTGAAAGTGCTCCGAAGAAGAACTGTATGGCCAGCGGAAAATATTCTGAATATCGCCCGATAAAAGTATTTTGCCACCTGGCATCATCCACTAAATTAAATAAATAAAGCGTTAATGATAATAAAACCATATGCGAGCAAAGAACCACCGTGTCATAAACACGATCTATACGACCTAAAGTCAAAGTGTCAAAAATAAAACCACCCATAAAAAAAAGGATGGGAGCGTACTTTTGATGGCGAATAATAAACCTTCCAAAAGCACTGTTTTTGGATCTTTCTAGAGCTCTTCTCATATTTTTACTGTAGCGACAAATGTAAAATATTTAGCCCGATATTATTATTCATGGTAATGTGGAAGCTGTAAGCCTGTAATTATTCGGAAATAACGCCACAGGTTTGATAGAACTAACAGAGGGGTTTCAAAAACTTTTAGAAAACCGGTTATTACAGCTATATAAGAATTTACAGTTTCAGGATGATGTGAGCCTAAACCGGAGTAGTATTTAGATTTTTTACCACCCCACAAGTTGTTTTGATATATCTGAAGTGGGCCAGGGCTTTTTAATTTTTTTAATTTTTTTGTCATTTGAAAAATAAAAAATGGTTTATAAATATAAAAGTTTATAGGTCAAAGTAGATTTTACGCTGGATATAAATAGTAACTCCTTCCTTACCCCAAATAACCCTTCCGGAAATTCTAACCTTACCAGTTCCTCTACCTTTGATTCGTCTTGAGTCAATGCTTTCACAGATGGATCTTTTATTTGAATGTGAGGGTGAGTATGGTTTTTGGATTTAGAATATATAACAATTAAATGCTAAATATCTTGCTGTGGAAGAAATGTAAAATTAAAAAATGTCTTAGCCACTATCGGGAAATGAATATATGGGCGAAGGTTATGCTTTATATATTTTAAAGGGAGCAGTGCCTAAAAAAATTTATTCATTCCGATTTTATTGCCCAAGAGTTTTCTGTAAAATTGTTAAAATAATATTAAATTAGTTGTTTTAACACATCCAGCAATTATATGACTTTAAAAGAGGTTAATGAAAAGATAAAATCTTCTCCTAATAAGAATTGGTACAAAAATTTAGAGACAAGTTTCAAATTTGATCATTTGAATATTCATATTAAAAAAGTAGGATTTGGAGATATTTATCAATTTGTGAAGAGACAAGACAGAGGATGGAGCAATGTGAATTTTAAAATTCCAAAAGAAATGATTGAAAGTAAGAGCTTATTTAAAAATCTTCGAGAAATATTGGAAGATTTTTTAAACAAGACAACTGGTTTAGAAACTTCAACATTGGATTCTTTATGGCAAGGATCTCAGAATTTACTTAATAACATAAACAAAAAAGAAACTTTTATTACTGAATCTCCTTTTACTACATTTCTTTTGGAACTCTACGATAAGTATAGTATCGACCATTATAATGGTGCTTTTAATTATTTATTACGTCCAAGTCATGGTGTCTCATTTAATAATCCTAACCAAATTACTGGTGCATTGATGGCTTATGAGTTCAGGCATCAGGATTCCACTACTTTACCAAAAAGAAGAGGACATGAAAAGAGTAGCAATTCCAGGCTAAGAAATTCCTTTGAAAAACTTTTCACAGAAACACAAAAAGAAACTCACCAATTTTATTCCGACTTAGAAAAGAAAACTGAAGATTATATCAATAGTACTGAGAAATTATTGGAGGAGAATCAACAGGGTTTTAATACTTGGATTAAAACTTCTAAAAAAAATGAAGAGGAATATAACAAATATAACCTTGAAAGAGTCCGTGATTTAGAAAGTTTGTATTCCAGTAAATTAATGCTCGAAAAACCAGCAGACTATTGGAATCTCAGGGCAAGAGAATTAAATGAAGAGGCCAAAAATTGGTTGAAATATTTAATGGGTTCAATTACAATATCAGTAATTCTACTTGTAGTCATACTTTCAATGATTTCTAATGGAACATTATCGGAACTTTTCTCAAAAACTGGAAGTGCTATTCGCTGGTCTATTGTTTTCATTACCTTAATTTCATTTTTGGCTTATTCCGTTAAAATCTTTTCCAGATTATCTTTTAGTGCATACCACTTAGCCAGAGATGCAGAAGAAAAAAAACAATTAGTATATGTGTTTTTAGCTTTGAAAAAAGAAAATGCTATTGAAAATGAAGAAAGAGTTCTTGTTCTACAATCAATTTTTAGTCGGGCGGAATCAGGTCTTTTAAAAGATGATTCTTCTCCTACTATGCCGGGTTCTTCAAGTGTTTTTGAAAAATTATTGGGTAAAAATTAATCTTTTAAAACCTAATTTGAAAAAGAACATACTTGGCATTAGCTATGCTTAAACTCAATATCTGAAACTATTTTATAGAAATTATTCACCAAACATTTTTTCCCATAAACTCCTTCTTTTTTTATTCTGGGTTTGTTCAATTGCTATCTTTGTTAGATCTCTTACCCTCTCTTTTATTTCATCCATCCATTCATTATAACCTTCATAATCGTCACCATTTTCATTTCTATAGTTAGATATTTCTTCAAATTCACTTTCTATTAATCTCAGTTGTTCCTTAAGATTTCGCTTCGTGTATTCTCCAAAATATTTTATTTGATCAAAATCTTTTCTATTAATTAATTGCTTTAGTATATCACTGGTGTATTTATTCCAATCATTTAGATAATCATGCTTAATAAGTACATAACTTGCGTAAGCGATACATAGCCTTTTAAAGTTAGGCTTCTCAATATGAGTTAAAACAAAATTGGAGTTATGCGATATTTTAAATTTTTCAAAATATTCATTTTCAGCAATCTCGTAGGAGCTAAATGATGAAATTTTGGAAGTTTTATTCTCATCAACTTCAATAATAAAGTAGGGATTTTTATTCGGACTAATCTCTAGCCATTCTCTACGGATTTTCACATGATTTTTAATGAAAACTTCATTAAGTTTGCTGTGAACATTATACTTGTCGTCAATTTTAATTACTTCTTTTTTTTGGCGTAGCGTAAGAGAGTCATTTTTTGAAAGAAGTAAATGAAACTTTTGAAAATCTTGATGTTTTTGACCTTCTTTAATTCTTAAGTTATATAAGATATCTATAATTTCTACCATTGAAGCCCATTTGTGACTTTTCACTGTCCTAACTTGAATTTCAATTGTTTTATTGGGATTAATAGGACTTTCAATATAAAAATGGTAACCACGATAACCATCTTCTTTATTCTGCGATAAGTAATCATTTTCATTCTTTACAATAAAATTTCCACGAATATTGGTAATAACTTTATTCAAGGAATCTTCACTATATAAAAGTATTCTACAACCGGCAATATCTCCCATATTTCCTAAAGACATGGTTGGTTGTCTTTTTATTTTTGAGAGAATTGATTCAATGCGCTTAATTCGGAATGAGGTTATACTATCCTTTCTGGCATTCTTGGCGATATCGGAAATTTTTTCAAAAACTGCAGATAAGTCATCTTTGTAAGAAGTACGGTATTCTTGAAGGTTTTCTAATAAATTTAGAGAAGGGTCTTTTCCGTCTTTAATAGTACTTCTAATTTCCTTGCCAAGTTTATTGACTTGAGATTTGGTCATTGAGTCATATGTTTATTAGTACGATTAGATATTGAACTTTTAAAAGAATTTCTTTTTAAAATTTATGATTTAAGCCCCAACTCCCCTCACAAAAACCTCCACAAACTCCTTCATTTTATTAATGATCCTTTCCCCAATCTCCCGCGCTTTTAGCACGCTTGGCCGGTTGTCCAGGCATTTAAAGATTTCATCCCGCAGGGGTTCGTGTTCGTTGTAGATATAGGTGTCTATTAAGGCTTTGAATTGTTCTTTATCCAGGTTTTCCTCTTCACATAAATTCCCCAGAGCCAGTACCCGCTGGTCGCTCCAGTATTGCTCAAATTCGTCGGGAATGGAATCTATGTCGTTGATCTTTGGCAGGTGTTCTTCTATAAATTTTTCTATGAGTTCTCGTTTGCTGCGTAGCTCTATATCTCCGGCCAAAATGTCCAGAATTTCTTTTTTCTTAGCATTGGCTTCGGCGCCTTTGGCTTGTTTGAGGCCGGCCAGAAGCTTTAGGATATAGGCGACGTTGATCTCGTCCCGGTGGATCAATTCCAGTTCAAAATCTACATCGTCCAGGATAGAAGTTTTCTGCTTTTGATGGTCGCCTTTGGCTTTTTCGTAAAGCCCCAGGTATTTGCTCTTGTAATCTTCAAAAGTTTGCTCATCCATAGGAACGTCGTCCCAATTAAAATCTGCAAAAGAGGTGAGGACATTCTTAGCGCGGATTAGGGCGCGAAATGCTTGCACGAAAGCCAGCTCTTCTTCTTCACTTGGTAAATTGTCTACACTCTTAACCGTGGGAGCAATTATTAAAAGTTCTATAAAGGCTTCAGAAAACTTTTCGGTGATGGCTTCGTAATCGGGGAGGAGGATGTCTTCCCGGGCTTCTTTATTAGAAAATAGTGCTATAGCTTCGTCAGTAGCTTTTTTTAGGTTTCTAAAGGAAAGTATTTCCCCGTGCGATTTCTTCTCGTCCAGGATCCGGTTGGTCCTGGAAAAAGCCTGGACCAGGCCGTGGTGGCGCAGGTTTTTATCTACGTACAGCGTGTTCACCTTTTTAGCATCAAAACCCGTAAGCAGCATATTTACCACCAGGATAATATCCAACCGGTCTTCGTCCTTAAAACTTACTTTTTCCCGTTCCTTTAATCGTTTGCTAATGTCTTTAAAGTAATTCTCAAACTGTTTTGAATCTTTAGTTGAAAATGCAGTGTTGTACATGCTGTTGTAATCTGCTATAAATTCATCGAGCTTTTCCCGGGTGTGGCTGGTTTTATAGATTGGTGCGGCATCTGCCGCAAGTTCCAGATCATCGGGCAGCAAGCCTTGTGCTTCTTCATCTTCTTCATTGGCGCCATAGGTGAAAATGGTGGCGATGCGCAGGTCGTGTTCCCCGGCTTCTTTTTTCCGCTTGAAATGTTCGTAATAGGTGATGAGATTGGCGATACTGCTCACGGCAAAAATGGAAGAATACTCCCGGTTCTTGGTTTTTGTATCGTGGTATTTTATTATATAATCGGTGATTTTTTCAAGACGCTTTGAGCTGTTCAATACTTCAGAAGTATCAATGTCTTCCACCTCAATATCTATAAAAGTATTTCCCTTTTGTTTGTAGCGGCCCACATATTCTATGCTGAATCTCAGTACATTTTGATCCCGTATTGCATCGGTGATTACGTATTTATGCAGGCACTCTCCAAAGAGATCTTTTGTAGTGCGTTTACCAAAATCATTTTTTGCGGCATTATCGGCAAAAATGGGAGTGCCGGTAAACCCGAAAAGCTGGGAGTTATTAAAGAATCTGGTGATCTTTTTATGGGTATCGCCAAACTGGCTGCGGTGGCATTCATCAAAAATAAATACGACACGCTTGTCCTGTAAATGATCCATCCTGGACTGATACCGGCCGGGGGAAATGGCGTTGTTCAGCTTCTGAATGGTGGTGAGGATGAGCTTGGTGTCATCGGCAAATTGGTTGACCAGGGAATTGGTATTATCGGTCACATCAACAGAATCTTTCTTG
>JAGXIL010000074.1 GCA_024635655.1 Gillisia sp. | reverse complement strand
GGCAGACTTTCCCAACCTGCAAAACTACAGGTTCCCGGTACCGGCATCCCTACGGTTTTTCCTATCTTAAGATCAGAATATCCACTGGCATAGCAATGCCCGTCTGAATACATACTTTCGTTATAAAGGGACAAAGTAGGTTTTGTCCAGCGCGAGGTTGGCTCCCCACCCACAACTTTATCGGCAGTTGCATAGGTGATAAAAGGCACCCCTGTAAAGAAGGTGGCAAGATCGGCAACCAGGTCCCCGCCCCCGTTAAAGCGGGTGTCAACAATAATTCCTTTGCGGTCATGGTATTTACCCATCATATTTTCATAAATTGACCTGAAGGGACCGTCACTCATTCCCGGGATATGAACATATCCCAACTCCCCATTGCTTTTTTCATCAACTTCCTTTTCATTGATCTTGATAAACCGCTTGTAGAGCAGCGTGTTCTCATCTTGTAAGGATATTGGTTTCACCGTAATTTGTCTTGGATCCTTTTTACCCGGTTCCATGATCTCCAGATATACAAATTTATCGGCTTTCCTGTTAAGGAATTCTGCCACATCTCTTTCGGGAGAAACTATTTCCCCGTCTATACTTTGAATCACAGCACCTGCTTTTAAATTATAAGAAGCCTTATCCAAAGGCCCACCGGTGATAATTTCTTTTATCAGGATCCCTTCTCCATCGTGATCGTAATCCATAAAGATTCCCAGCGCTGCTGTAGCATCGGCATTTTCAGTAGAGTTGCTATACCTGGCTCCGGAATGGGAAACGTTGAGCTCTCCCAGCATTTCTGACAGCATTTCTGAAAATTCAAAAGAATTTCCCAGATGCGGCAGGTATTTTTGATATTCAGAATACAGCATTTCGAGATCCATTCCGTGGAAGGTGGGTTCATAAAATGCATTTTTGGTACGTATATATACATGGTCGAGCATATTCTTTCGCTCCACATCCTCATCGTATGTCATTTCCCCGGCAATCTTTATGTCTTTGGAACTGCCTGCAGAAAGGTCTAGCTTAGAGATCTTTCCCTGGCTGAGCAAGTAAAGATTTTCTTTCTCCTTATCCCATGCCAGGCTGCCGGAGCCGGTCTTAAGATTTATGGCCATTTTAGTCTCCCGGGTGCGAATATTGGTTTCCCAAAGGTTCATTTTGTCTTCAAATTGAGACAGGTAATACAACTTCTCCCCATCCTTGGAAAGCACTGCATCGCTCAGGGAACTGGAGTGAATGGTCAATCTTGCTTTTCGTTCCTGAAGGCCCTCCCAGTCAATTTCCAGCGGCTCCTCAGGATCTGCTTTCTTTTTCTTGTCTTTCTTATTATCGGCTACCGCGATAGAATCCTCCTTTTTAAGCGTTTCCTCCACATCCTTCATCATCTTGTAATCCTCTTCACTTAAATTGTGCTTGTCCCAGGCTTCCTGGGTGAAAAACATGGAATATACATCAATCTCTGACCTGCCGCTGGTGGCATAGCTTTTCAATCCGTTTCTATTGCTGAACCACAACATCTGTTTTCCATCATCTACCCATTTTGGCCGCGAGTCATAATAGCCGCTTTCAGTAAGGTTCATTCTCTTGCTCCCATCGGCGGCAAGAAGGAGAACTTCGCTGTTATTCAGCAATTTGCTCCAGTCTACCAGTAGATACTTACTGTCAGGACTCCAGGTGAAATTTTTGTCTCCGTCCCGCATGTGGAAAAGGTCTTTTGGTGTCAAAAGGTCCCGGGTTTTCCCGGTTGCCACATCTTTAACTCTCAGGGTACGTCTACCTGCGATATAGGCTATTTTCTTACCATCAGGAGAAAAAGAAGGGAGGTAATTATCATCAGCATCATTCACCAACGCCTCTTCTTTAAGTAAAGTAGATGCGTAAAAGAAGGGTTCATTTTTACGGGTTTTTTCAGTTTTAAAAATGCTCCATTTTCCGTCCCTTTCACTGGCATACACCACTCCTTTTCCATCCGGGGTAAAAGTTACAAACCGTTCCTGCTGCGGAGTATTAGTGATGCGCTTGGTAAGGGAGCCGTCTACAGAAGTTACAAAGACTTCTCCCCGGGCTATAAATGCGATCTCCTTCCCATCAGGAGAAACTTCCATTTCCTGGACTCCACCATTGATGGTGATATACTTATCGGGATTGGTTTGGGATTGGGTGCGAATGCTTACCTCAACTTTTTGAGGCTCCTGCCCTTCCTCCATGGTATACAATTCTCCGTCATATCCGAATGCCAGGGTTCCGTTTCCATGGCTCAGGAACCGAACGGGATGGGTATCAAATGTAGTAAGTTGCTCCTGTTGCTCAGGATTGGAAATAGAAAGTTTATGTACATTAAAACTTCCGCTTTGCTCACTTAAATAGTAAACCAAATTATCATCCTTCCCAAAAACCGGTTGCCGGTCTTCTCCTTCCCATGTGGTGAGCATTTTATGAGAATTGGTACTTTTATCGTAAACCCATAGATCCCGGGTAATGGAAGAGGTATGGTGTTTTCTCCATTCGTTCTCTCCTCCTTTTTTATCATGATAGATCATCTGGTTTCCATCCTTACTCACCTGCACATATTCAGCAGGGATTGTAAATAACTGGGAAACCCTTCCGGAATTTACCGGAACCCGGTAAAGTTCAGGTTGCGAAGCAGTAGGGAATTGCCTGTGCTCTGCCAGGTCCTGACGTACGCCTCCGAAGATAACTTCCTTATCATCGGCAGAAAAACTGTACGGATTTTCATCGTTACTGTGAAAGGTTAACCTGGAGGCAGGGCCACCCAATGCATCCATTACAAAAACATCAAAATTTCCATAGCGGCTGGAGGCAAAGGCCAGTTTTTTACTGTCATTACTCCACACAGGCATATAGTCATGCGCATTGTGAAAAGTGAGCTGCTGCGCCTCTCCCCCTTTGGAAGAAACACGATAAATGTCACCTTTATAAGTAAAGGCAATTTCTTCTCCATTGGGAGAAATTGTTTGGTAGCGGATCCATTGCGGATTGACCTGAGCCAATGCAAAGGCCGTACTCATTACAAGAAATAAAGTGGCTAAACGTGTATTCATTGTGTAAAAGGAAGGAATTAAGCTTCAGCTAAAAAAGCCTCGTTAGTATTGCTCCAAAGATGGCAAAAATATTTGAAGATAGAAAGGTGGTTTTCAGGATCAGAAAGAATTTAAGAACTTCCTTTTCCTGAAAAATCCAATTCTTAATCGACCGGTTTTATTTTTAATTTCCCGAAGAAAAATTTAGTACTAAATCTTTTAATTCTTGCTATACAGTTTTTTACCTGCAGGTTCATAAGTGTCGCCCGGGGTCCAGAAAGGAGTTTCAGGATCATTGGCAATGAGCCTTCCGGAAAGCACATAGGCCTGGAAAAACTTGAAAAGGTAATCGAAGTCGAGGGTGTTAGCTTCATCTCCAGGCCTGTGATAATATTTGGTCACATCCCCGTCAAAAGCTTTGAATCCAAGGGAAAAAGTTGGCGCCGGAATCCCTTTGGAAGCAAAATGAACATTATCACTTCTGTCAAATAAATTTTGCTCGGGGGCAGGATCATCAATTGCGGTTATTCCAAAGGTTGTGGCGGCTTCCTTTATATGATTGGAAGCCGTGGTTCTCTCCAACCCAATAATGGTAGCCACAGAGGTATCATTGTAGCCGGCATTGTCACTGTTAAAAACATACACCATTTGTTCCAGGGGCAGTACAGGATTCTCTACATAATAATTACTTCCTAACAAGCCTTTTTCTTCAGCCGTAAACAAAATGAAGAGGGCTGAGCGTTTGGTAGGATACTTCGCCAGATTTTCTGCCATACTTAAAACCGTAGTTGTCCCCACCGCATTATCTCTGGCCCCGTTGTATATAGAATCCCCGGTTGTATCTGGATCCCCAACACCTACGTGATCGTAATGAGCCGAATAAATAATATATTCATCTTTAAGTTGTGGGTCTGTTCCCTCTACTATTCCTATAACATTTTGGGACGTTACTATTTCAGAATTTTCGCCAGTCATCTCAAGTTTTGTCTCCATAGCCTCAGAAGCATCTATGGCACCCGATCTTTCCCCTCCTGCATCCAAAACCCATATATGCACAAATTTATCTGTAGAAATCTCAGCTTCATCTTCAACCAAACTCAACCTATCTGCATTAAAACTATGAGAAACATTCTCCCATATTTCCTGATCCATCTCAATAAGCTCAATTATACCAACAGCTCCTGCTTCCCTTGCCAGTTCTGCTTTTTCAGTCCTGTGTCGAAAGGCATTCCGAACATCAGTCTCGCCTTCTTTCCCGGCTTTTACAACCACCAGCTTATTATTAACATCCTTTCTACCGTAATCTTCTTCCACCCCATGATTTAAATACACCGCTTCTCCGTCATAGGCCATTTCGGCAACTTGAAGAGCTACCATATTTTGTATTTCTCTGCCATCTATGGTTAAATTCAATTGTTTTGGAACCATAGTTTTTTGAAGCGGTACATCCTGGTAATAGGTGCCGGTTTTGGGATTGGGTTTTACGCCATAGCCTCTTAAGGAATTTGCCAGGTAGGAAGCAGCGATCTTAAGTTCAGGAGTACCTGTTCCCCTTCCTTTTAAAAGATCATCTGCCAGAAAATAGATATGGCCTTCGATGTTATCTTTAGAAACCGTTTCTGTAACGAGTTCTGCCTGATCCTGATTTTGAGCGAGTGAGCCCAGGCTTAAAAGAGCTGTTCCAATAAAAAATATACAGTGCTTCATAATAGGAATGATATAAATTTAGTCCTAATGTATAAATTTTTAAGACAGCGGGTCCTGTATTAGTCCTTCTGTCAGGAATTACTAATTTTGTGGCTATGGAAAAGCGAAAATTAGAAAACAGCGAACTGGAGAGAAAATCAGTATCAGAATTTAAAGAAGCGAAAAAAACGCCGCTTACAGTAGTTCTTGACAATGTTCGCAGTCTCAATAATATAGGTTCCATCTTCAGGACCTGTGATGCTTTTTTAATTAAAAAGGTCTACCTGTGCGGAATCACGGCTTCTCCACCGCATAAAGACATTCAAAAAACGGCGTTGGGAGCTACAGAGACCGTGGCCTGGGAATATGCAAAAGACACCCTGGAAGTTGTGCATAAGCTTAAAATGGAAGGGATAAAGGTCTTCTCTATTGAACAGGCTGAAAATGCGATCATGCTGGACGATTTCCGGCCGGAAACAGGTGAGAATTGCGCTGTTATCTTTGGAAATGAGGTAAAAGGCGTGCAGCAGGAAGTTGTCAATGCCAGCGATGCGGTAATCGAGATCCCGCAATTGGGCAGCAAACACTCCCTTAATATTGCAGTGAGCGCAGGAATGGTCATTTGGGACCTTTTTATAAAACTTACTCCCAAAGCCAAGGGAAAGCCCAACTTTTCCCATTGATCTACGCGTGAAAAACCTGTTTCAGGACCTATTTACTTTAATATAATTAAAAATTTCTTTTTCAGGGGTCATTTTTTCCGTAAACCCTTCTCCTAAAGGGTAGGAAAAATCTTGTTTTAAAAAAATTACGGCTTTACCTAATCTCCTCATTTCCAGTAAATAGCACCAAAAGCCATTTCAACCGCCTGCTATATCATATAATTTAGCACTTTTTAACTTTTAAGAGTGTATTTCATCGATTAAATTTGCTCATGAACGTTTTTTAACTTTAATTTACGGTAAGTTTAACGTTTGGGCGATTCCCTCCGGTCAATTGTAAAGGATTGACCACCAAACTTCAAACAGAAAAATTAATTTTAAAAGGCATCCCCCCATGAAAAACCTTTACTATTGGTTTGGTATGTTAACTTTTCTTAGCATTACTTCCTGCACCCCCGAATTTGAAGCTGAACTCGCAGAGGTCTTAAATGAAGCCAAGATCACCTATTACATTAGTCCGAACGGAAATGACAGCAACGGCGGAAACTCTCCTGATGATGCCTGGCGATCAATAGATAAAGTAAATGCAATGGAATTGGTGCCCGGGAGCAGGATCCTCTTTGAAGGCGGAGCTACCTTTGAAGGAAATCTTTTATTGACAGAAGAAGATGCAAATGATGCGGGAAAACCGGTGCTTATTACATCCTATGGAACGGGAAAAGCTACTATTCTGGCAGGGGATGAATATGGTATATACGCCTATAACACCGCCGGGATCATCATTGACAGATTGAATATTACCGGAAGCGGGATGAATATCAACACCAATTCCGGGATCAAATTTTACACCGACCTGGACGGGGATATAAAATTGAGCAAAGTTGAAATTACCAACACCGAAATTTCCGGATTTAAAGATCACGGAATCCTGATTGGTGCGTATAACGGCAACTCAGGTTTTAACAACGTTCTCATAGAGAATAACAAGATTCATGATATCCTTGACGCCGGAATCACCTCCTTTGGCCATTTTTCCAAAACAAAGGTTGGCTATGCCCATTCCAATATTACCGTGAGGAATTGTGAGGTTTTTAATATTCCCGGCTATGACAAAAATCATCATTCCGGAAATGGGATCGTGTTGGCCGATGTTCAGTATTCAACCATAGAATACAGCACTGTATATAACTGCGGACAAGGGAATAAGAATTGCGGAGGACCGGTGGGTATCTGGTACTGGGATGCAGACCATGTGACTATTCAATATAATGAAGCTTATAATATTAGTTCCGGTACAGGCTGTGATGGTGGCGGATTCGATCTTGATGGCGGGGTGACCAACGGCATCATGCAATACAATTATTCCCATGATAATGACGGGGCAGGTTATCTTGTAGGGCAGTTTTCGGGGGCACGTCCTATGAACAATATAATAGTAAGATATAACATAAGCCAGAACGATGCTGCCACTAATGGGGGAAGCCTCTATTTGTTTAATGGCGATACAAAAATGGATAACATATACGTATATAATAATACCTTTTTCATCAACGAACAGAATTCAAATACAAGTTCTGCAGCAGTAAAATTCCTGGAATGGAATACGATCAAGGGAAATATTAATATCCTCAACAACATTCTTTACACCGGCAATGGAGCCGACCTGGTAATTGTACCAACGGGTTATTCGGCAAATATTAAAGGCAACCTCTACCACGACGACCAAAACTTCAATATCCAATACCACGGATCTTCTTATACTTCATTAGATGGCTTTAGAGTTACAGGACAGGAGATCAATAACGGCCAGCCTCTTGGGTATGAGGGGGACCCAATGCTTGTAGCACCGGGAACCGGTTCTGTTATAGGGTTTGGAAAGGATCTTAAAATTCTTACCGCCTATGAATTGATGGACAATTCTCCTGCGAAAGACCTGGGCATCACCATCTCAAGCTCCATTGGAGAAAGAGATTACTTCGGAAACACCCCGCTGCAGGGCGTGAGCCAGGATATAGGGGCACACGAACTGTAAACCTTAAATAAAGAGCAGAAAGGTATAACCGGAAATAACCAATTGTTCCCGGCTATTTCTCATTCAGTTGCTTATCGATCTCATCGAGGATGTTGAGGTAATCCCTGCGGTTATTCACAAAATCCAGGTCGGAAATTTCAATAATCTGCACCCTCATATCCCTTTGGGACTTGATAAAATTGAGATAACTTTTATTGATCTCTACCAAATATTCCGGCTGAATGTTTTGTTCATAATCCCTGCCACGCATTTTAATATTTTCCAGTAAACGTTCTGTGTTCTGATACAGGTAAATATAAAGATCAGGTTTTACCAGCTCCTTGTACATGATGCTGAACAGTTTATGATAAAGGAGATATTCATCTTCCTGAAGCGTGATCCTGGCAAAAATAAGCGACTTGAACACGTCGTAATCTGAAACTATAAAATCTGAAAACAGATCATATTGAGCAAGATCATCTGAAAGCTGCTGATACCTGTCGGCTAAAAATGACATCTCCAGCGGGAAAGCATAGCGATTCTTATCTTCGTAGAATTTTGGAAGGAAGGGGTTGTCCTTAAATCGCTCCAGGATCAGTTTGGCATTGAGATCCTGGGAGATCATAGTAGAAAGGCTGGTTTTTCCTGCCCCAATATTTCCTTCTATGGCGATATAGTTACAATTAACAAATCGGTATTTTTTACCCGGCAGTTCCAGTTTTTCCGGCAGCAGGGTTATTTCTGAAATATCTTCAGTTTCATTTAGCAATTGAGCAATACTGCGTTTGAAGAAAGGATGAATTTCCTTAGCGGCGATTTCAGCAAGCGGTACAAGCACAAATTTACGGTTCTGCATTTCAGGATGAGGGACCCTTAGCTTTTCGGTATGGATCAATTTATCCTGTTGAAGGATGATATCAAGATCAATTTTTCGATTTTGATAACCTTTTCCTTCTTCCCGGGAACGGCCCAGGGAAGTTTCAGTTTCCAGTAATTTTTGCAGTACTTTTTCCGCAGAGAACCGGGTGCTTATTTTCATGCAGGCATTGTAAAAAGCATTCCCCTCAAAACCCCATGCAGGGGTTTCGTACACTCCTGAAACCTGGTGAACATCTCCTATTTCCAGGTAAATCATTTCAACAGCAGCCTGCAATAAATTCAGCCGGTTGCCTTCATTACTACCAAGGGCAATGTAAAATGTTTTTGGAGGCTTCAAATGATTTTATGAATTGTTTTGGTGGAGATTTATTAATTTCACGGCAAATTAAATAAAACATACTAACATAATCTTACTTTGTTAGTAAGAGTTCAAAAAATAATTTGGAAAAATACTCTTTAAAAAACTTCCTGCTGGCACAACGAATTTACCTGATTCTTGGTGCCTTATTCATAGCTTCCCTGGTAGTCTCCAACCTCATCTTCCAAAAATTCTTTTACTGGGATTTTTTCGGGATCTACAATTTTGAGATCTCTGTGGGGATACTGCCCTACCCCATCACATTTTTAATCACTGATATTATCAGCGAGATCTACGGGAGAAAAAAAGCGAACCATGTAGTTACTGCGGGAATCTTCGCCTCTGTTTTTTCCCTGCTCATTGTGTATTCTGCAGATTATGTGCCGGCAACCCTATGGTCTCCCGTTGATGACCCTTTGTTCACCAGGGTATTTGGAGCAACAGGTATAGCTGTGGGTGCATCTATGACAGCCTATTTACTGGCCCAGTATATAGATATTCAGCTTTTCCATTTCTGGAAAAAACTAACCCGGGGGAAACACCTTTGGTTACGTAATAATTTCTCTACTTTTCTCTCACAATTCGTAGATACTTTTTCGGTCTTATTTTTGCTTTGTACCTTTAACAAAATCGAATGGGATCTGTTTGGGGCTTTGCTACTTAGCGGATTTTTATTTAAGGTTCTTGTTGCAGCTTTAGACACTCCATTGCTCTACCTTGCGGTATATTGGCTTCGGAAAAAATTTAGCCTTGAAGCCGGGGAAGAATTAGATTTTGAAACACATTTTTACCGGGACCGCCAGGCGGCACTGGAAATGAATAACGAGAAAAGATGAAAAAAGCACTTAAAATTACAGGAATAGTCCTGCTGGTACTGGTGGTCATTCTTATAGCTGCGCCATTTGTATTTGAATCACAGCTCAAGGACATGGTGAAGAAAACCATAAATAATAATGTAGATGCAACGGTAGAATTTAGCGAACTGGACCTTTCCTTTTTCCGCAGTTTTCCGCAGGCAACGCTTGTGCTAAGCGATATTAGCGTAATTAATCACGCCCCTTTTGAAGGTGACACGCTTGCAATGGGAGAAGAGGTACTGCTGGAAATGTCAATTAAAGAGCTTTTTAAAGGAAGTGACAAACCCAAGCGTTTGGATGACATCAGGCTTAACAACGCCTTTGTGAACATAAAAGTAGATTCCCTGGGCAACAACAACTATGATATTGCAAAAGAAGATCCCAATGCCCCGGCCTCAGATACAGCTGCCACAGGATTCAGTCTTGACCTAAAGCATTATGAGATCAACAACTCCAAATTAAGCTACGTGGATGAGGGGTCAAAAATTGCTATGCTTCTGGAAAACCTGAACCACCAGGGTACAGGGGATTTTTCTTTAGCAGAATCAGAACTGGACACAGAAACTACTGCAACGGTCACTTTTGATTTTGACGGCACAAATTACCTGAACAGGCACAAAGTAGCGCTGGATGCAATTATACAAATGGATCTTGAGAATTTAAGATATACTTTTCTGGAAAATCAGGCGACCATTAACCAGTTGCCTCTAACCTTTGACGGTTATGTGCAGGTAAACGAAGACAATAATGAGCTTGATCTTACCTTTAAGACCCCATCTTCAGATTTCAAAAACTTCCTTGCCATTATTCCTGAAGAATATGCCAAGAATATTGAGGATGTACAAACCAACGGGGATTTTGTGGTGAACGGGATGATGAAAGGCATTGTAGATGACACCCGTATTCCACAAATGGATATAAGGATGACCTCCAATAATGCCTCCTTTAAATATCCTGACCTGCCAAAAAGTGTGCAGGATATTAACCTGGACCTCCGGGTTTTAAATACCACCGGACTTCCTGATGACACCTATCTTACTTTTGATAATGTAACCTTCAGAATTGACGAGGACAGATTTGCCACGAACGGAAGTGTACGAAACCTTACCGGGAATATGCTGGTTGATATGGCCCTTAAAGGGACTATAAACCTTGCAAATCTGGAACAGGCTTATCCCCTGGAGCTGGAACAGGACCTCAACGGAATGTTAACTGCAGATGTTACCACCAATTTTGATATGAACTCTATCGAAACAGAGAATTATCAAAACGTAAATAGCAGCGGTACTGCCAGCATCAGGAATTTTAGCTATGTCTCTCCTGAAATACCCAATGAAGTAAAAGTGGCCAATGCCGATCTTAATTTCAACCAGGGAAATGTACAGGTACCTGAGCTAAATCTTACTACAGGAGAAACCGATCTTACAGCCAGTGGATCTATTGAAAACCTGATTGGCTTTTTATTTACTGACCAGAAACTGAAAGGAAACTTCCAGGTGAATTCCGGAACCTTTGCTGTTAATGATTTTATGATCGCTGATACTGAAACTGCACAGCAACCGGATTCTGAAGATCTTCCGCCTGTAGAGGATGAAACAACTACCAATGGAGGGGAAGCCGTAAAGATCCCTTCATTCTTGGATGCCGAACTAAATTTTGTGGCAAACAGGGTGCTTTATGATGATCTGGTCTTAAAAAATGCAAAAGGAACCTTGTTCATTAAAGATGAAACAGCCACAATGCAAAATATTACCGCTGAAATTTTTGAAGGAACTGTTTCACTTAATGGCAGGGTATCCACAAAAGGAGCAGTGCCAACTTTTGATATGAACATGAATTTAAATTCTCTCGATATCTCCCAGTCCTTTAACGATCTTGAATTATTACAGGGATTGGCTCCAATTGCAAAAGCACTGGAGGGAAAGATACAGACTAATTTGAATTTGAAAGGGGATTTAAACGAAGACCTTACTCCGCAGTTGAATAGCCTTGTAGGAGAAGCTCTTGCCCATATCTTAACAGCCGATGTGAATCCGGAACAACTTGCCCTTCTTTCCAGATTGGATGAGCAACTGGGATTCATTGATCTTAATGATATAAATCTTGATGATCTAAAAGGATATGTAAAATTCAACAACGGAGCTGTGGTTGTAGATCCCTTTAGCTTTGATGTTAAGGGCATAAAAGTTAATGTAGCCGGAGGCCATGGATTTGATATGAATATGAACTACGATCTAACTCTGGATGTCCCGGCCCGCTTTTTAGGAAGCCAGATCGGGAATACACTCGGGCGTCTTAGCGGAGAAGATTTGCAGGATATGATGGTTGCCCTGCCTATTGGATTGCGGGGAGAATTTCAAAATCCGCAGATCAACATCAATATGGAGCAGGCAGTTAGTAATCTTACAAATCAGGTTGTAGCCAAACAAAAGAATAACCTGGAGCAAAAAGGTGTAGAAGCTATCCGGGGAATACTTGAAGGAAGAAGGCCTGCCCCTGCTGACACCACCGGTGCTAACGACACCACCCAAACCCCTCCTGTCACCGACCGCACAAATGAAAATCAGGTGAAAGAAGCCGCCAGGAATGTTTTAGGCGGATTATTAAAAGGCACTAAAAAAGTGAAAGATACTACCGACAATAATTAATTTTTACCCTCTCATCCCGGAATGAGAAAAATAAACTCAATAAAAAAAAACCTCACAGATCTTAATCCTGTGAGGTTTTTTATGTTCTATAGAGCCGGTTTTAGTGAACTCCTAATTCTACCACAAAACCTTCATGACTTCGAATATTGAAGGCTGTTCCATCTTCAAATATGAGATATTGTGCTTTAATTCCTTTGAGCACCCCTTCGTAAAAGGGATTCTTCGCCAGGTTTAGCGTCTTTACCTTTTTAGGGAATTCCAGGACCGGAAAATGAATTTCAGTTTCTTTATTATGAGCAAGGAAATATTGTTGTACTTCCTCCGGAATAAATTCCCTCAGTTTATCGCGCTCCTCTTCAAGGTTGAGATCTTTGATCTCATTAGTAAGCATTTTTCGCCAGTTGGTCTTATCAGAAACATGGCCTTTTAAAGCTACTTCTGTAATTCCTGCCAGGTATCTATTGGGAACCTCCACGATCTCTATGGCCTCGTGAGCACCCTGGTCTATCCATCGGGTGGGGATCTGGGTTTTTCGGGTCACCCCTACTTTCACGTCGCTTGAATTTGCTAAATAAACTACATGCGGCTGTAACTGCGAATCTTTTTCGTATTCCAGATCCCGGTCCTCTATATCCAGGTGGGCAGTGCTGAGTTCAGGACTGCGTATCCAGGTACCGGTCTGGGGTTGGGTAGAGAAACATGCATAACAATAACCCTGTGCAAAAACCTTTTTCTGAAGGCGGCAGTGCAGACATTGAAATTTCAGGAAATTAAGGCTGATCTTTTTATTCAGAAGCTGGTTCATATTGATGAAATCAGATTCAAAGATGAGGTAGTATTGCACCGTATCTGTCAATTCGGTCCTCATTTTTGTTAGCACTCCTTCATATCTCATATTTTTTTGCTTATTTTTATTCGAATTCAATAGTTGCAGGCTTCAGGAATAATTCTAAATTTATCCCGATTTTAAGTTCTGCTGAAGCTTTGCTTTAGCGTCTAAATATAAAAATAAAAAATGCCAATCCCATTAGTAAACTCTGTTGCTTCCTGGTTTTTAAAGAAGCGAATTCATCAAATGGAGTTATTCATTAAATACCCTCAGGAAGTACAGGAAGAGCTTTTGCGTAACCTGATCCTGAAAGCCAGAAATACAGAAATAGGAAAGGCGCACGATTTTGCGGGCATTAAAAAATATTCCGATTTTGCCCAGCGGGTGCCCATCCAGAGTTACGAGGATTACCAGGAAAAAATTGAACGCAGCAGGAGGGGTGAAAATAATATCTTCTGGCCCACCCCCATTAAATGGTTCGCAAAATCAAGCGGTACCACAAATGCCAAAAGCAAATTCATTCCGGTGAGCGACGATTCCCTGGAGGACTGCCATTATGCCGCAGGAAAAGACATGCTGTGTATGTACCTCAACAACAATCCGCAATCTCAAATGTTTACGGGAAAGAGCCTTCGTCTTGGCGGCAGCAAAGAAATATACAAAAATAACGGAACATCTTACGGCGATCTTTCTGCAATACTTATAGATAATATGCCTTTTTGGGCAGAATTCAGCAGCACTCCCAGCAGTGAAGTTTCATTGATGAATGATTGGGAAGTAAAGATGCAGGCTATTGTAAACGAAACTATAAAGGAAAAAGTTACCAGCCTTGCCGGAGTTCCTTCCTGGATGCTGGTGTTGCTGAACAACGTACTGGAAACTACCGGAAAAGGAAATTTATTTGAAGTTTGGCCTGCCCTGGAAGTGTACTTTCACGGCGGGGTAAGTTTTGACCCTTATGCCCCACAATACCAAAAGATACTTCCAAAAGAAGAATTTCGGTTTTACGAGATCTACAATGCTTCTGAAGGTTTTTTTGCCTGCCAGGACAGCAATGATTCGAAAGACCTTCTTTTATTGCTGGATTACGGAATCTTTTACGAATTCATACCCATGGATAACTATGGAAATCCGGACCAAAAGATCATTCCGTTGAACGATGTAGAGATCGGTAAAAATTACGCTGTGGTAATTACCACAAATGCCGGTTTGTGGAGGTACAGGATTGGTGACACCGTTCGATTCACCTCTACAAGCCCCTACAGAATAAAAGTTTCGGGACGCACCAAGCACCACATCAATGTTTTTGGAGAAGAACTCATCATTGAAAATGCAGAACAGGCTTTAAAGAAAGCTTCCCTGCTTACCAATTGTGAAATTGTAGATTATACAGTGGCCCCTATTTTTATGGAGGGAAAAGAAAAGGGTTCCCATGAGTGGATCATTGAATTTAAGACTCCGCCAAAAGAAATGGCCAACTTTCAAAAGGAACTTGACCTGGCCTTACAGGAGATCAACAGTGATTATGAAGCAAAACGCTACAACAACATGACGCTGAATATTCCCGTAATTCACCAGGCAAGGCAAAAATTGTTTTACGATTGGCTGAAGAAAAATGATAAACTGGGCGGGCAACACAAGATCCCAAGACTGTCAAATTCCCGGCAGTATGTTGAGGAACTGCTGCAGATGGAGTAATTGAAACTACAGAATTTACTATAGGAGTATTAGGGTTAAATCGTAAGACGGTATCAAGAGTTCAAAGTTCAAGGTTTAAAGTTCAAAATTTGAACTTTAAACCTTGAATTTGGAATTTGGAATTAGGAATTTGGAATTTGGAATTTGGAATTTTATTTATTATAGCCAAAACGCTTCAACTGCCTGGCATCATTTCTCCAGTTCTTATTCACTTTTACATATAGTTCCAGGTGCACCTGTTTTCCGAAGAATTTCTCCAGGTCCTTACGGGCTTCTACCCCTACCCTTTTTAAAGCTGCCCCTTTATGTCCGATAATGATCCCCTTTTGGGTTTCACGCTCAACCATAATAATACTTCGCATTCTTATGATCTCCTCTTCCTCAAAGAATTCTTCGGTATCAATTTCCACGCTGTAAGGAATTTCCTTTTTGTAATGCATCAGGATCTTTTCGCGAATGATCTCATTTACGAAAAATCTTTCCGGCTTATCAGTGAGCTGGTCTTTGGGATAAAAGGCAGGAGATTCCGGAAGCAATTCTACGATCCTATTGAACACCTCCCCCACATTAAATCCCTGTAATGCCGAGATAGGATATATTTCAGCATTCGGCACCTTCTCTGTCCAGAGTTGAACCTGCTCTTCAAGCTGTTCCTGATTGGAAGTATCAATTTTATTCAGCAAAAGCAAAACAGGAATTTCAGAGTTGACGATTTTTCTGAAAAAAGCCTCATCTTTTAGTTCCTTTTCACCTATTTCAACCATATAAACCAGGACATCGGCATCTTCAAAAGCAGATTTTACGAAATCCATCATAGATTGTTGCAGGTCATAGGCAGGTTTAATGATCCCCGGGGTATCACTGAGTATCATTTGAAAATCTTCCCCGTTCACGATCCCCAAGATCCTGTGACGGGTGGTTTGAGCCTTGGAGGTGATAATGGAAAGTTTTTCACCTACAAAAGCGTTCATAAGGGTAGATTTCCCCACGTTTGGATTTCCTATAATATTTACAAAGCCTGCTTTATGTGCCATATCATTTATTTTTGCAAAGATATTTTATTTAAAAAGCCCTGCCTAAAGGTTTAGACAATTATTAAGAGCATTGCAAACGTTGTAGTGAATTTATACAGGTGGATAATATTTTTTCGCAATAAAATTTATTATTTTTGCCGGCTCTTATGAAGCACGTAATTCACATACAGTCCTCTCCGGTTTCCCCACCATAGTTATTTTTGACTATACCCATTCCACCTATATTCTCTTATTTTTTATCTGTTCAAAAAAGCTTTAGGCTATTTTGGATGGCCATATTTTATCAAATTACCCTTGTATGAAAAAAGTATTTAACCTCTTCGATTTTTCTCAAAAAGTAGATTATAAAACAGAAGTCCTTGCCGGCTTAACCGTAGCTCTGGCATTAATACCTGAAGCAGTAGCCTTTGCCCTTATTGCAGGCCTTTCTCCATTGACCGGATTATATGCCGCCTTTGTAATGGGCCTGGTTACCTCGGTTTTAGGAGGACGCCCGGGAATGATATCCGGTGCTACGGGAGCTGTTGCCGTTGTAATTGTGGCTCTTGCCATTTCTCATGGTGTTGAATATGTCTTTGCCACCGTAATTCTTGCAGGATTAATACAAATGCTGGCCGGAGTTCTGCGACTGGGGAAATTAATAAGGCTGGTCCCTCATTCTGTCATCTTTGGATTTGTAAATGGTTTGGCGATCATTATTTTCATGTCCCAGCTGGATCAGTTTAAAACAGTTAACCAGGCCGGGGAACTGGTATGGTTGACCGGGGAGTCGCTATATATCCTGCTTGGATTAGTTTTATTAACTATGCTTATTATCTGGGGCCTCCCAAAATTAACCAAAGTTGTACCCGCTTCTTTGGTCGCCATTCTTGTAGTTTTTGGAATTGTTGTTTTTCTTGGAATAGACACCAAGACGGTAGGAGACATTGCCTCTATTAATGGTGGTTTTCCTCCTTTTCATATCCCCATGGTCCCTTTAAATTTTGAAACTTTAGCACTTATTTTCCCTTATGCAGCTATCATGGCCGGAGTAGGTCTTATTGAAAGTTTGCTTACCCTAAACATTATCGATGAGATTACAGAAACCCGTGGCCGTAGTAATAAGGAATGTGTAGCCCAGGGAACAGCCAATGTGCTTTCCGGATTTTTCTCCGGAATGGGTGGTTGTGCTATGCTGGGCCAGAGCCTTATCAACGTGTCTTCCGGAGCCCGGGCAAGATTATCTGGTATTGTGGCAGCAGTTAGTTTACTGTTCTTTATCATGTTTGGAGCAGATATCATTGAATTGCTGCCTATGGCCGCTCTAACGGGGCTTATGATCATGGTTGCCGTGGGAACCTTTGAGTGGGCAAGTTTAAGGACTTTCAGGAGAATGCCCAAAAGTGATGTTCTTGTTATGATCCTGGTAACTCTGGTTACGGTAGTGCTTCATAACCTAGCGCTGGCCGTTCTTGTGGGAGTGATCATTTCTGCCCTGGTCTTTGCATGGGACAACGCAAAAATGATCCGGGCCAGAAAGAGCATTGATGAAAAAGGTATTAAACACTACGAGATCTATGGACCTTTATTCTTTGGATCAGTGCAGGCATTTAATGACAAGTTTGATATTCTCAATGACCCCAAAGAAGTAGTGATAGATTTTTCTGAAAGCCGTATTGTGGATATGTCCGGAATTGAAGCAGTGAATAAACTTACAGAACGTTATCACAAACAGGGAAAAACCCTTCACTTACGGCACCTGAGTGCAGATAGCAGAAGGTTACTGAGCAACGCCGACGCTATTATTGAAGTTAATATTCTGGAGGATCCGACATACAAAGTAGCGGTAGACAGATTTTAAAACTAATTAAATTACAAACAGGGGTTTTCCCCTAGAAAATTTATTTAACTCCTCTTTATCATAAGAAAAATCCTTTTTAAATTTAAGGATCGGGTGGTGAAATTATTCTAAACCCGATCGACAAAAAGACATGTGTAACTTTTAAATGAAGAAGATTATGAAAACGAGACACAAATTTTACCTGATTCTTTTATCAGCTTTCTTTATTGCCTGCAGCAATGATGATGATTCAGTAAATCCCGATCCGGAACCTGTTGAATTTTCTTATGATTTTAATTCCGGTGCCGAAGGATGGACCGGGGATTTTGCCGACTATCCTGAAGGAGAAGAAGAATCTTTTGAGCTTCAGTTTGAACACACCAGCCTTCCGGAACCTCTGGACCAGAGCGAGGGAGCTTTAATGCTTTCCGGAACAAATGACAGTGATGATCTCTTTATGTTCATCAAGAGAGAAATTACCGGGTTAACTCCTAATCAACAATACACAATTGATTTTGATGTAGAGTTTGCCTCAAATGTTGCTGATAACACTCCGGGTGCAGGCGGAAGCCCTGGAGAGAGTGTGTATGTTAAGGCCGGGGCAACTTCCGTGGAACCTGTTAAGGAAATTGATGATGATGGCATGTATCGTATGAATATTGACAAAAGCAATCAAGCTGACAGCGGGGAAGATATGATCGTAATTGGAGATTTTTCCAACAATACAGACCAGGAAGTCTACACCCTGAAAACCGTAAACAACACTGCCCCTTTTCAAGCCACTGCAAGCAGTAACGGATCCCTGTGGCTCATTGTGGGCACTGAATCAGGTTTTATGGGAAATACTACAATTTTTTACAACAGGATAAGTGTAGCGCTGCGTTAAACCTTTAAACAATTCATAAAATAGCTGCTATAAATTATTATCTTCTTAAATTGAGACCTAAAGAAAAATAAACAGATATGCCCGTAACCCTTGAAGGAGACAAAGATTTTGCCCGCGAATTATCGGTTAAGAATAAAGCCTTAAGAATAAACTTTAATGAGAATATCTACGGCACTTTTGCTGAAATTGGAGCCGGCCAGGAAACGGTAAGGAACTTTTTTAGAGCAGGAGGCGCATCCGGTACCATTGCCAAAACAATGAGTGCTTATGATAAAGATTTTAGTGACGCCATTTACGGACTTGAACCACAGGGGAGGTATGTTACCGAAGCCCGGCTGGAAGCTATGCTGAAGTATGAAACCGATCTCATTGAGGAGCGTATTTCGAGGGAAAAACATCCCAATAAACTTTTCTTTAGTTATGCCAATACCGTTGCCACCATAGATTTTGCAAAAAAATATAAAGGCCATGGTTGGCTGGGAATTAGGTTCCAGGCCAAACCCAAGCAGGAATACAGCGAGATCATCATCCATGTGCAATTTCACGAAACCAATGCTGCCCTGCAGCAAATTACCCTTGGGGTTATGGGCGTGAATTTGATCTATGGCGCTTTTTACCAACACGATAAACCCCGTGAGCTTTTAAAGAGTTTATACGATCACATAAATACAGATAAAATTGAAATTGATACCATAAATTTCAGGGGACCTTTATTTGAGGAAGTTGATAACCGGTTGATGAGTTTACAACTGGTAAAAAATGAAATGACCCAGGCCGTGATGTTTGCTCCTGATGGTAATATGGTACTGCCGGCAAGTATTTTATACAAAAAAAACATACTTACTCTTAGGGGAAGTTTTAGGCCCGTGACCAAGGTCAATATGAGTATGTATGAAAAATCCCTGGAGCTTTTCATCAAGGAAAAGAAGGTAGAAATGGAAAATACGGTGGTGATCTTTGAGATCACACTTTCCAATTTAAAATCTGAAGGGGAGATAGATGAACGGGATTTTATGGCCCGGGCCGATCTTCTTTGCTCTTTGGGACAAACGGTAATGATCTCCAATTTTCAGGAGTATTATAAGGTGGTAGAATATTTCTCCCAACATACCAAGGAACGTATGGGGCTCACCATGGGTGTAAACACCTTCATTGACATCTTTGACGAGAAGTACTACCGTCATTTAAGTGGGGGTATTCTTGAAGCTTTTGGAAAGTTATTCTTTCGTGACTTAAAAATTTACTTATATCCTTTGAAGAATAAGGAAACCGGAGAGATCACCAATAGTGACAATCTAAAGGTACACCCAAGAATGAAGGAATTATACAAGTTCTTTAAAGACAATGGAAGAGTGGTTGACATAACCAATTACGACCCGGGAATTCTCGATATCTATTCCAGGGAGGTCTACCAGATGATCGCTGATGGAGAAGACGGATGGGAAGAAATGCTGCCAAAAGCGGCAACAGCAATGATCAAGGAAAATAATATGTTTAGGAAAATAAGTGAAGAGCAGTAGCTGCCAAAATTAATTTAAGGCGCCATAATTTTTTCAATATGCGGGATCTGACACAAAAAAAAAGATCCTGATTTATATTAATCAGGATCTTTTTTTAAAAAACTTTATCGGGAGCAGGGAACGCAGTACAAACTCTCCAGCCGGATCATTAACCTGCCAACGGGAATAGGTTTATTACACCGCAGGCAGATACCAAAATCCTTACTTCCTGCCTTTTCCAAAACCCTGTTTAGATCAATTAGTTTTTTCTCAGCCTGCCTCAAGGCTGAATCGTTGATGCTTTTGTTGTTAATAGCATCCATCCTCGACACGCGACCTATGGCATTCTCCGGAGAAATAGGTTTAGTGAGTTCCCTGTATTCCAGGATCTGAGCTTCTGTCCTGAGTATCTCTTCCTTTATTTTATTGATAATTTCAGAATTATCCATACCTGCATCAATAATTTCTAGCGGTCATAAAAATCATTTGGCCAGGCATCATTGGAGAAATTAACGTCGGGCAGCATTTTCTCAGGGTCCAGCTCTACACTTTGCACTTCTTTATCGGTGCGTAACAAATGGTTCCATGAATCTCCACGCTGCCATATCTCTACCGGGAGGGTGATATCTTCTGTACTTCCGTCCCCATATGTAACCCGCATTTCAACAGGCATAGGAATTTCTCCTTTATTTGATATGGAAACAACATAATTTCCCTGGTAAGCCTGAACTCCGTCTACAGCAAGATCGATATTCCCTGTTCCATAGAACCAGCCTTTCCAAAACCACGAAAGATTCTCCCCGGCCACATTTTCCATATGGTTAAAGAAATCGTTAGGCTGCGGGTGTTTAAAAGCCCAGGTTTTAATATAGGATCTAAAGGCATTATCAAAACGCTCCTCACCCAAGACATACTCTCTTAGTATTAATAATCCCATAGCCGGTTTATAATAAGCGATCATTCCCAGGTTATTAAGGTTGGCCACATCGGGATATGTATCTATTCCTTCCCGGTTAGGGTTCATAAACCATCCGGTAAGATTTCTGGTACGGTTTAACCTTGAAGGGTATTCACCTTCGTTGAATTCCAGGGTGCTGTAGTGGTTAATAAAAGTATTAAAACCTTCATCCATCCAGGCATATCTTCTTTCGTTAGTTCCAACGATCATAGGAAACCAGTTATGGCCAAATTCATGATCGGTTACACCCCATAAGGCTGCACCTTCAGCCTGCCACCCACAAAAATTTAATCCGGGATATTCCATTCCGCCTATATCTGCAGCCACATTTACAGCTACAGGATAAGGATATTCAAACCATTTCTCAGAATAATGTTCTATAGATTCCTTTGAATATTCGGTGGATCTGTCCCAGGCATTAGCCCCTGCACTTTCTTTAGGATAAGCAGATTGTGCCATGATATTTTTTCCGCTGGGCAAATTTATTCTTGACGCATCCCAAATAAAAGCTTTTGAGGAACCAAATGCCACATCCCGGGAATTTTCAATTTTAAAATGCCAGGTAAGGGTACCATCCTGTTTTGCCCTTATAGAAGGATCATTAACTTCTTCGGGTTTTATCAAATATACAGTAGTATCACTTTTGGAAGCCATGTCCATTCTCTCCCTAACTGTAGGCGAAAGAACCTGCCGCGGATTTTGCAAAGCACCTGAGCCCACTACAATGTGATCCCAGGGAACAGTGATCTTATAATCAAAAGTTCCATAATCATAATAAAATTCTCCGGCCCCCAAGTACGGCTCCACGTTCCAGCCTGTTACGTCATCAAAAACAGCAACCTGGGGAAACCATTGCGCCATTGCGTAAATAGTTCCGTCTTCAACATCAAGACGACCCATTCTGTCCATTCCCTCTACAGGGACCTTATACATAAAATTCATTGAAACTGTTGCCTTTCCTCCATTAGCAGGAATGGGATCATTAAAGAACACCTGCATACGGGTATCATCTATCAAATATTTGGAAGATGTACTTCTTTTAACCTTAGCTTCAAGATTGGAAATATCATATCCTCCCTCTAAATCCCCGGCATAACGGTTCCCTTCAATTGGGGTGGTCAAAGTACCTCTGGAATCTGCTTTAAACCGGTTTTGCTCCAGGTACATCCAAATAAAATCCAGCTCTTCGGGGCTGTTGTTGGTGTAGGTAACCGTAATTTTACCGGTAATTGTATGGTCAACATCATTTAAAGTGGCTTCAATAGCATAATCGGCAGCATTTTGCCAGTATTCGGGGCCCGGTTTTCCTGAGGCACTTCTGTAAAGGTTCCCCTGCCTGTAGGTGAATTCATCAAAATCCTCCTGATTGGTTTCGGTTACCTCCTGCGCCTGTATGTTTGGGATATGTAGGCCTACAAAGGCTAAAATAAAAAGTGCTTTTGAAAAATATCTCATTATTAAATTTTTGTTTTGGCTAATTTATATAAACCTGAAGAAATTTCCTCCGGGAAAAGAAACAACCTTTTATTGATTTTCCGGAGAGAATTCCGGTTTGGTTTTTGGAAAAATAATTCGTTCTACATCAACCACAGCATTTCCGTTCAAATTGAGCAACACCAGGAAATGATCTGCTTTAGGAATGATTGCACCTACGCTGAAACTATCCACCTGTCCAAAAAGATTTACTCCTTGCATAATCTCTAAGGGATTCTCAAGCTTTTGGTTAATTTCCGGAATCCGTTTTTCAATTTCCTGTTTCAGATCAAACTGCATTTTCTTTTTCAGTTTTCCATAAATAATTTTGTTCGCCACGGCCTCAAGGGAATTATTCATTAACCAGTTGTTTGATTTTACATCCAGCCTGTAATCTTTTACCCTTATTACCTGCTTAATTGCATCGTAATCTAAAGAGACATCGAGTAATACCCTTGCCACTTTATTTTTAAATACCGTAGTGAGGGTTTTAAATTGTATATCAAATACCAAATCATACTTAACTTCCCGGCTCTGCTGAAATGACACATCGAGGATCTGGGCATAGCTAGTAACCTTTCCGTCATCATTTTCCACCTTTATGATCTCCCCTGTAGATTTCTCCCTGATCATTTCTCCCAAAGCAGTGTAGGTGATATTTACCGGTAAGCTTAAAATAACATTATTAGCGGAAGATGCATCCAAGGTTTCCTTTTCCATTTGATATTCCATTTTTTATGAATTAAAGACATGCTAAATCCTTATGAGAAATCAGATCCTGATCCGGGGTTTAACGGATGGAATTTAACAAAGTTTTTGGCGGAATGCCAGACGAAAGGAAAAAAAGATTCCGGGCAGAAGGATTACTCCCGAAGAAAGAAATAACTTTTGCTGAGAATCAATGGATTTAACTGCCCTAGTTCAATACAAGAAAAAGCAGCATTAGGATCACCAGGATCCAAATTGCCCTGTCTTTGAAAGTTAATGGATCTTTAATTTCTACCTGAAGGAGTTTTTGGGGGAAAGATTGATTCTTCATTACACATTTTAACGGGGTTAGCGCCTTTACATAATGATATTTTTACCGGGTTTACAGCAAGAATAGACATTATCAAAGGACAAAATCACTTTAGCGATATTATATGTAGGTAATGAAAAACAATGATGTAGATTTTATAAAAGGTGGGGTACCTATAAAATTTTAACCTTATTTCTGAGTTAAAAGTAGAAAAATATCTTCGGATAAAGGAACATGATTTCGATTATAATTCAAATATTTTACAACTTCCCTATTTGTAACAATCGCCGAAGAAATATATTTTTAAAAACACAATTCTCATTGAGTTAATACCTTAGGTAATTATTTTTAAAAACTAATTATTTTTATCCAATATTTATTCCGAAATCACTTTTCTATTATTGTACCGGGCATAAATCCAAAATATTTTTTATAAGCCGAGAAGAAAACATCTTTATTGGCAAAACCGGCTTGTCTTGCTACTTCAGATAGATCAGATTTCCCTTTGCTTAAAAGTAGCCTGGCATAATTCAACCTGGTATGCAGGATAAATTCCTGAACACTCACGCCCTTCTGCCCTTTTATTTTATAAGAAAGCACCTCAATATTGGCCCCTGCCAGTTTGCCCAGATCTTCAGCAGAAAATGCGCTGTTGGAAAGATTTCCGAGAATTATGTGTTCCAGTTTTTCAAAAAACTCTTTATCTAAATTACCTTTTAGAAGTTGGCTGTTTCGTTGGCTTAAATTGGTATTTTGGTAAGGTTGGGATTGTGGAGTTTCAAGTTCAACTTTAGTTATCTGCAAGAGCGCATTAATATTTACCGGTTTTGACACAAAATGCAAGGACTCCATAATGCTGCCGCGGGGGAAATCCATTTTGCCTATGGGAGAGATCATCAGGTACAGAGGAACCTGGGCCAGGTCCGGATTGTTTTTGATAGTTCTGTTAAGGCTTATCCCATTCATATCGGGCATTTCGGAATCAGCTATAATAATATCAGGATGTATGTTCACAGCCAGATCATAAGCTTCTGTTCCGTTTTTGGCCTCATATACTTCTCCTAAACTTCTAAAGGCTGCAACAAATATTTTTCGCAGTTCATCATTGTCTTCAGCAATAAGAATTTTCTTTTTAGCCGAAACCGCAGGAGAGAATGTTTCAGTTGCTGAATGACCAATTGAATTTACCGGGTCAAATTTTTCAGCTTCTGCAATAATTTCTTCCTGTATCGGGTTTTCAGACTTTACAATTGGGTCCAGGAGCTCTTTTAAATTGTTTACAATACTTCTTATACGATTTTTATTAGGTGTTTTCTCCTCTTCAGCCAGTTCTTCAAGGGAAGCTATAATTACGCTAAGGGATGTTTCCGGTTCCTCATTTGAAGTATTCTTGTAAAATGGTTTATTGGCTCTCCACCTTTTCCTTTGTACAGTTTTTGCACCATAGAACGGAACTATTATAATTAACAGCAAACCTGCAAGTCCATAACCAACATATGCTCCGGTTGACAACCACCAGGGCGATTGTATATTCATGGCAATTTCCCGGGTGGGACTCCATTTGCCGTTAGAGGTTTTTGCCTTCACCAAAAATTTGTAATTCCCCGGATCCAGATTTGCGTAAGTTACCTCTTTCTGTGAGCCCGGTTGAGACCAGCCTGAATCAAACCCCTGAAGCATCCACGAATAATCTATTCCCGCTTCATTTCCGGTTGATATTCCATAGAAATTAAAACTCAGAGAATTTTGATCGTGCTTTAGATTCAGATCTTTCCCGGCCTCGTTGTCAAGAGCCTGTACTTCTTTGTTTTTCAGATGCAATTCTACTGCACCTAATCTAACAGAAGGTATATTTTCAGGAACCAATTTTAATTTAGCTGGAGAAAAAAGGCTTACCCCTTTAAAAGTTCCAAAAGCGAGTTTGTTCTCCAACCTGGCAAAGCTTCCCCTAATGAAAACCTGGCTTAACAATCCGTCATCTTTGTCAAAAATACGGATTTCCGGTTTTTTTTCTATTTCAAAATTTACAAGGCCTTTAGATGTTCCGGCCCAGATCTCATTCCCTTCCAAAATAATACTCTGAATCCTATTAGATGGTAAGCCTTCAGTTTTATGGATGGTGGTATAAGAATCTTTAGCAGGATCATAAAGGATAATACCTGCTCCTTCTGTAGCCAGGATTATATTTCCTTCCCCGGTCTCAGCCATAGCATTTACAGTAAAATATGGTAGATCTTTAGCATTGGGCGAAATTTTAGTGATAGGTTGAATTTTATAATTTCCATTAAAAACCCTAAAAACACCTTCTTTTCCCGCGGCAAGAAAATCCCCGGAAGACAATTCTATAATAGCATCAATTTCCTGTAAGGCGATGGTTTTAACCTTTCCGCTCGCAGATATTTGTGTGAGGCCACCTTCCTCTCCTCCCGCCCATACATTTTTGTTGGAGTCCACCAAAAGGGTTTTCACTTTCTGAAGGTCAGTTTTTACTTTTGAATCTGTTGAATAATGTGCCCTTAACAGGGTATTGATGTTGACCTTGTAAACCCCGTCATTATAGGTAGCCACCCACATATGCATTCCATCTGCCTGTAGATCCTTAATAACATCAGGAACATTGGAAGATTTAGCAAAAGACAATGATTTTATATGCTGCCAGGTATCGTTGGAGGCGTTTAAAATGCTTAATCCCTGCCGGTTTCCAATCCATACATTTCCGTTGACATCCTCTTCGATTGCCGTAGTATAATTATCAGCCAGGCTGCTGTACTTCCTGGGATCGTGCCTTATAAATTCAAAATTTCTCTCTTTTAAACTTAAGGCATTGATTTGTCCGGTTGCTGTAAAAACCCAGAGCGTATTGGAATTCCCTAAAAAGACCCCGCTTAAATCATTTTCAGAAAGGGACAGGGAATTGTTATCCTCCTGTATGAACTGCGAAACCAGCTTGAAAGTTTTATCCAGCAGCAACAAACCATCTCCTGTAGTGGCTACATATATATAACCCGATTTGTCCACTGCCAGTCCTGATATACTTAATTCCTGAGAAGAAAGAGGCAATCTGTTCAACTTCTCAATTCCCGAAAAATTGGCAGGAGCTTTATAGAGTCCGTCCTCTTTTGTACCTATTAAATACGAATCCCCTGTAAAAACAAGACTTTGCACATTAATATTTTGCCGATTATAAAAGTTGATCTTTTTATATTTTTTGCTTTTGCTGTTCATTGTGAACAGTCCCATTGAGGTGCCAAAGATCAACTGGTCATTTGCATATATAAATTCATTGACAGATTGATCTGAAGGAAAGAAAGTAACAAGAACCATTTCATTCCCGGAATACTTCCAAATACCACTACTGGCACCCATAAAAATATCTCCCGATCCATCTTCGGTTATTTGCTGGACATTTGTTTTAGATGATCTCTCTGAAGGAATTGACAGAAAAAGTTTTTTGGAAGGATCATATTTCAGAAGCCCTGTTTCTGCACCTACCCAAATATTATCCCTGGAATCTACAAAAACGGTATTTATTGTGCCGGTATTCTTGGGAAGGCCTTTAAACCGATTGAAGAATAGTGATCTTCCCGCATTGTATTTTTCAATATGATGATCTGAAGCGATCCAAAGGTTACCCTCCTTATCCTGCCCCACTCCCTTTATGGGTTGAAAATCTCCATCTACCTCAGATAGTTTTTCTATCTCCGGAATTTCCTGTGAAAATCCCTTTTCTGTGCTGTAGCCCCAAACTAACAGCAAAACGATTATATATTTTCTCCAGCTCAAATTCCCCATTTTAAACTACTATAAAATAATTTCTATGAAATTACTTATATAATTTACTGTTAAGCAGGGAACTAAATTTGTTTTATCAAGAGGTTATCAACCAATAATTACCCTTGAAAAAATGTCTTAATGCAGTGACGATTGACATTAATTGACAGTAAAACCTCAGTGTAAACACTTGAGGAAAATAAAAAATACAAGGAGGTCTTGCAGGCAAAAAACTTCACAAACCTCCATTATTTAGATCGTGAGAAAATAAATAAAAAGTAAAATGCAGGAGAACCTTTATGTTTAATTTTAAAAATGAGCATTATCTTAAAATTTTCTGTTGAGAATTGCGAAAATTTTATCTTCAAGAAGGGAATGTAATGGAAAATTAATGCAAAAAAAAGCTCCCCGATTTTACAGGAAGCTTCTCATCTTTTTATTCTAAAACGAATTTTTAATATTCGATCCTTATAATTCCGTTCTCGGTTATTTTACCTTCCACGTAGTTCATTTCTCTGCCAATTTTTAATTCAGAACCCCAGCATCCTTCAGGAAATCTACTTTTTTCATTTTGTCCCGGCTAAGGATCTTTACCACATCTCCTTCTATCGAGAACTGGTATTTATCGCCTTCCTCAATATTTCCGTTTGGAAGCTCGACCCATCCCATTTCAATATCCCGAAGATCTGAAAATGTATAGGTTTCTGAATTACCGGCATCTATCTTCAGGATAAATTTGAATTTGGGACTATAGAATAAAAACCGTCCCAATTTAATAAACGGGATGGTTCAAATTTTTTTTTTGCACCATCCACCGCCAAAAAATTTAAATCATTTTTTGGTTATCTTATACCTGCACTTGTGAGGTTTGAGTTTCCAGTGCGGTCACTTATAAATTATTATATGGATAAAAATGCGAAATTGAGATGAATACTGCTCCTGGTTTTCGGCAAAAGTTCTATTCAGGTCTTAGCGGCTTACAGTTGCCAATTCCTAAATACTTATTTCCGCATCCATACGAAAATGCCAGTCGGTTGACCTATTATGCATCTTTATTTAACAGCATAGAATTTAACAGCACATTTTATAAAATTCCGCAACCTGCAACAGTCGCGAAATGGGCTACATCAGTTCCGGAACATTTTAGGTTTACATTTAAATTATGGAAGGGAATTACTCACAGCAAAGGTTTGAATTTCAATAAGCAGGATGTAGATGCTTTTTTCAATTGCATTAATGCTGTCAATGAAAAAAAGGGTTGTTTGCTCGTTCAGTTTCCCCCCTCCCTGGGCAGGGAATACACCGTTCCATTGAAGAATTTGTTAAGTTGTATACAGGAATCAGATCCTGCACAAGAATGGAAGGTTGCTGTAGAGTTTCGAAACAAATCCTTCTATCAGGAGGATGTTTATGACCTATTGGATATTTACAAAGCGACAATGGTCATACAAGACATACCGAAGTCTGCAACACCTTTGGCAGATCAAAAATCCGATTTTTTATACCTCCGGTTCCATGGACCCTCAGGAAATTATCGTGAGAGCTATTCAGAAGATTTTTTAAAGGAATACGCAGCTCTTGTAAATGAATGGAGAGAAGAAGGGAAAAGTGTATATGTATATTTTAATAACACAATGGGTGACGCCTTTAATAATTTACAAACACTGAACAATTTTGTTCACGATCAAACCTTTTGACAAATATAAATCCTAGCATAAGTCAATTCCGGTGTAATTAATACATTATTTTACACCGACGAAAAAGGATAAAAAATAATAACCTAACATGCCAGAAGGACCTTCCATATTATTAGTCAAAGAAGCGGCTGCAAAATTTGCCGGAAAAAAAATTATTGCCGTTGACGGCAATAGTAAAATTGAGCAGAGCCGGTTGCTTAATAAAAAGATAATTGAGATCAAAAGTTGGGGAAAGCATTTTCTCATTTGCCTCGACGGATTTACACTAAGGGTTCATTTTTTAATGTTTGGCAGTTATACCATAGATGAAAAGAAACCTGAAAGAGCAATAAGACTTCACCTCAAATTTAAAAACGGTGAAATAAATTTCTATGCCTGTTCCGTTAAATATCTTGAAGGAGATATTAAGACAGAGTGGAGAAGCCCGGGATCCATCTGGTACCGTACATGTTCCCGGAACTCCAGTTGGCTATGATTCTAACTCTGTAATGTTGGCCTGTTTTAGTGCAAATGAGGATGGAAATTTTGGCTATTACGATGAAGTGGCTTTGGAATATCTTTACTAAAAAGTGAGACAATGAAAGCCTAAAATTGAAAAAGCTGCCTTATCATTTAGACAGCTTTTTTGTTTAAAACGCAAATAAAAAGAAGAAGTAAACCGGATTCACCTAAACGGTGATATATATTAAAATAATTTTTCTTAATCTTTTAAAATTTTCCATAGGTAAGGATAGTAATTTTAGAAAGGCTATTAAAATGCTTATAAGTTACCAAAAAAAATTTACAGCGAAAAAAGTCTTTTTAAAACCTATATTTCATTGACAAAAGCAAATATCTTGGAAGTAGTTCTACACGGGAGGTATATGTTATATATTCATCAATGACTGTACTGGCAAAGCTATTTTCATCTAAAAGATTGTTCATTCTCAACCGATAGGAAAAATTGGATTCATTGGGTTGGTAGTTAATTGTCGAACCCAAAAAATAGTACGAGTTGTTTTCCATTTGATATAGCTCATTGTTGAACGAGGCATGCCATTCCTTGGACAGCGTATAGGTAATGTCCAATGCCGAATTCTCCCAACTTGTATTTGAACGTACACCATTAAATTCAGATTGACTTCGGTTTAAATTTATTTCAAAACCAAAATTTACCGGTAAATCGAAATAAGTCGTTCCTGAAAAAAGATAAGAAGCAGAATAATTTTTTAAGATATTAAATCCCGGGGAATTAGCCTGCAATGGTGTAGTGGACCAATTTTGTGTGGTTCTGAAATTAGTGGAGAGGTTCAACTTTTGGTAATAGGATGTGAAGTTAAGGCTACCCGATATGCGGTCCCCGCTGTCGACAAAACGGTAAGAAGATAAAACTAAATCCTGACCTATAAGATTAGCCGTTGAATATCTCCCACTGGAAGTTACATATTGAGTACGAAATGTGAATGCTTGTGATTCCAACTCATTGGCCCATTTGTAATAAAAACGGAATAAATTACTTTTTGGAAATTGGATATTTTCAGTGCCCTGTCTAAAAGAGCGATAACTATTCAATTGGTAATTTTTCAAAAATATTATTGATTCAGGTGCCTTATATGTACTTTTATAACTAAAATTAAATCGTCCCATTTTTAATTTTCGCAAATCCAAATCGATTTCAGGATTGAAAATCCATTCTTCTTTGTTGTTCGCTCCAATGTCTATTTTTAAATGATCTAACGAAAAACCGACGGACAATTTAATCTTTTCAGAAAAGGAATAGGAAAGGCTTGTTTCCAGTCCCAATTGCTGTTGCTCAAAATCCAGGTTGTTTTGCAAGCTATCTACTTCAACATTATTTTGCGAGGCATCAATGAAGAGAGTATTATCGCGGTTTTCCTTGAGGGATTCATAACTTATTTCTAATCTGTGCTGAAATTCCCCGAAATTTGAAAACAGGTTGGATGTAATTCCATAAGTGTCAAGTTTGTCATTAGAGAAATGATGAATTTCAGAATTTTGGGGTGAGGAAAATAAATCATTTAATACCGGGGATTGGATCACAGCTGCCTGCTTTATTTTATTTTGGCCAAAGTACAAGTAGGTATGCAAAACCTTGTCCCTCCCCATAACATAGCTGTAGTTAAAGTGATTGTAAAAAGAATATTCATTCTTTTTTAGGCCTTGTGATATATTATGGTTGTTGAACAGCAAATCATTAGCGAATTCTTCCGGTTGATTGTGGTAAGAAAACACATTTTTCAAGTATGAGCGTTCGCCACCTGTATATTTCAATTCCAACTCCCCAGCAGCTATTGAATTAAAATGACGGGTATCACTGTTCTCTAAAAAGCGCACCGGGTTTTCCTCGATATTAAAAATAGTTTCCGCAGAAAAAAATTGATCTTGTACATCGTTTGTAAAAGAACCCGTGCCACGTAATTCTAAATTTGGCGCAAGTTTAGTCACAAAACCCAGTGAATTTAATAAAGCTTTATTGAAGGTGCTTTGGCCATCCCTAAAAATTTTGTTTTCATTTTTCTCAATTGAAAAAACAGGATTTATTTCGGTTTCGATTTTCCGCTCCTGATACGTGGAAGAAATGTTGAGCGAGGACGGTGTGCCCCCAAGTTGGTCAGAAGCTTTGTTTCCCAAGTTGTTGTAATCTCCAAAATAGAAAAACTTGATTTTCTTACGCAGAAGACCAATATTTGCTGAAGCCTTTACCCGTTCCTCAGTTCCCAAACCTGCAGTGGCATTCCCAAACCAAATATTTTTAAATTCCTCTTTCAACTGTAGATTTAGGGCCACCCGATCAGAATCCAATACTTTTGCCAATACTGGATTGTCTTGAAATCTATCTAAAATTTGCACTGCTTTCAAGGTTTTTGCATCCAGGTTTTTCGAAAGGATTTGGTAATCATTGGCAAACATATCCTCTCCATCAATCATTAATTTATCAATGAATATTCCATGGGCTTTGATGGAACCATCATCCAAAACTTCAATTCCGGGTAATTTCTTCAGTACATCCTCAACAGTTTGTTCCGTTTGGTCAGTAAAAGCAACTGTCTGCAAAGTTGTCACATTTCCGTTGGCCGAAATCTTTTTAGTAGATTCCAGAACTACTTCATTTAATTGTTCTACTTTTTCTTTCAATTTAAAAGAAATGGTATAATGGTTTTTTCCGGGCACCAGCCGGATACTATCCCTTTGCTCCTGAAAACCTAAAATTTGAGCGGCCACAATAAAATAATCATAATTGTTGTTTTCAATGGGTATTAAAAATTCCCCTTGTTCATTTGTGTAGTTATAGGCGATAATGTTGTTTTGTGGATCTTGAACAACAACACTTGCTTTTTCAATTCGGTTGCCATTTTGATCCTCTACAATGCCCTTAATCGTTGTTTGCGCTTCAAGACTTAAACAGAATATGAAAAACCAAGCAAATAAACTCTCCCCTTTTGATATTTTCATTCAAAAGACTCTATATAAATTTCACTAAATACAGGTTTTTCTGGCTTTTCAGATCTATTTTTTTCTGCTCTCAAAACCATCCCATTGTAGGCCTTCGTTAAACTCTTGCGTAGCATATCTTCATATTCTTCTATCGACTGCCAACCCCTGGGATCCTGTTCCGGCCTTTTTACCTGGGAAATTTTGGCTTTATTGTTTGTGGGATATTCCACATTTTTAAAATACAGGTACATTTCTTTCTTTTCATCATAGGCTTCCAAGATTAAACCTGGCAACCCTTGTAATTTCCAGGGACCGTATGGTAGAGGAATTTCCAATGTATACCATGCGGTATATTCCCGTCCCCTAAATTTTCCCGTAGCTTTATGGGCTACTAAATTCCCTATTTTTTTTGTTTCTTTTTTTAACTGCCAGTCAATAGTTGGCTTTTTTTCAGCTATGTAAATATTACCACGAAAGCGCTGGCTCCACCATACACTGTCTTTATCTCGATTGTAATAAACTTGTTCTCCATACCTATATGTTTTATCTCCATTGTAAACTGCTTGTTGACCATTATCTCCCTTAAATACACCTTGGCTCTTCGGAATAGCTTTTTCCAATGAATCTTTAGCGGTGACGTAGTATGATTTATTTTGGTTAAACACCAGGTAAGAATTCAGATCTGGTCCTGCTGCACTGCGCATTCCCGGACTTTTAATCTGGCCGTAATAGGCAATGCCTTTTTGAGCTTGTAGGTTGCAACTAAAGAAAAACAGTAATAGGATAAAATGCTTCATTTTTAAATAATTTTATGTATATATTACAAAACATTGTGCAACACGTTTATTAACATGTTGCACAATGTTTACCAAAATAATGATTGGATTTAATCGCACATATCTATTCCTTCTTGAATAGTACTGGCGTTACCAACATAGACTCCGTCACAATAGACTGGGAAATCTGCGGCTTCTTTCAAGGAAGATTCATTCTCAATAGAACCATTGCCTGCAAATGAGGCGAAAGAAAATACTCCAACGGCTGCTAAAAATAATAATTTTTTCATAATAATTAAAGATTAATATAAGTCTCTACTCTTTAAAGGATTTTCGAGTGCCTCCTATGATATTTATACGTGCATATTCCTTTGTTTATAAACCAAAATAACCTTCACCTTATAACCTTTCCTTAAACATCTTATGGAAATGGTAAGACAGGTAAGACAGGTAAGACAGGTAAGAAAATAATAAAAAAGGAATTGTTTTTTCATAGTTGAATAGTCTCGTAAAAGTAAATTATATGACTTCTTTTTCACTTTTATAACCCGCATTTTTTACGTGGTAAAACCACGTTTTTTTCATTTCAACAATAGCGGGATTCCACAGAACCAAAAGCTTCTAAAGAAGACCTGGAAATAATTCCTTCTTTACATTTATACACTTCCGGAGCTGAGATGAACTTATTACTTCCTGACGGTTCTACAAAGCCTTCTTATCTTAATGAAGGCAATATCCCAATGGATCCAGAACAGCTGGATGCAATGAGCCCTGCTGAAATTACAAATAAGCAGTACCACACCTATAACCTGGTTTACAGTCAAAGAAATGTAATTGTAATTGGATTTACACGCGGGGGAGGACAAGGTCTTACCTCCAAGCAGCGCACCGCGTTGCAACGCACCATTATAATTACAACTCGCTAAGCATAGGGTTAAATTTTACGCTTACTTTTAGGACAAACTATGATTCTTACGATATCGTAGTCTATCAAAATTCCAATGGCAGGCGGGTGGGGTTACCGGTTTCCCAAGTGGAGGTAATCCTTACAAGTACGTTCAAATTTATTCCGGGATGGAAAGCTACAGTACTTCAACCAATGAGCACTTAATTACCCACGAAATTGGCCACGCTGTAGGTTTAAGACATACAGACTGGTTTAGCCGACAAAGCTGTGGACAGAACGGGGAAGCCCAGGATCCCTCTGGGGCTGTACATATTCCCGGAACTCCAACTAACTATGATTCAAATTCAGTAATGTTGGCCTGTTTTAGCGCAAATGAGGAAGGAATTTTGGCTACTTTGATGAAGTGGCTTTGGAATATCTTTATTAAAAAGTGAGACATTTTATGTTCACAATTAAAAAGAAAGCTGCCTAAAATTTTAGACAGCTTTTTTGTTTAATTCAGCCTGGTTTCTTTAAGCAGAAATTTTGGATCATCACTTAATATCTAAAGCGGGTATTTAGTGAAGAAGCTGAAGGCCTTTACCACAGAGTAAGCTTGATAGACTATTTCAAAACCATATAATTTAAATTAATTCTCTTGAAATAAAAAATTCTCAGCGACTTGCCCTGGGAAGTTTGTTAACATGTTACCTTTTGTTAGTTTAAAACCTTTAAAATTTCCTCTGGTTAAAGATTATACCCAACAGAGAACATTATAACTCTTGGCAAAATATAAGTCCTGGTATCTGAAATGATATAGGAGGAGAAGCTATTGCGGTTCTTAAAAGCCACATCAAATAGATTTTGTGCTTCTACCTCAAAACTCCAGGCGCTGTTTTCCTTTTTATAATATAAAGAGGCATTGGCAATTTCGTAATTATTACCTAGGTTTAAATCTTTGTTTCTATACCTATATGCTCTATAATCTAAAGAGAAAATAAAGCCCTTCCAAAAATCGTAATCTAGATTTAAAAATGGTTCACTAGTCACAAATTCCGATTTCCTACCACTTAACGTATAAATGCCAAAATTTTGCCGAAACCCCAGTTCAACAATGGGTAAATTGTCAAATAAAGTTTTACCCGAAAGGTTGTAAGAGAAGCTGCTGTTTTTGTTTTCAACCAAACTGCTATTGACCAGTTGCTTATATTTTGAAGTATTATAACGGGTCCCTGCACTAAAATTGATATCGCTGATTTTTTTACTAATATTCCCGTAT
>JAGXIL010000073.1 GCA_024635655.1 Gillisia sp. | reverse complement strand
GTTTTTTTGTTTAAAAAAATTGTACTGCTGTATTGTGGGAGCCCTCCCGATAGTTATCGAGACTAATCAAGGGTCGCCGCCTTGTTTTTGAAAGACCTTTACTGGAAAGTAAAGGTCTTTTTTTGTTTATACGGTTTTGTAAAGCACCTGTTGTAAAGCAGGTGCTTTTTGTGTTTCTACCGGTTTATCTCGCCGCGTCATGCTGAACCTGCCTCGCCGGCAGGCAGGCTCGTTTCAGCATCTAACTTTTTTGATCTGTTCAATCGTTTCGCGAGTTCTCCCGTTCCCAACATTTGTAGATAGGCCGCATGCTCTCATTTAATATGTATAGATATGCGGTCCTCTGGAGCTAATTTGTGGATTGTTTTAATTGTTCTATAAATATGCCGCTCCTCTGGAACTTTGCTTTGAAGCCTACTCGGTCTGTTCCAAACTTCTCGCGAGTTTGCGCGTTTCCATTTTTTGAAAACTCTACGCATGGCATATTTGTGGGGGATAGATATGCCGCTCCTCTGGAGCTCATTTGTGGTTGGTTTAAATGGTTCTATAAATATGCGGCTCCTCTGGAGCTTTACTAAAGCCTACCACTGATGTATTTTAAAAAAAATAGCGCATATTAGATTATTAAATTTAAAGATTTAAAAGAATAGTGGACTTGTTTCAGCAGTGGCGTAGTTTGTACTTTGGATCATTTTTGCAAGGGCGCCCATCTCAACTCCATTAGACCCTGAAAAAATTTCAGGGTGACGGTAAACCAGGCGTTTAATTATTTATTATATTATCGCTACGCCTGCTGAACCCTTCGATAAACTCAGGACAGGCTCGGTTCAGCATCTAACGTAGTTAATGGTATCAAGTCTTCTCGCTGGGGGGCTGGTTTTATCCCGCTAGGCCCTGAAATGAGTGACGGATAAGAAGAACCATATAATAGCGAAATGTTCTCGCCACCTCATGCTGAGCTCGTTTCAGCATATAACGCAGTGGGTCAGTACCCATTCTCGCCAGTTCTGTCCCTCAAACTACGCCAGACCCTGACAAGAACTTGCCCGGCCGGCAGGCAGTTTCACGGTGATGGGGAGGAGAGCTATTTTTTCAACTTTGCGTGAAACCACGCAGCCAACAAAGAGGACACGGAGTCACAAAGTTGCATGGAGGTTTTAGCTTAACTGCTTTGCGAAATATAACCGAGCATAGTTTAGCCACAGAGGCCACAGAATTGCACAGGCAAAATTTATTAATCAAAAAGAGATTTTATAAGAGTGCCTATTCCTTTAAACATAAGATACATGGCTCCTGCACAGGCGAGTATTCCAACACTGAGTACTATAAGGTATAGGGGATGTGCCTGATTGTTAAAGGCGCTGTACAAGATGATCGGGCCCAGAAAGGCTAAGGGGATGGCACCTCCTAAATATTTAAGGCCTTTTCCAAGAAGTTCTTTATTAGTGTGCTTCATGCATCATCTGTTTATTCGATTATATAAGTCAAATTATCTCTTTCTGAAAGGCGAAAATAGCCCAGCGCGAAGTTATCTGGATCGGTGGTGTTAACCAAATTCCCCCGTACAGTGGTGGGTTGTGTTTGGAAAGGCCCGCCTGATGTACCTGCCTGAGATCTTAAAATGAACATGTAGTCATAAAACTTTCTGCTTATTCCCTGGATCTCGAAATCCACTTGTTGTCCCGGAGATAATTCTTCATCAATAAAGAACCCAAAAGTTCGATTCCCATTGCTAAATTTGTCATCGTAAATTTGGAAGGAAAGGTCATTATGGAGGAATCGCAATAAATAAAAATTATCCGGTTCCGGAAAATCTGTGTAATATATTTTCAATTCAATATCATTTCCACTAAAGCCACCGTTATCATTTTGTTCTACAAATTCGAGTTCAGGAGTGGCTATTAGGGTTTCTTGCGCAGTATAAAGTTCATCTTCATAAATAATTTCCACAAAGTAGGTAGTATTGAATTCTGGAATAAAACTTTGAGTTCTGTAAATTCCGGGATCAACTTCGAAAAAGAGAAACTCATTTCCGTATTCATCATAAACCAGTACTTTTGCATCAGTGGCCGGTGGGATTTGATCATCAAAAAATGGGGCAGTGGTGGTAAGTCTTATGATCTGTGTGGGAGAGGGATCTTCTTTATCTAAAAATATGGAAGCCTCTACAACCAATTTGGGCTCAGATTCCTGTAAAGACACATCAACAACTTCCTCGCAGGAGTAAAGAGCCAAAATCCCAATCAGCAACAAGGTTTTTAATTTTTTAGTCATCATGGCTTAAAATCTAAAATTATAAGTTATTGAGGGGATAATACCAAATAGCGAGAGCCTTACCGCTTCATTGTTTGCAATATCCTGATTTTGTCTGAAGGTAAGAGAAACTGCGTTTTGCCTGTTATAAACATTGTAAATCCCGAAATTCCATGAGGATCTGTATGAATTGGTTAAAGAAGGTTTGGGGGTGTAAGTTGCAGAAATATCCAGGCGATGGTAACTGGGCAACCTGTCGCTGTTCCTTGGTGAGAACACCGGAATAGTTAAGTTTTCAAATCGATATTGTCCGGTAGGGAAAGTAGTGGGTAAACCGGTTTGATAAGCAAAATTTGAATTTAACTGCCATTTGGGACTAATTTCATAACTGCCGGTCACTGAGATGTCATGAGGTTTATCATAATTTGTGTTATACCAGTTACCATTATTTATTCCCGGTTCATCTGGGGTTCTTCCTGCTGTTAATTGTTCTGTTTTTGATAGGGTATAAGCCAACCAGCCTGTAAATTTACCTTTATTTTTCCTGAATAATATTTCCAGCCCGTAAGCCCTTGCTTTACCGGGTAGCAAAACCCTTTCAATATTATTATTTGCAATTAAATTAGCTCCATCAATATAGTCAAGCCGGTTATCAATCGATTTATAAAATGTTTCCACTTCAAGGGAGTAAACTAAACCGTTGAAGTTTTGAAAATATCCAAGTGCAACCTGATCGAGTATTTGAGGGTCTATAAATTTGCCACTTGGTGTCCAAACATCTAAAGGTGTAGGGGAGCTGGTATTGGTAATTAAGTGCAGGTACTGGCTCATCCTGTTATAACTTGCTTTTATAGACTGGAATTCATTAAAATTATAAGCTAAGGCCACGCGGGGTTCTATATTTCCAAATGATCTTTCAGTTTTATTCTTTGGGAGGGAAACATTTCCTATCGGGTCTGCTTCAGTATAAATACCAAATTCTGAATCGTAAACAACCGGCTGGTCGTTATCGTAAACACTCATTTGATCCTGTCCCAACCTTAAAAAAGTACTGTACCGCAACCCATATTCAGCAGAGAATCTTTCTGAAAGTTTTTGTTCTACTGAAAAATATACTGCATTTTCAAAAGCATATTTTTTGGTGAGATCAAAGGGATTAATTCCAGAATCTGCTGTGCTTGGTTCAATTTCCCCAGGGTTAAACTCGTAGTACGTACTTTGGATCCCATATTCCAAATTAATATTTTCATTTAAATAGTGGTTGAAATCATATTTTAAATTGAGGTTTTGTATTCCGCTATTCCAGTTAAATCCTACAAAATCAAGGGTGAGTCCATAATAATAATCACTGTAGATGACAGAAAGGTTGGTAAAAATGTTTTCTGACAAGACGTGATTCCACCGCAAATTAAATACTGAGTTTCCATAAGTGTTTTTGAAACTTTCTGCAAGATTAAAAACATCTCTTCCAAAATATCCGGAGAATAATAACGTATTGCTGTCATTTAACCTGTAACTTAATTTTGTATTGAGATCATAGAAATAAGCAGAATTTGGGTTATCGGTAAGTTTTAGAAATAAATGAGCATACGAACTCCTGCCTCCAATCAAAAAAGAACCTTTATCTTTGACAAGGGGACCCTCAACCAGGAGACGGCTGGAAATTAATCCTATTCCACCATTGGCCCGAAACCTCTTGCTGTTTCCATCCTTTTGATATATCTCTAGAACAGAGGATACTCTTCCCCCATATTTTGCCGGTATTCCCCCCTTATATAATTTAAGGTTCTTTATAGCATCGGGATTAAATACTGAGAATAATCCAAATAAATGTGAGGAACTATAGATGGTAGCCTCGTCTAAAAGAATTAAATTTTGATCAACAGCACCTCCCCGGACATTAAAGCCGGAAGAGCCTTCCCCGGCATTAGAAACCCCCGGTAATAATAACAGCGATTTCACTACATCAACCTCTCCAAATAAAACGGGAATTTTTTGTATGGTATTAATATCCAGCCTGGTTACACTCATTTCAGGCCTTGTAATATTAAGTCCTTCTGTATCTTCAGTTATAACAATCTCTTCAAGACTTTCTGAAGTTTCTTTTAGTTCTATATTCCTTGTAGTATCTGCATTTATTGTAAGTTGAAAAGATAATTCCTCAAATCCCAAATAAGAGATTACTACCCGATGTTCACCGGGAGGGATCTTGAGGGAATAAAAACCATATTCATTACTTGTTGTTCCGGTACCGAATTCAGGAAACAAAACATTTACTCCATATAAGGTTTCATTACTTGAAGCATCTTTAATTACTCCGTTAAGTGTGAATTTTTCCTGAGCCTGTATTAGCGAAAAGATGAATATAAAGAAAAGAGAAAGGGTATTTTTCAATTCTATTTTTTTGTAAAGATAAGGTTTGGCAGGGGTTTCCTATATCAATTTCTCTTTTAAAATTTTGAATGTCAGGTCTTCTTTTCAATAAAAAACCCCGGCTGTTTATAGTCGGGGTTTTAAATTTTAAAATATTTATATTTAAGTTATTATTAATAACCCAAAATTTTGTTCAACGTTGTGCTGGGTCTCATTGCCCGGCTTACTAAATCCTCGGTAGGATAATAATATCCTCCAATTTCAACCGGATCCCCTTGCGCTACAATGAGATCCTGGAGAATTTTTTCCTTGTGTTCTTCAAGTTCCCCAGCTATTTTTTCAAATTGTTGCTTAAGTTCTTTATCCTTATCCTGTTTAGCGAGGCCTTGTGCCCAATACAGGGCTAGGTAGAAATGACTTCCGCGGTTGTCAAGTTCATTCACCTTTCGCGAAGGAGATTTGTCGTTCTTTAAAAACTTCTCGGTAGCTGCATCCAGTGTTTCAGAAAGGATCAATGCTTTTTTATTATCAAAGTTTTCCCCTAAATGTTCTAAAGAAACTGCAAGTGCCAGAAATTCCCCTAAAGAATCCCATCTTAAATGTCCTTCTTTGACGAATTGCTGAATATGCTTTGGGGCAGATCCTCCTGCGCCGGTTTCAAATAAACCACCACCGCTCATCAAAGGAACTATGGACAACATTTTTGCACTGGTGCCCAGCTCGAGAATAGGAAAGAGATCGGTTAAATAATCGCGAAGCACATTTCCGGTGACTGAAATTGTGTCTTTACCATCTTTTACTCTTTTAAGTGTGAATTCTGTTGCCTTTTCAGGAGCCATGATTTGAATGTCAAGTCCTGTAGTGTCGTGTTGTGCAAGATATTTTTCGACCTTCTTAATTACTTCAGTATCATGACTTCTATTTTTATCCAGCCAAAATATTGCGGGCATACCTGAAGATTTTGCTCTGTTCACTGCCAGTTTCACCCAATCCTGTACGGGAGCATCTTTAGTTTGACACATTCTCCATATATCTCCTTCTTCAACTGTATGTTCAAGTAGGGTATTTCCTGTTGAATCAGTTACTTTTACTGTTCCCGGTTTTTGAATCTCAAAGGTTTTATCATGTGAACCATATTCTTCAGCCTTTTGCGCCATTAAACCTACATTGGGAACAGTTCCCATGGTAGCAGGGTCAAATGCTCCGTGTTCTTTGCAAAAATCTATGGTAGTTTGGTAAATTCCGGCATAACTACTATCAGGTATAACAGCTTTTGTATCTTCCTGCTTACCGTCAGAATTCCACATTTTTCCTGATGTGCGGATCATTGCGGGCATAGAAGCATCGATGATCACATCACTGGGTACGTGAAGGTTTGTAACTCCCTTATCTGAATCGACCATTGCAATGGAAGGTCCGGACTCAAAAGCCTTTTTTAGGTCTGCTTCAATTTCAGATCTTTTATCAGGATCTAGTTTAGAAAGGGAGCTCACAAGATCACCCAGGCCACTGTTTACGTTGACTCCTATTTTATTAAATGTTTCCCCATATTTCGCGAACACATTTTTAAAATACACCTTCACGGCATGGCCAAAGATAATAGGATCTGATACTTTCATCATCGTAGCTTTCATATGTAAAGAAAAAAGCACATTTTTTTCTTTTGCATCCTGAACCTGTTCTTCCAGAAACTTCAGTAAAGCTTTTTTGCTCATTACTGTTGCGTCAATAATTTCTCCCTCTAAAATCTGAAGATTCTCCTTTAGCACCTGTTTTTTTCCTGAAGTATCTTCCAGTTCTATTTTAAGACTATCGGGTTTGGCCAGGGTCAAAGATTTTTCATTATGAAAGAAATCTCCCCCCTGCATTGTTGATACATGAGTTTTGGAATCTGATGACCATTCCCCCATGGAATGAGGATTTTCCTTAGCGTAATTTTTTACTGCTCTTGGAGCTCTTCTATCTGAATTCCCCTCCCTAAGGACAGGATTCACAGCGCTACCTTTTACCTGATCATATTTTTTCTTTATTTGTTTGTCTTCTTCATTATTAGGTGAAGATGGATAATCTGGTAATTTGTAGCCTTTATCCTGTAATTCCTTTATTGCTGCTTCCAATTGTGGTTCGGAGGCGCTGATATTAGGCAATTTTATAATATTTGCCTCAGGTTCTTTAACCAACCCTCCCAGCATTTTTAATGCATCCGGAACTTTTTGCTCCTGAGTCAAATATTCCGGAAAATTGGCAAGGATCCTTGCTGCGAGGGAGATATCTGTAGGTTCAATATCAATATTTGATGTATCTGTAAAACTTCTAACTATAGGTAAGAAAGAGAAAGTAGCCAACATGGGCGCCTCATCAGTTTTAGTATAAAAAATCTTTGAGCGTTTTGTCATCGGTATAATTTTGTTTTTTATTTTTTATTCCGCCACATCAAAATGAGCAATTTTACAGATTCGGAATAAAAAAAGTTGTTATATTTTCTAATGGGAAAGAAATAGCAAGAGTTTGCTCTGGTTCCCCTGCGAATATAAGGTTTTCCCTTCTTTTTTCATAATAAGCAGGCATAAAGCCGGTTTGTACCAATAAAAAAGCCATTTCAACATACCAGGTATATTGAAATGGCTTCTAACGAAATAATGCTTTACCGCCGGATCTTTTAAATCTAAAATAAGTCTATTACTACTACTTACCGGGTGCATTATTTCACATGATCAATTTGTTCACAAAAGCGTTCAAATTTGATCAACAGAGTTTTTATCTTTCAAACTGTATTTGCTGTGCAAATTGATCGTTATATAGAAGATAAAAACATATGTAAAGAACTTTGCTTTACGGTGTTTAATTAAGAAATCCTTTTGTCATTCTTTATTCTTAAACACATTTAAATTTACAACTGGAAATTCTGATTTCCAACAATTTAACTATATTTTTACATGGTGTTAAAAATGCTGCTGATTCAAATAGTTGACTTCTCTCTTGTCAGGAAACCAGGAGGTGTATTGCAAATAAAATTAAACCAAAAAGCTCCGGGTATCCGGAGCTTTAGAAAATTGATTATTTAAAAATTTTTAAGGTTATTCAGTTACCGCACGAAATGCATTCACCCTTCCTTTTCCTAAGAACAAGTCTAATCCATTGCCATCAACTTTATCTGCAGTATTGATCAGTTGCTTTTCTAGTTCTTGAGGACTCATTTTTCCATTTTTCCCAACAATAAGTGCAGCCACACCCGCTGCATGTGGAGCAGCCATACTAGTCCCGGCACTGAAGTAATAACCAGTGCTTCCAGTACTAACAATCATATCTAATTGGGAAACATCAGAATCACCTCCAGGTGCAGCAATGTCAATTAAAGATCTTCCGTGCGTTGTGTAGCTTGAAGGAACATCATAATTAGAACTTGGGTCAAAATTCCAACCTTCCGGAGCAGTAGCCGAAATTGTAACTATATTGTTCAATCCACCAGGAAGCTTAACAAAAGAAGTATTACCGTCATAATTTACACCGTCATTTCCGGCAGAAGCAATTAGTGTGGTTCCTTTCTTATAAGCATAATCAACAGCTCTTTGTTGAGCCAAGATAATTTCCTGATAATATTTGGCAGGAAATTTAAGAACATTTCCATCTGCATCCACAAAGGTTCCATTTCTATTAATTGTACCACCTAAGCTCATGTTAATAATATCTGCACCAGCGTTTGCGGCGTAAACAATTCCCGCATTAATAGAGCTAAAGGGTCCACCGCCGCTATATTCAGAAAGAACTTTTACAGCTACTATTTCTGCTTCATAAGCAACACCTATCACTCCAATTCCATTTTGTGCAGCAGCAATAGTTCCGGCCACATGACTTCCATGGTTAAAGAATGTTCCCGGTCTAATATTCCAATCCTCGTTTGCAATAAATGATTTGGAAAGCTCTGTGTTTAAATTAGGTGCAAGATCCGGGTGTTCTGCATCGATACCAGAATCCAGTACGAAAACACTTGCTCCTTTTCCTGTAAATCCTGCATTCCAGGCTTGTGGCGCATCAATTGCATCCATTCCCCATAGGTAGCCATAAAAAGGCTCTGAGTTTCCAATACTAAAAGGAGTTACTTCCTCTGTTGGATTATTAACTGCTTCTCCTTCAGTTGACGGGATCCATCTAAATTCATAATCTGGAATTACAGATACAATTTCCTGGTTTTTGAGGGTGTTTTCCATGAAATTTGCATCCTTGGAGCTAACAACAGCAATTCCTATTTCGGGAATCGTGTTGACAATTTGACCTCCGCTGGTTTTTAAGAAGCTCTCCACGCTTTTAGTAAGTTCTGTGCTCCCGGTGATTACCATGTAATTTTTAAATGGAGCTTCTTCCAACTGTACTGCTTCAAAATCCATTTCCTCATTAACATCCTCTTTTTCACAGGAGGTAAACAAAACTCCCATTGCGCAAAGAGACAGCGCCATCTTTTTTAGTTGTAGTTTTTTCATGATAAATATTTAACGGTTAAGGTTGCCTAAAGTATAATAGAATCGACCCTGATTTTCACTCCACAATTGTTAAATAAGCATATGAGCTAATTATAAGTATCATAAGGGTTAAAACAGCATTATGAAGGTAAAATCTTACAGTATTTACAATGATTTTGCTAAAGAAATGAGATGTTTTTGGTGTTCCTTTTAAACGGTAAAAAGGAATAAATTTTTTAAGAAATTCGTTGGTTTTTTTCTTTTATTTTAACCTCCACAAACTTAGAAAGGGGCTATACGAATTGCTCAAAACAAGGGTGTAGGAAAGAGTGAAGCATTAATTAAAATACCTATAGTATCCAATCAACTGAATATTTGAGGCCTGTTGAGGAACAAACTTCATATTGGAATAAACAATGAAAACAAAAATGAAATAAAAAAGCCCCGTTTCCGGAGCTTTTTAAGTTTGATAGGAAAAAGTAATTACCTTTTTCTTTCTTCTTTAATACGGGCTTTTTTACCTGTAAGGCCCCTGAAGTAATAAATACGGGCTCTTCTTACTTTACCTCGCTTATTTACTTCAACTTTTTGAAGGGCCGGCATATTTACTGGAAATATACGCTCAACACCAACAGTACCACTCATTTTTCTAATTGTAAAGGTCTTGGAAGCACCGGTTCCTTTTACCTGAATAACAACACCTCTGTAGAACTGAGTACGGGTTTTAGCACCTTCCTTAATTTCATAGTACACGGTAATTGTATCACCGGCTGAAAATTCAGGAAAATCTTTTTTGGCAACGAATTCGTCTTGAACGAATTTAATTAAGGATTCCATAGTTTTTTAATTTGTATACAGACTAAAGCAACATTCACGATTTTCGCCAGAGGTTGGTTTAGAAACGAGTGCAAAATTAAGTAAATAAATCTAACTGGCAATAATTATAATTCTATTAATCTTCATCTAAAAGATCAGGGCGTAATTCTTTTGTTCTCTGGTAAGACTGTTCTTCCCGCCAGGCTTCTATTTTCGGAAAATTTCCCGAGGTTAAAATTTCCGGAACTTTCCATCCCTTGTATTCAGCAGGTCGCGTATATACCGGTGGCGCCAGTAGATCATCCTGAAAAGAATCGGTTAGGGCAGAGGTCTCATTCCCGAGAACTCCGGGTATTAATCTTATTACTGTATCACATAAAACAGCCGCAGCAAGTTCCCCGCCGGATAAAACATAATCTCCTATAGATATTTCCCGGGTGATAAAATGGTCCCTTACCCTTTGGTCAACTCCTTTGTAATGTCCACATAGGATGATGATATTCTCCTTTAAGGATAGGGTATTGGCGGTTTTTTGATTTAAAGTTTTTCCATCCGGGGTCATATAGATGATCTCATCATAATTCCTTTCAGTCTTTAATCCTGAAATGCATTTATCAATGGGTTCGATCATCATCACCATTCCTGCACCTCCTCCAAACTGATAGTCGTCAATTTGTTTATAATTATCGGTTACATAATCTCTGAGGTTATGAATATGAATCTCAACCAGGCCTTTTTCAATTGCCCGCTTGAGTATGGAAACATCAAAGGGACTAGTTAAAATATCCGGTACCACCGAGATTATATCTATGCGCATAGTATAGTTGAAACATTATTGTAGTGCAAAGATGAGGAAATATCTAAGATTGTTATTTAGCGAACCACAAGTTATTGCTTTTGGTTAGCTCTGTTTCTTTCATCCTGTAACTGCCTTCCCAAGCGTTGCTCTTTTTCAAGCGCCTTCTCTCTGTATGCATCAAATTCCTTTTCTGTAGAATGTAACTTATTTCGGGCTTCAACAGTTTGAGCGTTTCCTTTGTTATATCTATAGATAAAGAACAATAGTGCCAGGACAAGTAATCCTACTATTCCCCACATAAAAGCCATATAACTTCCTTTGCTGAAGGGCATTCCTAAAAAGGTGATTGCATCTTTGTCTGCATTTACTCGTTCCAATTCCTGCTGGGTACTTTCCAATTCTTCCCTTAACTGTGCTATTTGATCCTGTTGCTGATCAATAGTGTTTTTTTGGGTAATAATTTCTTCATTCAGGTTGGCAAAATATTGTGCAGTTTTATTCTTGAGGCTCACCAGTTCATTGTAATCAACTACTTTATAACCTTGATAGTCATTAGAATTTTCAATAAGATTGGTAAATTCTTCTTCCACCACATTCGGGCCTGTTACATTCTCCTGGGCGACGGTTTTTCCTGATATGGTAAGGATGAAAAAACTTAAAAATATTACTTTCTTCATTGGGTCATTTTTGGTTTTATAGATTACACAACGTGGCAGGAATTAACTTATTGCCATATTTTATTTTTTTAAAAAAATAAATAATATTCCGGATAGAACCCTAGTTTTTCTCTTTAACAGCGTCCTCAAAATCAATGTTTTTATCAACATCTCCCGTAAAAGCCTCAATCCAGGCATTTTTAAAAATGTTTACAACTGTAGCAAAAATTCCGGCATCAACATCATTGAGATCTCCGGAAAGAGGTACTCTGGTAGCAAGAGTATCTGTGCCTTTGTTTTCAAAGAGGAATTTTACTACGCCTACAAATCCTTCCCATAGTTTTTTGAAAAATCCTCCCTCATTTTGCTCTCCCAGAAATTTTGTTTTAATGAACATTGGCTTAATGTATCCTTTTAGGAAACCATCAGCAATGGCAAATTCACTGTAGAGTTCAAAAGTACCACTTTCAAAATCTACTCCCACATATCTTTCAGCTAAATTATTTAAGGCTGTCACATCTGCCTTTTGAAGCTCAAAATTAATATCCATATCCGGAATGGTTTTCAGCAGATTTAGATCTCCGGTTAAAGTAACATCGCCACCACCCATAGAAACGGCTTTAGCATTAAGATTTGATGGTAAGGTTTCCTCTTCATTCACAACGTTGCTTAAGTTGGTAGCTTCGAGGTTTATCTTCTCCAGGAACATATTAATTTCGGGATCTGAAGATAGCTGCACAAAACTGGCAGTTCCGTTATGTACGCTAAAATGATTTATGTCAATGGGGACAAGGTCGGTCAATGCCTTAGTCCAGGCTTCGACGTCTGCCTCACCTTCAGGGGCTTCTTTCTCCTGGTCTTCAAAAATATAATTGAATTCGGGGTTGTGCAATTCCACTTCGCTTACAATCTTCCCTTTGAGTAAAGAAGGCCATTCGATGGAGATATCAGATTTTTCGAAATTTAGCATAGGAGTGGATATTTCCCCTCCTTTTTTATGTAAAATAAGACCATCGATCACATAGGCACCTCTCCATAAGGAAACATCTATATCTTTTACATAGCCTTCATAGCCCGGTATATTATTTAATGTTTTATTGACGTAATTCTTCAGGAAATAGGGCAGTAGTAAGCGCCCAATAATGACTAGAACAAGAATTATAACCGGGATAAAATATCTTTTCCGCAAAAATTTATTCCTGTTGACTTCCTGTGTCATAATTATCTTTTTATTGCCTGAATATAAATATCGGCTTTTAATTGACACAATGCCAGAAGAAAAAAAGGCCCGCCAACCGGCAGGCCTAAATTTAAAGATCAAAAAAAATTAGTAGTAAGAAAACCTTCTGACTTTGGCAATATATTTTGCCAGCCTTATAACCTGTTGGCTGTAACCATATTCATTATCATACCATATATACAGCACAATATGTTTTCCGTCTTCAGTTACAATAGTTGCTTTGCTGTCATAAATGGAAGGCTGGGCTGATCCTACAATATCTGAAGAGACCAGTTCATTATCTATAGAATATTTTATTTGTTCTACCATATCCCCTTCAAGGGCATATTTTTTCATAATGTTATTTACATCGGTAACTGAAGTTTCCTTTTGCACCTCCAGATTTAGAATGGCCAAAGATCCGTTAGGAACAGGAACTCTAATGGCATTGGAAGTTAATTTACCTTCAAAAGAGGGTAAAGCTTTCGCTACTGCTTTTCCGGCTCCTGTTTCTGTAATGACCATATTCAATCCCGCAGCCCGGCCTCTTCTATATTTGTTGTGCATATTATCTACCAAATTTTGATCATTGGTATATGCGTGAATAGTTTCTAAATGCCCGTGAACCACTCCTAATGATTCCTCTATTGCATTAAGCACCGGAACTATAGCATTGGTGGTACAGGAGGCGGCAGAAAATATATCATATTCATCGGGATCATAGTCCTTATGATTAACTCCATGAACAATGTTCGGAATACCTTTACCGGGAGCAGTAAGTAGTACTTTAGCAGCCCCTTTGCTTGATAACAACCTGCTCAATTCTTCTTTATCCCTAAATGCTCCGGTATTGTCTATCACTAAAGCATTATTAATTCCGTAAGATGTATAATCTATTTCTTCAGGATCATTGGCCGAAATAATATGTACTGTAGTACCATTTATAATTAAAGCTGAATTCTTTTCATCTACACTTACAGTTCCTGAAAAATCGCCGTGGATGGAGTCATTTTTTAATAAGGAGGCTCTTTTTGCCAATACGGTTGCATCAACTTTTCCCCTTGTAACTATAGCACGAAGCCGCATTTGACTACCAATTCCTGTGCGGGTCATTAATTCCCGGGCTAAGAGTCTTCCTATTCTTCCAAATCCGTAAAGCACTACATCTTTAGGAGTTACTTCTTTATAATCTTTTGCATCTTTGAGTTTCCCTGAAATAAAGGATTTTGCATTATGATAATCTACATCTTCCAGGTGGTACTCATAGGTAAGTTTCCCAATGTCCAGTTTTGCGGGAGGCAGATCGAGATCTTTAATGGCCTGCGCAATTTCAACAGTATCAAAAATTGAAATTGGTTTTTCTACAAATTCAGCTGCATATTCGTGAAGATTTAAAATATCGCTCACGTTGCGGTTGATCAACTGATTTCTAAAAAGCACTAATTCTATGGATTTATCATACCACAGATCGCTTATGATCTTAATAAATTCAACCGATGCTCTTCTGCGGTCGGCTTGAAATGAAAGTTCTTTTTCGTAGATTTCGTTAAATCCCATTGTTTATATTCCGTTTAGGTTGTGTGTTTAAAACGCTGCAAAAGTATATATTTCAAACGTTTTCGTAAAACATTTATAAAAAAAATAACCCGCTTCTGAAAAGAGCGGGTTAAGTGTATTTATTGCATTTATTTTATCTGAAAATAAAAGTTTGTTCTTTACCTTCAGGAGTTGCAAAAGTAACACTCATAGGTTCAGAAGGATCTTTGGTATTTACTATATTTCTCGCTTCAGATACACTGTTTACTTTTTGATCATCAATTTTAGTGATCAATATCCCTATTAAAGCCTGAGATTGCTTATCGGGTTTTAAAGCTCTGCTGATCTTCACCCCATTACCGGTATTGAAATTTTTAAGATCCTCCTTAGATGCATTGGTTACTTCCAAACCAATTGGAGTAATTGCATAAGTTTCATACTTGGTAAGTTTAACAGAAAGTTCTTTTTCCTTTCCATCCCTGAGAATTTTCACATTCACTAGATCATCGGGTCTTTTAGATCCAATATATCCCGTAAGGTCAGACATTTTCCTAACCATGATGTTATCAATTTTCTGAATCACATCATTGGCCTTAATTCCTGCCAAAGCAGCTCCACTTTCAGAATCCACATCTCTTACAAGCACACCCTGTGAAAATGGAAGATCCATTCTTTTTGAGATTGTTGTGTTTATATCCTCTCCCCGTATTCCAAGGATTCCCTGCTGAACATTACCAAATTCCAGTATGTCTTCAACAATTTTTCTGACATTATTAGAAGGAACTGCAAAACCATAACCAACGTAGCTACCAGTTTGTGAAGTAATTGCAGTATTAATACCTACAAGTTCTCCATTAATATTCACCAATGCACCTCCACTGTTACCGGGATTAATTGCAGCATCGGTTTGAAGAAAAGATTGAGGGGCCATATCGCTGGTGGTAAGGTCTCTTGCTTTTGCACTAACTATCCCTGCAGTAACTGTAGAAGTAAGATTAAAAGGATTACCCACTGCAAGTACCCATTCACCTACTCTTACATTATTAGAGTTCCCAAAAGTTACATACTCAAGGTCCTCAGCTTCTACTTTTAAAAGAGCAATATCTGCTCTTGCATCTGTACCTATTAATTTTGCCTTGTAGGTTTGGTTATTATTTAAGGTAACTTCAATTTCATTTGCCTGGTCGATCACGTGGTTATTTGTAACAATGTAGCCATCCGGGCTAATTATAACTCCGGATCCGGCACCACGTAAGGCTTTTCCGCCGCTTCTGCCGCGGTAATATTGTTCCCATGCACTTTGGGATTCCCCAAATACTGCAAGGTTCTTTACGTGAACCACGCCGTGCACAGTGCGTTCCGCCGCCTCTGTGAAGTCGGCATTGGTTCCATAAATGCTTGAATCATATGAAACAGGCATAGGTGCGGGAATTGTGGTGGTAACCTGATCTTCTTCAGCAAAAAGATCGTCTATTACCATTTTATAGGAGCCCAATGTGAGAATGCCTCCTATCATTGATGCAAATACTAGTGTTGTTAATTTTTTCATTTGATTTTTTATATTTTCTTGTTATAATTTATTGTTTGTTTTACTTCTTTAATTTTCCGTTTGATCTATAGTTTCAAACGGAAAATTCTACTGTATTGTTGTACCTTTGCCCGGTAGATCAGAACCACATGAAACTTAATTTTTTTAAATTCCACGGGACCGGGAATGATTTTATAATGGTAGATAACCGTACTATGCGATTATCCAAAAATGATACCAATCTTATCAGTAGACTTTGTCACAGAAGATTTGGCATTGGTGCAGACGGACTTATACTTCTTGAACAGGCCGATAATGATGTAGATGACTTTAAAATGGTCTATTACAATGCAGACGGGAACCAGAGTAGTATGTGCGGGAATGGTGGGAGATGTCTAGTGGCTTTTGCCCAATATTTAAATATTATTGACAATTCTGCCAATTTTACAGCTATTGATGGCAGGCACAGTGCTTTGATAGAGAACGGATTAGTGAGCTTGCAGATGAAAAATGTAGATGCTGCTAATATTAACGAAGCAAATGTTTTTCTTGATACAGGCTCTCCTCATCATATTATTTTTACTGAAGGAGTTGGAGATATAGATGTTAAGACAGAAGGTAGTAGAATAAGATATTCAGAAGCCTATAAAAGAAACGGGGGAACTAATGTAAATTACGTAGAAGCCGCCGGAGAAGACACTTTTTTAGTCCGCACCTATGAAAGAGGAGTTGAGGATGAAACTTATTCTTGTGGAACCGGGGTTACTGCTGTTGCCCTGGCTGCATATGCCACGGGTAAGGCAGCTTCAAAAAAAATATACTTAAAAACCCCCGGTGGGGACCTGGAGGTTTCTTTTGAAGAAAATAATAACCATTTTTCCAATATCTGGCTTACCGGCCCTGCAGAATTTGTTTTTAAAGGGGAAATTATATGTTAACCTTAAAAGGAAATAAAATTTATCTGCGTGCGCTGGAGCCTGAAGATCTCGATTTTGTTGTTGAGGTAGAGAATACAGAAGAATTCTGGGAGATAAGTGCTACCCGGGTTCCATATTCCCGATATCTTATCAAGAAATACATTCAAAACTCTCACCGTGATATCTATGATGTAAAACAGCTGCGATTGATGATTTGCAGCAATGACCATAACCGGCTGGGGATGATAGATATTTTTGATCTTGAACCCCGGGACCGCAGAGCCGCCATTGGCATCTTAATTGTAAATACAGAAGACAGGGAAAAAGGTTATGGAACTGAAGTTCTATCCCTTATCTCCCAATATTGTTTTGACCATCTTGGGCTGCACCAGGTGTACGCCAACGTTACTGAAGATAATTTGGCCAGCATCAAACTTTTTGAAAAGAATGGGTTTGAAAAGGTGGGAATAAAAAAGGACTGGGTACTGGTCAAAGGAAAATATAAAAATGAGATCTTATACCAATTAATCAATGTACATTAAAAAAATTCTGGTCATTATAGCACTTTTGGGTATTATAGTGCTGGGTTATTTCAGTTATAAAATTTATACAAGCATATTTTCTCCCAATACAGATTTTCAAACTGAAACCGTTACTGTTTTTATTCCAAGCGGCGCGACTTATTCAGCAGTTAGAGACAGCCTCAGGCCTTACTTAAAGGATCTTTCTTCCTTTGACGCTGTAGCCCAAAAAAAGGGATATCCTTCTAATGTAAAAGCAGGTAAGTATGTTATTCCAAAAGGCATTAATAACAATGAGCTTACCAATGTTTTAAGAGTAGGGAATCAACCGGTAAGGCTTTCATTTAATAATCAGGAAAGGCTGGAAAATTTGGCAGGACGCATTGCTTCCCAAATCGAAGCAGATAGTGCATCCCTGTTACAGGCGATGAAAGACGCTGAGTTCTTAACCCAAAATGAGTTTACTGAGGCTAATGCTCTTAGTATGTATATTCCCAACCAATATGAATTTTTCTGGAATACTTCTGCGGAAGACTTCAGGAAAAGAATGCGAAGGGAATATGCCAATTTCTGGACAGAGGAGCGATTAAATAAAGCAGAAGAAATAGGTTTGACACCACACGAAGTTACAGTTGTGGCCTCTATTGTGCAAAAGGAAACCGCTAAGGTAGACGAACGCCCAAAGGTGGCCGGGGTTTATATGAACAGGTTCAAAAACGGTTGGAAACTCGATGCAGATCCTACCGTAATCTATGCCCTGAAACTGCAGAATAAAAACTTTGATACTATAATCAAAAGGGTATTATATAAAGATCTAAAGATTGACTCTCCGTACAATACTTATCTTTACAACACGCTTCCGCCCGGGCCTATTGCCATGCCGGATATAACTTCAATTGATGCAGTACTGAATTATGAGGATCACGATTATTTCTATTTTGTTGCCGATGTAGAGAATTTTGGGTATCATAAATTTGCTGAAAATCTTGCTCAGCACAACCGGAATAAACAGGCTTACGTTCGCTGGATCAATAGCCAGGGAGTGAACAGATAGGCCCGTTATACTAAAAATACAGCTTTGCCGTTTGTATCCAAACGCGCCAATTAAAAACTTGAAATTTGATTAACAGGCTGAAAATCAAATTCTTATTTTTTTTCGTATCTTTGCACGTCGAAATTGAAAGGGGCACCATATTTGTCCACAACCTTTCAGAACTAAACATTATGAGAAAGAAAGTTGTAAAATTTTCAATCCTATCAATAATTGCAGGATCCTTTTTTTTAAGTTTTTCTACAAAAGAGGCTGCAAATCTTGATGCTTATGCCACTTCTAAGGCGGATACATTACAATATACTGTTTTGGCTCCTGAAGATCTTATTCCTGCAGAACCCTTAACTGAAACACCCAGCCCTGTTCTTGGAAAATCTTATACAGGTTTTAAAGAGGCCCTGGCATTTAAAGAATCCCGCGGAAATTATAAGGTTGTGAACGAATTTGGTTATATGGGTAAATACCAGTTTGGAAAAGGAACCTTAAATTTGATTGGAATAAGGGATGCTAATTTTTTCCTCAATTCCCCGGAGTTGCAGGAAGCTGCCTTTTATGCCAATGCCGCCCGAAATAAATGGATCTTAATTCGTGATATTGCGCGTTTTGAAGGACAGGTGATCAACGGAACCGAAATTACAGAATCCGGAATTCTTGCAGCTGCCCATCTTGCTGGCCCGGGTAGTGTGAAAAAATATCTTAGAAGCTGGGGACAAAATGCCTTTTCTGATGGCTTCGGAACTTCGCTTGGCTATTATATGAAGAAATTTGGAGGTTATGATACTTCCTTTATAGAACCGGATCAAAAAGCAAAAGCTGTAATTTACAAAGCTTAATTTTCCTTTTGGATAACGAATATAGTAGGCCTTTTATGAAGGTCTACTTTTGTTTTACTCCAGGCTGATACAGGCTGAGTTAGAATATATTCAGACTCCAGGGTTAGGTCACAGGCTATACAAAGACGGGTGGCGGGGTGCAAAGCCTGCTTAATATCTTCCAGTAAACCGTTATTTCTATACGGGGTTTCTATAAAGATCTGGGCCTGATTTTTTTCAGCAGAGATCTTTTCCAAAGTTTTAAGTTCTTGTTTCCGCTCTTTTTTATCAATGGGCAGATAGCCGTGGAAAGTGAAGCTTTGTCCGTTCATTCCGCTTCCCATCATGGCCAGGAGAATAGAGGAGGGCCCTACTAAAGGTACAACCTGGATTCCTTCAGCATGTGCCAGTTTCACCATTTCTGCTCCGGGATCGGCTACTCCGGGGCATCCTGCTTCGCTTAACAAACCTACATCCAGACCTTCTTTGCAAGGATCTAAAAAAGAGGGAAGGGAAATGGGATCTGTGAATTTATTGAGAGGGCTTAACTTTAATATCTGCTGCTTTTTTCCGGGTACCACCTGTTTAATAGATCTTCTCGCCGTTTTCTCATTTTCGACAATATAGTGATCTACTTTTTCAATTATTTTTCTAATAGAATACGGCAGGACCTGAAGTGGATTGGATTCTCCTAAAGTGGTTGGAATTAAATATAATTTCCCTGAATATTTAAAAGGAGCTTCAGCCATTTAAAAGTATATAAGGAAGAACTTATTGTTGTTCTTTGTTTAATTTTTCAGCTATAACTTCACAAGCTTCATTCAGCATTTGATATACGTTCTCAAATCCATGAGAACCCCCGTGATAGGGATCCGGCACATCTACTTTCTCGCCCGGAAATATTTCGTCAAGTATAAGTTTTACCTTCTTTTTATCCTCTTCATTTCTGGCTTGCGCGATCACATCCTCATAATTTCTTATGTCCATGACGTAAATATGATCAAAGCTGTCAAAATCTGATGCCGAAAATTGCCTTCCGCGCTGATCGGTAATATCAACGCCATATCGCTTCCCAACTGAAATGGAACGTGGATCTGGAGCATGATCAATATGCCAGTCTCCTGTTCCGGCAGATTCTATATAAACCTTATTGGGATCAATTTTGGATTTAAGAATTCCTTCGGCCAGCGGTGACCTGCAAATATTGCCAAGACACACCATTAAAACCTTAGTTTTCATAAAAGTAGTTTTTTAAAGAGTCAACTTTTTATTGAGATCTTCAACAAATTTCTTAAATTGTTTATCGGTAGCAGCAAGATTATCTACCGTTTTGCAGGCATGGAGTACTGTGGCGTGATCACGTTTCCCTATTTGACTGCCAATACTTGCAAGGGAGGCTTTGGTGAATTTTTTGGCAAAAAACATAGCTAGTTGCCTGGCCTGAACAATATGGCGTTTTCGGGTCTTTGATTGCAGGGTTTCCACATCCATCTGGAAGTAGTCACTTACGATCTTCTGAATATAATCTATAGAAACTTCGCGCTTGGTGTTCTTAACGTAATTGTCAACGATCTTCTTTGCCAGCTCCAGGGTAATATCCTTCTTATTAAAAGAGGAATGTGCAATAAGAGAAATTATAGCCCCTTCCAGTTCCCTGATGTTTGTCTTGATATTGTTGGCAAGAAATTCTATAATGTCTTCGGGCATTTCAACTCCATCCCTGTAGAGCTTGTTCTTTATAATAGAAACCCTTGTTTCAAAATCGGGATGCTGCAATTCTGCGGAAAGTCCCCATTTAAAACGGGATAATAAGCGTTGTTCAATATCCTGCATATCTACAGGAGCCTTGTCGCTTGTTAATATAACCTGTTTTCCGTTTTGGTGTAAGTGATTGAAGATATGAAAGAACACATCCTGGGTACCGGCTTTGCCCGAAAGCAGCTGAATATCATCTACTATAAGTACATCTATGATCTGATAGAAATGAATAAAATCATTTCTGTTATTCTTTTTAACCGATTCTATGTATTGCTGTGTAAATTTTTCCGCAGAAATATATAAAACCGTTTTTTCCGGATATTTATCTTTTATATCCACGCCAATAGCGTGAGCCAAATGGGTTTTTCCTAATCCTACTCCCCCAAAGATCAACAAGGGATTGAAAGAAGTTCCACCGGGTTTATTAGATACCGCGAGTCCGGCAGATCTTGCCAGTCTATTGGAATCTCCCTCGAGGAAGTTCTCAAAATTGTAATTGGGATTGAGCTGCGATTCTATTTTCACATTCCTAATTCCGGGAATGATAAAAGGGTTTCGCAGTTCCGGATTTCGGTTCTTTACAGGTACATCTACTTCCTGGGAAGCCATATTGCTTCTTTGTGTACTTGGGATCCTTTCAGTAAAAGGAAGTTTGTTGCCATAGGTGTTTTCCATCTTGATAACATACACCAGTTTTGCTTTTTCTCCCAGTTCCTTTGTAAGAGAAACCTTTAATAACTTAACATAATGCTCTTCCAGCCATTCGTAAAAAAACTTGGAAGGAACTTGTATGCTTAAGGCACAATCGGTAAGTTTTACTGCTTGTATCGGCTCAAACCAGGTTTTGTAGGCTTGAGGGGTAATATTATCTTTGATAAAAGCTAGACAGCTATTCCAAACTGATTGCGCAGTTTTTGACATGCTTTTGTTTAAATTATTTCCTGGTTAGTAGACGGTTGTAAATTAGGGGCGGTAATGTCCTTCTAATTTTTTGGTGAAACAAATATGTGAACAAAATACGTGAAAAAAAAATCCTTTAACTATTGAATTTTAAGAAAATTTTATGCATACTAGAGCTCGGGTATGAAAGTACAAAACCTATCCAAATAAACCACCTAAAATTACATGAAAACTCATCAAACCTTTGTTAAAGTAAGATATTCTGAAACAGATCAAATGGGGATTGTTCATCACGGGAATTATGCCCAATACCTTGAGATTGCCCGAATTGAGTGGCTTGAACAGTTTGGAGTGTCATATAAGAACCTGGAGGAAGAAGGTATTATGCTTCCGGTATATTCCATGGAATTTAAATTTCTACTGCCGGCTACTTTTGACGAGGTATTAAAAATAGAGACTACATTATTACACGCGCCGCGAGTGAGGATAGAATTTTCCTACAAAATTTTTAATAGTAAGAATGAGATCATAACAACTGCCTCAACTGTTCTTGTTTTTATGGATGCTACCACTAAAAAACCAATGCGCTGTCCGGAATTTTTAGCTGAAAAATTAAATGTTTAAATTTTCCTTTTCCTTAATTTCTACTTTATAAACTGAATCGAATTTATCAAAGATCTCTTCTGCTTCACTTTTTCTTACACTTAAATAAATTTTACAATCCAGACTAAGATCCTGTTTAATGATATTAAGATTGTTTTCTTTGATCAGTCGCATAACAACATTCATTTCCGGGTAGTCAAATTTGATCTCAAAAACCTTGTCTACTGTTCTTTCTATAATCCTGCTGTTTTCCAGTGCTAATTGAGCTGCTGCCTTATATGCCTGGATAAGCCCGCCAACTCCAAGTTTTACTCCTCCAAAATACCGCACTACCACTATCAGGATGTCTGTAACATCAAATGACTGAATTTGACCATAAATAGGCATTCCGGCGGAATTGGACGGCTCCCCATCATCATTGGCCCTGAAGTGGTGGTTTTCAGATTCCTTTCCTATTTGCCAGGCATAGCACCAATGCCGGGCCTGGTGATGTTTCTTTTTTAACTCTTCCAGGTGCCCTTTGGCCTCCTCTTCAGAGGTAACCGGGAATGCATAGCCAAAGAATTTTGAATTCTTCTCCTTAAACAAGGCTTCTTCAGAGGCCCGGGAAATAGTTTTATAGGTGTCTTTCAAGATCTGTTTTACTAACTATTGGCAACAAGTAATATACTTATAATTGCCAGAATTATCCCAATCCAATTCTTGGGTATCAAACGCTCCTTAAATAAAACGATACCCAGCAGGGTTGAAAATAGAACTATGGCAACATTGTTAATTGTAAAAACTGTCGAGCTTTCAAAACCTTCAGTTCGCAATGCCAGCACCAGGAAATAAATGGAAAAATAATTAGGAAACCCAAGTAGTACTCCCCCCAGGAGATTTTTGCCTTTTATGCGCAACTTTCCCATCACTGCCTGTGCCAGCAAGATAATGCTGCCAACTATTCCTGCTATGGCAAAAATTGTTGTTGAAAATAGGGCTACTTCATTCACTGCAACATAAGTAACCTCCAGATATTTGATCATGGTATCAATGATCCCGCTGCCAATAAAGACCAATAGGGGAAAGATCAGGTTCTTCTTTTTGATCCTGATACCTTCTGTGCTTTTTATGGAACTTAAATAAACGGCCACCAATGCCAGTAGAATGCCCGTGATTTTCATAAGCCCTGTACTTTCATTATAGAGAATGATCCCAAAGAAGACAGGTATTGCAACGCTCATTTTGGTGGCTACAGAAACTACTGAAAGTCCACTGCGCTGGGTGGTAAGGGCAGCAAGGTTAAATACTATGATAAAAAGGGCGCCAAGCACAAGGGTGCCGGGAAACCACAATTTCACAGAAACCTCTAATATATCAACCTCATGAAGAAATCCAAAAAAACCCACAAGACAGGCAACAAAATAGTTTACCACAATGGCCTGAAAAATATTTACATCATATTTCTGGAACAATTTAAAAATAACGAAGATCGAAGTGGAAGCAATAACACTAAGGAGGAGAAATATCAAAACAATTCCTTTTTAGTGGTAAAGAGATCTATTACATCCTCTCTGGTAGGTTCCAGATTCCAGATATGAATGCCTAATGATGCTGCGGCTTCTGTATTCTCTTTTGTATCGTCTATGAAAAGGCACTCTTCAGGCTTAAGATCATGCTTTTCCAGAACAAACTTATAAATGGCAGCATCGGGTTTTCTGTAATTTATCTCGTGAGAAAGGTAAAAAGCGTCAAAACAATTTTTGAAGTCTTCGAGAAAAGGCACTTTATCCTTTAAATAATCAATATGAATTTGGTTGGTATTACTAAGGAGGATGAGCTGGTAATCTTTTTCTTCGGAAAGTTTTTTGATGAACTTGTACCGGTATTCAGGGAAATCCATAAGAATAGCATTCCACGAATTGATCACCTGGATTTTCTCCAAATGGTTAAATTCTTCAAGATAAGCATTGACAAAATCTTCTGAAGAGATCATGCCTTTTTCATATTCCAGGTTTTTATTCTGAATTGCTTCTGAAAAACCTTTTATATTATGCCTTTCCAGCTCCCGAAGGGTGGCGGGTTTGTCAAGATTGACAAAAATGTCCCCAAAGTCAAATATGATAGTTTTAATCATTTTTGTATATCTTCAATATGTCTTGTGTTGCCGTTTTTTCCTCAACAAGGAGTCCATTAAAATCTGGTGCTTTTAAACCGGATCTAAACTGAACCTTTCCTGTAAACACCCTCGCTTCATCCCAAAGCCCTGCATCAATAAAAGTTTGCAGCGTTCTGGTCCCCCCTTCAATAATTACTGATTGTATCTCGTGTTGATAAAGAACTTTACAAATTTGATCAGCTATATTTTTTTCAAAATCAATTTCAGCATAAACCAGTTTTGGTACAGGATCATTTGGTACCGAATTATTAACAGGCTTTCCGCCACAAATAATGATGGTTTTGAGGCTTCCGTCAAATATCGAGGAGTCCTGAGGAATCTTGAAATTTCGATCTAATATAATCCTAACAGGATCAGGGCCATCCCATAAGCGGGTGTTGAGTTTGGGATTATCTGCAATTGCCGTGGTGGTTCCCACAAGAATGGCTTGCTCTTCGCTTCTCCATTTATGTACCAGCTGGTTGGAATTGGAATTGGTGATCCAAACCGGCTTTCTTTCGCTGCGGGTTTCAGGCGCAATGAAGCCATCTTCCGTCTGTGCCCACTTTAATATTATAAAAGGGCGTTTTTTTTCGTGGTATGTAAAGAACCTTTTGTTCAGTTTTTTACATTCTTCCTCTAAAACACCTACTCTCACCTCACATCCTGCATCCAGTAATTTCTTTATTCCTTTACCCTGAACTTTTGCGAATGGATCTACGGTGCCTATAATCACTTTTTTAATTCCGCTGGTAATTATAAGATCGCTGCATGGAGGGGTTTTGCCATAATGGCTGCAAGGCTCCAGACTCACATAGATCGTTGCTTTTTTTAATAAAAATTCATTCTCTACAGATCGAATGGCATTTACTTCGGCATGTGGCTCTCCTGCTTTGTGATGCCAGCCTTCTCCAATTATCTTATCTTCATGTACAAGAACACTCCCTACCATTGGGTTTGGATAGGTTGCTCCCAGTGCGTTTTGAGCAAGCTGGATGCACCGGTTTATGTATTTTTCGTGTATCTTCACGGCACAAAAATAGGATTAATTAACAAGAAATGAATAGTTTTAAAATTCGGGAAATTCAACCAAAAGACAACCAGGAAGTTGCAACGGTTGTAAGAAAAGTCTTGGTTGAAATGGGAGTTCCAAAAATTGGAACCGCTTATGAAGATAAATCCCTTGACGATATGCATGCCCACTATGAGCCATCAGGAATGGCATATTTTGTTGTGGAAGAAGACGGAAGGCTCATAGGAGGATCGGGTATAGGTCCTTTGACCGGGGAAGAAGGAGTTTGTGAACTGCAGAAAATGTATTTTTTGCCTGAAGCCCGGGGGCGCGGGATTGGGGCTGAGATGATGACCAAATGCCTTGATTTCGCGAGAGAAGCAGGGTACAGGCAATGTTACCTCGAAACCCTTCCCTACATGGAACACGCCCGCAAACTCTACGCCCGCTCAGGATTCAAATCCCTCGACAGGGCAATGGGAGACACAGGGCATTACAACTGTACCATGTGGATGATCAGGGATCTGTAGGGGTGATTTTTTAGAAAAAATGATTGATCATTCTTTCTATGATCTTGTAAAACAGCTAATCCCATAAAAAGAATATTCGTGCATTCGTGGCTACTTTTCACCACCTTCCTAAAAATCTACACTTTGCTTCTAAAACATCTAAAAACCAATTTTCATTCAGAATTAAAAGGTGAATATCCCCCGGAGGAAATAAATTCCTTTTTCAACCTTTTGATGGAAAACTATCTCAAGATTTCCCGCCTTGACCTGGCATTAGACCCGGAAAAAGAGATCTCTCCTGCAGAAGTAAAGAATTTTGATAAAGCCCTTCAGCAATTACTTCATCAAAAACCCATACAGTACATTATAGGGGAAACAGAATTTTTTGGATTACCATTCAAAGTTAATCCTCATGTGCTCATTCCCAGGCCTGAAACTGAGGAGCTCGTGCAATGGGTGATGGAAGACCTTCAGAAAAATGAATTCAAAGATCTTACTATTTTGGATATAGGAACAGGAAGCGGTTGTATTGCTGTGAGTTTGGCCAAAAATTTTCCGCAGGCCAGGGTTTCAGCAATGGATATTTCTGAAGAGGCTTTGAACTGTGCCAAATTAAATGCGGAGCGAAATGGAGTGAAAATCAATTTCATTCAACAGGATGTTTTGAAGCTGGACAAATTGGCTGAAATGTTTGATGTGATCATTTCAAATCCGCCTTATGTAAGGGAATTGGAGAAACCTGAGATGAGTCGAAATGTGCTGGAACATGAACCATCGATGGCGCTGTATGTAAAAGATGAGGATCCTTTAATATTTTACAAAAAAATAACGAAATTAGCTGAAGCCGGTTTAAAAAAGAATGGTAATTTATATTTTGAGATCAATCAATATCTTGCCGAAGAGACCAAAGGTATGGTGACAAATAATAATTTGAAGCCTGAACTTCGGAAAGATATCTTTGGAAATTACAGGATGCTCAGAGCCTGGGCTAACAAATAAAAAAATAACATTGGAAGATCAGAAAAACAGAATAAACAGCCTCGCAGTATTTTGTGCCAGCAGTGATGGATTGGATACAGAAATATTTAAAGAAGCTTACGCTGTTGGTGAATTTTTAGCCGGTAAGGAAATAGAGCTCATTTTTGGAGGCTCTAAACTGGGCCTCATGGGGCAGGTGGCAAAGGGGGTTCTAGAAAATAACGGAAAAGTGACAGGAGTAATTCCCGATTTCCTGAAAACCAAGGAAGTGGTGCATACAGGACTTACCAATCTAATCACTACGGAAGATATGCACGGGCGAAAGCTGAAGATGCACGACCTTAGCGACGGATTTATAGCCCTTCCCGGCGGATTCGGAACTCTTGAAGAATTCTTTGAGATCCTTACCTGGGCACAATTGGGCTTGCACCAAAAACCCATTGGGATTCTCAATAGCAATGGATATTTTGATGATCTCATTGAAATGATGCATAACATGGTACGCAAAGGCTTGCTGAAACAAGAAAATTTAGATCTCGTGCTGGTATCTGAAACCATTGAAGGTCTGCACGAAAAGATGTTGTATTTCAAGCCCATGCCCGTTCCTAAATGGTTAAATAAAGATCAAACTTAAAATAAAATCCATGAAGATAGAAAGGCTTGAAATAAGATCTGGAGATGTAAAGGAACAACTAAAGTTTTACAGAGATCTTCTTGGACTGGAAATAAGAAATTATAAAGAGGAATCTTTTGAAGTGGAGCTGGGATATTCTGTACTCAAATTGGTTCAGAATGAAAATGCAACTCCTTATCATATTGCGATCCATATTCCGGACAAGCAGGAGGAGATCGCTTTGGAATGGATCAAAGAACGGGTTCCTGTCCTGAAGAACAATAATGATGAGATCATTGACTTTAGCAACTGGAATGCAAAATCTCT
>JAGXIL010000072.1 GCA_024635655.1 Gillisia sp. | reverse complement strand
TGGAAACAAGCTGGATCAACCCAATTTCAACTCAGATAAGATCCAGGAGATCCGGATTTTAATAGGCAATGGAAAAGCCGAGAATTTCAGGCTGGAAATAGATAGAATTGAGCTACAAAAAAAATAAAGTGAATAGTGGTCAGTGAACACTGATTACTGAACACTATTTTGTTGCGGTTTGCTTATTGCTTATTGCTCATTGTTTATTGTTTTTTTCCTACATTTAAGAACTAATTAACAAAAGTCGACAAGAGCCTTCCCTACATGCTGTTTGTCTGAAAATATAACCCCCAATTCTGTATGCAGTCAGAACAGGCAATTCATTCAGCGAACTTCCATATCCTCAAGCCTCGCAAGGCGTTAAATAAAGCATTTTTAAAGGTTAAGCCGAACCGTTTGGAGATCGAGCATTTCAAGGCCAATCTTATTCAGTTAATTGACAGGAGCAATGAGATTGAGAGCGAGGAATTCCACAAGAACCTGGTGACCGATTTTCTGAAGAAAACTTACTACGACCCCAATCACTTCATCAATACCAAAGGCCGCACCGACCTGGTTATCCATAATGGAAACAAAGCCAAAAGCAGCGTCGGCGTGATCATTGAAGCCAAAAAGCCTACGAACCGGGCAGAGATGATAAGCCGGGAAAAGATCAACGTAAAGGCGTTTCAGGAGCTGGTGTTATATTATCTGCGGGAACGCATCACGCACAAGAACCTGGAGGTGAAATATGTGGTCGCGACCAATATTAATGAGTGGTTTATTTTCGATGCCAACATCTTTGAAAAAACCTTTGCGCAAAATAAGAAATTAGTTATTCGCTTTACCGATTTTGAAGCCGGAAGGCTGGCCGGGAAAACGACCGACTTCTTCTACAAAGAAATTGCGGAACCCTTTATTGCTGAAATGCAGCAGGAAGTGGAGTTCACGCACTTCGATATACGGAATTACGAGAAACCGCTGCGCAACAACAATCCGAAGGACGACAACAAGCTCATCGCACTGTTCAAACTCCTCTCTCCAGAACATCTGCTGAAATTGCCCTTTTTGAATGACAGTAACAGCCTGGATAAACGTTTCTACGGAGAACTGCTGCACATTATCGGGTTAACTGAAACCAAGCAGGGCGGCAAAAAGATCATCGAACGCCAGAAGGCAGGCCAGCGGAATACCGGCTCTTTTCTCGAGAACGCGATCATTCAGCTGGACAGCATGGATAAGATCGGGCGGCTGGAGAATCCGGCGCAGTTTGGGGAGACGCATGAGGAACGGCTTTTTTCCGTAGGATTGGAACTCAGCATCACCTGGCTCAACAGGATCTTATTCCTGAAGCTTTTAGAAGCGCAATTGCTTACCTATCAAAAAGGGGATAAATCCTATGAATTTCTGAGTCTCGACAGAATCCATAATTACGACGATCTCAATTCTTTGTTCTTTCAGGTGCTGGCGCGGCAATATTCAGAAAGGAATGATGACGTAAAAGCCCTTTTTGAGAAGGTACCCTATTTGAACTCTTCGCTGTTCGAGCCCACAGATATTGAGCATGCCACGCTGTTCATAAGCAACCTGCGCGATGACAAGATGCTGCCCATCTACAGCGCCACCGTGCTGAAAGATAAAAAAGGCAAAAAACGCAGCGGTGAACTCAACGCGCTCGAATACCTGTTCGGGTTCCTCGACGCCTACGACTTTAGCAGCGAGGGCGGCGAGACCATACAGGAAGATAACAAAACCCTCATCAACGCCTCTGTGCTGGGGCTTATTTTTGAGAAGATCAACGGCTATAAGGACGGCTCCTTTTTTACCCCCGGCTTTATCACCATGTATATGTGCCGCGAGACCATTAGGAAAGCCGTGGTGCAAAAGTTTAATGAAGCCCCCTCTAACTCCCCCAATGGGGGAGAAAAAGCACGGTTTAAAACATTGGATGATGTTTATGACCAAATCGACGAGCACCGCATGTTTACCCGGCAGCAGGCGAATGATTTGATCAACAGCCTCAAGATCTGTGATCCCGCGGTGGGCAGCGGACATTTCCTGGTTTCGGCGCTCAATGAGATGATCGCGATCAAGAATGACCTCAATATCCTGCAGGATCGCTTCGGAAGAAGGCTGAAAGAATACCATGTGGAAGTGGTCAACGACGAACTCATCGTGACCGACGAAGACGGGGAGCTCTTTGAATACAATCCCTCCGGAAAGGAAAGTCAGCGGGTGCAGGAAGCGCTTTTCCATGAGAAACAGAACATCATCGAAAATTGCCTTTTTGGAGTAGATATCAACCCGAATTCTGTCAAAATCTGCCGCCTGCGGTTGTGGATCGAACTTTTAAAAAGTGCCTACTACAAAACCGCCGTCAGTTCGAGTGGCCCGTCAGGGCCGTATCGAGAACAAGGCGTGGTTTGGGAACTCGAAACCCTCCCCAACATCGACATCAACATCAAATGCGGCAACTCCCTCATTAGCCGGTTTGACCTGGATGCCGACCTAAGCAAGGCGCTTAAGGAGAGTAAGTGGAGCATTGACAGCTACCGCGTGGCCGTAGACACATACCGGAATGCTCACAACAAGGAGCAGAAGCGGGAGATGGAAAAGATCATCCACGACATCAAGAATGATTTTAGGAGCGAGATCTCCGGTAACGATCCCAAGGTAAAAAGGCTGCAAAAAGTGAAAGGCGAACTCTTTATGCTCACCAACCAGACCCAGATGTTTGAGATGGGAAAAAAGGAAAAAGCGGCCTGGAACAAAAAGCTGGAAAAGCTCACCAAGGAAAACAAAAAACTCGAAGCCGAAATACAGGAGATCAAAGACAACAAGATCTATGAAAACGCCTTTGAGTGGCGCTTTGAATTTCCAGAAGTGCTGGATGATAACGGGGATTATGTAGGCTTTGATGTGGTGATTGGGAATCCGCCTTATGTTTTTGGAGGAAACGAAGGAATATCTAAAACAGAGAAGATTTTTTATAAAAACAGCTTTGAAACTGGTTCTGGAAAAATAAATTTATTCACTCTTTTTATTGAACAGGGATTTAAAATATTAAATAAGAAGGCTCAATTCGGGTTTATTATTCCGAATACTTTTCTACGGGTTACATCATACGATCCTTCAAGGAGATTTATAGTAAATAATTCAAAGATTAATTCCATTTATGACTTCGGGGACAAAGTATTTGATGACGCTGTAACTACTGCGATTGTAATAACAGCAACCAAAGGAGAATTTGAGAGATTTGAAACTAATGTGATTAAGGAAGACTTAAATGGTGTTCTAAGTAAAGAGGATATAATCGCAAATGATTACGTCATAGCCATTAATCTTGACATGAATTCCTTAAAACTTGTCAGGAAATTAAAGGAAAATCCCATTTTAGGATCAATTTGTCAGGAAATGATTTTTGGAGTGGTCATTACGAAAAACAAAGATGAAGTTGTAAGCGAACATCCTATTGACGGATGGAAACCATTTTTGGAAGGAAAAGAGATCGGCAGCTACTACATAAAAGAAATTAAGCAATGGCTTAATTATAAGCCAGAACTGCTTCACAGGGCTAGAACAAAAGAAATATTTGAAGCTCCTGAGAAAATATTGATTCAAAGAATTACTGGTGGAAGCCACCCGTTGAAAGCTGCATATGATAATAGCGGCTTTTATAATAAGGAGTCAATTAATAATATAATTCTGAATGAAAACAGTCCTGTACGAACCAAGTATGTCTTGGCCCTCTTAAACTCAAAGCTAATAAATTGGTTCTATGTAATTCTATTTACCAATGAATCTAATTTAACAGTGAATTTGTCTAAAACATACCTATCTCAAATACCTCTTGTAATTCCAGATACTTCGAATGAGAACAAAGTTGTTGATGTTGTAAATAAAATCATATACCTGAAAAAAGAAAATGCCGCAGCTGACACCTCTTCTTTAGAAGCAGAAATCGACCGGCTGATTTATGAGCTTTATGGTTTGACTGAGGAGGAGATTCAAATAGTGGAAGATTCAATGAAGTAACAATGAAGGGAGATTCGCGAATTCAAAAAAAATTAATAAGCAAATCGACCGCTTGGTTTATGAGCTTTTTGGGTTGACGGAGGAGGATATTCAAATTGTGGAAGACTCAACGAAGTAGGGAATGAAGGAGACTAGCTGCTGTTATTCGGTAAAACCAAAGGGATAAAGATTATAAAAGGAGTTTATAAGACGTTGCCAGCAATTTTTTGAGAAAAGTATATGAAAAAAAGATTTCCACTAACTGTTTTACGCAATCTGAATGACCTTAAGTCGAACGTTCCAGAAATAGCTAAATTGTCCAAATCAGATAGTGGCTACTTTCGATACGAAGATATAGACTCAAATTCTGATTTCTTTTTTGAAATTATGAGTTACGGAAAAAATAATAATGGATTTTATTATGCTGCGAGCTACAAGCCTAATTCAGCAAATGACTTAGGTACAGCAAAAGAAAATTTTTTTTATTCGGACTTAGTAAAAAAAATTGCAGAGTGGTCGAGAACCTTACAGTTATTCAATGAAACACCTTATTTTGATGAGGATCCAATAACTACATCTTATACCAACGAATTTTTTGAAGAGTATAAATTATTAGAAGATGGTGCTAATATTGAACCATTTGATTTAGAACGTCAGATATTAATAGACAGGTATCTAGATGCATCAATTAAATTTTTAGAAAAATACGAAGCCGAGAATCCAGATATAGATTTATCTGAACCGAAAGAACAAGCTAAGAAAGTCAAACAAATATTAACTGAATCATCCAAAAATGAAGTAATAAAGGCACTTTCGAAATTTTGGGCAATTTCGAGGAAAAGAGGGCTTCCCATATTAAGAAATGTTTTCTTCGAATTAGCAAAAGAGATCGTTAAAGAATTAGGTAAAAAAATGATCGGATTATAAAAACTGATTACAACAATGAATAACAAAAATTGCGGAATACCTCTCAAAAATGGTTTGACTACCATTGAACAGTGATTAACTGAAAAATTCAAGTCTTAAAGCCGCAACTTGCGTTATTCGAGAAGTTATAAGCCATTTAAATCCACCCAAAAGATGACAGAAAAAGAAACATTTCTACGAAATATTGACACAGCATTATCTAAGTTAAATCTGCATAAAGAAATATCCGGTTATTGTGAAGTGGATGAAATAATGATTGGGCTGCATGATGAGGTAATAGAATACTTCAATTCGGTTAAAGAGTTAGTTGCTCAAAAGGATTTAACAATCAATTATATAAAGCAATTCCAAAACGAAATTGATGAGACCTTAAATTTATTTCCCTATAGACAGCAACAAAGCATAAGTTTCATCCAGGAGCATAATAAAGATGCAGTAAAAAATAATATTGAAAGACAAATATTGCCAATAGAGAAGCAACTAAAATTATTACAATTCAATATTGACTTCTTTGGGAAATTAAACTTTTTTAGTAGTAATATTGTTGCAGTAGGTGCTAATGGTAGTGGAAAAACAACTCTCTCAAATGACCTTAAAAAGTATCTGCCTAATACTGGTGTAGTCATTTCTGCCCAAAAGGTTTTGATTATTCCCACATTCAGTGGAGTTTCCAATTTTAATAATACTAGTCAAAAATTACAACAATCTCAATCAACTGATAAGTCTCTTAAAGTAACTTACTCAACCGAAAACCAAGGAAATTCCTGGAGTATTATGACTCAGGTTGGTGGTGAGTTTCAATTACTTTTAGACAATCTGTTAGCTGAAAGAAGTGTTGTCCGAAACAAATATTTTGATTTATTGCAAAATGGTCAAATTGTTAGTGATGTCCCTGTCACGAGATTAGATAAGGCATTAAAAATTTGGAACTCTTTAATTCAACATAGAATACTTGAATGCGTTGATGGAATAAATATCACCTTAAGACCAACTTCAAGCCATACTACCTATCCTGCTCATGAGATGAGTGATGGTGAGAAAGTAACATTATATCTGATTGCTCACATTCTTCAGGCTCCTAAATCAGGCTTTATTATTATTGATGAGCCCGAAATGTACTTACATAAAACTATACTTAAAAAGTTATGGGATATTCTGGAATCAGAAAGGCAAGATTGCATATTTATATACTTAACACATGATCTAGACTTTGCTACAAGTAGAACAGCAAAAAAGGTCTGGATAAAGAATTTCAATTATCCGAACAATTGGGAGATTGAAAATATACCAGATAATGAACTCCCCGAAAATCTTCTCCTAGAGCTATTAGGTAGTAGAAAAAATATTCTTTTTTGTGAGGGAAAAAAGGGTAGCATTGACGAAAAAATTTACAATATTTTATTTCCCCATTTTACTATAACACCCGTAGAGAGCTGCTTTAATGTCATGAATTATACAAAGTCTTTCAATAAACTGCCTAATATGTTGACTAAAGCATTTGGGCTTATAGACTCTGATCATCATGGAAATGAGAGACTAAAAGCTCTTATCTCAGAAAATATTTATTCGTATTCAATGTCTGAGCCTGAAAATTTATTTTTGGATGAGGAATTTTTGAAATTATTAGCTAAGCAGTTATTAATTGAAGAAGAAAAAGTAAATGCCATTAAGACTGATGTGATAGATCAATTAGAAAAAGAGTTGACACTACAGGTTGCAAACTACGTTTCTGCAAAAATTAATTATTATTTTAAAGACTCCCACGTTTCTAAAGGAAATGATTTAGCCACAGTTACAGCAAATTATTCAAAGTTTACAAACGAAATTAAAATATCAGATTGGTATAACGAAAGGGAAAAAGAACTGAAGGAAATAATTAAACAAAATGATTATCCAAGAACTCTTAGTTTATTCAATAATAAGGGTCTTAAATCTTTAGTAAATAAACATTTCAAAATATCAGACTTTATTGAAAAATCATTTAAACTATTGCAATTGGAAAAAGCTTCACACAGTATATTAAGGAGCCATTTCCCGAATGAAATAATCAACGAAAAAGGCTTATAACAACGAATAACAAATTGGGGAATACCATCCAAAAATGCCATTTTCGACTACCTTTTAAAAGCCGTCTATAACGGACGAATTCGAATCCCGCTGCGTGAGGTCTGCGACCTCGCGTTTGTTTGAATTACGAAAGAAGCAGGAAGGTCTTGAAGTCTCTGACTTCATGTTACAATTTTATTGAAATGCGCTGTAAGTTTTTTATCAAGAGTCGTTTCAACGTCGGGAGACTTTGCGCAGCGATGTAAAATACCATCCAAAAATGCCATTTTTGACTCCGCTGCGTGAGGTCTGTGACCTCGCGCTGCGATTTCATTCAGCATCCAGAAACTCAGTAATTTGAAAAACAGGAGTATAATGAACAAACCGAGATGGAATTTCCAGATTATGAAAATGCCACAGTTTTTAGAGATGAATGGGAAGGAATTTGGTAGGATTATTTGGATGAACAATCTTAAATGAATTCAAAATTCAAGATTAAAAAGAGACAAGAGGCAAAATTTTTATCTTTATAATTTTTCTCATAATTCATTATCATGAAATAAACCAAATAAAAATCAGAAAATCCCAAATGAGTGAACGCCAAAACATAGAATGGAAACAATCCTGGCACGATGATTACCTTAAATGGATTTGTGGATTTGCCAATGCCATTGGCGGCACCATTTATATTGGTAAAGATGATGATGGTAATGTGGTTGATTTACCTAACTATAAGGCCTTACTGGAAACCATCCCACAGAAAATCCGTAATTTAATGGGTATTATCTGTGACATTAATTTACATGAAGAGGCAGGTAAAAAGTTTATAGAAATAATGGTTAATCCTTATTCTATTCCCGTTTCCCTGCGGGGCAGGTATTATTATCGTTCGGGTAGTACCAAGATGGAACTAACAGGTGCAGGGTTAAATGAGTTCTTGCTCAAAAAAGCCGGTAAAACCTGGGATGATGTAGTAGAACAAGGAGCTGATATTGATGATATAAATAAAAAAAGCATCACACAGTTTATAGAAGACAGCAAAAAAATAGGCAGGTTACCTAATACAACCGGTTTAACCTCCCTTCAAATTCTGGATAAACTGCGTGTGGTGGACGGCAAAAAACTAAAAAGAGCTGCGCTTGTTCTTTTTGCCAAAGACCCAAACCGATTCTTTCCTAATATGTTAGTTAAAATAGGTCGTTTTGGTAAAGATGGCTCCGATTTAAAATTTCAGGAAGTAATAGAAGGTAACCTCCTTCATTTACTTAATGAGGTTCAGGTCCAGCTGAACTACAAATTCCTTACGCGTCCTGTAGATTTTGCAGGAATGCACCGTATTGAAAAGGGTGAATATCCTGTTGCTGCATTGAGGGAAATGCTTCTCAATGCTTTAGTGCACAGAACTTATATGGGGGCAGCTGTTCAGATTAGGGTATATGACGACAAGCTATCAATTTGGAATGAAGGCTCGCTGCCACAAGGGTTGGACGTTGCAAGCCTAAAAGCTGACCACAATTCCAGACCCAGAAATCCAAAAATTGCTGATGCTTGTTTTAAAGCCGGTTACATTGATACCTGGGGAAGAGGAACTTTAAAAATTATTAACTCCTGTAAAGAAGCTGAACTTCCGGAACCTGAAATAGTAGAAATAGATGGAGGTGTACAGGTGACTATTTTTAAAGATGCTCAAGTTGGTGCTCAAGTTGGTGGTCAAGATGGTGGTCAAGTTGGTGGTCAAGTTGGTGGTCAAGTTGGTGGTCAAGTTAAAAATTTAACTACCAGGCAAAAAGAAGTTTTCGAACTTATTCTTGCTAATCCTGCAATTTCCAGAAAAGAACTAGCTGCAAAATTAGGTATAAATGAATCTGCTGTACAGAAACATACAGATGCACTAAAAAAGAAAAGAGTGATAGAAAGGGAAGGTGAAACTACAGGTCACTGGATTATTATAGGTAAGAGATAAAGTTCACAGACCCCGCTCCCTGAAGTCTGCCACACATATGAAAATCAATTTTTCAGAAACAGAAAGGCTTTTGTACATGATGGATAAAAGTTATAATTCCACGAACAAATTGAAATACTAAAAAAACATGAACTCACCACGATTGGTTACCCACGCTGGCCTAACCCTCAATCTATCGCAAATCAAATGCTTCAAATTAAATGGTTTTACCTCTTTTGGTAAAAAAAATATTTTGGTTGTAGAATTTAAAACCCGCTACGACTTTATTCAACATCCCGAAACAGGAAAATTTGAAAAGCAAGAGTATAATGAACATACCGAAATAGAATTTCCCGATCATGAAACTGCCAAAGTGTATAGAGATGAATGGGAAGAAATTTGGCAGGATTATTTGGATGAACAATCATAAATGAATTCAAGATTCAAAATTTAAAATTCAAAATTCACTTCAAAAATGTCATATTTTACCACCATACCTAAACTCATGAAAAGATTTTTTACATTATTCCTGTTGATCAGCTGCACTTTTGTCGGCTACTCTCAAAATTTTAATCCGCCGCAGGGAGTTGCGGAATTCAAGACCATGAGCAGCAGGATCCTCGAGACCGAAAGAAGTTATTCCATTTACCTGCCCAAAAGCTATAGCACTGATACAGAAAGAAAATATCCCGTTCTCTACCTCTTGCACGGCTTGTACGGCAGCAACAAAGACTGGGTAGAACGAGGACATGTAAAGGACGTAGCCAACCGGCTGATCAATGCCGAAGAAGCGGTAGAAATGATCATAGTAATGCCAGATGCAGGAACAGACTGGTATGGTTACTTCAACATGGATAGATGGACCTACGAAGATTACTTCTTTAAGGAGTTGA
>JAGXIL010000071.1 GCA_024635655.1 Gillisia sp. | reverse complement strand
TTTATAGGAATTGGATGGTATTTGTTTATTAAAGAATATGATTACCAGTTTGACTTTAATGGAAGATTTGGCCCATCCACAGTATACCAGGAAATACTGAAATTAAAAAACTTTGAAGTTGATGATTCCCTCTATACAATTAAAACAATAAGTACTACGCCATATGAAAATATTCAACAGAGAATTTCTTTAAATGATAAAGACAATTTAATTCTGGACTGGAATTTTAAATATGAAAATGATAGTGTTACAAGTATAACAGTTAATTCTCTTCATACCCAAAACCGTCTTAAAACCCGTTTAAAAATTTTAAATCCATTTTCTGAAAGTGAGTATATCAGAGATATAAAAAATAACTTGCTGGATTTAAATAAGCAGTTAAAAGCTCACCAAAATCTCTATAGAATTTCATTCCACGAAACCGGTAAAAATCCTGAACAAACTTGTGCCTGTATCACTTCTACAAGCAGCTTTAATATGAAAGCTAATTCCATGATGGCGACGATAAATAAACTTCAGGAATTCGTTGTAAAAAATGATTTGGAACTACAGGGACGACCTCTTTTAAAAGTACAGAAATGGGATAGAGAAAAAAATAATATCACTTTTGATTTTTGCTTTCCTATTGCTTCTTCAAATAATATAGAGGAAACAGATAATGTGAAATTAAAAAGAATAAAATCCCGGGAGTCTTTAAAAGCAGTTTTTAACGGCAATTACCGAAACTCCCAGTTAGCCTGGCTGGAATTACTTGAAAAAGCTGAGAGAGAAGATATAGCAGTTGAAGAACTACCTTTAGAAATTTTTTTCAATAATCCAGGAATGGGTGGTGATGAGCTAAACTGGAGATCTGAAATCTACTTACCCTTGAAACAATAATTATTTTATAATTACGGGTTTGGGTAAGAATATTTATTTGTAGTTCTTTTAACAAGAAGAAAAAGATATATAAAAAGGAGACCTATAAATTTATTATAGGTCTCCTTTCTATAAGGATGAAAATATGAAATTAATAACCTTCGTTCTGGGTCAGATTAGGATTAGAAGTTAATGCAGTGTTAGGAATTGGAAACAGAACCCTAAAATCCTCTGATTCAGGTTTATGAGCCCATTCATCTGTAAATTGATTAAATCTTATAAGATCCTGTCTTCTCCACATTTCATTGTACATTTCTCTCCCTCTTTCATCCAGCATATCCTGATCGGTAAGGCTGCTAAGTGGAGTTGCATCCCGTAAAACGCGTAGTTCATTCACAAGATCAAGAGCGTTTTCTCCTGTTCCCCCTCTCATGATAGCTTCAGCTTTCATAAGATGTGCATCTGCGTATCGGAATAAGACCATATGTTCATAGTAAGCACCATTAGAGGGATGCCATTTAATAACTCTTATCCCGGTTTCTTCCGGGTTTCCTACCAATCCCGGCAATTCTTTTGTATAAAACAAAGGATCTCCCTGCCTGTCAGTCGTCATAGAACCATCAAGCTCGTGTTGCTGTCCATAAAGAAAACCTAATCCTATATCTGAACCATCTACGTAACCATCTTCATCTTCATCCTTTCCGCCTGCGAAAAAGCCTTCTGATTCATTATTAGAAGTTCCTTCTAAAGGAACATATCCACGACGCTCTTCCTGGCCAACGTTAGGATGATTGGAATCTTCTGGTCCTTCAAAAAGGTCATAGAATTCGGCAAGGGTTGTGAAACCGTTCCATCCACCGGCATCGTTTCCAACGGCTCCCTGATTGTAATGTAAACCATTCCAAATTCTGGAACCTACCCCGGTATTGGTATACCAAATAGTTTCGCTGTCAACATCCGGTTCAAAAATTTCAAAGTATCCACTTTGTAATCCAAAACCATCTCCGGCTATGGCATCAACGTGATTAATAACCTGATTCATATCATCTGCTGAGGCTTCTGCATTTCCTGTATAGACATGTTTATTCAGGTAAAGTTTAGCCAAAAGGAAATGAGCGGATGCTTTAGTCGCAAAATTGGTTTCGGGGCCTGGCCCTGCGGTTGGAAGATCTGGTAATGCCTCATTAAGATCATTTAAAACAAAATCAAATGCTTCACTTCGGGTCATTATCCTGGGATCAACAGAGGCGCCTTCAGTTACTTCCCTAAATGGAACCTGGCCAAAAAGATCCATTACCCAAAACATGCTAAAGGCCCTAAGAAATTTGGCTTCTGCCAGTTGTTGTGGATTGGCGTTACTTTCCGGAGCAATTAATTCTGATAAATTAAAAACGTTCCTATTGTGATTATTCCAGGAATTTAGGAGAAACTGGTGATTTGAGTCCCAGGTATGTTGATGCAGTGATCTCCATAAACCATTGTCTCCCCAATCTGTTCCTCGTGTAGGAACGAGCATTTCATCTGATGTTACCTCCTGAAGCGCATAAAGATTTTCCTGGGTATTTAACTGGTCCCTGATTGAATTATAACTATTAGTTAATGCACTCGGAATATCACTTACTCCGGAAAAACCATCTCCAGAATCCTCTCTGAAAATAGAATCGGTTTCTTCAAGTTCAAGGTCAGTACAGGCTGTAAAGCTTATTAAAGCCCCGAATAAAACAGTGGTTATTAAAAATTTATTTTTCATATTTTTTTTTTAAAATGAAACATTTAAACCTAAAGTTACAGTTCTCGCTCTAGGATAGGAAGTGTATTCAATTCCTGCGGTGGGAATATTATTTAAAGATTTATCTGTATTTACTTCAGGATCTAAACCACTGTAATCGGTGATGAGAAACAAGTTTTGCCCTGTTACGCTAATTCGCATGGAGTTCAAGAAATTATCGTCCCTAAGAGAAATATTATATCCTAATGTTGCATTCTGCAACCTTAAAAAATCTCCTTTTTCCAGGAAACGTGTAGAAACGTCTGGAGCATTTCCAAATGATTCATCAGTTCCAACGACATTTCGGGTTACATTAGATCCGGAATTCAATGCCCCTGCAGTAAAAAAGGCATTTTCAGTATTGTTGTATACATAGAATCCAAATTGTCCGGATAGGAATGCAGAAAGATCCCAATTACCATACTCTACCCTGGTGGAAATCCCTAAATTGGTAGTAGGTAAAGCACTTTTTCCAACGAATTCCTGAACGTCTCCGTTAGGATATATAGTTTGCCCGTTTTCATCGTAACCACCAAACTCTCTCAGGTAATATGAAAACAGAGGCTGGCCTCCTGAAAGGAGCTGAGCATAAGCATTTGTTAAACCCTGACCGTTTATTCCTCCTGTTTGCACGGCTCCATCAAAATCTTCAACCATATTATCATTATAGGATATATTAAATCCTAAATTCCAGAACAAATCTTCCTGTTCAATCATATTATAGTCAAGGCTAAATTCAATACCCTTATTTATCACATTTGCATCTAAATTTTCCCAAACGAAATCCTGTGCAGCCGGTTGAGCAGAAAAAGTTTGGAATAAAAGATCAGTGGTAGACTTATAATAAAAATCAAGTGAACCACTTAACCTGTCTGCCATGAAGCCAAAATCCAATCCCACATTATACTGGGAGGTAGTTTCCCACTTTAGGTCAGGATTACTAAAGGTAACCTGTCCTGTACCCGGTACATTTACGACCCCGGCATCACTAATACCAATTCCTCCAAATCTATCCCGTGAAGTATAAAGGTTATATGGAATTTCTTGATTTCCTGTTACTCCATATCCTAATCTAAGTTTTAATGTAGAAAATGTATCTGGGACAAAATCTTCATCTCCAAGTTGCCATGCAAAGGCTCCCGATGGAAAATAACCATACTTATTATTTCCTCCAAATCTGGTGGAACCATCGGCTCTTAAAGTGGCAGTAAATAAATATTTATCGGCTAAAGTGTAATTAACTCTTCCAAAGAAAGATTGAAGTTCATCTACTGTGCGAAATGTATCACCGGTTAGTGCCTCAACATTTACACCTGTCGGAGCAGAGGGACGATCGGTAATAATATCAGGAAATAATCTGTTAACAAAAAAATCATCTGAATCATAACCATATTGTTGATAAGCTCCAATAATACTTCTTTCTATATTAGCCCTTGAATTATTTAATTCATTTATCATTGTGGCCATATCTGCACTTTCAAACCCAAAACCGGAAACATTGATACCCTGGCGGTCAAATTCCTGGTAAGAATATCCAATTAAGGCATCAATACTGGAATTATCAAAAAGTCTCTCATAATTTAAAGTGGCTTCTAGTAGCTTATTCGTGTTTTCTATCTCGTTAATCTGGGATCTCCCTTTACCCGGAACTCCACTTTGAATTCCCTGAATATCACCAGATATTGCAAAACCTCGAACAGATTCAGCCCTGTCATACCCAAGATTGACTTTTGCGCTAAGACCTTCAGTAATTTCATATTCTGTAGAAAAATTGAGAAGGAACCTGTCTGTCTCAGTTTCATCAAGAGTATATCTTAAAAGAGCGTTTGGATTTATTTGTCCCTGAAAAAAATCTGGATCAGCTGGTGAGGTTGGGCTAATTCTGTAAGTTGCTCCTAGCAGATCCCCCTGGAAACCGGAATTGTTTGAAATGGGAGCTCTACTGTCATTTACTCTGGAAATGGAAGTCTGTAACCCAAGGGTCAATCTGTCATCCAGTAACCTGTGGTTCACGTTCAACCTACCGGCAAGTCTTTCCATGGCCGAGTTACGTACAATCCCATCAATATCTGAATATCCTATGGATGCCCTATAATTACCCTGGTTGTAAGAATTGGAATAGGAAAGATTATGCTCCCTGGTGAATGCAGTTCTGGTTATCTCATCCTGCCAGTCTGTATTTGCACCAAAATCAACGGCATCTATACTTTGACCGGTTTCAGCATAAGCATCAAGAAACTCCTCGCGATCCAGTAGATCATACTCGTTAGCAGGTGTTGCAATTCCGGTATTGGTACTAAAATCAAATCTTCCCTGTGATCCACGGCCGGATTTTGTTGTTATAATTACTACCCCGTTTGCTCCCCTTGATCCGTAGATTGCGGTTGCAGAAGCATCTTTTAAAACACTCATACTTTCTATATCCTGAGGGTTCAAAAAGTTAAGAGGATTTTTCGGAGAACTATCTCCAAAACCTGCATTGCTTCCTCCTGCTGAAACATCATCTCCAGATAAGGGTACACCATCTACAACAAAAAGAGGATCGTTTCCACCACGAACAGAGGTCGTTCCGCGAATCCGGATATTTACGCCACCTCCCGGTTCACCACTTGTAGTAGTGACCTGTAGTCCTGCTGTTCTACCTTGAATTAATTCTTCTGGTGAAGCTACAATTCCACGGTTAAAATCTTCCGTAGAAACTGTTGCCACAGCCCCTGTAGCATCTCTTACTGTTGTTTGACCATACCCAATTACCACCACCTCACTGAGTGCAGCAGCATCCTCTTCCATAATAACATCTATTGTTGATCTTCCGTTCACAGGAACTTCCTGTGTGCCATAACCTACAAAACTAAAAACTAATACAGCATCTGCAGGAACATTTTCCAATTCATACTGTCCATCAAAATCTGTAGTGGTTCCCGTAGATGTTCCCTGAATAACAATGTTTATCCCGGGTATAGGCATTTGTCCGTCAGTCACTGTTCCTGATACCGTTTGCGCTTGTGTAAAGGCAAAGCTTAAAACAGCAAATAACAACATACCAGTTTTAAGAAAATTTTGTTTCATAAATAAATTTTTTGTTATTAATATAACGTTATAGTCATCTAATTTAATGAATTGTAGGTCAGCCCTTCTTTACACAAATGTTAAAGAATACCAACTAATAATTAAAAAGATGTTAAAATAATCCGTTAACTGTTAATAGTAAATAGATGTGAGATATATTAAAAAACAAACATTTTGCTTATATAAAATATAGAAGCTCATTTTACAGGTGCAGGTGCTGCTAGTAGCAAAATATGCGGAGAGAAGGAAACCTCTATTTTATTCTTTTCACCCATGTATTCCCCATCTATTTGGAAAGCTACAGGTGAACTGCAACTTATTGTTGCCTTTTGTGTCGAAATAATCTCTACAAAATCGGGATCCAAGACCACTTCATTCCGAAGAGTCTTTAAAATTTCTATAAAATCAAAATTCTTGAAAATCAATATTTCAAATAATCCATCATCAATTTTTCCCTGGGGGTTGACAGTGGCACCGGTACCATATGACTTCGCATTTGCAATTGCCAGGAGAATACCTTCTGTATTATAGGTAGTTTTGTTGGTTTCAATTTTAAACTCAAATGGGTAATCGCTTTGTACCAAAGTGGGAATGGATTGCAGTAAATAACCTAATTTCCCTCTCATATTAGAGTTCTCATACTTCTTTATTAATTCAGCATTTAAGCCAAAGTCACTCATGTGAAGACAAAGTTCACCATCAATATTGATAATGTCCATTTTTCGAAAAGAATCCCCAAAGGCAATGTCCAGTTGTTCATTGACATTGGCTGGAAGATTTAGGTTAATAGCCAGGCCATTGGCAGAACCCGCCGGGATAATTCCTAAAGGTATCTCTTCACCTTTTAAAGCTTCCGTAACCATTTTAATGGTGCCATCACCCCCGGCAACAAGGATTCTACAAGGCTTAAGCTCTTTTATTCTTTTCTCAATACTGGCACAATCATCGTTCCCTGTGGTCAAATAAATAAATAAGGAAGCTTCAATTTTTTTAAGGTGGTTTCTTACCTGTTCAATCAGATCCGTTTTTTCTATGGCTCCGGAAATTGGATTTACCACGAACAAAACCTTTTTAATCCTTCCCATTACTTAAATTTGTATCCAAAATTAACTAATTTGGGAGTGGTTATTAGTTAATAAAACGTCAATAGGTGAAATTAGATTTAAAACTTTACAGAGGCTATGTGAATAACAGCCATTTAGTCGTTTTTGGACATGTATTTGAATCGTGGGCTCCCGATAAATACCGGACTGACAGAAGAGGAATCAAACACGCGTTCTCTATAATTCATATGTTTCGAATCAAACCATTAAAAAATATTGAAGTCAACTTATCATTCGGAAAACTCAATGTAACAACTAAAACCCTTGATGATGGATATTTTCGATTTGATGTGCCCTTTTTTGAAGAACTGGAAAGCGGATGGCATAAATACAGCGTAACCTGTAAACTGGGAGAAATTGGAATTATTGAACAGGGGGAACTTCTCAAGCCTTTCGAAAGTAAAGTGGGAATAATATCTGATATTGATGATACCTTCTTAATTTCTCACAGTAACAGCTTTTTTAAAAAATTATATGTGATGTTATTAAAGAACATCAATAAGAGAAAAATATTCGATGATGTGGTCAAACATTACCAGCATTTGAGTATTGCAGGACAAGATAGCAAAGAAGCTTCCAACTCATTTTTCTATGTTTCCAGCAGCGAATGGAATTTGTACGGTTTCATAAATGATTTTACTGAAATTCATCAGTTGCCAAAAGCTGTGGTTAAGCTGAAAAAAATTAAATCGGGAATTTCTGATTTTCTTTTTACCGGAAGAGGGAGCCATGACCACAAATTCGAAAAGATCAAAGATATTATTTCTTTTTATCCAGATCTTCAATATGTTCTCCTTGGAGATGACTCACAAAAAGATGCATATATATATGAACGGATATGTAAAATTTTTCCTTTGAGTATCAAAGCTGTTTATTTGCGCCAAACGGGAAAAAAACAAAAAATTGAAATTTATTCCATTATAAAGAATATAGAGAGTTTGAATGTTTCTACCTGTTATTTTACGCACAGTGATAAAGCCATTCTTCATTCTAAAAATATAGGAATAATATAATAGCAGTAGCGTGATAAAATTGTCTCCTGGAGCTTAAAACTGATTTTCGGGGGACTTATCTTTGCATTTAAATAAAAATACCATTACTTGAATTTACATCATTATATTCGATCTAAAACTCCTTTTTCACAATCAGCAATTCAAAACACAGTTGATCTGCTTTCTCAGGATTCCACCATACCATTCATTGCCAGGTATAGGAAAGAATTAACCGGGAATTTAAATGAGGTAGATATTGAGCTGATTGCCAATCTATATCGATCTTATGAAGACCTTCAAAAACGAAAATTTACAGTTTTAAAAGCTCTTGAACTTCAGGATGTGCTGACAGAGGAACTCAAACAAAAAATTGTAAAGACTTCCTCTCTTATAGCCCTTGAAGACCTTTATCTGCCTTTCCGAAAAAAAAGAAAGACAAAGGCTGATGTTGCCCGGAAAGCTGGCCTTGAACCACTTGCTGAGATCCTGCTTTTACAAAACGAAAAACATCCTGAAAAGAAAGCTTCTGAATTTATTAAAGGTGAAATTAACACACGGGAAGCAGCAATTGCGAGATCACAACATATAATTGCGGAATGGATCAATGAAAATCAATCCATTCGAGCAGGTATCCGTAAACTATATACCAGGGAGGCTGTTTTTTCTGCCAAAATAATAAAAGCTGAAACCGAAAAACCGGGAGCTCAAAAATATCAGCAATATTTTGATTGGGCAGAACCTTTGAAGAAAATTCCATCACATCGCTTTTTAGCCATTTTCCGTGCTGAAAATGAAGGTTACCTAAAAATCAAAATTGAGGTTGATAAAGAAAAGGCCTTAAAGATAATTTTCGATGATTTGATTAAACCAGGAAACAACCGCTGCGCCAGTTATTTAAGGGAATCTGCGGTAGATTCCTTTAAAAGGTTACTTAAACCCTCTTTTACTACTGAATTTTTGGCCGAAGCTAAGAAAAAGGCTGATGAGGATGCCATACTTGTATTTGCTGAAAATTTGGAGCAACTACTATTGTCACCTCCCTTAGGGGGGAAGCGAATATTGGCTATTGATCCTGGTTTTATATCGGGTTGTAAAGTGGTTTGCCTTGATGAAAAGGGATCACTGCTGCACAATGAAAATATATATCCACACCCTCCTCAAAAAGAAGGGGTTATGGCAGGCAATAAGATTAATACCATGGTGAGTGCCTATGAAATTGAAGCTATTGCCATTGGAAACGGAACTGCCTCTAGAGAAACAGAAATTTTTATCAAAGATAATATTGTAAATAAAGAAGTACAGGTATTTATGGTAAACGAAGCAGGGGCTTCAATTTACTCAGCTTCCAAAGTTGCCAGGGATGAATTTCCGGATCATGATATTACAGTAAGGGGAGCTGTTTCTATTGGAAGAAGATTGAGTGATCCTTTGGCAGAGTTGGTGAAAATTGATCCGAAATCCATTGGGGTAGGGCAGTACCAACATGAAGTAGATCAAAATAAACTTAAATCCAAACTTGACCTGGTGGTAACCAGCTGTGTTAACCGAATAGGTGTCAATGTAAATACCGCGAGTAGAGAACTTTTAGCTTATGTCTCAGGAATTGGGCCTTCTTTGGCAGAAAATCTATTGGATTACAGGAAAGCGCATGGGGTTTTGAAAAGCAGACAAGAATTGTTAAAGATCCCACGACTGGGAGCCAAAGCTTATGAACAGTCAGCCGCATTTTTAAGAATCAAATATGCCCTTAATCCTCTTGATGATTCTGCAGTACATCCGGAACGATATTCAGTTGTGAAAAGAATGGCCGGGGATCTGGGGATAAAAGTTGGAGAATTAATTGGCAATAAAAAGGCGATAGAAAAGCTGGACAAAAATAAATATCTCAGTGAAGATCTGGGAATACATACGCTTAATGATATTCTGAAGGAACTTATTAAACCCGGAGCAGATGAAAGAAATTCCATCAGCACCTTTGAATTTGATCCTTCAATAAATAAAATAACAGATATTAAAGCAGGAATGAAATTGCCCGGGATCATTAATAATATCACGAACTTTGGTTGTTTTGTTGATATCGGAGTTAAAGAAAGTGGGTTGATCCATATATCTAAACTGGCCAGGGGATATGTAAATGATGTTTCTTCTGTAGTGCGCTTAAATCAGCAGATTATAGTTACAGTATTAGAAGTAGATGAAGATAAAAAAAGAATTCAGTTGTCTTTAATTGATTAACAGCATTGGGGTTACTTCAAAAAGAAAAAGAGGAAACTTTTAGGTTTCCTCTTTTGTATTTTACCAAAAACATTATTTATGTTCTTCTCCGGTAATTTCTTCTTTCAAACTCTTTGCGGTCATAAAAGGAATCATCATCATTATCTCTTCCTCTGTCACCCAATCCCGCACCTCTGTCTCTGTCGCGATTTTCAACATCTCTGGAAGAACCTCTGTCTGCATCCCTTCTGTAATCATCATCCCTTCTGTTATCATCCAGATCAGGATCCCTTCTTTCCACTCTATTGGAAGAGCTTACCGTTCTTCCATCAGATATAGTAGAGTCATTATCTCTACGATCTCTGCGGTCATTGAAATCAGTATCCGAAATTCGATTTCTGTCATCATCTCTGTAATCCCTGTTATAGGAATCCAGCACAACAACTTCATAATCCCGGTTTACCCTGGAACCCTTCTGAATTCTTTTGGTCTCGGCGAAGGTTTGATGGTTGATGCGATCGGTATAAACAAATTTTTGGTCTTCATTTAAATTCACCAGACCAACAGGAATTATAATATGATTCTCTCCTTCTTTATTAATGAATTCATGAACATCTGAATTTGCCGGTTGGCCGTAGGGGTCATGATCTGCCTCAATAATTGTTTTATCTACTTCTACATCGAGATAAACCACGCGTTCTGATCTTTTATTAACGAGCATATTGTCTACTTTCCCAATTACGCGGTTGTCAGCATCTTTTACCTGCCAGCCTCTTACATCCGGGTCATCATCTGCAACTTTATAGTCAGATAATTCACTGAGGTAGTATAAATTTTTATTGTCGTTATCTCTATTATTATTTGCCATAACAAATTTTTATTAAATTAAAACTTAGCTCATTTTTCTTAGCACATCTGCAGCTTCGTTGAAGAAACCATTAACTTGATCTTTTTGTTCTAAAGTAAGTGTTGATGTGTCAATTCCCTGAACTGCAGTTCTTACTTCCTCTACATCCTGAGAAAGATCAGGAAATTTTTCCTGCTGAATCTTTCCAAGAGCATCGGCTATTTTTGTCCCGGCGTTCTTTATGCTGTTAGCATGATCTGTTGCCTGAGGATTTTGGGTAATGACTTGTGCTTCTCTTCTAATTTCTTGAAGATCAGCATCAATATTTACATTTTGTTCCCGGGCTTTATATTCAACAGCATTTACTAAATGGGTTAAAGCATTGTTGGTATATTCGTGTTCAATTCCCATTCTCTGGGTATCTCCCACGTGGGAAATATAACGATCAACACTTTGGCTGTTTGCGGTAGCCGTATCCCCTTGGTTATTATTCCACGCTGCCGTATCCCTGTCAGTGGCCTGCGTGGTTTGATAGGTAGTATCTGTGACTTGATCCCTATCCATGTCATCCACGTCATCCACGTCATTGCCATTAGCAAATAAAAAATATAGGATAATTCCAAGGATGATAAGACCCAAAAGAATCCAGGGCCATATTGGTTTTTTCTTCTCAACTTTAATTTCTGCCATAATTTCAATTTTTGGTTAGTTTTTAATTATTATGAAAAGTTAAAATTAAGATATCAACCCGCATAGGAGTATTAATGTTTAACTAAACTATTGTTAATAATGCACTAAAACGTATAAAGCTCTCTGCTTTATAAAATATTAAGTAAAATAGATTGAAGTTCTTCTTTAAATTATTTATCAAAAGGTAATCACTAAAAAGAAAAAATCCGGACTAGTGGAATCCGGATTTGTAAATTATTTCTTTTTAAAGCCTTATTCCTTGTATTGATCGAACCAGGCAAGAATAGCTGCAACTTTAGCCATCAGATTGCTGGGCCGGCTTGCAATGCCGTGGGGCGCACCCGGTATTCGCACCATTGCTGTTTCTACGCCTTCAATTTTAAGCGCGGCATATAATTGTTCCGATTCTGCAATGGGGGTGCGAAAATCTTCCTCTCCTGTCAATAACATTGTTGGTGTACTAATGTTTCCCACGTATGTAAGGGGGGATCTTTTTAAATAACTTTCAGGATCTTCCCAGGGTTTTTTCCCAAACCAGTATTTATAGAAAAAACCGGGGTTATCGGCATATAGTACAAAGCTGTACCAGTTGATCACCGGCTTGGCAACAACAGCGGCTTTGAATCTGTCGGTTTTGCCAACGATCCAGGCAGTTAATACCCCGCCGCCGCTTCCTCCGGTTACGAATAGATTTTCACTGTCAATATATCCTTTGTCGATAACGGTATCCACACCAGACATCAGGTCGTCATAGTCGTTATTGGGATAATCATGGTGGATCAGGTTTCCAAACTCCTCCCCATATCCAGAGCTTCCCCTTGGATTGGTATAAAACACAACATAACCTGCGGCAGCCATTAATTGAATTTCTGCAGAAAACACATTTCCATAGCTGGCAAAAGGTCCCCCGTGAATTTCCAGGATCATTGGATATTTTTTGGTGGCATCAAAGTCCGGAGGAGTTACGATCCATCCCTGTATATCTTTTTGATCAAATGAAGATTTCCACCAGATCTCTTCCACATTGCCGAGGCTTTTAATTGATAAGAGGTCATCGTTGACAGCGGTTAATACCTTGTCTCTGCCTTTGTTTCCCGCAGCAAGATCAGCAGGAAGAGCATCTATTCCGGAGGTGTAGGCATAATTTCCATTTTCGGCTATACTATAGGAAGCGGCGTTGTAAGGCCGTCCCTGGGATAGACCTCCTAAATTATCTGTGATCACAGAAGTTTTACCCGAGATTGTAATATACCCAAGCTTAGTGCTTCCCTTATCATCGTAATAGTAATAGAGTCCTTTTCCGTTTTTGTTCCATTGAAGATCATTTATTTCTCTGTCAAAATCCTCTGAAATTAATTTGCTTTCTCCGCCATCTGTGTTCATTACATAAAGCCGGGAAAGATTGTATCCCTGAAACGTATCATCAAATCCTAAATAAGCTATCTGTTTTCCATCGGGAGAGATCTCTGGATTGGAATCAGGTCCAAATCGTGTTGTCAATGTTTTGATGTCTCCACTTTTTATATCCAGCCTGTGTAATTCTGAATTAAGTGGCTCCAGTTCCTTTTCATCGTGTAAATTGGCAGAGAAGAAGAGGTAGTTGCCATCCTTACCCCAAACAGGTGAAGTATGATCATTTTCACCAAAAGTTAATTGTTGTGGAGTCCTTCCTTCAACAGACTGTATGAAGATTTGCGTGTTACCACTCTTTAGGTAGCCGGCACCATCTGCACGGTACTTCAGGTCTGTTATATATTTTGGAGCTTCATTCCATTTTGCCCCCTCAGGCTTTTTCGGAAGCTTAATGATCGATTCGGTTTCTGAAGGAACAAACTTCGAAAATGCAAGCGTCTTTCCATCCGGAGACCAAGAAACCGATCCCGGCAAATTTTCAGAGGATGACAGGATTGTCTCCTGCCCGGTATCTAACCACATATGATAAAGTTTCATATCTCCATCTTTATTGGATTTGTAAATGATCTTCTCTCCATCAGGAGACCATCTTGGATAGGAATCTTTGGTATTGCCTGTTGTTAAAGGACGATTTTGAGTTCCGTCAAAATTGACGATCCACAAATTGGAAAGGTTCTGATCTGTCATAATATCCTTGAAATTCCTCTGGTAGATAATTTGACTACCATCCGGTGAAATTTGAGGATCTGATATATATTCCAAATCATAAATGTCGATCAGTTCCAGTTTTGAAGATTGCTGAGCAAAGGAAATCTGACACAACAGAATGAGAATTATTAGAGATTTATTCATTTCAAAGATTTATTATTAAATTGTTGATCTGATATGTCTGCCTTACTATTTAAGTCACCCAATCCTTCTGAATCCGGGAGGTAAAATTGAAGGAGATAAAAAATCTAAGCTGAAACAGAGACATCACCGCAAGGCTGTAAGTCTTGAAGCAGAAGGATTAACTAATCAAGCAAATTTAGAAGTCTCTCCCAGGCAGCATCATGGGCTTTTTTATTTGCTTCACCACCATCAGGTTGATGGCCGCTTCTCATGAATGCGTGGCCTGCTCCTTCATAAATTACCGGCTCATAAGTATTGTTTGCCGCCCTCATATACTCTTTTGTTTGGTCTATAGTTGCATTAACCCGAGCATCGTCTCCACCGTAATAACCATAAACCGGAGCTTCAATTTTAGCAAGGGCTTCAGCATCATCGGGTGCAGTACCGTAAAAAACGTGGGCAGAGGATATTTCTTGGTTATCTGTAGCATACCTGAAAGTTTGCGAACCACCCCAGCAAAATCCAACGACCGCAATTTCTCCTGTTGAAGAAGCATCATTCCTGATATAATTGTAGGCAGCATCAAGATCTGCCGTTACCTGGGAAGGTTCCAGGTCGTAAATAGCATCTCTGGCAGCATCCGGGTTTTCAAAATCTGAAGTACGTTTTTTCCCCGGTACAGTATTTGAAATGTGATCTGGAGCTATTACCAGATAACCTTCAGCAGCAAGTTTATCTGCAAATAACCTGGCCCAGTCATTAAGTCCGCGGTTTTCATGAATAACTATAACAGATTTTGTTTTTTCTTTAGATTCAGGATAGACAACAAAAGCCTGAAATTCCCTGTCACCATGGGATAAGGTAACCCACTCGTGATGCCGGGGAGAATCTGAGAGTTGATCTGTTTCAGATCTCTGCGGCTCGGGGTTTTCAGAATTTTTGGTATTACTTAATCCATTTTCTTCTTCTTTATCCTTTGCCAAAAACGAACAGGATATTATCAGTGAACCAATCAAAAAACCTATAATTATTCTTCCATATTTTTTCATGTACCGGGTATTTTATAAGGATTATCTATATGTTCCCCCAGGGAATACAACCGGGCTTTCGTGGCCATCTTTACCTACTGTTGCTACCCCAAAGTAAAAGTTGTCGATAACTATACCTTCCAGCTCAAATTCATTTACATCACCTACAAATCTTGAATGCTGCCATTGTGAAGCTGTAGTGTCACGCCAGTAAATCTTGTAACCGGCTATATCGCCATCTACTTTTTCCCACCTTAATTTGGCTGAAGGTGCTACAATTCCGCCAATTTCAACATTTTCTGGTGCCGGGGGTGCCCAGGCAAGACTGGCCATATTAATGGCATTTACTGCAGTAAGTTTAGCTGCATAGTCAAAATTTACTCCCTCTATAACATCGCCATATTCAATGCCATCTTCCGTTCTTATATCCTGGTGTTGCATGTTGTAATTCTCATGAGCTTCCATGATTCGAATACCAGGAAATCCAAGGTCATTGAAAGGCCTGTGGTGACCACCACGGCCAAATCTATCTAACCTGTAGATCATCATTGGGTTCATTTCGGGCATATAAGTTTGGGTAGTTTTATGAACGTACCTTGCAAGTTGACGAGAGATCCCATCTACTTCCCCGCCGTAAAATCTTCTCATATTACGTTCGTTTTCTGTCTCAGTTGGAGGTACCGGTTCAGAGAATATTCTAAAGCTTCGGTTATCTATCACCCCGTCAACTCCTTCTATATTACCAATCATATCATTATTAAAAATACCGATGATATCCCAGTCATTTTTCTGAGCATATTCGGCCAGTCCTTTTCCTCCAAACAATCCTTGTTCTTCTCCTGATAGACCTACATACACAATGCTGTTTTCAAATTCAAATTGGGACAGTACTCTTGCAGCTTCAATGGCTCCGGCCATCCCACTGGCATTATCATTTGCTCCGGGAGCATCTGTCTCGAAATCCATGGTGTCACTAGCACGCGAATCGATGTCTCCGCTCATAATGATATAACGATTTGGATATTTGGTACCTTTTTGAATAGCAACCACATTTACAACCCAGGCATCTTTAGGTATTCTTGGCCCATCTTCTGTGGTGACAAAATCCTTTTGATAAAATACATCAAGGCAGTTATTGCATTCCTTTGAAATTTCGTCATATTCATTTTTGATCCATCTTCTGGCCGCTCCAATGCCTCTTGTATCTGAAACGGTGTCACTAAAAGTATTACGTGTTCCGAAATTGGCTAATGTTCTTATGTCATTTTCCAATCTTTCTGCTGAAACATCTTCAATAATTTCATAGATCCTGGGATCAGTTTGTTGGGAAAAACCCGGTTGGGAAGTAATAAGTAAGAATATACCGGTAATTGCAGGGAATATTAAATTTTTCAAATTCATAGGGATATTTTATTTTTGCCCCAATTTAAGCAAACTTATTAATATCTGAACAAAATATAAAGATCATTAAAAGGCATAAAAAAACCCGGAATAAACCGGGTTTTTAAAATTAAGCTGTTAAACCAAATGCTAAGATTGCATATTGTGCATTCCTGCTTTTGCTTCATTTATCTTCTGTTCTGTTTTAGAATCACTCATTGAAGCTTTGGCTTTATTTCTTACAGCATCTACCTTATGGCTTAGGCTATCGGTAAATTCATCTAATTTACTCTTAGCATCTCTTAAGTAACTATCACCACTTTCGGTAATGTTCCTTCTGGTTTCGGTTCCTTTTTTAGGAGCAAATAATAATCCTAAAGCTGCACCAACTGCTGCACCGGATAAAAGACCGGTTAATAATCGTCCTGATTTCATAAGTATGTGTTTTATTTTTGGTTCTTAATTATAACGATGTAAAATTAACTCTTTTTAAAAGGGCAAAATATTTTTAGTAGTTAAGCTTAGTATAAAATTTATTTAAACAAGGTGTTAAATTTAACAAGTATTGTTAAGATCTTTTAATGGAACTGGGAATTTAATCATATTCAATAAACTGATTTAGTAGTTTTCTTACCCCTTCCGTCTCACGAACAAAGTAGGTTGCCGCTGTTTTTTTTAATCCTACTTTAATGCTAATGGCACTGTCCGGAAGTTCCTTAAATAGAAATTCATCTGTCCAATCATCTCCAATAGCGAATATGAAATCGAAATTTTTTTGCATTAATAATTTACTTGCGGCTTTTCCTTTGTTAACTCCGCTGGTTTTTATTTCAAGTACCTTATTACCTTCCAGCACGCTTAAACCATGGTTGGAAGTAAGTTGTTTTAAAACATTAGAAAGTTCATTGGCCCTTTTTTCTCCAAGGTCAGGATCTGCTTTTCTATAATGCCATGCCAGGGAATAATTTTTTTCTTCAATAAAAGTTCCCGGGGTCCTGTCACAAAATGTCTCTATTACCGGCCTCACCATCTCCATCCAGTCATTACTTACTTTCTCGTTGAGCTGCCAGTTTTTACCTGTTTTCCTTATCCACACCCCATGTTCAGCAATTAACTCTACAGGTACATCTTTCCACCAGGTGCCTAAAGTTTCTTTATCTCTTCCACTTATAAGAACAACTTTTGTTTTCTTCAGTTCATTCAATGTAGTGATGAGATCCAGTAATTGTTTATCTGGTTTTGCATCTTCCGGTTTATCAACAAAATTGACCAGCGTACCATCATAGTCAAGGAAAAAAACGCGGTTCTTCGCTTTACTAAACCTTTTTAAAAATTTTTCCTCTTCTTCCTTCGAAACCGGAATTGCTTCATATGCAGGTTTATTTTCGTAGGTCTTTTGAAGCGCTTTCATAAAATCCTGTGCCCATTTTTCAACATTATACCTTTTCAAACGTTTCTGCAAAAAGGTATTTCGTCTTATTTGTTCCTCTTTGGGCATTTGGATAGCCTGGTGAATGGAATTGGCTATCTGTTCAAAGTTATTTGGGTTAATTATTAAGGCTTCATACATCTCTTCTGAGGAGCCGGCCATTTCACTAAGGATCAAAACACCTGTTTGATCTGTCCTTGTCGCAATATATTCTTTGGCTACTAAATTCATACCATCTCTTATGGGCGTAAGGAGGGCAATATTACAGGAGGTATAGAGGTCTATTAAATTCTCAAAAGGCATGGATCTGTAGAAATACCAGATAGGTATCCAGTTTACTGTTGCAAATTTCCCATTAATGCGACCCACCAGTTCATCAATTTCTTTTTTGAGTAACTGATATTGCGGAACATCAGATCGTGAAGGAACAGCCAGCATGACCAGTCGTATTTTTTCTACATATTGAGGATATTTTTCCAAGAAATATTCAAAGGCCCTCAACCTATGGGCTATCCCCTTAGTATAATCCAGCCTGTCTATGCTCAATATTAATTTAGAGTCTGGAGATTTTATCCTGTGGTGATTTAGTCTTTGTTGCAGTTCCGATTCCTTTTCTGAACTTCTTTCCTGGTGAGCCAGTGCCGCTTGCTCAAACTTATCATAATCTATTCCCATGGGGAAAGAATCGACTTTTACTAACCGGTTGGGTAAGACCACTTCATTAAAATCAACCTGCCTGCGCAGAATACGACTTACCGAACTTAAAAAATGCCTTTCATAGTCATAGGTATGAAAACCAATTAAATTAGCTCCCAGCATTCCAATTAGGATCTCTTCCCGCCAGGGAATGGTTCTAAAGACCTCATAGGAAGGGAAGGGAATGTGATTAAAAAAGCCGATAATAGCATCCGGCTCTTTTTGTCTTATCATGTTGGGCACCAAAAGCAACTGGTAATCGTGAACCCAAATGGTATCTCCTTCCTTGTAGTGTTCAACAACCTTATCGGCATATTTTTGATTTACATTTTTGTAGGTTTCCCAATTATCGGCTTCCCATTCCGTGAATTCCATGAAATAATGAAATAATGGCCAGATGCTGCGATTGCTGAATCCATAGTAAAAGCCATCAATTTCTTTAGAGGTGAAATTTACAGCTACACATGCTTCTTTGCGTGCTTCGGTGTGCACCTCCTCCAGAAGATCTTCAGGTATCTCTTCAGTGGTCAATCCGCTCCATCCTATCCATATACTATCTCCGTCACGATGAAATGATTTTAATCCCGTAGCAAGACCACCAACACTTGGGATCACCTGCAACTTATTTTCTTTGATATTTATCTGAAGAGGTAATCGGTTTGATAATATGATGGTTTTACTCATAATTATTTTTAAAGTATGCAATCAGTAAAAATGATAGCTTAAATTTCCGAAATTGTATTTACTTTGCCATCCTTTTAAAAGAACTTTAAGAATAAATGAATAATTTAGACTACGGAATAATAGGGAATGGTAAAAGTGCTGCACTTATCTCCAAAACCGGCTCCCTCGATTGGTGTTGCCTGCCTCACTTTAACTCGGCAGGAATTTTCGCGAAATTACTTGACGATAAAATTGGAGGAAGCTTTTCTATAGATGTAGATGAAAATTACACTATTTCTCAGGAGTATCTATGGAAGACTAATATTATAAGTACAGTATTTGACAATGGAGAGGATGCTTTTCAACTCATTGACTTTATGCCAAGATATCAGCGGGAAGATGGCTCTTTTTATTCCCCGCCCGATATTATAAGGTTTATCCGGTTGTTAAAAGGTAAACCTGTGGTAAAAGTAAAATATGATCCCAAGCTTGAATTTGCAACGGAAAAAACCTATAATGAGAATAAGGGAGATTATATAAAAAGTTTTACCAAAGTGGGAAAATATGACTCTTTATACCTTTATTCAAGCTTCGATCTCGATAAAGTTAAGAATTATGAAGAAATAGTAATTGAGGAAAATGCATATTTTCTATTAGGGTATCACGAAAAGCTAATTGCCCAAAGTTTAGACCGAACTTATTTGAAATTTCAGCGAACCAAAACCTATTGGATGAACTGGAGTGAAAAAACTACTACTTATAATGAGTATAACGAACAGATTCTTAGAAGTGCCCTGGTACTAAAGGCTCTTACCTTTGAAAAATCGGGGGCAGTGCTTGCTGCAGTCACCACTTCTTTACCTGAAACTATAGGAGAAGAACGAAATTGGGATTACCGCTTTTGCTGGATAAGAGATGCGTCTATGGTTATAAAGGTGATGGCGGGACTAGGCCATACCAAATCTGCACAAGGTTTTCTTCAGTTCATTATTGATCTTATTCCTCACAAGGATGAGAAAATACAGATCATGTATGGCATCAACGGGGAAAAAGAACTTACAGAACATATCCTAACACACCTTGAAGGTTATCAAAGTTCCAAGCCCGTAAGAATAGGGAATGCTGCCTATATCCAAAAGCAAAATGACATCTACGGAATTTTAATGGAGGTGGTCTACCAACAATTTATACAGTTTGAAACCTCCCTTGAAAACAGTGAAGAGCTATGGACCATTGTTCGCGGAATTGTAAAAATAGTGGAAGAACACTGGATGCAACCCGATAAAGGTATTTGGGAGCTAAGGACTGAAGACAGGCATTTTGTTTTTTCAAAACTATTATGCTGGGTTGCTATTGACCGTGCGATTAAAATAGGAGAGATCCTTAGAAAAGGGATCAATGATGAAAAGTGGAAGGCATTACGTGCTGAAATTGCAGATGATATATATCTAAATGGCTGGAATGATGAAGTTGAGGCTTATACCCAGTCTTATGGGTCCAAAGATCTGGATGCTTCAACCTTACTAATGGAACAATACGGATTTATAGAAGCCAAAGATCCAAGATTTATAAGTACGGTTAAGGCTACAGAAAAACAATTATGCAGGGAAGGTTTGTTATACAGATATAAAAATCAGGATGATTTTGGTACGCCAACCTCTTCATTCACGATCTGCACGTTTTGGTTCATCGATAGTTTATATAAAATTGGAGAGCGCAAAAGAGCCAAAGAGATGTTTGATAAACTCTTATCTTACAGCAATCACCTGGGCTTATTCAGTGAAGATATAGATTTTGAGAGCAAACGATTACTGGGCAATTTCCCCCAGGCTTATTCCCATTTGGCCTTGATTGAAACCGCGGCTAATTTTTCAAAAGGATTTGCTCCGGAAGAAGACCTGTGGTCTGAATTTTAAAATTATTCTCCTGATAGATCTTCTTTTACAAATAATCTTGTTTTCGGAAGACTTCCGGGATAATGATCCTGTAAAAATTTCAACAAATGCTCCCTAATGTACACCCGGAGATCCCAGGCTGTTCCTGAATCTTTAGCGCTCATCAGGGCACGTATCTCCACCGTTTTTTCGGTGATATTTGTTACCTGTAGCACATTGACATTTTTATCCCAAAGGGGAGAATTGTTAAGTAACCTTGATAGTTCTTCCCTTATTTTTTCAACAGGAACTTCATAATCGGTATAAATAAAAACTGTCCCCAGTATATCCGAAGATGTTCTGGTCCAGTTCTGAAAGGTGTTCTCAATAAAGTAAGTAGAAGGTACTACCAACCTGCGTTTGTCCCATATTCGTACAACTACATAAGTAAGGTTAATCTCCTCAATGCGCCCCCATTCCCCATCTACGATCACCACATCATCCAGCCGAATAGGCTGGGTAATGGCAATTTGGATTCCGGCCAGTAAAGTCCCGATAGCTTTTTGAGCTGAAAAACCAATAATGATACCTGCTATTCCGGCAGAAGTTAATACGCTCACCCCAATGGCTCTTATACCTTCAAAACTCATTAGCGCGATTCCTATGGCCAGAATAACTATAATAAAAATCACAATGTTCTCCAGGATCATGAATTGAGTGTAAATTTTCCTGGCTCTTAAATTATCCTCAGTAGAAACATCATATTTCATTAACATTCTTCCCTTGGCAATTTTTAAAGCTACAATGATGAACCAGGTAACACTAAGGATAATTCCAAGGGTGCTAATGCTCCCAAGGATCTCATAGGTATACTCAAAGCGGAACAGCCTTGCAAGGATGGCAATCTTAATCAACAGGGATGCAAGGAATATAAATAGTGGCGTCATAATCCTGTTGGCAACGTCAACAGGCAAAATATTTCGTGGATCTTTTCCTAATTTTTTTAATAATAAATATGCGGCCCCAAAAGTTACAAGTAATATAATAATTCCTGCCACCAAATATTGCAGTACGTCAGATTCGATATCCTTCATGAAATTCTTATTTTGATATTAAATCTATTAAAAATTATTATGGAATCTCTTAAAATGATCTAAATAGAAGTGCTATGGAGTGCTGAATTTTTTTTAAGAGAGAATTAGAAAAATAAAAAAGCCGCCCCAGAGGACGGCTTTTTTATTTTATGCTGAGCTGTATTCTAATATGAATATTTATTATCAGCGATCAACTTATCGGCAATAGTGTTCCTTAAGGCTACGATGTTTGGGTGATTCTGGTACTTAGTGAATCTTTTCAATCCCATAAGCATCATACGCTGCTCATCACCTTCGGCAAAGGAAATTATTCCTTCTTTTGCTCTTTGGTTGATGATGTCTACAGCATGGTAAAGGTAAAGTTTCGACATCGCGATCTGCTCTTTTTGGGCATCTTCACTGCTACGATTTACATTTTTCTCAGTCCGTAATATTGCGGACTCTGCCATATAAATTTCTATTAAAATATCTGAAGAGGCCAATAAAAGCTGCTGATGTTCTTCCAGTTCAGCCCCAAATTTTTGAACTGCACTACCGGCTACCATTAAAAATACCTTCTTAAGGTTCTGAATAATCTCTCTTTCTTCAGCAAACAACTTGGAGTAATCAGGTTTGTCAAAAGAGGGAATTCCGGTAAGTTCCTGGCCTACTTTTGTCGCAGGCCCTAAAAGGTCTACGTGTCCTTTCATTGCTTTTTTTACTAGCATTCCCACACTAAGCATTCTATTGATCTCATTGGTACCTTCATAGATCCTGGGTATTCTGGCATCCCTCCAGGCAGACTCCATAGGAGCATCTGCAGAGAATCCCATTCCACCAAAGATCTGAATTCCTTCGTCGGCACAATTCTGAAGATCTTCAGAAACAGCTACTTTTAAGAGGCTACATTCAATAGCATATTCTTCCACACCTTTTAACTCAGCATCCTGGTGTGAAGCACCTTCTTCTTTCCGGATATTTATGCGGTCCTCAATATCTTTTGCAGCTCTGTAGGAAGCAGATTCTCCTGCATAAGCCGAGGTGGCCATTTCTGCAAGTTTAGATTTAATTGCTCCAAATTGGGCAATAGGTGTTTTAAACTGTACCCGTTCATTTGCATATTTAATAGAACCGTCTATCACACGCCTTTGTGCGTCAAGACAAGCTCCGGCAAGTTTTATCCGGCCAACATTAAGGGCATTCATTGCAATTTTAAATCCTGTTCCTCTTTCAGAAAGCATATTGTCTGCAGGTACAACAGTGTCATTAAAAAATACCTGGCGGGTAGAGGAGGAGTGGATCCCCAGTTTGTTTTCTTCTTCTCCTAAAGAGATCCCGTTTGGATTTTCCGGATCATATTCTACAATAAAACCTGTAATATTTTTATCATCTTCAATTCGGGCAAAGACGATCATCATATTGCAGAAACCTGCATTTGAGATCCACATTTTTTGTCCGGTTATTTTATAAGATTTACCGTCTTCAGATAATACCGCTTTTGTCTTTCCACTGTTGGCATCACTTCCTGCTCCGGGTTCTGTAAGTGCATATGCTCCAAACCACTCTCCGGTGGCAAGCTTTGGAAGATATTTTTTCTTTTGCTCGTCATTACCGTATAAAGTTATAGGTAAAGTCCCTATTCCTGAGTGGGCTCCAAATGCAGTTGAAAAAGATCCTGTAGCACCTGAAATGAAATCCACAACCAGCATCGTCGTCACAAAGCCCATTCCCAACCCATCGTATTCTTCTGGAACCGACACTCCCAGGAATCCCATTTCTCCCGCTTTTCGCATAAGATCTTCCGTAAGCTGGTAGTTTTTCTTTTCAAATTCTTCCTTCCTGGGCCAGATCTCCCGGTCTACAAATTCCTTTACAGAATCCTTCATCATATTTTGCTCATCTGAAAAATCTTCAGGAGTAAAAACATC
>JAGXIL010000070.1 GCA_024635655.1 Gillisia sp. | reverse complement strand
GGGAATGATACAGATTACTCAAGTTGAACCGTCCTACCGGCAAGGCAGGCTTGTTTGCGTTGGAACCTAAAAATGAGTTTATACCTTCGAAATATGTTAGATTCTGAAATGAATTCAGGATGACGTGGGGTAAATAAACCTGTGTCAGTCTGAGCTGCCGAAGGCAAGGTCGAAGACGGCGTTATAGGTTCAGGGCACCTTCGCCAGGACACACTTCCCTTTCCAGCCTCCTTCGACCAGGCCGCAGGACGTTTGGTGGTTAAAGGTTATTTTTCGTGCGGCCGCTCAGGATGACATTGTCGTGAGAAGCCATAGGATAGATGAGGATGATTATATGAAAATTAAACTAGGATGACGTGGGAGGAAAATAAACCTGTGTCAGTCCGATCTGCCGAAGGCAAGGTCGAAGACGGCAATGTAGGTTTAGGGCACCTTCGCCAGGACACACTTCCCTTTCAAGCCTCCTTCGACCAGGCCGCAGGACGTTTGGTGGTTAAACTTAAATTTTCTTGCGGCCGCTCAGGATGACATTGTCGGAAAAAAGCTTCTTTGGATTTAGATCCTGAATAAATTCAGGATGACGTGGTGGTAAATAAACTTGTGTCAGTCTGAACTGCCGAAGGCAAGGTCGAAGACGGCGTTGTAGGTTCAGGACACCTTCGCCAGGAGACCCTTCCCTTTCAAGCCTCCTTCGACCAGGCCGCAGGACATTTGGTGGTTAAATTATAATTTTTCGTGCGGCCAGCCTGTCCTGAGTTTGTCGAAGGGCTCAGGATGACATTGTAGTGAAAAGCCATAGAATAAAAAAGGGGGAATGACATAAGGTTATGTCAAGCTGAACTCGTTTCAGCTTCTAACGTGGTTGTAACCTGTAATGGGTTTTATACCTTCGAACATGTTAGATCCTGAAATAAATTCAGGATGACGTTAAGCGAGATAAAATAGTATACATAAAAAAACGGATCTGGTTTACTCCAAATCCGTTTTTTGCTTTCACTTATATTATTGTCTACATCTCATCCCCAAAGAAAATGGCATTCATCAATAGCTTATTAGTTCCAAACCAAAAGGCCCGGAAGTTTGTGTTATCGGTGAACAGAATCACATTTCCTCTTCCCATACCTGCTTTCTTAAAAGGTACTGTATTAGCTATAAGCTCCAGGTTGGGATTACTTATGTAACCGCTTAAGAGCGGTTCTTCGGTGTACTGAATAGGGTTGTTATAGCTAACAGAATCGGCTTTTATAAAAATGGTGGTGTCACGGAATAACGCAAGTTCATCATTTTTGTAGCCGAAGTTCACCGGATGGGACCTGTCAAGTTTGGCATTAAAAATGGCTCCGCCAATTCCCTGTGCTCCCCTGAAATCCCGGGCGTCTTCAAAAGTGACATTTTCAGGCTTCACCTCATTTTCAATAAATTCTATGTCCATAAAATCGTTGTTGTCGAACCATCGGGCAGCGTTCTTATAACCTATCAAGGTTCCGCCACTGCGAACCCAGTCCTTTAGTTTGTCAGTTTCCTGTTTGCCCAGGGCATTTCCCCAGCTGTTCGGAAGGATGATATCTGTATAGGAACTAAGATCGGCCCTGGAAAAATTGCGGGTATCTAATTTTACAAGTTGCATCTCATACCGCTGATCGAACAAATGCCAGATCTCTCCCGCGTCATAAGGTGTAATCCCATCCCCAACGATCATGGCCACTTTTTGTGGTTTTACCGCCCTTAGCTGATTACTTCCCAAAGTAATTCCCTTGGTAAGGCCGGTGTTGGCAGCTTCTATGGAGACATTTGCATCTGTAGCAATTTCTGAAAGGAATTCGTGCAATTCAGCAGCATCAAGTTCCTGATTTTGTACCGGGATCATAATAGTTCCGTAGTCGTAGGTTTTATTGGCGCCTGTGATGGGTTGCATGGCCACTCTTGCGCGTAGCCCTTTTTCCAACACCTTGTTCAGGATCTTTGGAGTGTAATAGTCATTCCATTCCATGAGATAAGCGTAATCACTTTGCACCGGTGCAGTAACGGCAGGCTTTTGCAAGGTTTCAACCTTTTCGCCCGCATACCTCATATTTACGTTTTCATCAAAATCAAGATTAAAAGCCAACGGAAATGACCAGGCAGAAATATCGTAGAATAAGCTGTCTTCAAATGTTATACGCTTCTCAAACATTGCCTCTACCAAACGGTGTTGTCTTTGGTTCTTTGGCACTATGTAAGCCGTTCCTTTGGTGAATTCCTTTCCATCTGTTTCAAAGTCTTCGGTAATTTGGTGGATCTCTATTTGCTGTTTCTTTAATATTTCAGCAAGGTGATAAGCTTTGTTTGCATCTTTTGAGCTTCCGAAGACATATCCCCCTTTTCCGGCAGAATCCCGGGCATTGTCATAAAATTCCCGCTGAAAGTTGAGAATTTTCTGCCTCATATTATTTGCAGCTTCCAATGTGGAAAGGGCAGTAGTGAACTGATTTCGAACGGTAAATGGAAATGTAAGCAAACCATTGTCGGTTTCCTGTACATGGCCTCTTGAACTTCCCTGTTCAAAAAGGATCCCTATACTTCCGTTAATATCGGGGAAGGTTGAACCTTTTCCGTAGTAAAAATCATCGTAATCTTCTTCAGTATAATAAAAGGAACCAATTTCATCCAGGGCTGCCGCGTGATAAGTACCAATTTCCCTTGTGAGGTCCTGGTTCATTTGAGGCGTAAGCGGGTGGGTACGGGAAGGGATCCCCGGCTGAAAGAAAAATGAAGAATTTGATCCCATCTCGTGGTGATCTGTCAAAATGTTCGGGTGCCACTTGTGAAAAGTTTCGATCCTTGCATTGGATTCCGGTAGTTGGGCCGGTAACCAGTCACGGTTCATATCAAACCAGTAGTGATTTGTACGGCCACCGGGCCAGGTTTCAGCATATTCCCTGTCCTGGGGATCTGAGACAAGATTTTCACTTTTATTGGTATTTACCCAGCTGGCAAAACGCTGTAGGCCATCAGGATTGAAAGAGGGGTCAAAAAGAATTACGGTGTTGGATAACAGGTCATCGATCCCGGGCCCCTGTGCAGCAGCAAGATAATAAGCAGCAAGCAGAGCAGCATTTGAACCACTGGGTTCATTTCCGTGGATGGAAAAGCCCTGGTAAACCACGATTGGCATTTCTCCTGTATCCAGGTTATCGCTGTTTTCGCGGGTAAGGCTTAAATGTTCCTCCCTGATCTTCTCCAGGTTTTGATGGTTTGCTTCAGAAGTAATTGTCATCAGGATCAAAGGGCGGCCTTCATAGGTAGTTCCCCGGTTTTCCAAAGAAATTCGCGGAGATTCATTGGCCAGGATCCGCATGTACGAAGCCAGAAGGTCGTGGGAAACATGCCATTCTCCGGGCACATAGCCTAAAACCTCCTCGGGAGTGGATATGTTTTGATCATAAGAAACATCTTGTGGTAAATAATAGGACAGATCTAATTTTTCCTGTGCGTTCATTTGATAACACAGCAGGGACAGTAGGGTGAGAAAAATATTCTTCATAAAAAAAGATAAAGGTTAAGGGGGTTTTACCGGAAAGACGGTTCTATTTAGACCAATTCGGGTATGCCCTGTTTTTGATGCCGTAAGATAAAAAAACCGCCCCAGATTATGGGGCGGTGGTTAACTTTATTTTAACAAGATTCTAAATATCTTCAAAGCTGATATCAGTGAATTTTTGTGCAGAGGAAACTTCGGTCCCCTCAACTTCCACTTCTTCAAATTCTTTTTTGAAGTCTTTCTGGTGACGATCGCTTATTACTTCTTCGCCTTTTTCCTCCACAATGTAACTGGTCATTTCATTCAAAATTTCAGCAAAACCTTCAAAATCCTCTTTGTACAAATAGATTTTATGTTTCTTATAATGAAAAGATCCATCGGCATTGGTAAACTTCTTACTCTCTGTGATCGTGAGATAGTAATCATCAGCTTTGGTGGCTCTTACATCAAAAAAATAAGTGCGTCTTCCTGCTCTTAATACTTTAGAGAAAATTTCATCTTTCTCCATCATTCCATTTTCGCTCATAAAATAAATCTTTATAGTTAGTTTGTACTAATAGCCAAAAATCTAAAAATTTTTAACATTTCACAACTTATTTTCACATTTCTTTTTCGCTAAGTTGCTTAGCATATAACTCTTTATAATATCCGGTTTGCTGAATAAGCTCATTATGGGAGCCTTTCTGAACTATTTGCCCGTCTTCCAGGATTATAATTTTGTCTGCATTTTTTGCTGAAGAAATTCTATGGCTCACGATTATGGTAGTCTTATTCTTGGAGATCCTGAAAAGGTTGTTGAGGATCTCTTCTTCGGTTTCAGTATCTACTGCGGAAAGACTGTCGTCAAACAACAGGATCTGAGGATCGTGGATGATCGCCCTGGCTATAGAAACCCTTTGCTTTTGCCCTCCTGAAAGGGTTATCCCCCGTTCCCCCAGCACCGTATCGTAACCTTTGCTGAAGCCTTTAATGTTTTTATGAACCGAAGCATTTTTTGCTGCTTCTATCACTTCCTCATCTGTGGCATCTGTCTTTCCAAAACGAATATTGTTGCGAATACTGTCACTAAAGAGAAAAGCATCCTGGGGTACATATCCCACACTGTTGCGAAGATCGTTGAGGTTTAGCTCCTTAATGTTGGTGCCGTCTATTTGAATCTCTCCTTTTTGCACATCATATAACCTGCCTATAAGTTCCAGGATCGTGGATTTTCCCGACCCGGTCTTACCAATGATCGCTAATGTCTCCCCCGGGTTTACCCTAAAAGAGACTCCTTTAAGAGCGGTTATATTTGTGTCTTCATAAGTGAAATGCACATCGTCAAAAGTAATATCTCCTTTTACAGGAGTTCGTGCGGGTTGTAAATTATGAATTTGAGGTTTTTGTTTCAGGAATTCGTTGATCCTTGCCTGGGAAGCCTCAGCCTGCTGGATAATTGAAGTTACCCAACCCACAGTGGCAACCGGCCAGGTAAGCATGTTCACGTATAAGAGGAATTCCACGATCACCCCAATGTTCTCAATTTCCCCAGATATCACCTGCCGGCCCCCGATATAAATTACCAGGGTGTTACTCACCCCGATCAACAACACCATAAGCGGAAAGAAAAAAGCCTGCACTTTTACCAGGCTCAGGTTCTTTTGTTTGCTGCCATTGGAAAGCTCTTCAAAATTTCTGTTGGTCATAGGTTCCAGGCCGTAGGATTTGATCACCGAAATTCCGCTGAAACTTTCCTGGGTAAAGGTGTTGAGCTTTGACAGATACTGCTGTACAACGGTACTTCTTTTATGTATTGCCACACTGAGCTTATAAATGGCAAAGGAGAGAATAGGTAAAGGAGCCAGGGTGTAAAGGGTGAGCATAGGCGCCGTATTTACCATATACCATATCACTACCACAAACAAGGTAAGGGTGGTAACACTATACATGATAGCCGGGCCCAGGTACATTCTTACCTTGGAGACGTCTTCACTTATCCTGTTCATAAGGTCTCCTGTACGGTTTTGCTTGTAAAAATTCAGGGAAAGTCTTTGGTATTGTTCGTAAACCTCATTCTTCAGGTCAAATTCCATATGCCGGGAGACCACAATAAAAGTTTGCCGCATTAAAAAAGTAAGGAATGCTGCAACCAGGTTAGCACCAATAATAAGGAGGATTAAGTAAAAAAGCTCCTCGCGTAAAGTTTCTGCGCTGTTAATCTCATTATTGACATAATCTGAAATAAGATCGGTGGCATCACCTATAAATTGTACGGGGTAAAGCGCAAAGATACGGGCCACGATGGTAATAAGGAAGCCCAGGATAAGTCGCCACTTATATTTTAAAAAGTATTTATTAAGATGTTTTAATTCCTTCATATTCGCAATTTCCTTTTGTTGCTGAATTCGTAATTTAACTTGAGAATTCTGCAGGGAAATAAATTATTGATTAATTTTGCCCCATAATTTTCCTAATCAGGAAAAAATACATTTTAAAATAAAAATTATGCAAGTGGACGTTCTAAATGCAAAGGACCTTAAATCCAGCGGTCCCGTTTTTGGCCAACTATCTTTTGATGATCACGAACAGGTGGTTTTTTGCAATGACAAAGATACAGGATTAAGAGCAATTATTGGAATTCACAACACGGTTTTAGGGCCGGCTCTTGGTGGAACCAGGATGTGGAATTACAACAGTGAATGGGAGGCTTTAAACGATGCCCTGCGCTTGTCAAGAGGGATGACCTTTAAAAGTGCTATCACAGGATTAAACCTGGGAGGAGGTAAGGCAGTGATCATAGGAGATGCCAATACCCAAAAGACACCCGAATTGATGAGAAGGTTTGGGGAATTTGTTCATTCCTTAAGCGGAAAATATATTACTGCGGAAGATGTTGGAATGGACACTGAAGATATGGATATTGTAAGGGAGGTCACTCCTTATGTCACCGGAATTTCTGAATCTAAAGGAGGCGCCGGAAATCCGTCGCCAATAACAGCCTTTGGGGTATTTATGGGAATGAAAGCTGCGGCCAAATATAAATTTGGATCTGATGACCTTGACGGAAGAAGTGTACTGGTACAGGGGATAGGCCATGTAGGGGAGGCTCTTGTAGAGCACCTTTCCAATGAAGGCGCAAAGGTCTTTATTGCTGATATCAATCCTGCACGCCTGGAAGAAGTGAGCAAAAAGTATAGTGCATCAATTTATACAGAGGATGTGTATGATGCCAATGTAGATATTTATGCCCCATGTGCTTTGGGAGCTACTATAAATGATGAGACCATAGACAGGTTGAAGGCCTCAATTATTGCCGGTGCGGCAAATAACCAGCTGGAAGATGAAAAAGTACACGGCCAGATCCTGATGGAGAAGGGGATAGTTTATGCTCCCGATTTTTTGATCAATGCAGGTGGGATCATCAACGTGTATGCAGAACTGGAAGGGTATGACAGAACTGAAATAATGCGTAAAACGGAAAATATTTACAACACCACCCTGGAAATTTTTAATACTGCGGAAGCCCGGAAGATCTCTACTCACTTTGCTGCCCTGCAAATCGCACAAGAGCGAATTGAGGACAGAAAAAGAGAGAATATGCGTTAGGGAATTTAAAAATAATGGTATTTTTGCAAGGCGAAAGAGGGTTCTTTCGCCTTGCTAATTATAAAACGTTCTTTTACAGCTATGTTAACCAGAAGACATATTCGAGTTAAAGTAATGCAGTCCCTTTACGCTTTCCATCAAAGCCAGGGAAAAAATTTCCAGACTGAAGAAAAGTTTCTGAAGAAAAGTATGCAGGAGATGTATGACTTGTTTCTGCTTCAGTTAAAACTGATCATGGAGATCAGGGCTTATGCAGCCCGGTACATGGAAAAATCTCAAAAAAAGTTCCTCGCTACCAGCGAAGAAAAAGACCCCAACCTTAAATTTGTAAATAATAAAGTTATCCAGATCCTGGAAGACAATCATAATCTTCAGGATCTAATAGAAGACCGTAAGATCTCTCACTGGAACAGGGATGTGGAATATGTAGCCATTCTTTGGGAGGAGATCATGAAAAGCGAGACCTTTAAAGACTATATGGGTACTCGTACCCCCGGCTTTAAAGAAGATAAGGAATTTGTGATCCAATTGTTGCGGGAAGTAATTGCACCAAATGAAAAATTGTATGATTACCTGGAAGATAGTAAATTGACATGGCTTGACGATCTGCCTTTGGTAAATACCGCTATTTTAAAGTACCTGAATAAGCTAAAGGAATCTGCTCCTAATGACCTAAAGCTTCCCAGGTTGTTTAAAAATGAGGATGACGAAGAGTTTGCAGTAAATCTTTTTAGGAGAGTCTTTGTAAAAGACGAAGAACTTGCCGGGGAAATGTTGGGGAAAACCCCTAATTGGGATAAAGAACGAATAGCCGAAATTGACACCATTCTTATTAAAATGGCGATCTGTGAATTTTTGCATTTTTCATCTATACCTGTGAAGGTAACCATCAATGAGTATTTAGAGATTGCCAAGGAATACAGTACGCCTAAAAGCAGCATATTTATCAACGGAGTGCTAGATAAGATCTCTAAGGAATACCAGGAGGAGAACAAATTAAATAAAATAGGGCGGGGCCTTATGTAATAAAGAAAATTTAGTATTTTTAACTTTTAATTATAAACCAGAACATGATGAAAAAAGGGATTTTATTAATAGCGGCCGTTGGGGCCATGTTGTTTACTTCCTGTAAGGATGATGCTTCCAGTAAGGTAAAGGCAGAAAATGTGGAAACTGCTGCAGAGCGTGATGCACAAGCGGTTTACTATCCGGAAATTTCTTTCGAGGAAACAGAGCACGATTTTGGAAACATTGAAAAAGGAACAAAAGTAGAGCACACCTTCCAGTTTACCAATACAGGAAAAGCTCCTTTAGTAATTACCAATGCCAGCAGTAGCTGTGGATGTACGGTACCTACTTATCCTCAAAATGAATCCATTGCTCCGGGAGAATCCAGAGAAATGACTGTTGTTTTTGATGGATCGGGACAGGGACAGGTTACAAAAACCGTAACTGTTACTGCCAATACTGAAAAAGGAACAGAACAAGTAAGAATCAAAGCTTTTGTTGAGACTGACGCTACTAAAGCGAGCTAAACAAGCTTTTAAACCAATTTATGGAACAAATAACGCAGTTTGCCCCTATTATTTTAATGTTTGTTGTGGTGTATTTTTTTATGATACGCCCTCAAATGAAACGTGCTAAACAAGAAAAACAATTTGCATCTGAATTAAAACGTGGAGACAGGATCATCACTAAAAGTGGGATGCACGGTAAGATTGTTGATTTTAGCGAAAAGAACAATTCAGTTATCATTGAAACCGGCGCAGGAAAGATCACCTTTGACCGCTCTTCCATTTCTATGGAAATGAGCAAAAAACTTAATGAGCCTGTTGCTGAAAAGAAAGTAATAGAAAAGAAATAAGTTATTCTGTTAGTTCAAAAAATTAATGCCGCCGGAGTTTCCTCCGGCGGCATTTTTATGTCGTGATCTGTAAGATCCTTATTTTACCTTTTCTGCCAGTTCTGATAAGCCTTGCATTTTTGCATGGGAATAAGCTGTATTGCCACTGCTGTCCTTTATCGATCTGTCGGCTCCATTATCGAGCAGCGTTTCAGCCATTTTAGGTTGCCCAAAGGTGCAGGAATAAATAAGCGCTGTAGCCCCATTGTTGTTTTGCGCATTCACATCTGCGCCGTTCTTGATAAGCAGTTCTGCAATTTCAGTATTTCCTTTAAAGCTTATTCCCATAAGGGCTGTGTTTCCTGCAGCATCCCGGGCATCTACCTCTGCGCCATTTTCCAGAAGCAGTTTAGTAATATCATATTGTTCATTATAACTTGCCAGTACAAGAGGAGAAAACCCCCTGGCGTCCCTGACTTCTGTTAAAGAAGGGTCCTCCTCCAGTTTTTTCTTTACTTCCTCCGGGTTGCCGGCTCTAATTACTTCAAAAATATCCATAGGTTTTTAATTTCGACTGTAGAAGGTTTTTATGATCCTTTGTATAAGTGATCCTGGTAATCTCCGGACAGCCTGTTAGTCTGCTGTTTTCTTAGTTATCCATTTCCTAAAGATAACTCAAAGAGTTATTTTATTCAAAGCTTCTTTACCACAGTTTTTGAATTTAGAGTATAAAACGTTTTTATACACCTTAAGGCCGTAATATGGGAAAAGCTGAATAGGTGGGATTAGCAGAGGATGAAGGTAATTATTTATGCTCATTCTACCCGTGTTCCTTGAGAAGAGGGTCATCAATTCTCGTTACCTGGAAATTCACTTTATAAGGTCATTATCCTGAACAGAGCCATCGGGTGGATAATCTGCCGAATTTTTTAAGCTGTCGATCTGCTCCCTGGAAAACTTAGGAATTGGCAGGTCTCCTTTTTCTCTTTGATCTCTGACAGATTGTTCAGCCTTATCTGTTTTTTCTTTTGAAACGCCTTCATCTTTTGCCAGGTAAATGGTCTGGGATGGGAATGCGAATCCGGTACCGCTTTTTTCCACTACATCCATCATACGCAAAAGCAGGTCCTCTTTTATCTCTACGTAATCATCATAATTTGCAGCCAAAACATAGCTGAAGATCTCAATGTTCAAAGAGGCATTGCCGAATTCGGCAAATCTTACCCTGGCAGGTTCAGGGTCAACTTTAGGATGTGAATACAACACTTTTCTTAATTCTACCAGGAGATAGCGCATTTGATCTGCGGTGGTCTCATATCTCATGGTGAAGACAGGATGGAACCAAAACCTGTCTCTGTGAGCTAAATTTTCGATCTTTGTGGATGAAAGTTCTCCATTAGGTATTGTGACCACAGTGCGGTCAAGGGTTCTGATCCTGGTAGAACGCATTCCTATATTTTCAACAGTCCCAAAAGTGTCTCCTATCTTACAGGTATCACCTACCCGCAAAGGCCTGTCGGCAATAAGGGTTACACTACCTACAAAATTCTCGATTGATTTTTGAGCTCCCAAAGCAAGGGCGAGTCCACCTATTCCCAAAGCCGCGATCCCTGCAGTAACATCAACTCCTACCGCCCCAAGTACGGCAATGAATCCTATGATGAAAATGATGACCTTGAAGAGACGACGGAGAAAAAGCACAACAGATAGTCCCGAAGGCTGGCCCCGTTCTACCATCCTCCTTTGACTAAAGGAAGTAATAAAATCATTGAGCCTCCAGAAAAGCAGGAGTAAAGCAAAGACCCCAATAACGACAATAGTTTCATTCAATCTTTGCCTCACCAGGATCGATATCCCCAGTTCCCGGCTTAAGATCACAAATAACCAAACCGCAGCATATATTCTAATGGGCAGGAGAAATGCTTTGATAATTCCATCATTACTTTCGTTCCTGGATTTTCTCCAAACCAGCCTTAGGATCTGCAACAGAACCCAAATTAGGAACCAGGCGAGAACATAAGAGATCACGACCAGTAATACGAGCAGGATCCACTGCCCTGCAGATACCCCACCCCAGGTAATGCCTTTGAGAAAATCGGGGATGATCCTTTCTGCAAGTAAAGAATACTCAATATTTACAGAGGCAATTCTTTCTATAGTTCCCGATGAAATTAACCAGAGGGGAGCGTCTTCAGATCCTGAGACTTCTTCCACTAAAATATCAAAAGTCTCTTCGTCTGCATTTATAGTACCAACCCTGTCTATTCCCGAAGGGAGATCATCCTCTGTGCGGCCGGTGGATTGATCACTTATCCTGGAGTAGGGGAGTAGGTTTCCTCCCTGATCCAGCAACCTTTGAAACCCTCTTACAAGCTTTATACGTTCTCCCTCCGTTTGAAGATCTTCTCCAAGGTCCAGATATCTGCTGGCAGTTAAATAATTTTGTCCTGCAACTGCCTTTACAAATCCGTTTACAGTTCCCCTGGGCGTGCGTCTGCCCAGAGAATCTTCCGGGAATTCCTGCACCTCCGTTTCCTCGGTCTGCGACTGGCCGGGGATGAGTTGAGAATGCACAGGTTGGGAATTTCCTATCAGGAAAAACGGAAACAGTAAATAAAATAAGTAATGGAAAAATTTCAATCTCGCGGTAATATGCATAAATATAAAATTACTGGTTCTCCTTTTCCCGGCTTCTTAAAAAAATATAAAATTTCACCTGCTTATGCTAAATTATAAACCGGTTGACCGAACAAAAAAAGATCCCTGCTGAAGAACTGCAGAAATCTTTAATATAATAGTTCCCATCTGTTACCGGAAGGAAGATAAAGCTTCCGGAATTTTACAGAAGAATATTTACTTAATAAGCTATTAAATTTTTAGGATGCTAGTCCTGCAACTCAAAAATAATGGGTAGGGAGTAACTTACGGGTACGGCTTTTCCTCTTTGTTTTCCGGGTTGCATTTTGGGTAGTAAATTGATCACTCGTTCTGCTTCTTCTTCAAGTTTTGGATGAGTAGCCCTGGATTGGGCCTCTATAATATTTCCGTTTTCATCAATTTTAAAAAGTACGTTCACCCGGTTTCTTCCGCTCAAACCAAGTTGTTCTCCTATCCCGGTATTAAAGTTTTTATTGACAAACCGGCTTATTTTATCGCTCATGCACTTCCTTTTTTCTTCATTGGTGCCAAGGCCTTCGCAGCCCGGAAAAACGGGTACGTCTTCAATTAGAGTAAAAGGAACGGGTTCAATAGGTACTTCTACCGGCGCTTCAATAATATCTTTCGGTTCCGGAATGGGATCCTCAGTGATATCTGTAGGTGCAATGTCGTCTTCCGGGGCATCTGTATCATCGGGAATAACATCCAATACTACCGGCTCAGGAATAACAGGAGGGGGTGTTTTTTCAGGTATGATCGTGACGGGAATGTCTTCTTCCTCAAGGTCATTTAAACTCACGGTGTAGCTTTCGGTATTGGCCTTGGCAAATGTCTTCCATTCTATGGCAAGATAGGAGGTGAGAAGTACCAGGATCAAACCTGTTTGCAAAAACAGAAGTGTTCTTTTGGATAGATCGGCTTTAGAATTTTTCTTGGGTTGCATATAATTGAATTTAGAGATCACAATGCCGGAAAATTCCAATTGTGAACTTGTGAGGGAAGCTAATTGGTGTTATGATGTTATCAAAGAAGATGCCTAAAATATATTTATCCCTCATATTTTTAAATCTAAACATATATTAAAGCATAATTATTTAGGTTTTTACTGATATTATACCAATATACGTTGATAATGTTTTCTCGTTTTACTCTACTACTCTCTAACCATTTGAAATGACTTTAAGCAGAACCTTTTATACCTTCAAAAAATTTATTTTTTTAAAAGCCGGGGTTTTTACTGAAGCATGCTGGTTTTGTAGTTTTGGAATATGGCGAATGAAAAAGCGGGGCATTGAAATGCTCCGGGTATTCCTTCGACCAACCGGAAGCAGGCTTTCTCAGGAAAGCCAATAAAATTGAAATAATTTATGAATTTGAACGATAAAAAAATTCCTTATTCCATACTTGAGCTGGCAAGTGTTTCCAGTGGCAAAACCCCTGCCGATACTTTTAAGAATAGCCTGGACCTGGCTCAAAAAGCAGAAGGTTTTGGTTATAAGCGATTTTGGCTTGCCGAGCATCATAATATGAAGAGTATTGCGAGCTCAGCTACCGCTGTACTCATTGGATACATAGCCGGAGGAACAAATAATTTACGGGTGGGGTCCGGAGGGATCATGCTTCCTAATCACTCTCCTTTAATAGTTGCAGAACAATTCGGGACCTTAGGGAACCTCTATCCCGGCAGGATCGACCTGGGATTGGGAAGGGCCCCCGGTACAGACCAGGTTACGGCTCATGCCATCAGATCAGACCGGATGCAGGCGGTTTATAAATTTCCGGAGGAGATTTCGCAGATCCAGAAGTATTTTTCTGCAAACAATGAAGCTGAAAAAGTAAGGGCTACGGTAGCGGAAGGCGTGGAGGTGCCAATTTACATTTTGGGATCGAGTACAGACAGTGCACATCTGGCAGCAAAAATGGGCTTGCCTTATGTATTTGCCAGCCATTTTGCACCTTCGCAATTACTGGAAGCACTGAGTATCTATTATAACAAATTTGAACCTTCAGCAGTTTTAAAAGAACCTTATACCATTGCCGGTGTAAATGTGATCGCAGCAGATACCGATGAGGAGGCTGAAACCATCTCCACCTCCCTGATCAAAATGATGTTCGGAGTGATGACAGGAAATATAGATTACCTTCAGAAACCGGTGAAAATGACAGAAGAACTTCGGGAGCTTTCAGAAAATCCGGCTTTTGTACGTATGTTGAAATATTCTTTTGTAGGCAGTAAGCAAACTGTAAAAGAAAAAACCACCGCATTTCTAAAAGAAACGGGGGTCAATGAGATTATTGTAGCTTCTCATATCTATAGTCATGAAGACAGAGTGAAATCTTACAGGATCTTTTCAGAAATAATGAGTGGTGAGTAAATAGTGAAATTAAAAGGTTGCAATCCTCCTCTTCCAGGGAGGATTTTTTTTGGGAAAATTGAAATATAGAAAGGTTTTTAACTAGCAGCAAAAACCTCTTTTTAGATTAGGAAAATTCTTACATACAACAATTTCTCAAAAAACCGGACATATTACAAACGCAAATTTATATATTTAACAAAATTTTAATTAACTGTTATAATATGAAAAGTATTAAGTTTAAACCAATGGCATTTATCCTGCCATTGCTGTTGGTGGCTTTTGTTTCCTGCGATAAGGCAAAGGGAAATGAGAAAGACACCGCTGAACCAGAATTATCGATCGAATTTGAAAAGTACGAACTTGAAAACGGTCTTAATGTTATTCTTCATCAGGACAAATCAGATCCTATAGTATCTGTAGCCATACAATATGGAGTAGGATCAAACCGTGAGAAAAAAGGGCGAACCGGTTTTGCCCACCTTTTTGAGCACATGCTCTTCCAGGAATCTGAAAACGTTCCGCAGGATCAGTTTTTCAAAATGATCCAGGATGCCGGTGGTACCCTAAACGGGGGAACCTGGCAAGACGGTACCATATATTATGAAGTAGTTCCAAAAAATGCTTTGGAAATGGTCATGTGGATGGAAGCAGACCGTATGGGTTATTTAATCAACACCGTTACGGCTTCAGCATTTGCAAATCAGCAGGAAGTTGTTCAAAACGAAAAGCGCCAGCGGGTAGATAATAATCCTTATGGCCATACAGGTTGGGTTATCGACAAAAATCTTTACCCTGATGGGCACCCTTACAGCTGGCAGGTAATTGGCGAGCTGGAAGATCTTCAAAATGCAACTGTAGAGGATGTAAAGGAATTTTACGACAAATTCTACGGCCCAAATAATGCCACCATGGTTATTGCAGGTGATTTTGATAGTGATGACGCCAAAGAACTGGTAGAAAAATATTTTGGTGAGATCAAGAAACGCCAGGAAGTAGAACCTTTAGAAGTTCAAACTGTTACTCTTGCTGAAACAAAGCGTTTGTACCACGAAGATAATTTTGCAACGGCTCCTCAGTTAAATATGGTTTGGCCGGTGGTTGAACAGTATAATAAAGATGCATATGCACTTTCATTTTTAGGTCAGCTCCTGTCTCAGGGTAAAAATGCAGCTTTATATAAGGTGCTTGTTAAGGAAAAGGAACTTACTTCACAACCCTATGCTTATAACATGGCCTCACAAATAGCAGGTAAATTCCAGATATCGGTTACTGCAAATGCAGATGTGGACCTGGATAGTATAGAAGCCGGAATCAATCAGGCTTTTACTCTTTTTGAAGAAGAAGGGGTTACAGACCGGGATATTGAACGTATCAAAGCAGGACAGGAAACTGCTTTTTATAATCAGATTAGCAGCGTCCTGGGGAAATCCAACCAGTTGGCAAGGTATGATGTATTAGCCGGCGATCCCGGTTATATCACTACAGACATTGAGAATATAAAAGCCGTTACCAAAGAAGATGTCATGCGCGTTTATGAAGAGTACATACAAGGAAAACCATTTATTTTGACCAGTTTTGTACCAAAGGGGCAAGTAGATCTTATTGCTGAAAACTCTGAAAAAGCAGAAATTGTGGAGGAAGAGATCACTGAAAATGTGGAGACTGAAGTTGCTGAAACTGCGCAGGAAATAGAGAAAACTCCTTCTAAAATTGATCGCTCCGTACAGCCCGAAATGGGAGAAAGCCCCAAATTAAATTTACCTGAATCCTGGAGTGTAGATCTGGACAACCAGATGAAAGTGTATGGAATTGAGCAAAATGAATTACCACTTGTAAATTTCAGTCTTGTAATTGAGGGTGGGCATTTACTTGATGATCTTAACAAAAACGGAGTTGCAAACCTTATGACAGATATCATGATGGAAGGTACTGCCAATAAAACTCCCCGGGAACTTGAGGAGGAAATTGAGCTTCTTGGTGCCAACATTAATATGTATACTACCAATGAATCAATTATAATAAGAGGAAATACCTTAAAGCGAAATTTCAATAAGACCCTGGAACTGGTTCAGGAAATTTTACTTCAGCCGCGTTGGGATGAAGAGGAATTTGCCCGAATCAAAACCAGCACTACTAACGGTATTAAGAGATCTGAAGCAAATCCAAATGTGATCGCAAGCCAGGTTTACAACAAAATTCTATACGGAGAAGATCACCCCTTTGCGCATCCTGTTACAGGAACGGTAGAATCTGTTGAAGCTATTACTATCCAGGACCTCAAACATTATTACAACAACAACTTTTCTCCTTCAGTAAGCAGAATGCATATTGTTGGTGATATATCTCAATCTGATGCCCTGGCAGCCATGGATGGCCTGGAAGCCAACTGGGAAGCTAAAGAAGTGAATATTCCGGAATTCCAGATAGCCAATGACCGCGAAAAGGCGTCTTTATATTTCGTTGATGTACCTAATGCTAAGCAGTCGGTGATCAATATAGGATATATTGCCATGCCCAGAACCAGTGAGGATTTCTTTCCGGCTGAAGTAATGAATTACAAACTGGGAGGATCATTTTCCGGAAATGTAAATCTTATTTTAAGGGAGGAAAAAGGCTATACCTACGGTGCCAATTCGAGGTTCAGCGGAACCAAAATCCCGGGAACTTTTACGGCATCTTCAAGTGTGCGTACTAACACTACAGGAGAATCGGTAGCCATTTTTAAAGATGAAATAGCCAAATACAAAGATGGTATTTCCCAGGAAGATCTGGATTTCACCAAAAATGCCCTTATAAAATCCAATGCCCGCAGGTTCGAAACCCAGGGATCTTTGTTGGGAATGTTGCAGAATATGAGTTCTTATGGCCTGGAAGCAGATTATATCCAAAAGGAGGAGCAAACTATTGGAGCAATGACATTGGAGCAACATAAAGAGCTGGCAAATAAATATCTTGACGAGGCCAAGATGGCTTACCTTGTTGTTGGTGATGCTGCAACCCAATTTCAGCAGTTTAAGGAAATGGATTTTGACGAAGTGAAATTAGTTGATAAGAACGGAGAAGAAATTAATGTAGAAGATGTAAAATTATAACACATCAACTTAAGTTGAGAATATTAAACCTGCCGGAAACGGCAGGTTTTTTTATTAAAATTGTTTTCCAATACACGTAAACTCTGCATGTTCATTTGCCCGAGGCCTGCCTCCGCTTTTTTTGGAAATTTGGAATTTGGGATTTGGTGCTTGGAATTTGAGATTTCGGATTTGGTGCTTGGTGCTTGTTATTTGGGATTTGGTGCTTGGTGCTTGGTGCCTGGTGCCTGGAATTTGGAATTTGGAATTTGGAATTTGATTTTTGATTTTTGAATTTCAGGAATGAGCAGATGTATCCATTTTCCGCTTCACTGTCCGGCCTTCTTTTAAATAAAGGGTAATATCTTCCAGCATAAGGTAGAGGCAGGGAACGATAATTAAAATTATAGAGGTTGCAAAAACGATCCCGAATCCTAAGGATATAGCCATGGGAATCAAATATTCTGCCTGGCTGGAGGTTTCCAGTATGATAGGGGTTAAGCCTCCAAAAGTGGTAAGGGTAGTAAGCATGATGGGCCGGAAACGACGCAGCCCGGCTTCGTGAATGGCCTCGTAAATTGAAGAATTCTTTCTTTTTTTATTTGCGTAATCTATCATGATCAGGGAATCATTAACCACCACTCCCGATAGGGCAATTACCCCCATAAGACTTACTACTGAAAGATCATAGCCAAGCAGAATATGCCCGATCACTGCCCCTACAATTCCGAAAGGAATAGCCATCATCACTATTATAGGTTGGGTATAACTTCCAAAAGCGATGGCCAGCAAAGCATAGATAAGGAGCATTGCAATTGTAAATCCGCTCCACAAAGAATCTGTCGATTCCCGCATATCTGCCTGGTTTCCTTCAAAGCTCCAGGTGATCCCGGGAAAATCTGCCCGCAGTTGCGGCAACACCTCCTGCTGTACAGCGGTGAGCACCTGTGTAACGGCATTAGAGGGTTCTACATCCATTCCCACATTCACTACCCTTCGGCCATCACGCCTGTTGATGCTGGTGAAAGCTTCCCGTTGCTCTACCTCAACCACATCCAGCAATGGCACTTCCACCCCGTCCGGAGTTCTTATTATGAAGTCCTCCAGGTTTTGGATATCCCGACGTTCTTCCAGGGGAAGTTTTACCCGTACCTCAATTTCGCTGGTTTCCCGAAGTTGCCGCATAGCCAGTGCCCCAAAGAAGGCATCCTGAACCTGCCGGCCAATTTCATTTGAGGTGAGGCCAAGATTGCGGCCCTGGGGCAGGAGCTTAAAATCGTACTGCATTTTACCCTTATCATAATTATCACTAAGGTCACGAGTATTTTCAAAAGCTTCCATGCGCTCCAAAAAAGTGTTGCTGGCCCGCTCCAGTACCTCAATATCAGAATGGCTAAGGTCAACGCTTATATCCTGCTGATACCCACCGGGGCCGCGTTCCGCTTCAAAGGTAATCTGGTCTACGCCTTCAATTTCTCCTATGTTATCCCTCCACAGGGTAATGAGTTCCCGGGCCGTCATATCCCTTTGATCGGGTGGGCGCATAACGATCTCCACATCAATAAAATTTTGCCCGCGTACGTTGGTCTTCACTCCTTCAGCAACTTCGTAAAGGTTGTGCTCCCCGAACATCTTTATCGTAGATTCGGTAATTTCTTCTGCCACCCGGGCCGCCTGTTGCGGAGTAGTTCCTACGGGAAGCCGTACCCCGGCTTCGATCTCATCGGCGGCTACCTCAGGCATCATGATCATGCCCATGTGATCGCTGTAACCATAGCCTCCTACAATGAGCAAAAGCGCAACCGCTGCACTCAGGGTAATGTAGCGGTATTTAAGGCTCAGGTCCAGCAGCGGCTGATAATATTTGTTGATTACTCTTCTAAAGCCTTTTGCAAAGGATTCCTGCCAGTCTTCCAGTTTTTTGAGCCAGCCTCCTTTGGATTTTTTTTCTGAAATATGGCCAAGATGGGAGGGAAGTATAAAAAGGGCTTCGAAGAGAGAAACCGCCAGGATTACGATCACCACGGCCGGAAGCGGCCACCAGAACATCCCGGTTTCCCCCGGCATAAATAGCAGGGGCACAAAGGCTATGATGGTGGTGAGGATACTAAAGATCACCGGTTTTGAAACATCTTTGGTCCCGGCAATGGCCGCGTCAAGATTGCTCATGCCTTTCTGCCTGTATTCATGAATGTTCTCTCCCACCACTATAGCATCGTCTACCACGATCCCCAGCACTACCAGAAATCCAAACATAGAGATCATATTGATACTTATCCCCACAACGGGTAAGAACATGATCCCTCCAATAAAGGAGATTGCCATCCCCATCATCACCCAAAAGGCCAGCCGGTACTCCAGGAAAAGGCCAAGAATAACCAGGACGATCACAATGGCCAGGATCCCGTTTTCGGTGAGCAGGGACAACCTCTCCCGGTAGTCTTCAGCCCTGTTACTGTCTATACGGTAATTCACTCCCGGGGGAAGCTGAAAATCATCCAGTATCTCCTGTACCGATTCAGCAATATCCAGGGGAGACTGATCTCCAATGCGGTATATACTAATATCTACGGAAGGCGTTTGATTGAATTGCCCGTGGAATCCGGTTTCTTCAAAACCATCGGTAATGGTGGCGATATCCTTTAAGGTAACCCTTGCTCCGGAAGGGGAGGCGACAATAGTAATATCCTCAAACTCTTCTGCCCACTGTTTACGCTCCTGCATTCTAAGCAGGATCTCTCCCGCATGGGTCTCTACAGCTCCTGCGGGTACATCTTCACTGGACTGGGCGATGATCTGTGCCACCTGCCCCAGCGTGAGGTTGTATTGCCTCAGGTTATGCCCTGGGATCTCAATGTGGGTCATATAATCCGGCACGTTCCCTATTTCCACCTGGGTGATGCCGGGGTCGTTGAGCAGGCGGTTCCTAAGGCGTTCTGCCAGGATGCGGAGGGTCCAGATATCCGCCTCTCCATACAATCCAATTTCCATAACGTCCCGCTGTCGGGACTGAAGGGCAACCTGGGGCCGCTCAATATCATCAGGAAAGGTCTGAATTCGCCGTACCTCCTGGTCTATATCCTGAAATGCCTGCATCCGGTCTGTTCCTGCTACCAGTTCGATCAATACATTTCCCGAACCTTCCCCGGCTGTAGATACTATTTCTTTGATCCCCTGTATTCCCCGAATGGCCTCCTCAACCGGAAGTAAGATCCCCTGCTCAACCTCGGCAGGGGCTGCCCCGGGATAAATAACATTCACCTCTACATAATCCAGCTGGAATTGCGGAAACACTTCCTTCTGGATATTATACATGGTATAGATCCCCCCGCCAATAAGCAGGATCATGAGCAAGTTTGCGGCAATGGAATTCCTTGCCATATACGCTATTGCTCCACCTTTTTGCTTTTTATCCGGCTTATCCATAGCAGTTAGTTTACAGGATTTTGATCCTCCCGGTCTCCCGGGTCGGTAACCGCGCCCTCTTCTTCGGTCCTAAGGCTTATGCCTTCAGCTACCGTGCTGAGGTTGGTAGTTACCACCTTATCATCCCCTTCAAGGCCTTCTGTAATATATGCGTATTGGGAATCGGTCAAAGCGATCTCCACCTCCCGTATTTCCAGTTTTTCATCCTGCATTACCCAAACCGTTTCGTTGGTTCGCACATAATCCCGGTTAAGACGCACCACGTTTTCAATTTCCTTACCCGGTAAATAAGCTTCTACAAAGGACCCGATTATAAGTTCCGGTTTATCCTTCATTTCCCTCGCGAGCGGATCAGGCACCCTTAGCAGAACTCTCGCCATGCGTGTCTGGTCATCCAAAGCCCCCACCTGATTATCCAGATAACCTTCCCGAAAAACGCCTTTAGGCCAGCCATTAGTATTTCTGATTTTTGCCGGAGGCCCCATTTCTTCATCTGAAGCGGGAAATTCCAGCCATTGAAGCTGGCTAACGGGGATCGTTAAAATCACCCAGTATTGTTTGCTCCCTACCAGCCTGCCTAAGATATCTCCCGGGGCAACCTGGGAACCCACCGAAACATTTTGGGTGAGAATGTGAGCATCAAAAGGAGCTCTAATGGTGGTGCGGGATAAATTCAGTTCTTCCTGCTCAACAGCGGCACGGGCTCCCCTTAACGTAGCCCTTATGGCTTCCAGCTGAGGTTGCCGGAGTACCAGGGCACGTTCCTGAACTGAAAGCGAATCTACCCCCGCCAGTTCCAGGTCCTGCGCGGCAACTTCCTGTCTCCCCATTTCCATCTCCATATCGGTTTGCAATTGCTGCAGCTCGCTTCTTTGTAGCTCAAGGCTGTTTTGATAATCGGAGGGATCTATTTGCAGAAGTATTTCTCCTTCTTTCACAAAATCGCCGGGAGTGAAGGCAGGAGACCGGCTAATGATCTGGCCGCTTACAAGGGGGCTCAAGGTAATATCCTCCACGGGTTGCACCGTACCGGTTACCTCAAAGACGGGCTTAAAATTGCCACGCTCTGCCGGAACAACCTCCACGAGCATAGCCGATTCTTTGGTAGCTCCTTCAGAACTTGCCGTGGGCTCGGTGCTGAATATGAGATATGTGATCCCGGCCGCAACAAGCAGTATCCCAAGGCAGATCATCAATATTTTTTTGGTGCTCATAAATACTTCTTCATAAAAAGTTTCAGGGTTCATCCCCGGGTGTCGGTTCAAAACCTCCCGCCAGGGCTCTGTAAAGGCCAATCCTTATTTCCAGTTGCTCTTGCCGTGCCTCAATGATATCCCTTTGCAATTGCTGCTCAAGGTCCAGGGACAACAGCACGTCAAGATATTGGGTAAGTCCGTTTAGAAATTCCAAACGTAACTGCCGGTTGGTCTTTTGGGCCAGTTCCAGCTGCCGCTGCAGGATTTCTATTCTTTCCTGCTGTTTCTCCTCCCTTATCAATGCATCCTCCACTTCCCGAAAGGAGTTGAGCACCGTTTGCCCATATTGATATAACCATTGATTCTTCACTGCTTCTGTGCGGTCTACTTCTGCACGCAGCCGCCCGCCGTATAGAAGGGGTGCTATAAAGTTCCCAGCCAGGGTGTAAGCCCAGTCCTGAAAGAGATTATTGTAATTATTGGACCGCATTTGAGCAGATAAATTAAACGAGATCCTGGGGTATTTGCTTCTTATAGCCTGAGCCATATCCCTGTCTGCCGCCAAAACCAGCTGAAAAGCCTGCTGCACATCAGGCCGGCGACGAATAAGTTCCAGGGGAAGCCCTGTGGCAGGGAGGGGAGGCAATTGTGGCAGGCTGTCCCCGGGGAATGCGTCTACATTTTGCGGAGGCCTTCCCAGAAGCGCTGCCAGCCGATTTTGTAAAACCGCGACCTCGGTTTCGTAAAATATCTTTTGTTCTCGGGTGCTTTCCAGCAATTGTTCCTGGCGCATGATATCTACAGCCCTTACCTGTCCGCCGGTGAAACGCGCCCTTATCAGTCTTACGATATCTTCATTATTTTCTATTTGACTGTTGATCAATTGCAGCTGATCCCGGGCGGTGAGCAATTCAAACCAGGAAATACTTATTTCGGCAGAAAGGCTCATGGCAGCCGCCTGATAATCATAGAATGTAGCCATGGCCCGGAATTCTTCGGCTTGTAATCCTGCCCTCATTCGCCCCCAAAGGTCTACCTCATAAGCTGCCGACAATCCCGCCTGCAGATTCTCTCCTCCGGCAAAATCGGGCACCGGCCTGCTGATCGCGCTACGGCCGGTAGCAGCTATTTCCGGCCATAAATACGAGGATTCCCTGCGCACTACTGCATTTGCAGCATTAAATTGTTCCCAGGTGGCAGCCAGATCGAGATTGGCATTCAGAGCACTGTCAATGAGTTGGTTCAGTACCGGATCCTCAAAAGTAGTCCACCATTTTTCAGGGAGGACCTCGGTGCCGGTATAGGAAAAGGTATCGGGTTGTTCTATGGGCGCATCTACATCCGTCATTTTCGGGGCACAGGACTTCAGCAGAAACAGATAAAGCAACAGCAGGGGCATCCATAAATAGAATGGGTACCCACAGGACCGCTGCCTGTTCTTTTTCGAAATACCAGGTGTTGCTAAAATAGGATCGGATTTAGTTTTTTGCCGGGCCATAACCTTCAACCTTAGGAAAAAGGAACTTGCGACCTTTTAAAGTTTTTAATGGGCTAATTATCAGTACTTCCTAAAGTTACAGTTTTTTTAGATGTGTACAAATACCGGGAAGATTGGATTGATTATGTGTCGGGACTGCAGTTAAATTGACCCGGAAAACACAACAGCCGGAAAAATTTGCAACACTAAAATCCTTATATTAGAAGAATCTTTTGCCCTAATACTTGACCTTATGAGATTAGCCTTTCCATTACTTTTTGTATTTGTTTTTCACCTTTGTTCAAATAGCTATTCCCAGGAGACCGGCGGAGATCTGCCACCGGCCCTTTCGGCTATAAAAGAAAAAGAACTTGAGCGGGATCTTTTTATTTTGGCCAGCGATACCATGCGGGGGAAAAGGGCAGGGACCCTGGATGAATTAAAGGCCGCGGCATGGGTCGCACAGCAGGCGCAGGAAGCCGGGTTACAGCCGGCCGGAGATGATGGTACGTTTTTCCAGTTCTTTCCCTTATATAGGTCTACGGTTTCTGAAGAAAGTCAAATTAGTATTAATGGGCGGCCTCTGGAATTATGGGAAGAGGCCTGGGTGAGAAACCCGGTTGAAGCTAATATTGAGGCCCCTGTGGTTTGGATGGATCAGGAGGAGGCTTTGGTTGATCTGGAAGGGAAAGTGCTGGCAATGGATCTTGTGCCACCTTCCAAACTTCCGGCAGAAGGTATTAGCCTGTATGTGTACAGATATGCACTTTCAGCAATAAGAGAGCAAACCGAAAAGTTTAAAAATTCCGGAGCAACTGCGATCATTCTTGTAGCCGATTCTATAGCAGAATCTGAAATAGGATTTTATGGACACGGATTTGAGGAAGGAACTTATAGCATAGAAAAACCTGAACAGATTGCTTCTCAAAATGATATCCCGGTAATCCTGGTGCGGGGAAATTGGAAGGTAGACCTTCAGAAGGAAAATTCTGAAATAAACGCTCGCTTAGGCAAAGATCAATATGTTTTCCCCTCTGCGAATGTAGTGGCAAAGGCCCCGGGAACAGATCCGCAGCTAAAAAATGAACATGTGCTGTTCAGTGGGCATCACGACCACGATGGGGTGGGGGTTCCTGTTGAGGGTGACTCTATATGGAACGGAGCTGATGATAATGCTACCGTAAGTGTGGCACTCCTGGCAATAGGCAGGGCATGGCTGGAGAATCCCGGAAAGAGAAGCGCATTATTTGTCTGGCATGGAGCCGAAGAAAGAGGCTTGTTTGGATCCCGATACTTTGTAGCAGATCCTACAGTTGAAAAAAAATCTATAGTTGCTGTGCTCAATGGGGATATGATTGGGAGAAATGAACCTGAAAAAGCAGCATTACTAGGTTCAATTCCGCCTCACCGAAATTCAGAGGAACTGGTGAAAATGGCTATGGACGCAAATGCCCGGCTCACCAAATTTGAAGTAGACACCTCCTGGGATGAAGCCAGTCATCCCGAAAACTGGTATTTCAGGAGTGATCACCTGCCTTATGCCCAGGCGGGCATCCCGGCGATCTTTTTCACCACCCTGCTGCATCCGGATTATCACACGCCTCAAGATGAAGCGGAAAGGATCGACATCGAAAAGCTCACAAAAATGACCAAATGGATGTATGCCACAGGGTGGAAAATTTCTAATACTGAAAAAGCCCCGGCGCTGGATAACTAAATTAAGAAACTAAACCAAGGCAGGTCCTGAAAAGGCTTTTCTTAAAACCAGATCAATGAGAATATTTGTAATCATATTTGCATTAATATTACTGGCAGTATTTATTTATACTGTTATTGAGCTTAACCGTCAAAAGAATAAAGCGGAAGATAAACTTCACGATAAAAAACAAAAGGGAACTCAAAAAAGGCTGGAGGAACCAAAGGAAAAAGGCAAAGACAGAGATGAAGATCAGGAAATAAAATAATGGAAGCAAAAAAAAGAATTGCAGGTTTCCGTTATCTCCGGAAAACAGCTATTGAATTTATTATTACAGTTTTTGCGTTGATTTTTTCATTAAGTAGTTGTAGCGTAAGGAAATATGAGGACGTTCCATACCTGGAAAATTCAACTTTAACCGTAACGCCAACTTTGAATATTTTCACTTCAAAAAAGAAAGAAAAGCAGGATTCCCCGGTTTTAATTTTTGTACATGGTGGCAACTGGAATAGCGGTAAAAAGGAATTTTATAATTTTTTTGGTAATAATTTTGCCCGAAAAGGAGTTACAACTGTGGTCGTAGGGTATTCTTTAAGCCCCAAAGTCAATTATGACGTAATGGCCGATCAAACGGCCCAGGCAATACAATGGATTAAAAATAACATATCACAGTTTAACGGAGATCCGAATCAAATCTTTTTAACAGGGCATTCTGCCGGGGGACATTTATTAGCACTGGCTGCCATGAATCCAAAGTATAACATTGAACCTGGTACAATTTCAGGAATAATTTTAAATGATGCAGCAGGTTTGGATATGCATCATTATCTTCAGAATAATCCACCCACATCCGGTAATGATTATCTTACTACCTGGACGAATGACCCGGAGAACTGGAAAGATGCATCACCAATATTCTATTTAAACGAAAATACCCCTCCGTTCCTGATCTATTTGGGAAAAAAAACCTATCCTTCTATTACCACGGCTAATCAGCGCTTTTTGCAGGAGATAAGGTCAATAAAGCCGGATACAGAGTTTGTTTTACTCAATAAAAAGCATGTACCTATGATGACACAATATATCTGGCCCTGGAATAACAGATATAATGAGATCCTGAATTTCATGAAGATGCAAAAATGAGTTTGCTTATCCCAAAGGAACACGTAAAAAAAAATGGAAGCATTTCTGCTTCCATTTGCAATCTCTTTTAGGAGATCTTAATTGTTTTTGGGGGTTTTCTTTTAGCTTCCTCTTTCTTAGGAATTACCAGTCTCAATAAACCATCCTGATATTTGGCTTTGATCTTATCTACCTCTACCGTATTTGGAATATGGAAGGATCTTCTAAAGGATCCGTAACTAAATTCCTTTCTGGTAAAGGAGCCGTTCTTTTCATCCTTTTCCTCATTGGTGTGTGAGGTTTCGGAAGAGATTGTCAGGATGTCATTGTCCAGTTCTACGTGAAAATCTTCACGTTTCATGCCCGGTGCTGCCATTTCTACTAAGAATTCATCTTCGTGTTCAGCCACGTTCACACGTGGAAGAGAAGCACCCCTGTTCATTTCATTTGGCCAGTTAAAAAAATTATCGCTTAAAAAATCATCTACTGATGAAGTTGATGGCCAAAAACCGTTTCTCTTTACTAGATTGTTCATGGCTATAAATTTTAAGGTTAAACAATTCATTTTTAATTATCCATTTAGAACCTGCCTGGTTCTATTATATTTTAGCAAATTAAATGCCATTGCAAATAGGTGGTTAACAGAGAGTTTCTGCGGGAAAAGTTGACAGAAAAAAGTGAAAAAATGACAGCGGACAGGGAAAAAATGACAGATGGAAGGAGTTAAGACAAAGTCTTAATCCTTTAAAGATCAGTATTATCTGGAGTTGCCCGGGTATCTTCTTTCGCAGCTTTGGCTTTATCCTGAATAGCTTTGATCTTCGCTTTATGCACCTCTTTTTCCTTCCGAAGTTTTTTTTTCTTTTTCTTGATAAGTTTGGTGTGAAGTGTTTTGTTTCGGGTGTTTTTTTCAGCTCCTTTCTTAGCCATGGCAAATGTTTTAATAAATGGATCCGGGGCAAAGTTAGTTTATATTATTTGGTTGCCTGAAAGTTATTTTTTTGATCTTTTCCTTATCATTAACTTTAAGGGAGGTGCTACTAATACTTTTATGAAAATATTAAAAGTTGCAGATTTCCTATCTGCCTTTGCCTGTATATATTTGTATTTCTTCCCCCGGTGATACTTTACTAAAAAATTATAGATTTGTCTGTCCAGCAATTTTTTATTTTGACTCCTCAACCAGAACCGCGGTGGCAACAGCTAAGGAATTACATCCTTGGTGTGTTTTTATGCCTGCTATTTTTGCTCCCTACAGAATCTCACAGCCAGTTTTTTAATCCGGAAGATTCCAAAATTGAAAATTTTGGGGATGCTGCAGTGGTATTGCTTCCGGTATCGGCGGTAACAACCAGTTATTTTATGAAGGATAAAAAGGGAGCCTGGCAATTTACAAAAAGTTTTGCGCTCAATCTTGCTGTTACCGGGGCTATGAAGGCTCTTATAAATAAACAGCGGCCGTTGCAGGGTGGGGATTATGCCTTTCCCTCCGGCCACACTTCTGTAGCATTTCAAAGTGCCTCTTACTATCACAGAAGATACGGGTTTAAATACAGTATTCCGGCATACGCTTTGGCCGGTTTTACCGCTTACAGCAGGTTAAATGCTGAACGGCATGACGGCTGGGATATTCTTGCCGGCGCCATTGTAGGTATTGGCAGTACCTGGTTTTTTACCACACCCTACGAGGAGGAACGCATGGAACTCACCTTTTCAGGATATGATGATGTTTTTCTTCTTGGATTTAAATACACTTTTTAAGTCCTTACAAAACGGCTTCTCAATTATATAAAAATAGACAAATCTTATTAGAAAGGGATCAGCAGATCGTAAGATGTGGCCTATTTTGATGCCTTTTGATTAATAAAATTAATTGATCAGGACCTTAATATTTTCTTAATAAAATAATAATTTTTTGTACTATTGTCTTCTATTAATCTGGAGGCAAAGGATTTAAAATTGTTTGTTTTTTTCTTCTGTTTTTCCAATTGATCATAAAGCCTTAACCCCCCTACTATCTAATATGGCTAAGATCTTACTGTTTTTTTTGCTTTTTTCGGTATTTGAACTTCAGGCTCAGGTGCAGGATACGCTTCAGTTTGCACGTGAAAAAGCATATGAAAATAACTTTTCTGAGGCGCAGCAAATACTTGCTGTATATAATAAAAATAACAACGACGTTTACGGTATTTGGCTACAGGCGCAGGTTGCCTGGTGGATGGGAGATACAGAGGGTTCATTAGCTCTTTACGAAAAAGCTGTTCTTTTAGCACCAGATTTGACCGAATTAAGATTTGATCAGGGGCAGACTTTATTCCGGGCGGGGAAGATCAGGTTAGCGGAGCCGTTGTTAAAGGAAATTCTTGGTGAAGATCCAACTCATACCCCGGCAAAACTTCATTTGGCATATATTGACTATTGGAATGGAAAAATTTCCAGGTCCCGAAATACAGCCAAACAGGTTCTAAATCTGGAGCCTGAGAATGTCATGGCTCTGAAATTGTTGGAGGAGATAGAGACAACAACAGCGCCATATATTCTGCTGAATACATCTTTTGCATCAGATGATCAACCCCTGGAATCCAAAAAATACTCAGTAAGCCTTGGTAAATATTTTTCCGGACTCTTTTCACCAATCCTTAATGCCGGAACCACGGATTTTACGACTCCCGAAAATACGGTGCAGTCTTATTTTTTTGAGGGAGGAAATAAATTTAAGTTTGGAATGTCAGGGCCTGAAATATCAGTTTCAGGAGGTTTGTTTAAGCCGGATAGCAATAAAGACTTAACTGAATACACAGCAAATCTTGCTATATCTCAAAGCCTTACCAAAAACTTATTCCTGGAGCTCAGCGCTGCCAGGGCTCCTTATCAATATACGCTGGCAAGTGTAGAAAATTTATTGATGCAAAAAATTTATGCTGTGGGTCTGGCTTTCGATGATCCTGAAAAATTTACAGCTAAGGCGGCGTACGAACGGCAGGTTTTTCCGGATGATAATAGTATTCAAACCAGCTATTTATATTTTTTAAAGTCGGTTTTCAACAATAGTGCGTTTAGGTTTGATCTGGGGTATCTATTTAATTATGCACATGCTGCAGAAAATACATTTCAGGCTACAGGATCTCCGCAATTGGGAGCGGGATTGGATTTTGAACAGATCTCCGGGGTTTATGATCCTTATTTTTCTCCGAGTAATCAAATGGTAAATGCAGCCCTTGCTTCAATTAAAATAATTCCTGTAAAAGCTCTGGAAATCAAGATCAGGTCCAGTTACGGATTTTACGCTAAAGCAGACAACCCGGTTATTTTTACAACCAGAAATCCCGGAAATCAGCCTTCAATAGAAAACCAGTTTTACGAGCAAACTTATACCCCTGTTGAGATATTTGGGGAGATCAAAAGCAATATTGCCAAGGGCCTGTATTTAAGTGCCAATTATCAATACAGCAAATTATTTTTCTATAAGTACAATCAGGTAGGAATTACGCTGAATTACAATTTTAAATAACGCATTTTAAAAACCCGACCTCCTTGAATAAAGAGTTCAAACTTTCTTACTGGAAATTCAGAGAAGCCGCAAAGGTGAACAAGAGGAAAAAACTTGTTCTATCGATACTTGTGGTTGCAGGTATTGTGAGCGTACTGCATTTTGCTGAATGGTGGTTTAGAGCTGAACATGTAAATTCCCCGGTGTTATATCTGGTATTAACTTTTATTTTCTGGTGGGGAATTATAAGAATGACCATTTTATGGATTTCTTATTTAAAAATAGATAAACCCACACCCATACCGGCGCTTGATGGGCTTCGGGTAGCCATATTTACCACCAGCTCTCCCGGGGAACCTTTGAGTATGTTTGAAAAAACCCTGGAAGCTTGTTCAAAAATAAATTATCCGCATACAACCTACCTTCTTGATGATACAGGGGATGAACGCTTCAGGAAAGTTGCAGAGAAATATGGTGCCGTTTGGCTGGAACTTGTGGGTTTTCCCGGGGCAAAAGCAGGGAAGATCAACGCCGCGCTTAAAAGAACTTCAGAAGATTTCATTCTGGTTTTGGATCCGGATCATATTCCCTTTCCCAACTTTCTGGATGAAGTTTTAGGTTATTTTGAAGATAAACGCGTAGGATATGTACAGGTGGCACAGGCTTATTACAATCAATATCGCTCTTTTACGGCAAGGGGTGCAGCGGAACAGACCTATGGTTTCTACGGACCCACACAAATGGGAATGAACGGGGTAAATTGTGCGGTCGCTATTGGAGCCAATTGCACCTTTAGAAGAAAAGCCCTGGAAAGTGCAGGAGGACATGGGATTGGACTGGCTGAAGATATGGTAACCGCAGTGCGAATACATGCACAGGGATGGAGATCTGTTTATTCTCCAATCATTGTAAGCCGCGGATTGGTACCTGAGGATCTGGGGTCTTTTTGTAAGCAGCAATTAAAGTGGGCGCGGGGAGTGCACGAGGTTTTATTTGAAGAAGTGCCTAAGCTATGGAGGAATTTATCTTTCTGGCAAAAATTATCTTACTGTACCATTGGCACCTTTTACACCTCCGGATTAACGATGTTCCTGTTTTTGGTCATTCCGTATTTGTTTCTATGGTTTGGACTATTACCTGCAAACATGGAATTCACAGATTTTGTTTTTAACTGGTTACCCCTGGCGTTTTTTGGGGTGGCTATATACTCATATGTACAGAACTGGTTATGTCACAGGGAAGAGGAGCGGGGGATACACTGGAGAGGGATGGTCTTAAAGTTTGCCTGCTGGCCGGTTTTTTTAATGGGATTTATATTGGCAATCTTCAACCGGGATATACCCTATATTCCCACCGCCAAACAGGCAGTCAAAGGTTTTACCCCTTTTGTGCAACCCCTTATTGCTTTTCTATTATTATATATCGCGACATTCATTTTCATTGTACTGGACAGAAGGTTTTTTACCGCTGAAGCAAATTTGTCTTTGACCAGCGGGGGCATTTGGGGTATGGTTGCCTTTGCAAGCATTGCCATGATAATGACGGTATGGGGGATCTATGCTGCCTGGGAATCCCGAAAATTATCTGCTGAAGAGCCATGGAAATATATAGAAATTGATAAAATTAATGTCTCAGGCAGGCCTTCCGGAAAGAGGTCAAAAACGCGTGTGGAAAATTTAGTTTGAATTAAATATGAAAAAAATATCCTTCAGAATATTCCTGGTCCTTACCGCTGTTGTCGCGGGAACTTTTATTTTCATGCTTCTCAGTTATGCCGGAGACAGGTCAAAAGGACCCTTTCAGGATTTCCTGACCAGTGTGAATTCAGGATTTGCCAGTTTTGAAAAAAAGTGGGTTTCAGGGAAAGAGAACCGGAGTGAGAATTTGAAATGGTTTGACAGGTACAGAATTAATCCTGTAGTACTCAATTCGGCAGATACTTTACTTCTGGGGATCTACGATGACCACACCATCAGCTCCTTTGAAAATATTGTACATCTGGAGGATTCCTTAAAAATAAATATACCAATCATCTCTTTTTACACTGCCTGGGGTAGTAAAAACAGTCAGCAATTTCCGTTGCTTAAAGCTCAGTCTGTTCATGATCTTGGTTCCATGCCTATGATCACCTGGGAGCCATGGCTGGACGATTTTGATCCCGAAGATTTCCCTGCAATTGCGGGGAAGGAAGATAATAATAAAGGGGGGCTTAAATTGATTACAGAAGGAGCATTTGATCCTTATATTAACAAGTGGGCACTGGCTGCCAAAAATTTTAAACATCCGGTCTTCCTGAGGTTAGGACATGAAATGAACGATCCTTACAGGTATCCGTGGGGGCCTCAGAATAATGATCCCCGGGAGTTTATTTCAGCATGGCAACATGTTTTCACCAAATTTAAAGAAGCCGGGGCCACTAATGTCATCTGGATCTGGTCTCCGCATCTGGCTTATACAACCTACACCGAATATTATCCCGGAAATGAATTTGTGGACTGGATAGGACTTACCACTCTCAATTACGGAACTGTGGCACCCTGGAGCCAATGGTGGTCTTTTGAAGAAATTTTTCAGACAGGTTATGACGAATTTTCTACCTATGAAAAACCGGTCATGATCACAGAATTTGGAAGCCTTGATGTGGGAGGGGACAGGGCCGAATGGTATAGAAAGGCTTTGGATTCTATTCCTCAAAAATATCCTGAAGTAAAATCAGTAGTATTCTTTCACGCCTCGGGAGATAACACCACAACCTATAAAACCCTAGACTGGTCCTTTATCTCAGATGCTGAAGTGATAGAAGCTGTGAAAGCAGGTATTCAAAAAGATCCCGAACCTCTATAGTTTTAGTCTGTTCAGAAGGCTTTTCACCTGATAAATTTGCTGTACATTCAAGTAGTTTGACTGTCCAGCGCCTTGATCTCATCTTTATATGCTGAAGGAAGAATGATAGCTTTCATAAGCCCATCCAGCTTTACAGTTCTGCTTAACTTGTATATGCCAAGCACGGGCGTTAAAAGAGAAATTCTCCGGAAGCCGAGCAATTCCCTCACTTTTTTAGGAACTACCAATGCTTGCGCCTCCAGCAGGAGCCGGTAACGTACTAACCCAAGATGTTTACGATACTGAAGGTAAAGATCTTTTGTAAAATGGCTGTATTCCAGGTCCTGCAGCAGGTGTTCTTTTCGCATTTTTTTCCATTCCTCAAAATTTTCCGGAAGTCCTTTGACTCCCATCCGAATTCCTACACGATTAAAAACGTTGAAAACCTCCTGCTTTTCAGTTAAGGTCAGTTTGCGTTCCAGTACTTCAAAGGAACGCATAGAATAATCGATGAGCATGAAGAGAACATCCCGGTATGCCCAATCGGGAATCTTTGCGCCGCGTTTTTCTTCCACTGCAGAATGAATTGCAGCTATAGCATCAATAGCCCTGTGCGCAGCTTCCTTTTCAGAAAAAACGATCTCCCGGGCGTAGGATACGGTGGAGAATAACCTGTCCAGCGGATCGGCAGGTAAGCGGCCGGTAAAGTACAGCCAGTCTACCGCCTTGTTAAGTGCAAATTCTGCAGCGGCACCTCCGAATATAAACAGGATCGTATCTCCATTTCCCCATATCTCCCGCACAATCGATTTTTTATCTACAAAATAGTCCATTCTCTCTTCCTCTTCTTTATATATCAACTTCAATCCTCTTATCAACCTGACTGCAAAAACCTTACCTCGGAATGCAAATCAAATCTGTTTCTTTCTTTTATAAAAATTCTTCTAATAAGAGCTTAGGAGAAAAACGCAACTGAGGATTTTCAGCTGCCAGATGAAATTTCCATAACAACTGATCTGTAAATGATATAGTTTTTTTATAGTGGGCAAAAAATAACGTTAGAGTCCGAAGATCAAGGGAAAAGCGAAAGTGACTATGATCGCCCAGATCACATAAACAGGCAGGTAGCCGGCAATTACGTTTCCTACGCTTTCCGGATCTTCTTTTTTAGAAGTGGCCTTCAACAATTTTCCTGTAACCATGATCAGGTTGACGAGGATCAGCAGATTAGCACCCAGAACAGCAATTCTGTTTGGAGTAATTCCCCATTCAGATATTCTGAACAGGATGGCCGAAAGTGCAATTCCGTTTACAAGAATGGTTACTACAGAGAGCAGGATAAGGGTCAAAACTTCAGCCCTGGTCTTTTTAGATTCCGGAGCGCCTGCCACAGAAAAGAAGATGATGGCCATGACTCCAATGAGCAGGGCGTTGAATATTAAAAGAAACTCCCGGTCGTTATATGGGTCTTTTCCGGAATAAACTATGGCCAGCAGGTAGATTACCAGCATCACCAAAACCAGGGGACTGAAGATCCTGGCAATAACAGGGGAAACCTTTCCTACCAGGTGGGGGTTGTTTTGTGTGAGGTAAGTGCCAAGAATAGGTACAGCAGGAAGCCCGAAAATTAGTATGTATTCAAAATAGAATTGCTCGATGTTGATACCCAGTAAGGAGAAAAGCCCAATGCTGATCCCCGTCATAATACCACCTGCTATACAAATAAGTGCAGAAATTACCAGGAGATCCCCGTTGTACTTCAGGAATCCAAGTCGGTTTTCCAGGTTTTCACCTTTTGCGCCAACGTAAGCAAATCCGAGGATGGCCCACAGAAACACCAATAAATGAATACAGGATAGAACGAGGGTATCACTTTCTCTTACATCGGGAAGCCAATTAATAAATAGCGCTCCAAAAAGTACGCTTATAAGAATAATGCCAATCTTCTTTGCCGATAATTTGTTCTTCCGGGCGAAGTAGGCTGCCAGGAATGGAAAAACGATGAATCCAATATTTCTGGGGTAGAAAAATTCTTCTTCTATTCCGAAGAACGCCGGAAACTTTGCAATAATTCCTGCAACAAGGGAAGCAATTAGCACAAAGAATATTTCTCCGGCAGATCCCCGGTTCAATTCTTCACTATGGTAATTAAGCCTCTCATTCCAAAATTCGGCAAAAATGCTTCCTTTGAGCTCAGGGTAAAGGGCATTAAACTCTTTTTTAAATGAACCTTTATTTGACCGGTATAGCTTTTCCAGCTGTACGGGATCCTGGCGGTGGGAAATAATATGATCTTTCATAGTTGAAATTTTAAAATTAACTTTAGCTTCCAATTAATCCCATAGCGTCCCGTCAAGCCCCAATATTATCCCAAGCCATAGTGCGATAAGAAAGCCTACAAGGCTTAAAACAACAGCTATAGCAGCATGTAAACCTTCTCTTTTAAGGATCTTTATGGAGGCGTAACAAAGCCCACCTCCTAATGCTCCCGCCAAAGGTGTAATTATGAGGGGTCTAATTTTCCATAGATTTGGCCAGTGAGGCTGAGTTTCAGCTCCTGTAATGAAAAGCAGGATGACAAATAAGCCTATACCTGCTCCGATCAGCATTGATTTTATTACTGATCCTCTGTTGACAGATCCCGTAATAGATGTTTTTCTCTGGTTCATAATATTTGTTTTTAAAGATTAATATTTAAATTTTCTTAGCGATAGCAATAGGTCAGGTTGGGGGTAATTTTGTTAATTCAGACGTAACTCTCACAATAATAATTATTTTAAAAGTACTTTGAATTTCAAAGTTTAAGCTTAAATTTTTTTAGTTTTTATAATTTCTATTTTTGAGATTTGATCAATTTCTCAAGTGCCGTTATATGTTCTTCAAATGCTATCTTACCCTCCTTTGTCATAGAATACTTGGTATTAGGTTTCCGGTCTACAAATGATTTGTTTACTTCAATAAAACTCTCTTTCTCAAGTGCCTTGAGATGGCTTGCCAGGTTCCCGTCTGTTACATCCAGATATTCCTTAAGCACAGTGAATTCCAGAGTATCATTCACCGCAAGGGCAGACATGATACCCAGCCTAACCCTGCTTTCAAAGGCTTTATGTAGATCTTCAAGGAACATTTTCATTTCTCGTACTTCAGGTGCATTACAATACCATACACGATGTGCATCAAACCAAAGCCCAATGCCCAGAATATAAGTCCGAATTCTATAAAATAGAAAGCCAGGAGCCCCAGAACGATCTGGACAATTCCCAGCGATCTAATTTCTTCAAAGGTAAATTTACTGGCGTTTACTAATGCCAGTCCGTAAAAAAGGAGAGTAGCCGGGGCCAGGAATCCAAATAATCCCTTACTGATCAAAATGAGAATAAAAATTCCGCCGGAAACCAGGGGGATGGCCATATTTACCACAACCCGGCGGGCGGCAGGATTCCATAATTTTTCACCATCTTTTTTTGATTTTTTCAGGGATAAAGCAACTGCTGTTCCTACTGCCAGCAACAGTATAACGAGCGCTAAAATGATAAGGTTCTCCATTTCTGAAGTTATTTCCGGCCTGTCTATGGTATTAAAGAGCATGGAATTATTCTCTGTAAAAAACAGCCGGTGGGCGATATATGCTCCCACCAGGGCATAGATTCCGGCCATGATACCGGATAGGCCAGATAAGGATATAAACTTTGTAGAGCGTTCCATCATAGAACGGATCTCGGTAATATCTTTTATGTATTTATCTTCCGCTTTCATAGAAAGTACTTTGTAATTCAAAGTTAAATAAAATTTGCTATGATCCGACATTGGAATAAAAAATAATATTCAGGAGATCAGTTCTTTGCAGTCAAGTATTTATTAATCTTAGAAACAGGAAACAGTTGTAAAGCTTTTCCGGAAAGTGAAGAGTAGCGTAGGAGGAACTTGGTTCAGCATTCTCAAGCTAATGAATGGATTTTTTTCCGTGGTTTACCGGGAAAAAAACAGAAAAGGTAGAGCCTTTTTCTAGTTCGCTTTCCACTTTTATCCTTCCCCCATTATTTTCCATCATCCTTTTAATAATAAAAAGTCCCATTCCTGTACCTTCAATACTGTGCGATACCCTGGTGGCCTTTTTAAAAATTTCTTTCTGGTGTTCCTCCGCAATTCCAATTCCGTTGTCTTTCACCTGAAGCAGGATATAACCCTCTGCCTTCATTGAGGAAATTACTATTTTTAACGGACTTCCGGGTTTTTTATACTTTATGGAATTGCGCAACAGGTTATATAAAATGCTCCTTAAATTGTTCCTGGAAAACATGATTTCAGAGGTTTGAAAATCTGTGGAAATAGATATTCCTTTGTTAAAGATCTCTGTTTTCAATGAGAGGATCACATCCTGGGAAATATCTTCAATATTTACCCTTTCCGGTTCTCCTAAAAGTTCAGGTTGTCCTTCATTCTCAACAATGAAATCCTTTACCAGCTCCCTCATGGAATTGGAGCTGGATTTCAAGGTTTCTATCCATTTATTAAACTGCGGAGTATCCTGTTTTTTATAAGCTTCCGTTAAAGCGTCAGAAAGCAATACTATGGCCGATAATGGCTGCTGAATATCGTGTGACAGGGCGTCGATAAGCGTGTTGTATTCAGAATTTAATTTCTCCAGCTCCTTGAGGGCTATAAGTCGTTTGGTGATATTTACAAAAGTGATAATCACCCCGTCTGTGCGATCTTCTTCAAACACCCTGTAAGGGAGAATATTCATCTGATACCATTTCCCGTCGGTGGTCTGCACTTCTTTCTCTAAAATTTCCCCGGTACGATTCACCTCCTCAATATTCTCTATAAAAGTTGGGTAATGGAAGTTTTCTTTTACCTCGTGAATATCCTTGTTTATATCTGCATCTGAAAGTGAAAATTGCTTCATTGCAGGAGGAGTGAATTTTTTCAGGATCATATTTCCATTCACGTAAAGCTGGGGGATAATGGTATTGGCGAAATAATTCTCCAGCTCCTGCCTTTTTTTATGATTTTCTACAGGTGCATTATCGTTCAGGGATTTGGCCATGAATAGGAGAAATTTAGGATTTTTGCTAAAATAAGGAATAAATAAGTCCTGCCAAAACGAGGGGAAGAGGGAATAAAACCAAATAAATTTGATTTTACTATAGCCGAAGTAATGGTTTGCGGTT
>JAGXIL010000015.1 GCA_024635655.1 Gillisia sp. | reverse complement strand
GCAGTAGCCTGCTGGCGTCTCAACATTGCGCTCGCTATTTCATTGGCATAGGCAAGGTAGCCAATTCTGGCTTCAAGAACTTCTATCCCGGCAATTTCAAGGCGCTCTGTCAATTCCATTTCCAAAGCTATACTTACTTCGTTAACGCTGGATCTCAAAGTAATATCCTCATCCAAACCTTCATCTGCAAAATTATCGTAGGGGTAAAGGCTGGCAAGTTTTCTCACGGCAGCATCGGTTTGAACGATCACAAAATTTTCAAAGTTATTGACGTCAAAGGATGCCTTATAGGTATTTTGTACCCTCCAAACCAGGATCGTACTGATCATTATAGGATTTCCCATTTTATCATTTACCTTTAATCGTTCACTGTCAAAATTTCTTGCCCGGAGGGATATCTTCTTTTTAATATATAGAGGATTCACCCAAAATAATCCATTCTTTTTCACGGTACCCTTGTATTCCCCAAATAATAAAAGCACCCGGGATTCATTGGGGTTTACCATAATTAAACCTACACCTAAAAATATAGAAAGAATAATAAGCAGGATGAACCACCCTGAATTCAATACAATAATGCCGGCTATACTGCCAAAAAACAGAATTAGAATGATGAATAACATTAGGTATCCATTTGAGGGGCTTGAAATCTTTTCGTTGGTTGCCATAATTATAAATTGAGTGATATTAAAATGATATCATAAAAGTATCACATTAAATTTAATAATCCTAATTAAACTTAACAGTAGGATATTAATTGGTTCTTTATATTTGCATCTGCCCTGATGAATGATATTTTCAAAGGCTGCCATCTATCGTTAGAGAGATAGATGAAAATAAATATTATAATATGAGAAGCACATTTTTTACAGCCGTTTTAATTATGACCATAAGCCTTGGGTATGCAACAGAATTGGACTGGGGGCAAAACGGACATCGCGCAACGGGAGAAATAGCCAGTGAGCATCTGAGCTCCAAAGCCAAAAAGGAAATTGATAAAATACTCAAGGGTATGAGCCTGGCGAGGGTCTCAACTTATGCAGATGAAATTAAGAGCGATCCCCGCTACAGGGAGTTTGGCCCCTGGCACTTCGTGAACATGATTGCCGGAGAAACAGAATATGATCCGGCCACCGCAAATCCTGACGGGGACCTTCTAAGAGCGATGAAAAAATGTAAGCTGGTATTACAGGATAAAAACGCAAGCGCCGAGGACAAGGAGTTTTATCTTAAAATGCTGGTCCATTTTGTGGGCGACCTTCACCAGCCGCTGCACACCGGGAGAGGAGAAGATAAAGGAGGTAACGATATCCAGGTGAGATGGTACAATGAAGGTACCAATCTTCACAGCGTATGGGATACCAAAATGATAGAATCCTATAATATGAGTTACACGGAATTGGCTGCCAATGTCAATGAGTTTAATAAAAGAGAGATCGATATCATAAAAGCCGGAGATTTTGATGACTGGATGTACGAGTCAAAAGAATTGAGCAAGCAAATATATGCTTCAGCTGAGGTGGGTGAAAAATTAGGTTACAGGTACATGTATGACTGGTTCCCTGTAGTGATGGAGCAACTACAAAAAGGCGGAATAAGATTAGCAAAAGTATTGAATGAGATATACAAATAATATATCAGCGTCTGAAGATATTTTTGTTGAAGATAATTCGTTGTCGGCTGCATTTCATGCGGCCGATTTCATTTTTATGCATTTTTGAAGTTACCTGATGGTTTCGAGTGCTTTTGGAACAAAACATACATAATGCATTCAGATCCTCTTTTTAGCATTTGGGTAAAACCCGGTTAATAATCCTGCAACGATATTTTTTGATCTAATAAACCGGCCTAGAGAATCTTTCTGAAAGTAAGGTTTATACGGGAGGATTTTTCTTTTTTAGTCTTTGGCAATTGATGTTTATAGAAATGTTGGGTAGTCCCCTGCATAATTAAAAGGCTTCCATGTTGCAGTTCCAGGTCGTATTTTAACTCTTTCCGGAATTTATGTTTCAACTGGAATTTTCGCACTTCGCCAAAGCTTAAAGACGCGATCACAGGATCCTTTCCCAATTCTTTTTCGTCATCAGAATGCCAGCCCATGCTGTCATTACCATTCCTGTAAAGGTTAGCAAGGCAATGCGAAAAGGAATATCCGGATAACTGAGTTACCTTTTCCTGTAAATCTTTCAGTTCCGGGGTGAATATATTAGGTTGTAAGGTGAGGTTGGAGTAGGAGTATGAGATATTATCTTCAGCATACAACGAGGTTAGCCTGGGCTGGGGAATTGTTTTTCCAAAAATTTTAATGTTGTGCTGCTCCCAATGGAGGTCTTTTAAAAATTTTTTGAAATAGAAATCGGCTTCAGATCTGTTTAAGAATTCAGGATAATATACCAGGCCTGCATCCGGAAGATCCGGCTTAAGTTTTATTTTGGAGTCTTTAGAAAATTCCATTTCTCAACAAATTAGATCTGAAGGTAATACCAGGCCCAATAGATCAGTAAAAATTGTAAAGGGATTCGCAAGATTAGTGCCCATACAGGGAATCCGGCCCCTGCCTTTTTAGAAGAAAGCATGTAAAAATGCACAAGCAGGAAAACAAGGAGCATAAGTATTATTCCGTAAATAGCATAGTTTTTGGTTTCTTCAAAAAGCAATCCTATTCCTAATAAAATTTCAAATGCCCCACTTAAAAAAATTAGCTTGCGGTGTGCCGGCAGATACCGGGGCATGATCCGCAGATAAATTTTTGGTTTAATAAAATGAAAAGTACCGGCCAATACATAAATTAAAGCCATGAGATACAAATGCCAGGGGTAGTCCATAAATTTTTAAAGTTGAAAGATAAACAGAAAAATATGTATGGGCGCATATTTTTTTCAATGTATTATGCCACCCTTTCCGTATTCCTTAAATCCTTAAGGAATAATTAACACAAATATTTGTTAATTTACTAAATTAGAGTAAATTGCGCTACCTATTTATGCATACTAACTGAATCTGAGTGGAAAAAAACTACTTCTTCACCTTTTTACTGTTAATATTTTTTGCGCAAAATTTTGCGCAGGAAGAGATCGTGAAAGAAAGTTATTTAGATTCTCTTCATTCTTCTTCCTCAGAAAGTATTAATAATTACGATTACAAGGAAGCTATAGATTTTTCCATGCAGCTTTTAGAAGAAGCCAAAAGGATAAACAACAACTACTATGCTTACCTGGGGCATAATACTTTGGGTACAAGTTATAATCAAATCAACGATACGCTTCGGGCAAAGAAGCATTATGAGAATGCACTGGAGATCGCCTTAAAAATGGAGAATGATACACTTCTTTTGGGTGCTTATAACAACCTTGGTAATATTTATTCTGAAGATAAGAACACCACGCAAATTGGTATAGATTATTATAACCTGGTGATCAACCTTGCTACCAAACTTGAAAAACCTGAAAGTGCATTCACGTCAACTTTAAATATTGCCTGGACCTACATAGACAATCAAAAATACAGAAGGGCCTGGCCTTACCTTAAGCGTGCATGGGATTTTTTTGGCGATAAAAACGATACCTACATTTCTTCTCATCTTCATACCCTTACAGGTAGATATCATATGGGATTAGGGGATTACCAAAATGCACGGCCATATTTTGAAAAAGCCATTGCAATGGTAGAAGAGGATTCTCTTATTTTACAAGCTTCCCATGTATATGAGAAATATGCAAAGCTGTTATATGCTGAGGGAAACTATCAGGATGGATTTATTGCTCTGGAAAAATTTAATGCCTATAAATCCCAGATCTTTGAACAGGAGAGAATAAGGCAAATAGAAACTGCTAATATCAAATTTGATGTTAGTGAATACCAGCGAAACCTGGAAACAGCAAAAAATGAACAAATATTTAAGGATGAGGTAATAGAGAAGTCCCGGGAAAAAATGATCGTTATGGTGATCTCTTCCATAATTTTGTTCATCATTTTGCTGGCGCTTATAAAAATTATTAGGTCCCGGAGAAAGCTGATCAGGGAACTAAGTGAAAAGAACAAGGAATTATTTCAGGCAAAGGAGGAAGCGGAAAGACTTTCAATTCTAAAAACTAAATTTTTCTCCACAATTAGCCATGAATTACGTACTCCTTTATATGGGGTGATAGGATTAACCTCAATACTTCTGGAGGACAAGAGCCTTGTGAAACACGAAAATGATCTCAAATCCCTTAAATTTTCAGCAGATTATTTGCTGGCTTTGATAAATGATGTCCTGCAAATGAATAAAATGGAATCTAATCTGGTGAAGCTGGAGAAGGTTTCATTCATACTTCCTGATCTAATGCGCAGTATTGTAAAGTCATTTGAATTTACACGCCTTCAGAATAAAAATACTATCCATTTATTTATTGATCCTGAAATCCCCGACAATCTCACGGGAGATCCTGTTAGGCTGTCTCAGGTTTTAATGAACCTGGTTGGAAATGCGATGAAATTTACCGAAAGGGGAAATATCTGGATTTCTGCAACCCTGGCTAAAGAAGAGGAAGAATCTGCTCAAATCTCCTTTGAAATTAAAGATGACGGATTAGGAATACCCAAAAATAAACAACAAATAATATTTGAAGAATTTTCCCAGTTGAAGTCGGCTAATTATAACTATCAGGGAACTGGATTAGGGTTACCTATTGTGAAAAAATTGCTGTACTTATTTGATTCCGAGATCTTCTTAGAGAGTGAAGAAGGTATAGGATCTGCTTTTAGTTTTGAAATAGAGTTTGAAAAAGCTCCTCTAACATCTGTGTCAAAACCTCTTATTGAAGATTTAGGCAAAGAACCGGGCATTACTGATGGAGTAGGAAAACTTATACTTATTGTAGATGATAACCGAATAAATCAGGTAGTAACACAGCGAATTTTAGAACAAAAGGGCTTCAAATGTGAAATTTGCGACAATGGAATGGATGCCGTAAATAAGGTAAAAACCACATTCTATGATCTGATCCTGATGGACGTAAACATGCCCGGAATTTCGGGACTTGAAGCCACGGAAATGATAAGGGTTTTCAATAAATCTGTTCCAATTGTTGCTTTAACTGCTGTTGAGATCGAAGAGATAAGGGAAGAGATCATGGAAGCTGGAATGAATGACATCATTGTAAAACCCTATGACACGTCTGTATTTTACCAGGTGATTTATCGAAATTTTCCTGTGGAGGCTCTAAAGATTTAATTTACTTTGCTATTAGCCTTGCATCTTCCGGTTCTTGAAAAATGGATTCTTCAACTTCAATAAATTTTATATTACTAATCACAGCTTCACCAATTTGATCTTCAATACCGTTCTCTTCACTCCAGTTGTGAAAGGTCCATCTGGTAGCTATGGGAATTCCTTCATATAATTGATAATCGTGGTAAACAATAGCGTGAGGATCTTTTTCTGCCTCATCTACTTCTTTTCCTAAAGTCACAATATAGGCTGCAGCATAAAGTATTTGGCTGTTTGGTTCCTGGTAAATAATGTACCAATCATCCGGGGAATCTCCTACTTCAGTGTCAAAACTTAATTTACCACGATTAAAAACTTCTCCTTTGCCTACTTCAGGTTCTAAAAGGTCCCAATTGGTTCCGGGATCGGTTAATTTAAATGGCAGGCTGAAAAAATACTGCCAGGTAAACATATGAAATCGCGCCCTGTTATCGTCAGCGTTTTCCGGAGAAATATACACCTGCTCCCCATCGAAGATCAGGCTGCTGTTGTCTTTTCTGTCCAATCGAATTCCGCCGGAATTGGTTTGGGAAGTAATCTTTCCATTCAAGATCTCATTGCCACCCATATTTAGTACAATGTCAAAGGATACTGCATTCTGTTTTTCCCATGCTGGTTTGTTATGTGCCTGTTCAATTTCCTGAGCATAGGAAACTGCAGGAGAAATATCTTTTTCTGTTTCCTCGTTTTGGGAAACAGTGGAAGCATCTTTACCGGAATTTGAATTATTGTTACAACTTGAGATACCTGTGAGGAAAAGTAATAGAATTAATTTTTTCATAATCTTTGTTTTTGCCCATACCCTGAACCGGGCACCGGCTTAGAATGCGTGAACCGGTCAAGAAGGTTAGATGCTGAAACGGGTTCAGCATGACGTAACGAGAATGCTATACTTATCACTTGCTCGAAAGTAAGAGAAGGAATAATTAAATATATAAAAAAACCACTTCCCTCTTAAAATGAAGTGGTTCTATTATCTATAGCCTGAGGCTATTATTTTACCATATCAAAACTTCTCTTGATAAAGGCAGTAAGTTCTTCCCCTTTTAAAAGGTTTTGAGACAAGCGGGCCAGATCAAGGCTTTGCTTTATTAAACGCTCCTGTTTTTTCTCTGTCTTAGAATTTAGAATTTCAGAGATCAAAGGGTGGTTGGTATTTACCACCAGGTTATACATTTCAGGCATATTCCCCATTCCAAACATACCTCCGCCTCCGGTTTGTTGCATCTCTTTCATCCGGCGCATAAATTCAGGCTGAGTGATAATAAGCGGGGCAGCATTACTGTCCATAGCTTCCAGCTGTATGCTGTATTTCTCTTTTGGGATCACCTTTTCGAAATCGGACTGTAACTTTTCTTTTTCTTCGTCAGAAAGTTTAGAAATCGCATCGTCTTCTTTCTTTATAAGATTATTCACGTGGTCACTGTCAACTCTAACAAAAGAAAGTTTTTCTTTGGAAGATTCCAGTTTTTGAAGCAAGTGAGAAACAATAGGAGAATCCATTAACAGAACCTCATATCCTTTTTCTTTTGCAGCCTGGATGTAACTGTGCTGAGCATCATGATTAGAAGCATATAAGATCACCATATTTCCGTCTTTGTCTGTCTGGTTCTCTTTTATCTTATCCTTCAGCTCTTCAAAAGTATAATACTTGTTGTCTACCGATGGGTAAAGTGCAAAGGCATCAGCTTTTTCAAAGAATTTATCTTCAGATAGCATTCCGTACTCGATAACGATCTTGATGTCATTCCATTTCTTTTCAAAATCCTCCCGGTTATTGGTGAAAAGCGACTTCAGTTTGTCTGCGACTTTTCGGGTTATATAGCTGGAGATCTTCTTAACAGCACCATCGGCCTGTAAATAAGATCTTGATACGTTCAATGGAATATCCGGAGAATCTATAACCCCGCGTAGCATGGTAAGGAATTCAGGAACTATTCCTTCAACATTATCGGTTACATAAACCTGGTTCTGGTAAAGTTGAATCTTGTCTTTTTGAATATTCATATCCTGTCCCATCTTTGGGAAGTACAGAATCCCGGTAAGGTTGAAAGGGTAATCTACATTAAGATGAATATGGAATAAAGGATCTTCAAATTGCATTGGATACAATTCCCTGTAAAAACTTTTGTAATCCTCATCCTCCAGTTCAGTGGGTTGTTTTGTCCATGCTGGGTCAGGATTATTGATGATATTATCTACCGTTTTTGTTTCGGGTTTTGCATCTTCAGGGGCATCTTCGGGTAAAGGAAGAGTTTCCTCTTTAGTTCCAAATTTAATTGGCACCGGCATAAACTTGTTATACTTGATCAGTAATTCCCTGATCCGGCTTTCCTTCAAAAATTCCTTGTCATCCTCATTGATATGCAGGATGATCTCCGTACCCCTGCCGGCCTTGTTACCTTCTTCCAGGGTGAATTGAGTAGTACCTTCACAAATCCAGTGAGCTGCCGGCTCATCTTTGTAGGATTTTGTAATGATCTCTACTTTATTAGCTACCATAAAGGCAGAATAGAACCCAAGACCAAAATGTCCTATGATCCCACTGTCTTTGGCAGAATCTTTATATTTTTCAAGAAATTCCTCTGCACCAGAGAAAGCGATCTCGTTAATGTATTTCTCAACCTCTTCTTTGGTCATACCAATTCCCTGGTCGATCACATGAAGGGTCTTGTTTTCTTCATCGATTTTTACTTCAATGACAGGATTACCATATTCTACACTGGTTTCACCTATGGTAGTGAGGTGTTTCATTTTTAAAGTTGCATCTGTCGCATTGGAGATCAACTCCCTTAAAAAGATTTCGTGATCGCTGTATAAGAACTTTTTAATAAGTGGAAAGATGTTCTCTACAGATACATTAATGTTTCCGGTTGCCATATATAATTATTTTTTTTATAGAAATTTTACACAATACTACAGGCAAATAAAATACCAATGATCTCCCGCTGACAAACTGACACACGTAAGGATAAAATAGAAGATGCGTCTAAGAAAAAGATACTCTAATGGGTATAAAATATTTAACAAATTATTTTGTTTAGTTTTTGCTTTAAAAGGTTAAACAGTTTGTATCTTTGAATCAGAAAGAAGATGTTATGGCAATAAAAACGAATTCCGCAGTTAAGAAAGATTCTACAAATAGGGAATTGTCCCGGGAGAAGATCATTAGCCTCTATATGGAGAGTGTTCTTGAACATGAAAAAAGGCCACGGTCGGTCTATAAATTTTCTAAGGAAAATGGCTTTTCCGAGGAACAGTTTTATGACTACTTCGGAAGTCTTGAAGGCTTACAAAAGGAGATCTGGAAGCAGTTCTATCACAGTACCATGGCCTTGCTTGTTAAAAGCCCTGAGTTTGATGCTTTTGACACAAGAGAAAAATTACTCACCTTTTATTATTCATTTTTTGAAATTCTAACGGCAAACAGAAGCTATGTTTTGTTTTCCCTTTCTGAAAATGTAGATAAAATGAAAAACCTGGAACAGCTGAAAGGTTTGAGAAGAAAATTAAAAGGATTTGCTACAGAATTGATAAGGGAAGGTAATGAAGATAAGCCTGCAAAATTCCTTAAACAGAGTGAAACTATTTTTTCTGAAGCAACCTGGCTGCAGTTTTTATTTATCCTAAAATTCTGGATGGATGATAACTCTCCAAGGTTTGAAAGTACAGATGTTGCTATAGAGAAATCTGTAAACACGGTTTTTGACCTCTTTGATAATACACCGCTTGAGCGGGTGGTGGATTTCGGAAAATTCTTATGGAAAGAAAAAATGGGATAATATCTCCCCTACAGGCCTCACAGTATTAAAGCCCCTACGCACATTTAATGCTGTGAGGTTATTATAAAATATATATGAAGACAATAGATAAAATCCCCACCGGAAAACTCGGAAGAACCGGTAAAATGGTTCAAACCGGAGTAAAAGTAGGAGGGAACTATATAAAATATTATAGCAAAAAAGCTTTTGACAAGGACCTTACAAGAGATGAGCTTAATGAGGATAATGCCTCTGATATATACGACGGATTAAAAAGCCTTAAAGGGAGTGCATTAAAAGTTGCTCAAATGCTATCTATGGAAAAGAGCATTTTACCCAATGCCTATGTAGAGAAATTTTCCCTGGCCCAGTTTAGTGTTCCACCGCTTTCTGCACCTTTAGTTCGTAAGACCTTTAAGAAATATAACGGAAAATATCCGGAAGATCTATTTGATACGTTTGCAACCCAATCGGTCAACGCGGCCAGCATCGGACAGGTGCACCGCGCTACAAAAGATGGGAAAAAACTTGCTGTGAAAATCCAATATCCGGGGGTTGCAGACAGTATCAGTTCAGATCTTGCCATGGTTAAACCCATTGCTACAAGGATGTTTAATTTAAAAGGAAAAGATTCTGAAAAGTATTTTAGGGAAGTAGAAGGAAAGTTACTGGAAGAGACAGATTATTTACTGGAGGTGAGGCAAAGCCGGGCAATTTCTGAAGCCTGCAGTCACATAAATAATCTAAAATTTCCAAAATATTATGAGGAATTATCCAGTGAGCGAATAATTACCATGGACTGGATGGAAGGCGTTCATTTAAGTGAATTTGCCAAACAGAATACCAATCAGGAAACGGCAAACAAGATTGGCCAGGCATTATGGGATTTTTATATGTATCAAATGCACGTTTTAAAAGCGGTACACGCAGATCCTCATCCGGGAAACTTTCTTATTGACAGTGACACAAATCTCATAGCTATAGATTTTGGATGTATAAAAGAAGTTCCTGAGGAGTTTTATGTTCCTTACTTTGAACTGGCTAAAAAAGAGAACATCAATGATCCTGAATTTTTTAATCGGAAGATGTATGAATTAGAAATTCTCAGGGAGGATGATAACGCTGATGAAGTTAAATTTTTCTCTGAATTGTTTTACGAAATGCTAAGCTTGTTTACCAGCCCCTTCCACAGCAAGACCTTTGATTTTGCAAGTAAGGAATTCTGGTCAGGGATAACAGATCTCAGTGAAAAGTACAGCAAAGATACCAACCTTAGAAAAATGAACGGGAATAGGGGTAGCAAACACTTTCTTTATATAAACCGGACCTTTTTTGGATTATATAATTTACTCCATGACCTTAAAGCAAAGGTTGAAATAGACAATTACAAAAAGTACTGTTAGGTTTTATTTATTGGTTAGGTTGTTGGGAAGCGTGGCTATTGTGAGCCGCGCTTTCCGTTTTTCATGCTTTCTGTAAAGCCCTGGTAAATTCTGAAGCTGAAGAATATAAGGCAATAATTTTAATAAATCCTTTAAATCAGCTGTTAAAATAGCCTAATATACTTTATATCAGGGTTTTAAATTTTTAATTTTACCTCCGGAATTATGAAGAACTTTACCCAAACTAAAAAGTAAAGTACTTATAAGCTATAATGTTTAATTAAAATTTAAAAACTATGAAAAACTTAAAATTTAATGTCTTTCTAATATTCTTATTTACTGTTTCCATAGCATTTGCTCAGGAAACCGGAATATCAGATACCCAACAAACTACAAATTTTGGCGATTTTGATACTAACAGTGATTCAAGTATAGATCGCACCGAGTTTAATGAAAGATATGGTCAGGACTATACCCAATGGGATATGAACCAGGATGATAATATTGACCAGCGGGAATTCAATGACTATACATTTGACAGGCTTGATACCGACAGAGACAGAAACCTTTCTCAGGCAGAATGGGAAAGAGGATATGACGAAATCTACGGAGATTATCTGGATGACAGGGATTATGAAAGATATGATCTTGACAGAAATCAGAATATCACCTATGATGAATTTGACCGGTCAATGAGAGATACTTATTACTACAGTGATTTTGATACCAACAGGGACAGGAGAATTGATAGTGACGAGTTAAATGAAGGTGTGTTTACGAATATGGACAGCAACCAGGATGGAACCATTGACGAAACAGAATATGATGCAACCGGTTCTTATTATACACAGGGAACCTCCCCGACAATGGATTAATTAAGGTAAAATTTATCATAGCCTAAAAAAGCCCGCTTTGCGGGCTTTTTTAGGCTTGAATCTTGAATCTTGAATCTTGAATCTTGAATCTTGAATCTTGAATCTTGAATCTTGAATCTTGAATCTTGAATCTTGAATCTTAATTTCTAAATTCAGGAGCAGGACTTTCTACTGTATTCTTTTTTTCCTTGTTCTTTACATATTTTTCCAGCCATTGATCTTGTTCCCAAAGCATATGCAATACAGATTCTTTTGCACTGTACCCGTGACTTTCCTTAGGCAGCATTACCAATCGTGCGGTTGCGCCCAATCCTTTTAAAGCATTGAAGTAGCGTTCACTTTGCATTGGGTAGGTTCCGGAATTATTATCTGCCTCCCCGTGAATTAAAAGAAGCGGAGTTTTCATTTTTTCGGCATTCATAAAAGGAGACATCGTGTTGTACACTTCAGGTGCTTCCCAATAATTTCTTTCCTCACTCTGGAATCCGAATGGGGTAAGCGTTCTGTTATAAGCTCCGCTTCTCGCAATACCTGCTGCATACATATCAGAATGTGAAAGTAAATTGGCAGTCATGAAAGCACCATAACTATGACCTCCAACAGCCACTCTTTCGCGGTCTATATATCCCATTTTATCTACAGCATCTATTGCAGCCTTTCCGTTGGCCACCAGTTGTTCTTTAAAAGTGTCATTGGGTTGGTCATCGCCTTCGCCTATAATTGGAAAAGCAGCATCATCTAAAACCACATAACCTCTGTTAACCCAGTAAATTGGGGAACCGTAATAGGGATAGGTAAAATCATTGGCATTTGATGTGTTTTGTGAAGCCGAATTTTTGTCTTTATATTCTCTTGGATAAGCCCAAATAATAAGAGGCAATTTTTCTCCTGAATTCTTATCATAATTGGCTGGCACATATAAAGTTCCCGTAAGCGGAAGGCCATCCTCCCTTTCGTAAGTAATAACTTCTTTGGTAACATTTTCCAGGCTCTTGAACGGATTTTCAAATGAGGTAATCTGTGTAAGTTTATCTTCATCATTGATATCCCTGATATAGTAGTTGGGGTATTCTGCAGATGATTCTATCCTCACCAGGATCTGACCTTTTTCAATATCAAGAGCTTCTACAAGAGTTTCTTTTTGGTCGTTGTAATTTGACTGATACAGGCGATCTGTTTCCCCGGTTTCCAGGTTGATTTTATCTGCAAAGGGGAATTGTCCCTCTTCAGTATATCCTGCTCCCAGTAAAAATGCGTGGTCTCCATCTGTTTTTAAGATATTTCTTCCGTATTCGTTCTTTGTGGTAACAAAGTTCCCCGGATCGCTGTATTGGTCCTGGTAATTTCTGTCAAAGATCACTTTTGGCTGTACTGAAGCATCTGAAGGATCAAATACATAGGTTCTTGTATTTCTGTTATTCCACCATCTGTCATTGGCTAAAGCTGTATTTTCATCTCCCCAGGTGATGCCGGCATACCGGTCAATAGTTTTTAAAATTGATTTTCCTTCTCCTGTAAAAGGTGCATCAAGAACAAAAACTTCATCCCTGTATTCTACCTCATTATCAGGGTCACCTTCATCAAGAGCTTTTACATAAACTAAAGTTGATGGAGCATCACTGCGCCAGTTCATACTTCTTCTTCCGGTTTGAGTAGCCATAAATCCCTGTGGAAGGTCTTCAATCAGTGGTTCCTCATTAACCTGGTTAATTTGTTTTCCGTCTTTATCATAAATCATTGTTACTGAAGGAAACCTGTTGTAAGGCACCAGGTATGAAAAAGGCCTTTTAATAGTGTTGACCATTATATAATTGCCATCAGGAGAAAAAGAAATACCACTGTACATATCAGCGTCTTTCCATTTCCTACTTGTTCCATCCAAATTCACTTTAACCAGTTCAGATCCCGCTAATTGTTCAAAGTTGTATTCATCATTGGGATTTTGAAGCAGATCCTGGTAAGTACGGTTCTGAGCTTCTTTTCCATCACTTACAGAAACTGTAGGCCCTGTTGGAACTGCGGTTTTAGTATCAATAAGTTCTTTTCGGTTTTCCGGTAACATCTTTACCATAACCGCAGAATTGTCATTGAACCAGTTAATAACATTGCCCATATTGGCATTTAACTTAGGCTCTGTAAGTTTTCTGGCGCTTGCAGTTGGAATATCCAGTACCCAAAGTTCTACCCCTGTATTTGTGGTATTGGTAAAAGCGATCTTAGATTCATCTGGCGACCAGCTGAAGTTCGATAGCCGGGGATCTTCAGGCAATCCTTTAATTTGATCAGGATCCTGGGCATCTACCGGTTTTACTTCAATATTATTAAAATATGTTGCTCTACTGCTAATATTTGTCACAGGATTGATCCTCAATCCTGCCAGGCGTAATTCCTGTTCACTTAGTTCAGCAATTGATTTATACTGGTCCCGGTATAAAAAGACCATCATTTCACCTTTATCATCAATAAGGGTTGTAGGAGCCAACGGAACATCAACCAGTTCCAGGATCTCCTGCGGAGGTTGCTGATAGGTGAGATTTTCCTGAGCGTATAAATTGCAAAGGAAACCGCACGCCAAAAAACTTAAGATCATTTTTTTCATAAAAAGAAATTTAGGATTGTTTAGCCGCCGGAAATAAGAAGTCTGATATTAATCTTTTCTTATATTGCAGGGCAAGATTTTTAAAAGCTTAAATTTAGAAAGAATTTATATTAATTACATAACTATTTCAAATGTATCAATCAAAAATAGCCGGCCTTGGTAGTTACGTGCCCGAAAATGTCGTTACTAATGATGACCTTTCTGAGATCATGGATACTAATGATGCCTGGATCCAGGAACGAACGGGAATAAAGGAACGACGCCATATAGAGAAAGGTGATGGCAATACAACCGCTGTCATGGGAGTAAAAGCTGCTAAGATTGCTTTGGAAAGAGCTGAAATTTCCAAGGATGATGTTGATCTTATAGTTTTTGCCACCCTGAGTCCCGATTATTATTTCCCGGGTTGCGGGGTGCAGGTTCAGGAAATGATGGATATTCATACCTGCCCTGCCCTGGATGTACGCAACCAGTGTAGCGGATTTATCTATGCTATTTCTGTTGCCGATCAATTTATCAAAACCGGGATGTATAAAAATATTCTTGTAATTGGAAGTGAAAACCACAGCGGCGGTCTGGATTTTACAGACCGGGGCCGGTCGGTTTCCGTTATTTTTGGGGATGGCGCAGGAGCAGCGGTTCTAACCCGCAGCAACCATATTGGCCAGGGGATCTTATCTACACATTTACATTCAGAAGGTAAACATGCTAAAGAGCTATCCCTCGAAGGTCCCAGCACCCTGCATTGGGTACCGGAAATCATTGCTGAAAATCCGCAGGGAGATGATATTCCATATTACCCATATATGAACGGGCAGTTTGTATTTAAAAACGCCATTCAAAGATTTTCGGAAGTAATCATGGAAGGGCTTAAAGCAAACGGACTGGAAGTAAAAGATATTGATATGTTGATCCCACACCAGGCAAATTTGAGGATTTCTCAGTTTATTCAGCAGAAGTTAAAGCTTGGAGATGACAAAGTATATAACAACATCCAAAAATACGGAAATACCACTGCGGCCTCTATTCCTATTGCTTTGACTGAAGCCTGGGAAGAAGGAAAGGTGAAAGATGGAGATATTGTTGTTCTTGCTGCTTTTGGTAGCGGGTTCACCTGGGCAAGTGCTATTATAGAGTGGTGATCCGGGAGTTTTCCAACCCGTTCAAAATATTAAAAAATTTGCCGCCTCTCCGAGGCTTTAATTTTTCCAAAAACAAAGGTGAATAAAAGCTCCGGAGGAGCGGTATATTTATAGCACAATCAAAACATTTAAAAAATGAGCTCCAGAGGAGCGGCATAAATTCACATCCGGAAAACACAATATTGGGTTGAAATTGCAATGCCGGAACATACCGCTCCTCCGGAGCTCTAAAAATTTAATTTTTGTTTTTCTATAAATATGCCGCCTCTCTAAGGCTCAAATTTTTTCTGAAAATAAAGGTTAATAATAGCGCCGGAGGAGCGGCATATTTATAGCACAATCAAAGCATTCAAAAAATGAGCTCCAGAGGGGCGACATATATTCACATCCGGAAAACACAATATTGGGTTGAAATTGCAATGCCGGAACATACCGCTCCTCCGGAGCTCTAAAAATTCATTTCCTGTTTTTCTATAAATATGCCGCCTCTCTGAGGCTCAAATTTTTCCTGAAAATAAGGTGATAACAGCTCCAGAGGAGCGGCATATTTATAGCACAATCAAAGCATTTAAAAAATGAGCTCCAGAGGAGCGACATATATTCACAGCCGGAAAACACAAATTAAAAAAATATCCAATGGATTTATTGTAACCGGTTGTTCACAGAAAATGAGGATAGGAATTTTTAGGCCACATAAAATTAAGAAACCCGCTCTTCAATAGAAGATGCGGGTTTCCAGCTAACTAACCACATTAACAAAAACTAAGTTTATTTATTTAAAAAATTCCTCCTCCCTCAGCTTCGTTGTCATCCCGATTCTTACGTTTTAAAGCTGATTCTTTTCCTCCCCCAAACCGGTAAGAAAATCCAAAATAAACCGATTGGCTTTCAGGTTTAAAGGTTCCTCTTTGGCTGTAAGGCAGATCGGCAATAAAAGAAAACTCCTGCGTGTTAAAAATATCGTTGACGTTTAGACTCAAAGTTCCCTTTTTGTTAAAGATGCTATACCTGGCTCCGGCATTTATAAAATACATTTCCCGGGCGTTGATCTGCAGCATTTGAGAAGGGCTTCGGTATAATCCAAATAGCTGGAAAGTAAGATTCTCAGTTGCGTTAAAACTCTGGTTTAGCCTTACATTATAGGCGGTATTTTCTACTTCTACATATTCATCTCCAATAATTCCGCGAATGTTTTGGGTATATATCTCAAAGCTGGGGTTGATACTCCACCATTTCCAGGGCTTATAACTTCCGGAAAATTCAGCTCCATAAGCCGAGTTGTCTTCACCATTGGCAAATGTCAGTACCAATCGGGATGGGTCTTCAGGGTCTTCAAGTAAAGTTTGATTTATTTCATCATTTATTTCTCTGTAAAAGGCACCGGCTGTAATATTTCCCTTAGAAAAATTATGCGTGTAGTTCAATTCGAGCGAATTCGTAAACTGCGGATCAAGGGACGGATTTCCTGCCACAGTAATTCTTGGAGTGCTAAAATCCCTTACCGGATTTACCTGATTTAAACTTGGCCGGTCTACTCTTCGCCCAAAACTAATTTGCAGCGATCTTTGTTCGGTTAAATTATAGGAAAGGAAAGCGGTGGGATATACCGTGAAATAATCATCTTTAAAGATGCTGTTGCCATTTAAAATTGCCTCAACGTCGTAGTGTTCTGCCCTGGCGCCTAACTGGTAAGACCATTTTTCAAAAGATTGGCCAAAGGTGGCATAATAGGAGTAGATTGAATTGTCATAATCAAAAATGGCATTGCTAATGTTTTCGTTGGTACTCACGTAACTATTTTTACTGGTTCTCAATCTCGCCTCAGCCCCCAATTCTAATTTGGTTTTATCGTTCAATGGGTTCACGTAATCAAGATTGATGGTTGTATTAGCGATGTCATCTTCAGATTGATCTCTGTAATCTGTAAATCCTGCAGAATTGCCGCTGAATTCGAAAAGGGCGTCATCATCTGCGTTAATAGTGTTATAATCTCCTTCCAGCTCCAGGGTATGTCCCTCTTTTTTAAAAATGGATTTATAAACAAAATTATAGGTGGTGGAAAGATTGTTATTGTCGAAATTAAAATCCTGAAATAAATTTTGAGAATTATCGTCGGGAAAAATAATTCCCACATCTCCTGAAACACCCCCGGTATAATTATTCTGATTGGTGAAAAAGGAAAAAGTATTTTTATCATTCAGGTAAAAGTCCAAACCCGCCTTATATAGGTATGAGTTGTTATCATTGAGAAAAACCAACTCTTCCCTGGAGTTATTGGTGAAGTTTTCAATTAATCCTGTGTTTCCTCTTTCTCCCATATTTCCTCCTACATTTCCGAAGAAGTTGAATTTTCCAATCCTGTAATTCAAATCCAAAGAACCATTATATCTTACGTTTTCTTCTGAGGTAACGGTAACCCCGGTGTTTAAATTTCCATTGAACCCAAGGTTGGTATTTTTGTGTAATACAATATTTATAATTCCGCTCATTCCTTCCGGATTGTATTTAGCAGAAGGATTGGTAATAAGTTCAATACTTTTAATGGAAGTACTTGGAATTTGTTTAAGTAACTGGGATGCGGGAATATTTGTAGGTTGCCCGTCAACCAGGATCCTTACATTATCATTGCCGCGCATGGAAAGATTACCATCCTGGTCAACAGAGAGGGTCGGAAGATTACCCATGATGTCTGAAGCCGTTGCACCAACCGTGGTAAGGTCTTTTCCCACATTGATAATTTTGCGGTCAATGCGCTGTTCAATAGTGGAACGTTCAGCAATGATATTTACATCTTCCAATTGGGCAATATCTGCTTCCAAACCTATTACCCCAAGATCAAGGGTAGCATTTTTACTGGAAATGCTGATCTCCTGAGAATAAGTCTTATATCCAATAAATTGTACCTGAAAAATATATTTTCCTGCGGGAATTTTATCGATGGTAAAGGTGCCATCGTCCTGTGAGGTATTTCCTGAAATAAGGTTTCCCTCCGGGTCATTAATAATAATTGTGGCGAAGGGTATTGGCTCATTCAATTCTTTATCTATAATGGTACCTGAAATTTTACCAATGGGTTCATTCTCTGCAAGTCCAATTGCAGATGTTAAAAAGCTGATGATGATGATTAATTTTTTCATTTGATGATTGATTTTGTGGTTAATAGGTAATAAATAATACTTTGTTATACATAATAATTAAAACAATGGTTTTCCAAATTTCCCCTTTTTCTGATCCTCCGTAAAAACTCTTTTTAATAGCTTAAGGGCATAGAAATATACTTGGTATAACATATTAGTTAAAACCGGCACCCCTAAAAAAAGTGCTTATATATAATAGACGCCTCAAGAAAATATTTGTTACACTTTTTCAGAAAAAAATAAAGTCCACACGAAAAATGTGTGGACTTCTAAAAATCATTTCCGGAACATTCACCATCAAAAACGCCCCGGATGATCTTTTAAGGGCCGGTCCTCATTCAAAAGACAAAGGAAATTTTTACTTGTTACACTGCCGTGTAAATTGTAACTTTATATTATGAAAAAGAAAACTTTAGTATTAGGAGCGTCCTTAAATCCCGGCAGGTACTCGAATATTGCCATAAAAAGACTGGTTTCAAATAATCAGCCTACTCTTGCTGTAGGTCTTAGAAAAGGAGAAGTAGAAGGCGTTTCCATAACCAATGAAATGGAAGATTTTGATGAGGTAGATACCATAACCCTGTACCTCAATCCGCAACGGCAAAAACAGTATTACGAATATATACTCTCTTTACAGCCTGAACGCGTCATTTTTAATCCGGGTACAGAAAATCCTGAACTGTATAATCTTCTTAGAAAGAATAATATAGAAATAGAGGTGGCCTGCACATTAGTCATGCTTGCGACGAATCAATATTAAACCTATAAAGGTAATTGCGCCATTCACGATAAGGAGTTCGTAGTTAAATTCATAACCTCCCAGGTATTCGGCTGGAATATTACCTATAACTGCTGTTACAGCAACCGATATTACCGCTACAAGCCAGCTCCACCTATCGTGTATTGGTATTTTGGTAAAAATCCCGAAGGCAAATAATCCCAACAGGGGCCCATAGGTATATGCCGCTGCTGTAAGCAGCAGGTTTATGACGTTGCTGTCTAAAAGATATTCAAAGGCGACAATTACCACCACCATAACAATGCTAAGCCCAATATGCACTTTTTTTCTCAGGCCCTTTTGATTGATGGCTTCCTTTTTTTCAATATCGAGAAAATCTACACAAAAACTTGTGGTAAGGGCAGTCAAAGCGCCGTCTGCACTGGAATAGGCGGCTGCAATTAAACCCAGGAGAAAGATAATTCCCAATCCTATACCTAAATTTCCGTTAAGGGCAATTTCAGGAAAAAGCAAATCTGTTTTTTCTACGCCGTTCATCACGGGAACTGCAATACCTGCCTGTTCCGCATAAATAAAGAGCAGGGCACCAAGAAAAAGGAAAATAAGATTAACCGGAATAAATATCAGACTATAGGTCAACACATTTTTCTGTGCATCCTTCAGGGTTTTAAGGGTAAGATTCTTTTGCATCATATCCTGGTCAAGACCGGTCATGCAAATGGTAATGAACATTCCGCCAAAGAAGGATTTCCAGAAGAAATCCTTATCCAGGAAACTTTCAGTAAAAAATGTCTTTGTGTAAGGTGCAAGCTCGGGAGCTGTGAAAAAATCCACAAATCCCCAATTGAGCTCATCGGCAATAAAATATATGGCTATTCCAAGAGACCCGAGCATAAAAAGGGTTTGCAGTGTATCTGTCCATACTATGGTTTTTATCCCACTCCGGGCCGTGTAGAGCCAGATGAGTAAAATGGAAATTACCACCGTTACCACAAAAGGAACATTCCAGGCATCAAAAACAAAATATTGTAAAACTGAAGCTACCAGGAAAAGCCTGAAAGAGGCTCCGAGCATTCGGGAAACAAAGAAGAAGAAGGCGCCGGTGCGGTAACTCACCATTCCAAACCGCTGTTTTAAATATTGATATATTGAGGTAACATTGAGATTGTAATAAATGGGGAGCAGTATATAGGTGATCACCAGGTAACCTGCGAAATAGCCGAGAACAACCTGCATGTAACTAAACTGAGAATCCCGGACCCAACCCGGAACAGAAATAAAAGTTACTCCCGAAAGTGATGCGCCAACCATCCCGAAAGCCACCACGAACCATGGGGATTTTCTTTCTCCCTTGAAAAAAGCGTCATTGCTGTCACTTTTACCGGTCAAATAAGAAATGAACATAAGCAGTCCAAAATACGCAGCAATCAGGAGGAGGATATGTATGGGTTGCATAGGGGTGATTTGAAAATAGATGGCCAAATTACAAATTAACACTAAACTTCAGAGTTTTCTTGCACAAATCATTATTCAAAATATTAAATTCGCAGTATGAATTTTTCTTCTAAATTATTAGAACAGGCCGTCGCTGAAATGTCTCAGTTACCGGGTATTGGAAAGCGAACAGCTTTGCGGCTTGTACTACACCTTTTAAAACAACCCGAGGCTCAAACAGAGCAGTTTGCAAAAGCTTTACTGGACCTGCGCAGCAATATCAAACTCTGTAAGAATTGTAACAATATAAGCGATACAGAAATTTGCGATATCTGCGCAAACCCTAACAGGTTGAGGGAAATTGTTTGCGTAGTCGAAGATATTCGGGATGTTATGGCAATAGAGAACACCTCTCAATACAGGGGTCTGTACCACGTGCTTGGAGGAAAAATAAGCCCTATGGATGGCATAGGTCCTTCCCAGCTTAACATCAGGTCTTTAGTAGAAAAGGTTAAGGAAGGGGAAGTTGAGGAAATCATTTTTGCCCTGAGCAGTACGTTAGAAGGAGACACAACCAACTTTTATATTTTTAAACAGCTTGAAGGGTTAAATATCAAAACATCAACCATTGCCCGCGGAATTTCAGTGGGGGATGAGCTGGAATATGCAGATGAGGTAACCCTTGGAAGGAGTATTACCAACAGGGTCCCCTTTGAGAGTTCCCTTCGGAAATAACCTGCAGGGAAAATTCTGTATATTGTAAGGCAAATAAAAGCTGCTAAACATATATAGAAATAAAATAAGTGCAATTTTCCAAGCGGTTCATTTTATGGTTTTTAACCGGGAAAAACATTGGCAGAATTTTTTTGATAATTTAATTTTATTGAATATTTAGTATCTCTCAAGCAATTAATTGAGTAATTTCGCAAAAGGAATAAAAGAAAACATCTTCGAAATAAGAATATGGCAAAGTTTGAATTAAAATTGCCCAAAATGGGCGAAAGCGTTGCAGAAGCAACTATTACGAATTGGCTTAAGGAAGTAGGTGATACTATTGAAGCAGATGAGGCGGTACTGGAAATAGCCACCGATAAGGTAGATAGTGAGGTGCCCAGTGAAGTCGACGGAAAATTAATTGAAAAACTTTTTCAGGCAGATGATGTGGTGCAGGTAGGTCAAACTATTGCTATTATTGAAACTTCTGAAAATGGAATTTCTGAAGATTCGGCAAAAGAGGAAGAGCCTTCTGGAGCTATGGTCTCTGAAGTTGAAGAAACCTTCACAGCCGCCAAACAAACAGTGGAAGCAGGAACCGAAGATTTTTCTGATTCTACGCGTTTTTATTCTCCCCTTGTAAAAAATATTGCTAAAAAAGAAGGTATTTCTCTTGAGGAACTTGAGAATCTTTCGGGTTCAGGAAAAGAAGGCAGGGTGACAAAAAATGATATTCTGGATTATGTTGAAAATCGCTCCTCACAACCCTCACAGGCATCGCAATCTGAAGGTGCCGCCAAAGGGCAGAAAATAGATACCACAAAACTTGAACCTGCAGTTAAAAAACAGCAAGCCCCGGTGGTTGTAAGTGGAGAAGACGAGATCATAGAAATGAGTCGTATGGGCAAAATGATAGCCCACCACATGGTGGAAAGCGCACAAACTTCTGCCCATGTACAATCCTTTATTGAGGTAGATGTTACAAATATCTGGAACTGGAGAACGAAGCATAAAAATACATTTGAACATCGTGAGGGAGAAAAACTCACTTTCACTCCCATATTTATGGAAGCCGTTGCCAAAGCGATCAAGGATTTCCCGATGATAAACATTTCTCTGGACGGGGACAGGATCATTAAAAGAAAGAACATCAACCTGGGAATGGCAGCAGCTCTTCCGGATGGGAATCTAATAGTTCCGGTCATTAAAAATGCCGACAGATTAAATTTGGTAGGTCTGGCAAAAGCCGTAAATGACCTGGCAAATCGAGCCAGACAAAATAAATTAAAACCCGATGATATTCAGGGTGGTACATATACTGTAACCAATGTTGGTACTTTTGGAAGTATTATGGGAACACCGATTATTAATCAGCCTCAGGTAGCTATTCTTGCACTTGGAGCTATTCGAAAAGTTCCGGCTGTAATTGAAACTCCGGAAGGGGATTTCATAGGCATAAGATACAAGATGTTCCTTTCCCACAGTTATGATCACCGGGTGGTAAACGGTGCCCTGGGTGGACAATTTGTCCAAAGGGTGGCGCAATACCTTGAAGCTTTTGACAAGAATAGGGAAGTTTAAAAACCTAATTTTTATTATTGAAAAACCGGATCAAATTACCTGATTCGGTTTTTTATTGAAAAATGGTTAGCCACGAATGCACGAATGTATATGTGGCAACATCTGTAAAAAAAGTGCTTTTATGGATTAACATCTGCCAGAATCATTTTGTTGAGGGGTTTCGCCCAACCTAACCATATATTAAATATTCGTGCATTCGTGGCTACTCTTTTCACTATTATTTTTTTCACCTTTAGGTGCAAGGGCAACAAAAAATATTCGTGCACCTGCCTTCCGCAGGCAGGTTCGTGGCTTCTTATTCTCCATCCATTCCAATTCAAATGTACCTCCAGCTTAATTTAGAGAACCATCAAAAAATATTATCTTTACTGAAAATTATATTTCCACTATGGAGTTACACCTCACCAAGCCCATTTGTTTTTTTGATCTTGAAACTACAGGCACAAATCTCGCTAAGGACAGGATCGTTGAAATCGCTATTTTAAAGGTTTTTCCTAACGGAAATAAAGAGAGCAAAACCTGGCTGGTAAATCCTGAAATGAAAATTCCTGAAGAGGTGATCGAAATTCATGGGATCTCTAACGGAAAGGTTGCCAATGAGCCAACATTTAATCAGCTGGCACCAAAGATTTATGAGATGATCAAGGGTTGTGATCTTGGAGGATATAATTCAAATAGGTTTGATATTCCACTATTGGTAGAGGAATTATTACGTGCCGGAATTGATTTTGATATGAAGACCACGCAATCTGTAGACGTTCAGACTATCTTTCATAAAATGGAACAGCGAACATTATCTGCAGCTTATAAATTCTATTGTGGAGAAAATTTGGACAATGCCCATTCTGCTGAAGCAGATACCATTGCAACTTATGAGGTGCTGAAATCTCAACTGGACAAATATGAGGAGCTTGAAAATGATATTGCATCGCTGGCAAACTTCAGCGCCAGAAAAAAATGTGCAGATTTTGCCGGATTTATAGTGTTTGACAAGGGCGGAGCTGAGGTTTTTGGATTCGGGAAGTACAGAGGGAAAAATGTAGAAAAGGTATTTGACGATGAACCGGGATACTACGGCTGGATACAAAATGCTGATTTCCCATTGTATACCAAAAAGATACTTACTGCCATTAAATTGAGGAAATTAAACACCAAAGTAAAATAATCGTCAGGTTGCTTTTTTAATGAAAGAATCAACCTAGAAATTTTATTATAAAATTCTACATGAAAATAATTTGCATTGGAAGGAATTACAGCGAACATATTTCAGAATTGAATAATGAAAAACCTGTAGATCCTGTTATTTTTCTAAAACCGGACACTGCGGTACTACTTAAAAAGCAGCCTTTTTTTATTCCCGAATTTTCTCAGGATGTTCATTATGAGGTGGAGCTTCTGGTAAGAATAAATAAGGTTGGGAAATACATCCAGGAGAAGTTTGCTCATAAGTATTATCAGGAAATAGGACTTGGAATTGATTTTACAGCGAGGGACCTTCAGCAAAAATTAAAGGAAAAAGGCCTTCCGTGGGAGAAAGCCAAAGGTTTTGACGGCTCTGCTGTGATAGGAGAAAAATGGTTAAATAAAAATTCCTTAGACAATTTAAATAATATTAACTTTAGCTTGTTTAAAAATAATAAGCCTGTTCAAAAAGGGAATACTAAAGATATGTTGTGGAAAACCGATGAGATCATCTCTTATGTTTCTCAATTCTTTACCTTAAAAATAGGTGACATTATTTTTACCGGGACCCCCCATGGAGTTGGTAGAGTAGAAACCAATGACCAGTTAACAGGGCTCATAGAAGAGCAACAAATTTTTTCAATACAAGTAAAATAGATGAGCAAGTATTACGATTTGAAAGATGTAAAAGAAATGGCAGGTGGTGACGAAGATTTTTTAAAGGTTATTGTACAAACTTTCCTGGAAGAGATTCCCCCAGATGTAAAATCAATGAATGAAGCCATTGATAACAGCAACCCTTCGCTCGCTTATCAATACGCGCATAAAATGAAACCTAATTTGCAACTCTTCGGGTTAGAACTTATGGAGCACGTATTGACTATAGAAGCATGGTCTAAAGGCAATGATAAAGAGGCTAATGCCCGTAAATCCGGGGAGCGCATTGCAACCAAGGTTCATCTGGCACAACATCAGCTTAAAAAGGATTTTGCTTAAATAATGACAGCAGAGATTATTATTATTGGGGATGAGATCCTTATTGGGCAGGTGGTTGATACAAACTCTGCCGATATTGCGCGGGAGCTTGACCGGATAGGAATTTCAGTAAACCAGATACTTGCCATTCAGGATGAAAAATCTGATATTTTAAGAGCGCTTAAGGATGCTGCGACAAGGGCAGATGTGGTGGTTATGTCAGGGGGGTTGGGACCCACAAAAGATGATGTTACCAAATATACCCTCTGCCAATTTTTTGACGACATTGTTGTCAATAATGAAGAGGTTCTTAAACACGTGGAAGAGCTTTTCAAAAAAATAAAGAACACCCCCCTTTCAGATCTAAACCGCGAGCAGGCTTTAGTTCCTTCTAAAGCAACTGTACTTTTTAATAAGTATGGAACAGCGCCCGGATTATGGATGGAACAGGATAAGACCGTCTTTATTGCGGTACCCGGAGTTCCGTTTGAGATGAAAATGATGATGGAACAACAAATCATTCCAAAGCTTAAAAGAGAATTCAACAGGCCTTTTATTTATCATAAAACCCTCCGCACCTTTGGGCTGGGAGAAAGTGCCCTTGCAGAGCGGCTGGAGGAGTGGGAAAATAATTTACCTGAAAAGATAAAACTCGCATACCTGCCCAACCTGGGAAGTGTAAGGCTAAGGCTTTCCGGAAAAGGTGAAAATGAAAAAGAACTAAAAGAGGGGATCGAAAAGGAACTTACCAAATTATATCCTTTGATAGAAGACATCCTTTCAGATAATATAAATGAAGATGATGACATCACCGTAACCCTGAACAAATTATTAATTTCTAAAAAGCAGTTCTTATCATCGGCAGAGAGTTGTACGGGCGGGGAAGTGGCTGCACAATTCACGATCAACCCCGGGGCTTCATCCTGTTTTAAAGGGGGATTGGTGACCTACGCAACGCATAGTAAGGAGGAGCTTCTTAAGGTGCCAAAAAAAATTATAGAAGAGCACAGTGTTGTGAGTGGAGAGGTGGCAGAAGCCATGGCGTCAAATGCAAGGGATCTTTTTAAATCCAATTACGCAATCTCTACCACGGGAAATGCAGGCCCTAAAAAGGGAGAAAGTGATGAAGAGGTAGGAACAGTTTTTATTGGAATAGCTACTCCGGAAAAAGTTTTTTCAAAGAAATATAAGTTTGGAAAAAGCCGTGAGCAGGTAGTTAAGAAAACCGTAAATAAAGCTTTCGAATTGCTTTTGAGGGAGCTTATTAAAAAATAGATCTTTGGATTTTATAAGTGGCAGCTAGGGATGCCAATGCCTAAGCGGAAATTCAGCTACATATATTTCAACAAAAAAATTTTTCTTTTATGTTGGCTATTACGTAAATAAATCGTTAATTTGCAGCCTGTTTTGAAATAACAAGAAAAGTATAAAAAAATGTCAAGAGTTTGTGAGCTTACGGGTAAAAGAGCAATGGTTGGGAACAATGTTTCTCACGCTATGAATAAAACAAAACGTAAATTTAATATCAACCTGTTAAAGAAGCGTTTTTATATTCCTGAAGAGGATAGATGGGTAACTTTAAAAGTATCAACATCTGCATTAAAGAACATCAATAAATTAGGGATCTCAGCGGTTATGAAAGAAGCTAGAGAAAAAGGTTATTTGAACAAATAATCCCAATTATTAAGACACAGTGATATGGCAAAGAAAGGCAATAGAATACAGGTAATCTTAGAGTGCACAGAGCACAAGGAATCGGGAAGACCGGGTACTTCAAGATATATAACAACAAAAAATAAAAAGAACACGCCAGATAGAATGGAGTTGAAGAAATTTAACCCTATCCTTAAAAAAATGACGGTTCATAAAGAAATAAAATAATAAGTCATGGCAAAGAAATCAGTAGCAACATTACAAACAGGTTCTAAAAGATTGACCAAAGCTATTAAAATGGTTAAATCTCCAAAAACAGGTGCTTATACTTTTGTTGAAAGTATAATGATGCCTGAGCAGGTAAATGAATTTTTAGACAAAAAGTAATTATTTCAAAATAAAGAAAAAGCCGTCCCGAGCAATCGGGACGGCTTTTTCTTTTTGCGTATATTTACGCACTATAGTGAGTAAAATATTTCAGGAAAATGAGTTTATTTAAAAAGATGTTTACCAGGGAAAAAAAAGAAACCCTGGATAAAGGTTTAGAAAAATCAAAAACCAATTTCTTATCAAAAATGGGGAAAGCCGTTGCCGGCAAATCCCGGGTTGATGAAGAAGTATTAGATGATCTTGAAGATGTGCTGGTGAGCAGTGATGTGGGAGTAGCTACTACCATTAAGATCATCAAACGTATCGAAGACAGGGTGGCCAGAGATAAATATCTTGGTACAGACGAACTCAATGAAATACTGCGCGAAGAAATTGCCGGATTACTTTCTGAAACTGAAGGCGGAGAAGGTGATGGATTTAAAATGAATACTGCTGAAAGACCTTACGTGATCATGGTCGTAGGAGTTAACGGGGTAGGAAAAACTACCACCATTGGGAAACTTGCCCATCAATTTAAGCAAGATGGTAAAAAGGTTTTATTAGGCGCGGCAGATACTTTTAGAGCTGCGGCTATTGACCAGCTACAGGTATGGGCAGACAGAACCGGCGTCCCTATGGTGAAGCAGCAAATGGGAAGTGATCCGGCATCTGTGGCCTACGATGCTGTTGAAGCCGGTGTTAAACAGGGTGTTGACGTGGTGATCATTGATACTGCGGGCCGTTTGCACAATAAAATAAATTTGATGAACGAGCTGGCTAAGGTGAAAAAGGTGATGCAAAAAGTGATCCCCGGTGCTCCTCACGAAGTTCTGCTGGTACTGGATGGTTCTACAGGTCAAAATGCCTTTGAACAGGCGAAGCAATTTACCGCTGCCACAGAAGTTACCTCTCTTGCAGTTACTAAATTAGACGGTACGGCAAAAGGTGGAGTTGTTATAGGTATAAGTGACCAGTTCCAGATCCCCGTAAAATACATTGGTGTGGGGGAAGGAATTGAGGATCTTCAGGTTTTTAATAAATTTGAATTTGTGGATTCTTTCTTTAAGAAATAAACCGTGGAGGCTACAACATCCTTACATATTTATCTTTCCGAATTTAAAAAATAAGTTTTAAAAATAATTTACTTCAAAAGATCCCGTACAACAATGGTCCAGACGGGATAGTAAATACAAATATTGTTATATGAAAAAGATCTTACTTCTTTGTTTGATAGCAGCCTTCAGTAGCTGCAAAAACGACAATTCTGATGAATCCGAAACTGCCGCAGTTGAGGAAAGAGAATACAAGGTGCTGGATTCTGAATTTGTCGATACAGATGCCATGTGGACTCCTTTTGAGGAGGAAATGGAAGATTTTTCTGAAGACAGGTATACCATGTTGAAACCCTTGGTGTTGGATAAAACTATACCTGAGATCCAGAAGTCTATTTCAACTGGTGATTTTTCCTATGAGGAGCTGGTGAAGTTTTATTTATATAGGATACGTAAGTACGACAGAAATAATGCGCTGAGTCTAAATTCTGTAATCTCTTTAAATCCAAATATTCTGGAAGAGGCACGGGAAAAAGATAGGCAGTTCCAGGAAAGAGAAAAGAAGCACCAGATCTTTGGGATCCCTGTGCTGCTTAAAGATAATATTAATACTGCCGGGCTTCCTACCACTGCAGGAGCGGTCGCTTTGCAAAACAATCAAACCGGCGATGCATTTATTGTAGAAAGGCTTAAGGAAAATGGAGCCCTTATTTTGGGAAAGGCCAATTTAAGTGAATGGGCATATTTCTTTTGCGGGGATTGCCCCAGCGGATATTCAGCTATTGGAGGACAAACTTTAAACCCTTACGGAAGAAAAATTCTTGACACGGGTGGTTCCAGTAGTGGAAGTGCAGTTGCAGTTGCCGCTAATTTCGCCCCGGCAGCAGTAGGCTCAGAAACTTCAGGATCTATATTGTCTCCTTCCAGTTCTAATTCTTTGGTAGGATTAAAACCAACCATTGGAGTTTTGAGCAGGGGAGGGATCATCCCCATTTCAAGTACTTTAGATACTCCAGGACCCATTACAAAATCGGTTATTGATAATGCTATATTGTTTTCAGCGATGACGGGAAATGATCCCCGGGACCCTGCATCAGCAGAAAATCAAAATCAGGATGATGATTTTTATTCAGATATTACACAAAAGGAATTGGCGGGACAGCGTCTTGGTGCGATAAAGCCTTTAATGGAGGATTCATTGTACGTTGCGGCAGTAGAAGATCTGCGGGCAGCAGGGGCAGAAGTGATCGAATTTGAACCGGAGGAAGTAAGCCTTCCAAATTTTACCAGGCTATTAAACCTGGATATGCAAAAAGACCTTCCCGAATATTTCGAGAATTACGGTGGTCCGGGGGAAATGAGAAGTGTAGAGGATGTCATGGCCTTCAACACTGAGGATTCTCTTAATCGCGCTCCTTACGGACAGAAGCTTTTTCAGGGAATAGTGAATGATACTGCAAGTGAAGAGGAATTTGCCGCCATTAAAGATACGCTGCAGCGAAATGGGAGACAATTCTTTGAAGTACCTATGGAGGAGCACAACCTTGATGGAATTATTTCAATAAACAACTACCACGCAGGATTTGCAGCTGTGGCACAATACCCGGCGATTACTGTTCCAATGGGGTATGGAGAAGATAACGCGCCAAAGGGATTAACCTTTATAGCAAAACCTTTTCAGGAGGCAGATCTTTATGCCTGGGCATATGGGTATGAGCAAGCTACCAATAGAAGGGTATCCCCTGAAAACTATAATAACTAATAATGCCCAACCGCAATCTAAAAGCACTGGTAAGTAAGATCATACTTTTTTACAGTGTATTTTACGTGATCATGAAACTGATCGCGGTCCTGTTCCAAAATGCATGGCCTATACCTAACCTAATACTTACGGTCCCATATCTCATTTTTGCAGCAATTGGATGGGTAATGCTCAAAAGAGAAAAATATTCATGGATCTACGTAATTGCAGGTATATTAGTTATTAGCGTGATCCGCTATTATGAAGCGGAATGGATGGTACAAATGCATCAATATTTTAATTCATGAAGAAAAATTGAATTCTGCTCAACCTTCCGGCCTTGTAAAAAAGACATATCCTGCTGAGGTGTACCTTAACGGAAAATGGCTGGCTCATAATGAAGCTTATATATCTGTTTTTGACAGAGGATTTATGTTTGGAGACGGGATATATGAAGTAATTCCTTTTTATAAAGGGATTGCTTTTGGACTGCAAAGACATCTGAATCGTCTTTCCTATTGTCTTAATGAAATAGAAATTGATCTTGATGTCAATACTCTGCGGGAAGTAATCACTGAAGCTGTTTCCAGGGCAGGGATTGAGGATAAGGACGGAGCAGTCTATATACAGGTGAGCAGGGGAGTGGCACCACGAACTCACTATTTCCCTCAGGATGCTATCCCAACTGTTTTACTCTATGGATACCCCGTTCAACTGGAAGGTTTTGAAAAGAAGCAAGCTTCCGTCTTGGTTTCAAAGGATTTGAGATGGCATCGTTGCGATATAAAATCAACTTCGCTAATGGCCAATGTAAGGGCAAATAATAAAGCTCATGCCATGGGCCTGGACGAGAACACATTAGTAAGAAAGGGGTTTTTTACTGAAGGTTCGCATTCTTCCATTTTCTTTGTAAAGTTTGATAAGATCTATACCCATCCTGAGGGTCCGCATATTCTTTCCGGGATCACCCGAAAGATCGTGACAGAGATGTGCCGGGAATTAAATATCAAGGTTGTTGAAAAAGCGGTTCATATTGATGAACTGGTAGAGGTAGATGAGATTTTTCTCACCGGTACCACTACGCAGATCCTTTCTGTAAAATCGATGTTCAGGAAAGAAGAAGATATTTACAACAGTCCTAAAAAAGGTAAGATCACTGCAAAGCTTCAGGAGGCTTTTATTGAGCTTACCCGGAATTCTTCTTAATCTTTTATTGCATTATGTTCCTTTAGAATGGGAAGGATTTTTTCCAGAGGAAGGGATTCTATAGTATTTCCATTGCGTCCCGTAGTAGTTTCGGCCATAAAGAGGGAATTCAGGATCGCTTCCTCAGTAGCTTCAATTGCAGCCATGAATAAAGGGGACATAAGATCATTAGGAACTACTTCGGCCTCCAGAAGATCACCTTCGATCTTGTATGGAACCCTCACACCTTCAGCAGTAGAAAAAGCGATAATATAATCGCCGCTGCCATTAGAAGCTATTCCACCCGTTTTAGCCAAACCCAAAAACGCACGTTTAGCCAATCTTTCCAGATTTCGGTGGTCTAAAGGAGCATCTGTGGCTACTACGATCATGCAGGAGCCATCAACATTATTCAATAGCTGATTGCTAAAACTGAATTTATTCAGTTCCCGGCCCACATTCACTCCCGCAATTTGAAGCACCCCTCCAAAATTGGTTTGTACAATTACGCCCAAAGTATAGCCTCCCAGGTCTTCAGGTAATTTTCGGGAAGAGGTTCCAATTCCTCCTTTATAGCCAAAACATACGGTTCCGGTCCCAGCCCCTACGTTGCCTTCCTGTACATTTTTTTCTGCTGCATTTTGTATTGCATCTATGACATCTTCCTGTTTTACGTGTTGCCCCCGAATATCATTTAAATAACTGTCATTGGTCTCGCCAACCACCGCATTAACAGATTGAACAGCGTCATTTCCCTCTTGTTGTAAAGTATAACTGATCACCGCGTTCATTGCTGTAGGCACGCTGAGGGTGTTGGTAAGAATAACGGGGGTTTCTATATTCCCCAGCTCATTTACCTGGGTAATTCCTGCCAGTTTTCCGAATCCATTTCCAACAAAAATAGCAGCGGGTACTTTCTCCTGAAACATATTCCCGCCGTGTGGAAGGATAGCAGTAACCCCGGTTCTTATAGAATCTCCCTTTATTAAAGTGGTGTGGCCTACTTTTACTCCGGGTACATCAGTAATTGCGTTCAAGGTTCCCGTGGGGATAACCCCTATTTCAATTCCATGTTCCCTTGTCCTTTGCTGGCTGTGCATAATATGTATTGAAAAGATAAAAATGATAAGGAATACGAAAGCGTTTTTCATTGGAATGGTTTTCGATAAAGAACCGATGAAGATACAAAATTGGTGCGAAGTAAAGGATGCTAAAAATTTCAAGCTGAGCAAATTAATCAGTTCCCATCAAGTTCTGCCAATCAAATTATAGGTTGTATCTTTGCACCCGCCTTATACAAGACGGAAAAATTTTTCAGAGAGATCGAAATCCCTCGGGATATAGGGCCGGAGTTACCCGTGCAGTGGGAATTAAGGTCGAAATGATCAAAAGGTTGTATTTATGAGAACGAAGTCGTTAAAGAAGAATAAGATCAATGTTGTAACCCTGGGTTGCAGCAAAAATGTATATGACAGTGAAGTTTTAATGGGGCAGTTGCGTGCTAATGACAAGGACGTAGTGCATGAAGAGGAAGGGAATATCGTGGTGATCAATACCTGCGGGTTCATTGATAATGCAAAAGAAGAGTCGGTAAATACAATATTAGAATTTGTTGAGAAAAAACAAAGAGGGGAAGTAGACCAGGTTTTTGTTACGGGTTGTTTAAGTGAGCGCTACAAGCCCGATCTTATTGAAGAAATACCCGATGTAGACCAGTATTTCGGGACTACTGAACTTCCTGCACTTCTTAAAGCCCTGGAAGCAGACTACAAACATGAACTGGTAGGAGAAAGAATTACCACTACTCCTAAGAACTACGCCTATTTAAAAATAGCCGAAGGTTGTGACCGGCCCTGTTCATTTTGTGCCATTCCCTTAATGCGGGGAAAACACAGATCTACTCCAATAGAAAACCTGGTAATAGAAGCTAAAAAACTTGCGGCAAATGGCGTAAAGGAACTGATACTTATCGCGCAGGATCTTACCTATTACGGATTGGATCTTTATAAGAAAAGGAATCTGGCCGAGCTGCTGGAAAACCTGGCTCAGGTTGATGGTATTGAATGGATACGTCTACATTATGCATTCCCAACAGGATTCCCAATGGACGTGCTGGATCTAATGAAACGCGAGCCTAAGATCTGTAATTATCTGGATATCCCTTTACAACATATTTCTGATGATCTTCTAAAATCTATGCGACGAGGAACCACTCACGAAAAAACTACCAATTTGCTTAAGCAATTCAGGAAAACTGTGCCTGAGATGACGATTAGAACCACGCTTATCGTTGGATATCCCGGAGAAACTGAAGCTCATTTTCAGGAACTAAAAGAGTGGGTCAAGGAGATGCGTTTTGAGAGATTAGGTTGTTTCACCTACTCTCACGAAGAAAACACCCATGCCTTTAATCTTGTAGATGACGTGCCCCAGGAAGTAAAACAGGAAAGGGCAAACCATATCATGGAGATCCAGTCACAGATCTCGTGGGAATTAAATCAGCAAAAGATTGGAGAGATATATAGAGTAGTCATTGACCGGAAAGAAGGAAATAACTACATTGGCAGAACAGAATTTGATTCGCCAGATGTTGACAATGAAGTTCTAATTGATGCTACAACAATTTACCTCAAAACAGGGGAATTTTACGATGTAAAGATCACTGAGGCTGCTGATTTTGACCTGTACGGGGAGCCGGTAAATGTGAATGTAGAGAAGCCTGCCCGTAAAGAAATTAAGGTACGGAGCGTCTGAATTCAGTGATGAAGGTGTACGTTTTTAATAAGTTATTCCCTAATCCATAGAAATTATAATATCTGTTTATTCATACAAAAGGCTTTTCCGGTTTGGAAAAGCCTTTTATATTTAACACAAATTCTTCAGATTTTACTTCTGCCTCAGGCAATGGTTATCTTTGGTTCGAGGTAAACCTCCTGTACACTTTGCAGGATGTCTACTCCTTCTTTAAAGGGCCGCTGAAAAGCCTTTCTACCCATTATGAGTCCGCTTCCTCCCGCACGTTTATTTATCACAGCTGTTCTTACCGCTTCGGTAGCATCAGATTCTCCTTTAGAACCTCCACCGGAATTTATTAGTCCTATTTTTCCCATATAGCAGTTAGCTACCTGCAATCTGCACAGGTCTATAGGATGGTCGGTAGTGAGGCTGTCATACATGTCATCGTTATATTTTGCAAAATCAATATCCTTAAATCCAAAATTGGTCTCCGGAAGTTTTTGCTTGATAATATCGGCTTTTATGGTTACTCCAATATGATTTGCCTGCCCTGTAAGATCTGCCGCAGCATGGTAATCCTTATCATCTTTTTTAAAATCTTCATTCCTGGTGTAGCACCACAGTATAGTAGCCATTCCCAATTGATGGGCTTCATCAAAAGCCTGAGCGATCTCCTGAATTTGCCTTGAACTCTCCGTGGAACCGAAATATATAGTAGCTCCCACGGCGGTTGCCCCCATTTCATAAGCTGCTTGCACATTTCCGAAAAGGATCTGGTAGTATTTATTGGGATAGGTTAGAAGTTCATTGTGGTTGATCTTTACAATGAACGGGATCTTATGAGCATATTTCCTGGCGTGTAAGGCCAAAACTCCAAAGGTGGAGGCAACTCCGTTACAACCTGCTTCCATGGCTAGTTTGATGATATTCTCCGGGTCAAAAAATGCCGGATTTTTATAAAAAGAAATAGCTGCTGAATGTTCTATTCCCTGGTCTATAGGTAAAATATTTAAATATCCGGTACCTCCAAGATTTCCGTGGTCGTAAAGCTTTGCAAGATTTCCTATCACCCGGGTTGGACGGTCACTGTCGCAAAATTTATCAGGCACATCAGGGCCGGGAATGCTAAGGTTTTCTTTTGGGATCTTTTTGCTTTGGTGATCCAGGTAATAAGAGGCATTGTCTCCAAGTTTTTCTTTGATCTCATCTAAGGTGCTCATATTAATTTATGTATTTATATTGGTGAAAAGATTAAACGTTAAAAGGATAAGTTTCAGGAGTTCGGCTGCCATCAGGGCTTATTTTTAAAGGATGAAGGGCCCGGGTCTCATTGAGGAATAAAAAAGCATCATATCGTTTGGAGAGCCTGGAGGGTACATAATTTCCCTGTTCCCGGTCTGGATCATAGACTACTCCTATTGCCCGGTGTCCTATCCTTTTATTAAAAAGTTCCTGCAATTCCCGGTTATTCTTAAAAATAAGAAGCGCATTACCTTCTTTCTTCCCGTTCAATATGCTTTCTATACTTCCCGAAGCTGCCTCTGGAACTTTCATTTTTTTCATTGGGGCACCCCAGCGATCTCCGGCAATTACAGATCCCTTATAGGATCCAAATCCGGCGATAAAAACACCATCTTTTTCGTGCTGTTCTCTTACAAGCTGTCCCACATTCACAAGTCCCGCGTTTGCCATGTTGGTTGCCCGGGCATCACCTATATGGGTATTGTGCTCCCAAATAATGACCTTGGTATCTTCTCCATGGTAATTCTTCAGGATGTTGAGGGTTTCAACCATATGCCGGTCCCTTACATTCCAGGAATCCTCCCCAAAACCGGCCATTGCTTTATAGTACTTTTCAGCATTAGCCATGACAAGGGAATTGATCTCTGCATTTAGATCGGCTTCCTGCTCACTGTTGTACTTATGTGCATTTTCCCGCACCTTTCTCAAAAGTTTTACTACTTCGTCTTTACAGCCTTTTTTTGAGGACCTGAAAACATAAGCATAAGAATCATCTTCTTTGAAAGGTTCAAAACATTTAAAAGCATCCTGGGCATGTTTTGCAGTTTCCGGATCTTCTTTTTCCAAATATTCAACCATCACATCCAAAGATTCCCACAAACTGTAAACATCCAGGCCATAAAATCCTGTCTTTTTTTCATAAGGCAGGGCAGAGTTATGATCCCTTAGCCAGGAGGCAAAAGCTGCGATCTCCCAGTTTGCCCACATCCAGGTAGGCCAGCGGTTGAATTCTGAAAGTACCTCCTTTATTGATCTATCCTGATCTCCAAGCCCTTTGATCCATCTGTTAATATTATAACAGTCTGGCCAGTCTCCCTCTACAGCTATTACAGAAAAACCTTTTTCCCTGATCAGCCTTTGAGAAATTTGTGCGCGCCATGTATAATATTCATGGGTACCATGGCTTGCCTCTCCCAGTAATACATATTTTATATCCCCTATGCTATCTATAAGTGGATCTAAGTGGGAGGTGTTTTCCAGATCCCGGAGATGTGGAGAGATTTTATTAGCATCACTATTTACAGATAACATAATATCTTTTTTACTATTTACCTTAATTTAAGGATTTTAAGTAAATCTTATTCCCGGGTGACTTATAAAAAAATGATAAAATACAGAGTGGTAGGAAAGATGAGATGAGACGAGCAGCTGAAAAAATTGATCAGCTCTTTTTCCTCTTCTTATAATCAAAGTAAATATAAAAAGCATAAATAATTAAACCCCCACCTCCAACCCAATATAGACCATTTTCCAGTGTAGAAATGTCCCGGGAAAAATATCCTACCGCAAAAGCGAGGGGTGTTATCCCAATCAGGGTGGCGAGCATAAATTTTTTAAAATTCATATCTACCATTCCTGCAATAAAACTTATGCCGTCATTAGATAAAAAGGGGGAGATCCTAAAAAGCACTACAGAGCCAAAAGCATAATTTTTTATCCAGAAGTCCATATTTTTGATCTTCTTTTCTCCCAGTATCCTGGTCAATAACACAGATTTAAGTTTTTGTCCGATATAATATCCCAGGGTGGAGGCTATAACGATCCCGAGAAGGGATATCAGAACTCCCCACCAAAAGCCATAGGCCATTACGGCTACAATGATGGGTAACCAGGAGGGGAAAACTATGAGGAACATTTGTAGCACTATAAATAAAATTATTGCCAAAGGACCCCATATTCCAAATTGCTGAAAGTATTCATGTATCCTATCTTTATCCTCGCTCAACAATATCTCGAAGGTGGTATCTGTAAAATCTTTAAATGCATCGTTCAGGAAATAGGTTAAAACCAGTGCCAGTATTAAAGCTCCGGAAATAAAAAAAGAGATATATTTCTTGACCATCATTTTTTTCAATGTCCGGATTATAAGTGCTGCTCTAACTTAGTAAAAAAGAATTGTACAGATTTTCGGCTATTCTTCATTTTTCAGGATATCTTATAAAAACTCCTTCGGCAAGAGGGGTCCACAAGCAGGCTTTTAAACCGGCCTTTTTAAGGCCGGAATTTACCCAGGTGTTACAGGTTTTAAAAAGATTGAGAGAGCCTTTAGCATGGTAAAAGACATCATTTTTATTGTAGTGCAGGTCAGGAACCGGCATGGCGTTTCCTAAAGGATCATTTTTAAATGTATTGACTATATAATGAGCCAATTTTCGGTACTGATTGCTATCTACCTTTATTCGCCGTATATCCTCTCCTCTTTCAACTTTTTGCATAAATGTAGTATGAACAGCTGCAGGAGTTTGCGTAAAGAGGGACCTCACTGCTGTTTTTAATGTTAGGTCCTCCCACTGAGGAGTAGTTCTGTAGAACTCAAGATCTCCCCATCCAAAGCTCACATAATTACTGGTTTCTATATTAGAAAGGCTGTGCTGAGGTTCTACTATTTGTGACCAGTCATAGAATTTGGTTTGGAAAGGTACGGCTATATCTATGTGCAAACCATTTGAGATAAGGTAGATCTCAATGTCAGGATTATCAATTTTTGGATCTGAATTTACAGGAATTGCAGCTCCAATGAGAACCATTAAAAAGTAAATAAGTACCGGAATAAAAATCCCGGCCAGAAGAACTTTCATATATCTCATTACAGGTCTCATTGCAAAAAGATACGATTTCCATCTGAAAGATCTTCAGGCGGGTTCCTAGTAACTTCGCCCTGGATTTACATAATGGTCCCCACCATCTCAAAAATTATTTCTCCTGAATTATTAACGGTATAGGTGTAGACAGCTTTTCCCATGATATGCCCGTCTTCATACTCCGCAACAAAAAGTTCATCATCAACAAATCGAACTTCAGTAAACCTCATGGTACCTCCTAAAACTGGATCTTTGGGTATCAAATTGTCCTGCTCCTTCAGCTTTTCAAGAAGATGTTCTTCAGGATCAGGGATCGTGTCAAAATATGGGGAATATTGCCGGGTGAGGTATGTTTTTTGGAATAAATGCTCACTCAAAGTGTCATTTGCACGCTTTAATTCTTCCGTTTCCCGGGTAAGGGAATCTACTTTTGCTGAAAGATCCTCTTCTTTTTCTGATGGTCCTGTGCAGGAGACGGAAATGGCCAAAATACCGGTAAATATAATTTTTTTCATTAGAAATTATTTATAGTTCCTGCATGACCAAATAGGTCGTGTAACCCAAATAGAAGAACAAGAGAATGGCGGCTTCCCAGCGATCAAGTTTCTTTCTTTTTCCCGTAAACATCGCCAGGATCAAAAAGATAGTACCCCCGGCCAAAACATAAATGTCTGTATTAAAGCCTTCGCTGTATCCTATAGGTTTTAATACTGATGATGCTCCAAGAATAAGGAAAAGGTTGAAAATGTTGGAACCTACAATGTTTCCGACTGCAATATCGGCGTTCTTTTTAATTGCAGCAATAATAGAGGTTGCAAGTTCAGGCAGGGATGTTCCTGCAGCTACCACTGTTAATCCAATGATTTTTTGGCTTATTCCCAAAGATTCTGCAATTTCTATAGCATTATTAACCACAAGGTGCCCACCATAGACCAGACCAGCTAAACCTCCTACAATATAAACAGCCATTTTTACTCCGGACATAGCTGGAACGGTTACCAGTTCCTCTGTTTCTGATGGATCACTCTTCAGTTGTTTATAAACATAGAAAAGGAAGAGGGCGAAAAACACTAACAAAATTCCTCCATCAAGTCTTCCCAACATGGAAGATTCAGCGTTGAAGATCATCACATCATTGACCAGAATGAACAAAACGACTATGGCTATAAATGAAATTGGAATTTCTTTCCAGGCGGTACTGGATTGCACAGCAAGCGGAGTGATTAACCCGGTGATACCTAAAATAATGAAAAGGTTGAAGTTATTACTACCCAGAACATTTCCAAAGACGATATCCTGATGGCCCTGTACCGCAGCAAAGGTGTTCACCACCAGTTCAGGTGCTGATGTTCCAAAAGCAACAACGGTCAAACCAATAGCAAGATTGGAGATATTAAATCGCTTTGCAAGTGCAGAGGCACCTTCAACCATATAATTTGCACCAAAGATCAGGATGGCTAATCCTGCAACTAAAAGAAGTATAGCTAAAAGCATCTAATTAATTTTTTACCGAAATTAATGGAAAATCTTAACCCTCCATCAAAATTGAATAATAAATTCTCAGGAGACACCTTTCTATCTACTTACCTGTAAAATAAGGTAGTAACATATTTGGATTACAGGCTGAGATAATAATTCATGGCTTTTAATTGATTAGAGGCTTTTTGCATATCACAAATAAGTTGCTTTCGCTCATAATTTTCTGGTTGAAATGCACCTCCAATTTGAAGCTGTAGTTTTTCAAACTGGTCCAGACATACAAAAACCCTGGAAAGCCCCAGTTTTATCAGGTTTAGGAAATGATCGACCTGTTTTTGAGGATAATCGATATTTCCTGCCAGTATGTAGGTACGGTTTAGTTCTTCTGAAAATAAATTCCGAAGTTTTGTGATATCGGTGGAGGTAGTAGCCACAGTAGAAGTGTTCGCCTGCACATCTTCCCAAAGGTCAAAGATATCGTTTCCAAGCTGCATAAGGCCTCCCAGGTGGTAGACCAGTTTTTCTTCTGCTTCCTCTAAAGGATCTTCCAGGCACAACCTGTAGAATACAAAGGAGGAGCCTCCTTTTGAGAAAGTTATCTGTTTGAGATCAACAGGGGAAATTTTTCTTTTTTGGATAAGACTTTTTTGCTGTGCCTCATAAACCTTACCTGCCTGTTCTTTTAATCGCATGGCATTTTTAGCTTTTGATAATCCTGCCAGGTACAAATGTACAAGTAAGGCCTCATAAGAATTCCCGGGTACGAGATTTTCAGGAGCATGTATGAATTCCTTCAGGTGGTTCACCTCTTTTCGGGGATTATCAAAAAGGTCATCGAGCAACCCGGAAATTCCGCCTAAGAAAGTAATACAGTAACGCTCTTGTTTAGTGAAGTTTTTTCCGGTTAAAATTTTAAAGGCCTTTCCAAGAATTACCGGAACTCCAAGGGCATAGTAGGAGGTGATCTTTTTTATGTCGGCAGCAGTTATACTTCCGTCATTGCTGTTTTGAAAAGGGAGCAATTCGGGGTGCAACTCTTTTCGAATGAACTTTCTTTGCTTCCGGAGATTTTTCTGCAAATGAATATATAAAAGAGGAAGAGAGAATAACTTTCCCAAGGTACCCGCTCTTCCACCTTTGTTATTCATTATTTAATAATACAGGCTTTCCGAATCCCAGGCCTTCCAGTTTGTTCAACTGGGTTTCGGCATCACCTACGATGAGGTAGATCATTTTATCGGGATCAATATATTTGGTTGCAAGATTTTGAAGGTCTTCAAGGCTGAAATTATTTACTGTTTCTTCCCGCTGCCTGATGTAATCGCCCGGAAGATCGTAATTGCTAATATCACTCAACATTCCCAGTTTGGCATTAAGCGTTTCGAATTTCCTTGCATTACTCTTAACCATAAATCCCTGGGTAACGGTAAGATCTTCAGGCTGCAAACTTTCAGGATAGTTTTCCATGATCTGTTTGACCAGGTCTACTGCCTCATAAGTAATATTTGACCTCACCCCACTGGTTACTGAAAAAGGGCCTTTTAATTTGCTGCCGCTAAAACCCGATCTTATCCCATAAGTATAGCCTTTTCCTTCTCTTAATTCCTGAAAAAGTTGTGAGGCAAATCCTCCGCCACCTAACCTGTAATTCATCACTTCTGCAGGATAAAAATCTTCTTCTGTAGCGGCTAGTGCTGGGGCGCCAATTTTTATAACAGATTGTTTAGCACCGGGGACATCGTAAAAGTAAACTTTGGCTGTTGTAGGTGCTTCCGGTTCCGGAAATTCCGGAATTTTAACCGATTTTGGTTGCCAGTTTGCTGAAATACCTTTTAAGGAAGAAACTGCTTTGTTCCGGTCAAGGTCTCCCACAGCCAGAAAATTAGCTCTTAAAGGGGTTAAATTGTTTTTATAATAATTCTTCAGATCCTGAAGGTTGATCTTTTCTACAGATTCTAATGTTCCCAGGTTGTTATTGCTAAGAATGTGATATTTCCCGTAAATCAATTTTCTGAACTCATTTTCCGCAATACTGTTAGGATTGGCTTCCTGTTGTTTGATCCTGCTAAGCGCCTGCTGTTTTACCAGCCTGAATTCCTCTTCATCCCATCGCGGCTCTAAAAGGATCTCTTTTACCAGGTCCATGGTTTTATCAAAATTTCGGGCAAGGCTGGTTCCCGATATGGTGATCTTTTCATCACCTGCATTGACATCAATGCTTGAGCCCAGGAGTTCAATAGCTTCTTCCAGTTCTTCGGGAGATCTGTCTTTTGTACCTTTGGTCATCAGGTTTGCAAGTAAATTGGAAACTCCTACTTTATTGCTGTCTTCAAGGAGTAATCCACCTTCCATTTCAAGGCTAAACCTTATAAGAGGGACTTCATCTGTAGTTATTCCCAATACGTCCATTCCTGATGGTAAACGGGATTTCCATATTTCAGGTGTTTTAACTTCGGGAGTGCCCCAATATGGAGGTTCCGTACTTCGGTCAAAACTTGAAGGCGTCTTTTCATAAGCAACTTCAGCGTCTGCACTTACTTCATCTTCCGCGCCCTCCACAATTTGTTCTTCAACAACTTCAGCCGGAACCGAATTTGATAAAGCAAGTTCCTTTTGGCCTTTAGGGACAAAACTGGTGGCTACGTAATTCTTTCCTTTGATGTATTTCTCAAATACACGTTTCACATCCCGGGGGGTAACCGCCATGATCTTATCGACATTTTTATTGATCTCGTTAGGATCGCCTGCAAAGATCTGGTACTGCGCCAGCTGAAATCCTTTTCCCAGCACACTTGAAATGCTGTTATAAAAATCTGTCTCCAGCCCGGCTTTGATACGTTTCAGGTCTTTCTCCGGAATTCCCTCTTTTTCAAAATTGCTGATGGTTTCTTCTATGCCTGCTTTCACATCATCAAGTTCCTTTTGATCAAAAGCCGTTACCTGAAGCATAAGTTGTCCTGCCAATTCAGAAGTATAGTTGTACATTCTCACATTATCTGTAAGTTCTTTTTCTTCAACCAGATTTTGATACAGGGGTGCATTTTTTCCATCTGATAAATATTGCGTGAGGATCTCCAGTGCATATGAATCTTCGTGGTAGGAGTAAACTGATGGCCAGGCCATAGTAAGTTGTGGAAGTCTGGCAAAATTATCTTCGTAGTAAAGACTTTTGGTTTCAGATAAGGTAACCGGTCTTTTTTCTCTTTTGCTTATTTCCTGTCCCGCTTCAATTTCATCAAAATATTTGTGCACCCAATCCTTTGCCTGCTGCTTGTCAAAATCTCCTGCAATGGTTAGTACCACATTATTGGGAACATACCATTGATTAAAAAAATCTTTCACCTCCTGCAATGTTGCATTTTGCAGATCTTCCAAAGATCCTATTATCTGCCAACTATATGGATGTCCCTCCGGATAAAGGTTTTGATCAATAACATAATTGGTATGACCGTAAGGCCTGTTATCAATTCCCTGTCGTTTTTCATTTTTTACCACTTGTTTTTCCTTTGCCAAGACAGGTTCGGTAACAGTATTTATGAAATAGCCCAGTTTATCGGCTTCCGCCCATATCATCTTCTCCAGTGCATCATTGGGAACGGTCTGGAAATAATTGGTGCGGTCTCTATTAGTTGAACCATTGGCCCCCGAGCCTCCTATGCGTGCACTTAATTTATCAAGGCCGCCTTTACCCAGGTTTTCAGATTCCAGAAAGAGCAGGTGTTCAAATAAATGTGCAAATCCTGTTCTTCCTTCCGTTTCCCTGGCAGAACCCACATGGCTCGTCAAAGCAACAGCCACCACAGGGTCTGATCTGTCTACGTGCAGAATAACTTTGAGTCCATTTTTCAGCGTAAAGGATTCGAAATCTATGTTGAGATCATATCCCGGTTCCTGTGCAGAAATATTAAGAAACACCAGAAACAGGGGTAGCAGGAATAGCGATTTTAACTTTGTCATATGAAAGTAACGGGTATTTTTTTTATTTGTTTATTTGGTTATGCAATTTTTCTGCCACGTTATTTTCCAGGTGCCAAGGAATAATATTCACGATTTCCAAATAATTGGGTTCCCCAGGGGAATTCAGAATTCAATATTTACCTGCTTAGATCATCATTATTTACAAAGAAGATTGCATTGGCCATAAACAGTTTTCCGTTTTCCCAGAAGGCCCTGAAAAGCGGATTGTCAACTAAATAAACAAAACTGCCTCTTCCCATAGGTTCTACGCCATAGGTTAGTGAATTTTCAATAATTCCTTTGGCTTCACTTCCCGCAAAACCCGAAACGATCTCAGGATCATCCTGCAGGTATGCCACATTATAGCCATTCTCCAGCAGACTAAAACTGTCTGTACTCAATTTTAAGCTGAAATAATTATCATCATATCCAAAGGCCATGGGATGGGTTTGGTCAACGTTAGTCTTCACTATACTTCCGGTAATGGTTTCCATTATACCTTCCCGCTCTCTCTGATCATAGGGAGTGAGATTTCCTGTTTTGGAAGTATCTTTCTGCGTTTCTTTCTTATTTTCTTTCAGTTCGAAACCTTCTTTTCCGGCAAAATGTTTAACTGAATTTCCAACAGCGATCACTTTTCCGCCTGAACGTACCCAGGCAGTTAATTTGTTTAGTTCATTTTTACCTAAAATGCTCGTGTAATAACCGGAAGGTAAGATCAAAACATCCAGTTTTTCAAGGTCCACCCTGCTAAAATATTCCGTTTCAATTGGGGTTACAGGGTATTCAAGTTGCTGTTCAAAGAAATGCCAGATCTCTCCAAAATTTAAAGAAGAGATACCATCTCCCCGTATCACCCCAATTCGTGGAGCATTCACCATTTTCACCTGCGGAGAGCCAAAATCTGGTCCGCTGGTTGAAAATCCGGTTGTGGCAGCAGTTAGTTGCCGGTTGTGGGTATTGGCAATCGCTACCACTTTAGCATCAAAATCATCTGTTGTTCTGTTGTCACTTTTCGTGATCACCAGGCTACCGGGTCCAAATTTTTGACCATTATTCTCAAATGCGGTTTCACTAAATCTCACCCTGATATCTTCATTTAATAGATCTGCCAGAAAACGGGCATCCTGCATGCTGGTCCATTTGGTGACATAACCTGCACCAGATGGGTTAGCGGAATTGGAAACGGAAGCCACAGTAGCAGGGGAGGAGTTTTCATTTACAGCTTTGGAACTGGCTACGGCCTCTAATCCGTAGGCATAAGGCAAGCTCCATGCGGTAATATCATAAGTAAGGGAATCACTCAACTTTGCTGCAGGCTCAAATAAAACCTTCACCATTTTTCCTTTAGGCTGGTCAGAATTCACCACAAGGGTATTTTCATTGGCAACAAAATCAGATCTGTTTTGGTTGTAATTGTATCCGCTGATCTTTCCTGAAGCAGCAGTACTATATGAAATTTCGTGGCGGTCAAGCAAATCTTTTAACGCCGCAATTTTATCAGGATCCCCGTTTAAAGCATAACTTTTGTATTCAGCATCGTTATTGCTGAAGAATTCATTAAAAGCAGAATTAAGTTTGGTAACATTACTTGCAGCAACTTCAACTGTAGATATTCCTGTAGTATGATGATGCTGTACCCGATCTACGAGGCTGAGTTCGTAACCTTCACGGGTATCTACTCCAAGTCCGGCTCCACCACCCCCGGCTTGCTCGTAGGTCATTCCAATAGCTCCCATATAAGTAGGGTAGGTATCTCCGTAGCTTGGGTAAAGCAGGTCAAAACGTTCTTTAGTGAAGTACAACCAGCCTTCTTCATCAAAATAGCGGGCGTGATTTTTCCCAATTTCGGTTTGAAACTCTCTTTGAAAGGGAGTGATGATCTCATGGAAAGGCTCTGCCGCAGGAGCAAAATAATAGGGTTCGTTAATTCCCTGTTCGTGAAAATCTACGTGTATATGTGGTAACCATTGATTGTAAACCTTAATTCTTTGTTGGGTCTCTACTTGTGTAGCCCAGGCCCAATCCCGGTTTAGATCAAATAAATAATGATTTGGCCTTCCTCCGGGCCATGGCTCATTGTGCTCAACAGCTAATGGAGAGGTATTATATGGTGTGGTTTTCACCTGGTTATACCAGTTGGCATATCGGTCACGGCCATCAGGATTTACACAGGGGTCCATGATTACAACCGTATTTTCAAGCAAGTCCTTTTCAGAAGTTACCAGTTCATACAATGTTTGCATAGAGGCTTCAGTACTGGAAGATTCGTTTCCATGGACGTTATAGCTTAACCAAACAATAGCTTTTTCACCTGATTTGCTATAGGTGCCACTTTCCATACCGGTATTGCGAAGGTGGTTGTTTCTTATATCTTCCAGGTTACCCATGTTTGCTTCCGTAGAGATCACCGCGTAAGTAAGGGGGCGTTGCTCATAGGTTTTGCCGTAGGTATGGTATTGTACCAGGTCACTGTTTTTTGATACATGCTCAAAATAGTCCACAACATTTGCATGCCGGGTGAATTGGGTGCCTAGCTCGTAACCCAAAAATTCTTCAGGAGATTGAATATTTTGAGCAATAAGCAATGGATAATTCAGGAAAAGAAAAGCAAAAAAAACAGAAAATTTTTTCATTAATTGAGTTGAAATCGGGATTAGAAAAGTAAAGATACTATACGCCATGGAAATATCTAAAAAATAGATTGTAAAATCCTTATCTTCGGTATCTTTACATTTTAAAGTAAATATATGCCTGCAGACTGCATTTCTTATAAAGAAACCAACTACTACACCCCGCTCATAATTGATTATCTGGATCAAAAAAAGGAAGTTAAACAGCTTTATAATCGTTTCCCAAACCTTACAAACTTCAAAGCTCAGTTTGAAGAAAAGCAAAAATCGTATACCTCTGCAAAAAGGGAAGTTTTGGTAAGTGCATTTAAGCAACAATATGAGAATCTGGAAATTTCTGAAGCAGTCTTAAAGAATATTAAATCCCTTTCTGAAGAAAATACTTTTAGTTTGACTACCGGCCACCAGTTAAATCTTTTCACCGGTCCTTTATACTTCCTGTACAAGATCGTTACTACAATTAACCTGGCTTCAGCACTAGAGGCTAAATATCCCGATAAGAATTTTGTTCCTGTTTACTGGATGGCTACAGAGGATCACGATTTTGAGGAGATCAGCTTTTTTAACCTCAAGGGGAAAAAATTTAAATGGAACAGCAATGAACCCACTGCCGGGAGAGATGCGGTTGGTAATTTATCAACAGAAGGTCTTGAGGAGGTATTTGCATTATTTTCTGCAGAAATTGGGGGTGGAAAAACTGCTGAAACCTTAAAAAATCTATTTAAACGTTCTTATCTGGAACATTCCAATTTAACTGAAGCTACCCGTTTTCTTGCCAACGAACTTTTCAAGGACCGGGGTTTGCTTATTCTGGATGCCAATACAAAAGACCTAAAAGCAGAATATATACCTTATATGGAGCAGGAATTGCTGGCCCGGGTCTCTCATAAAACTACAGCGCCTGTTGCAGAAAAAATGAAAGAAGCAGGTTATGTGGTGCAGGTAAACCCGAGGGAAATCAACCTTTTTTATCTGGCAAACGGCCTTCGGGAACGGATCATTGAGCAGGAAGGAAGATTCTACGTGAATGAAACTGAAATTACCTGGAGCAAAGAAGAGATCCTGAAAGAGCTTTATGAATATCCGCAGCGGTTTAGCCCCAATGTGATGACGCGTCCTTTATATCAGGAAGTGATCCTGCCAAATTTATGTTATATAGGTGGCGGCGGAGAGCTGGCGTACTGGTTTGAACTGAAGGAATATTTTGATGCTGTAAATATTCCGTTTCCAATTTTATTGCTCCGGAATTCGGCATTAATAGAAACTGCTAAACAGAATCAAAAAAGGCAGAAACTAAATATTTCCCAGGCTGATTTATTTTTGAAGCAGCACGAATTGATAAACCGGAAGGTGCGGAAAATATCTAATATTGACATAGATTTTTCGCCTCAGAAACAACATCTTCAGGAGCAATTTCAAGAGATGTATAAACTGGCGGAGCAAACAGATCCTACTTTCTTGAATGCAGTAAAAGCCCAGGAAGTTAAACAATTAAAAGGTTTGGACCACCTGGAAAAACGATTGTTAAAGGCACAAAAGCGAAAATTAACCGATGAGGTCACACGTATAGCCGAACTTCAGAACCAGCTTTTTCCCAATAAAGCTTTGCAGGAGCGGCAAACCAATTTTTCAGAAATGTATCTGGAATTCGGAGACAAACTTATTCCTTTTCTTATAGATAACCTGAACCCATTTGAATTTCAATTTAAAATTTTGACCCTTGGAGAATAATAAGATGCATTCCATTGATATGGACCTGGTGGAAATGACACTGGATGTCATGAAATATACCATAGACCGAATATCCAATGTTACGCCGGAGCTTGGTTCCCCTAAAAAGGAAACGGAATTATTCGAATTAGTAGGGGAGACTATTACTCCTTATGGAATAGGCGGTGAAAATGCTTTTAAGCTTTTTAGGGATGTGCTGGTAAAGGCCACAGTGCCCATAGATCATCCCCGTCATCTCGCTTTTGTTCCGGCAGCACCTACCCGGGCCGCGATCATGTTTGACCTGGTGACCTCGGCATCAAGTATTCATGGTGCATACTGGATGGAAGGGGCAGGAGGGATCTTTTGTGAGAACCAGGCCATGAAGTGGCTGGTTAAACTTACCGATTTACCCTCCGGTGCTTTTGGGGTATTTACCAGCGGGGGTACTGCAGCAAATCTATCAGCTCTTGTTGCTGCCAGGCATCAGTGGCGGATCAAAGATCCGGAAAATGATTCCTTGAAAGGTTTGCTGATCACTTCTACAGGGGCACATAGTTCAGTGCATGCTATGGCAAAGGTTATGGATGCAGATATTTTATTGATCGAGTGTGAAGGGGAATTCCTCACGGGAAAAGAAATGCAACAGGCTATAGAAAACCTCGATGAAAATCAACGCAAACGATTATTTGCCGTTGTAGCGACGGGAGGTACTACTAACGCCGGTATTATTGATGACCTTCACGG
>JAGXIL010000014.1 GCA_024635655.1 Gillisia sp. | reverse complement strand
TGATGGACCGAATAAACTCCTGAAGCTCTTCTTTATCGGGTTCATCGCTCTCCTTTAACTGCTGATAAATGGCGTTAAGGATGCTGTTTTCGTGAGCAGCATATTTAAAAATGCTACCGGAATTTTTTGACAAGGCCTTTTTTAATTCTCTTACAAACTGAAAATTCGGAAAGCTGCCGGACTCGAAATCTATGTATTCACTTTCGTGTTTTATCATGCCGGTTTCATCGACTGTGTGATGGGAGAATTGAAACGCCACCTGTTCATATGGTTTTCTACCCTTGTTGAATGGTAGAGCCGTGGCGCTGGTCTCGAAATCTATGAAATTAAGCGGAAATTTCCATTTGTTTATTTCCTGCCGTAGTTCTTTCTTAAGAATGCCAGGGGAATCATCTCCCTTCGCTCTTTTTTCTACCTGGATCCACTGCCTTTCTGATGCCGACATTTCCCCTGCTTTGGGTTGTACTCCAATGTCATCCTCATCCAGCTCTTCCAGAAAAATTTTATTTTCCTCAAAGATCTTGCTGCCTTTTCGAAAGTTCCAGATCTCAAAAATGTTTGGCTTATCAAATTCTTTTTCTGTCCAACCCAACTGACGGCTGAAGCACTCCTTGAAACCAGATTTCTTGCCCCTGGCTTCCTCTTCAGATGAGGCCTTAAATTCACAGTCTTTACATCCCCAGGAGACAGGAGCGTTGAAATATTGATCTCTTCCATAGAACTCTGAAAATACCCTAATACTTTCCTCAAAATCGAGGTTTTCGTAAAATTTGTGTTTACCAGCTTCTATATCATTTAAGATATCATCTACCCGTATCTTTCCTAAAACGCTTTTCCCACCTATTTCTTCCAGGGAATTTATTTTTCTGGTTACACCGGTGCGATTGGTTTTTGTCTTGTTGATCCTAAATAGTTGATTAAGGCCTTCTACCGGTGATTTTTTTGTTTTGTCTGCCAGCATAAGAAAGGAAGTTATACTCCAATCTGGGTGACATTTTTGGATCACGTAGCGCTGAAACGCCACATCGAAAAGGTACGGCTTCCACCCGCTTACGATACCTCCTTTTTTTCCCACCAACAGATATTCATCTTCCGGATCAAAAGATTTTGCCTTTACTTCAATCAACTGAATTTTATTTCCACGCTTCACCAGAATATCGGTTCGAATGAAAAGGTTTTCAAATTTAAATGCTGCCTCAAAGATCACTACATTTTCCCGCTGCAGGAGTTTTGCAGTTTGCTGTGCCAGCCAATTATAATCTCCATCGTTTCCTTCAATTAAGATGCCCTCCGGATATTCTATCCTGGCGAGTTCCTCTACCTGAAATCCTCCCTGGGCAAGCGCTTGCAGAAAGGGATCGTCCATTTGCCTGTTCGCATATTCCTTCTTTCTGGTATAGTATAGCTTGTTGGGGCATTCCAGTGCAAGCTTAAAACGGGATTTGGTTAATAGGCGTTCACGCATCAGTTTCTATTTTATACGGTATTAAAATCTAACTTAAATACGAAAAAGAGGATTTAATTTTATAATCCGCAGCAGCTCTATTTCAATGTAATATTTCTATCAGATTTGTCTTTTTCAAAGTAAAGTAGTTAAAAGATTTCCCTTGCCAACCAATCTATTCCTGTCATCTATTGTTTGATTGGCTTTTGGATCATACTTGCCTTTTAGCTTGTTAGTAGCATCTCTGAGTTCGAGTTTTCCACTAACGGTTTTAATTTTACCAAGTAATTTGCTTGACTTGTCCCTTAGTTCTTGATTTGCCATTGGTTTATTTATTTTAGGTTACTACTATTTTCCACAGTCTTAAACCGTCCTGTCAGTTTAATTACAGATCCATCCCGGCTCCATTTATCTTCAACCAGGCCTTCCTCTTATGATAATCAGGCATTATTTTATCCAGTTCATTCCAGAATGCGTCTGAATGGTTAGGATGAATTAGATGGGTTAATTCGTGGGCCACGATATAATCTATTATGGTAAGTGGTGCCATTATGGTTTTCCAGTGGAAATTCACATTGCCTTTAGGCGTCCAGGAACCCCAGCGATTTTGCAGTTCCATGATTTTTATTTTCTTAGGATTTACATCCAGCATTTTCCGGTAATGTTCCACCCGTTCAGGGAGTCGTTTTTTGGCTTTTTCTTTATAAAATTCTATAAATATTTCTTTGGCTTTTGGAAGATCCTTTTTTCGCAAATAGAAACAACCATTTTTAAGTTTGAGCGGTACATCCTGTTCTGCAACAATCTCAAGTTTGTAATTTCGGCCCAGATAATAAAAGCCTTCCCCATTGACAAATTCGCGATAAACCCTTTTGGCATTAGCATCCTCCCATTGTGCCAAATGCGAATAGATCTGATACAGCTTTTGCTCCAGCATCGTTTCTATTTCTTCTTCCGTCGATTGCTCCGGCACTAATACAGAAACACTCCCGTCCCTTTCTATATAGATACTGGAAGTCTTTCTTCTGCTGCGTTTTAGGTCGTACTCTATGTCTTTGTACCTAGGCATCTTTTATTAATTGGGAGTGACGTGTTTTGGCTAAGGACAAGATCTCTGTCACAATCTTTTCAGTTTTCTTTATTACCGGATCGAGATCCATTTCCCCACCATTATAATAGAATATATCCTGTAGTTTTCCTCTTAGCTTCTCCACTTCATCTTCCTTTTGCCAGAAACGGGAAATTTTGATTTCATTTTTAATAAGAGGTAATGCTTCTTTTATAATAGGCTTTAACTGGATTTTTATCTCTTCAGAAGCTTCTTTACCGTAGGCTATATTAACGATAAGATCATAAAAAGGAGCTTCTTCAACAGATATTCCCTCAATAGATCCTTCTTTTCGCCCCTGGTCTAATTCTTCTCTTGCTTCCTTGAGATTTTCAAGAATAGCTTCCCAGTCCTGCCCGTGAGTTTTCATAATAGAATCGATCTTCTCACTCATTGTTTTGTAGTAAACAGGGTCGTCCTGTGCATTGATCTTAATGTGCTTCCGCATGGCGTGCTCCATTTCACTGGCTTTGGCCTTTGGAGTTTTTTCTTTTTCCAGTTCTTTAATAAAGTCTGAGGAAAAAAGTTCTGTAGGCGGTACTTTAGGGTTTATGCCTAAACTAATAAGATGTTCATTTACTAAATGCTTAACCTTATTGCCCTGACCGGAAACATCCAGGGTATCATCCTTATACCTTTCCTTTACTTTGCTGAGCAGATAAGCAAATCTTTTCATTGGGATCTTAAACCTATTAGCTGCTTCATTTGGCAGGACGACGTTCATACTCTCCTGAAAAGCTTTATAAAATATTGTGAAATTAGCCCTTAGCTTGATGTCCTCCATCATTTCGATAGCCTTTTCCAAAATACCGTATTCAGCCTTCTTATCGCTTATTAGCTGATTTACAAAATCCTCGATCTCTGGGAATTTATTGTCTTCAAAAAGTTGAATGAGCCTTCTGTACCGGCTTTCAAGTACCGGTACTTCCGTAGCGATATCTTTAAAACCCTGAAGTACCTCATCGGCTTCATCTCCGCCATAAATGGAGAGTGCTTCCTTAAGGTTTTCGGTTAAACCTATATAGTCAACAATGTAACCGCGGTTTTTACCGAGATGTATTCTGTTAACCCTGGCAATGGCCTGTAGAAGGTTATGTTCTTTTAGTTTCTTATCCAGGTACATTATCTGCTCTATAGGTGCATCAAAACCTGTAAGTAGCATGTCACAAACAATAAGAAACGCTATTCCAGTGTTAGGCTCTTCATAATTAAATTTCTTTTTGAAATTGGCGACTGCATTCATCGCTTTGGCCTGTTTGCGTGCCATTGTAATCTCTGCTTCCTCATTGGTGTCATCGCTGGAAACTATTACTGCCGATTTCAAAAATTTAAGTTTGCGAAGCAACTCCGGCTCATAAGCGTCATCCAGCTCCTTTTCTTTAATGACTTTTTCCAAGGCCAGGTCCAGGTATTTTTTATACCGTACCGCAGCTATTTTTGAGGAGCAGACCACCTGAGCCTTGAAATTATCGGGAAGGATATTTCGCACATAGTGCCGAAGTATATCTTCGGCAATGGCCTCTATGCGGCTTTCCGCTTCCAGAATATCACCATAGGTTCCATATTTCTTTTTAATTGCCAGCAATTCCTCTTCAGTGCGGTCTTTAAACAGATTTTCGAATTTACGGTCAAACTCAGATTTTTCATTAAGAGCCGTGTCAGCGGTCTTGCCTTCGTAAAGTATTTGTACCGTTGCACCGTCATCAACAGCATCCTGTAATTTGTATTTATCTATATAGTCACCAAATAGCTGAATTGTCTTGGTCTTATGCCTGTCAGTGATAAGGGGAGTACCGGTGAAAGCGATCTTTGTGGAATTTGGAAAAGCGGCAAAAAGATTATCCCCTAATTCTGAATTCACTGTTCGATGGCTCTCATCCTGCAGAATGAGGACCCGGTCTGATTTATTTACAACCGCTAAATTTCTATACTGAGGAATAGGCTCTGCCACTTGATCCACCATATAATCAAGAGCCTCGTTCCCATCTTTTTCCTGAAATTTCTGAAGCATGACCATAGTTATATTTGAAGCTTCGGTAGAAAGATCAGTTTTTAAATCACTGATTTTAGTAACATACGCTATCTCCTCACCTGTATATTTAGCTGTTTTACCAAGCTGAACCTCCAGATCCTTACGATCATTTATGATCACGATCTTATAATCACTTAATGCCTGAACACTTCGTATTTTTCGAACAAGAAAGACCATTGTTAATGACTTTCCTGACCCCTGGGTATGCCAGATTACACCAGAACGTTCTTTAGGGCTTTCACCCGTCAGCAATTTATATTTTATCTTCTGAACTGCTCTGAACTGCTGATAACGAGCAATAATCTTGATCTCTCTTTTTTCGCCTATTTCCATAAAGAGGGTGAAATTCTGAAAAAGATCCAGCAGATTTTCCCTGGAAAGCATTCCCTGTATTAGCTTTTCCTGCGCCCTCTCTTTACCTAAAGGAGGCTTATACTCTCTTAAACTTTCCGGATGAATGTCTTTCCAGTAGAAATAAAACTGATCTGTTGCCGTTATACTGCCATAGGTTGCATCATTTCCACAAGTCGCAATATTGAAGTGGTTAAAGTGAAAAAGACGTTCTTCCCCTTCTTTAAGATTGGCACGATGGGTGCTCTCCCGCTGATTGCTGTAACGCCTTAGCTGTTCATAGGCGGCGGTAAGCGGATTGGTGGTAAAATGGTTCTGATCTTTACATTCTACCACTACCAGTGGCAGCCCGTTTACAAAAAGAACAATATCCGGCAGTATAAAACCTTTTGGCGTCCCGGGGGTATCAATTCGGAACTGATTGATTGCAATAAAGGAATTTTCACGTGGATTTTTAAAATCTATAAAATGTACTTTTGGATACTCTTCTCCTGTTAACTCATTTTCATCTACTGAAGTGCCATTAAGCAGCAGCTCAAAAACTATCTTATTGACCTCCAACAAATTTTTAGTAGGATGGTCTGTAAGCTCCTGGAAGAGATCTTCTAACTGAGCATCGGTAAGCCATTCCTGCCCGTTACTGGTATTGATCTTCTTTACACTTTGCAGGAATATTCCTTTTAAAACCACTTCACGAAAAGAAGTCCTGAAGCTTTTTGTGGGATCTACGGGAGTACCAAAACCCTGTTCGACTGATGTCCAACCAAGATCGCTTAGTTGTTTTAAAAAAGGCTTCTCTACAAAGTGATATTCAGACATAATTGAATTTATTTAAAATGATTCATCAGTTGAATAATGATTTTCTCCTGTCTCAAACGAAGTACATCTACGTTCCAACTCTGGAATTGCATCACCGAATTTATATTGGGAAAAACATTAATGGAAGATTGGAAGTACCTTTCCTTCTTAGCCTCAAAATCCTTATTGTTCAGTTGAGAGTTCTTTATTCTACTCAATAATACAAGGTTCGCAATTTTATGAGTCCATTCTTCAACGTCCTCCTCATTGAAATGCTGCAACCAGAAGCTGTCTTTCTTTGGGTTTTGAGGCAAAACATGCTCTACACTAATCTTATTAAAATCAGCAAATTCCTGATTAGGTTGCAGAAGGATATACTCAAGTTTAAGCAGGATGTACCTGGCGAAATTCTTACCGTAGATTTCTCCTGAGATCCTTTGTTTTAGGTCCTCTCTGTTATAGGCAAAGGCCTCATCATTTTCTAAAAGCTCAGAGGGCAATTGCGCCTTCTCTATTGCTTTTATAATATTATAGGTATTCCCCAATCTTTTTGTGGGTGTTTCTTGTAATATCCAGTCTGCGCTGAATTTTGATTCCAGCCTTTCCAAAAACTCAAATAGATTTTTATATCCAAATTTGTTATAATAAGCAAGGTAAACCGGTATCCAGTCAGTGGCGAGTCCCTTTTTCATTATAGTTACGAGGTTATGAAGCTGATAATCGTCCTGCGGAATGTCATCATCAAACCAGATCAGTTTGGCATAAGAATCCCGGTACTCTTTAATTGTTTTTAATGTTTCCTCACCTTTTTTAAGTTTCCCGGATTTATATATTTTTTCAAATTCCTTTAGGAGATTTTCACGAGCTTTTTCTTTTAGAATGATTGCTCTTATATGCCCCAGAAATCTATCAAATTCATCCCTGCCAAATTCTCCCTCAAGTTTTTCCCACATTATGGCAAAATTCTGACGCTTCTTCTCACTTTCGACTTCTCCAATATTCAGCGATTTTAATATATCTGAATTTGACAATGGAATTCCCCTGTCATTAAGAATTGTAAACAATCTGAAAGCATCTTCCAGACTTTCTGAAGCGACATAGATCACTATCACTTTATTGAAGAGGAAGACTGCAAAATCATTTAAGTCTATCGTGTCCATCTCCTGAAGCTGCTTCCTCAAATAAAGCATAGAATTAGACATATTGCTTAAAGAAACATTGCCGCTTTGCCTAATTTCTTTTAGCCTGTCCTCATTTTCTGTAGCACCGTCAGTTTTTATAAATTCCTCAACAAAATTTTCAACAGCATCCCGAATTAAAAATTCAATCCTTATTCTTTCTGGTTGATTACTAAAAGGATCCTCTTCCTGATAAATAGCTTCCTTAACATTTGCTGTTAGTTTTGGATTTTCGCTGAGATCTCTAAGCACTGCCATCAGGAGGAAAAGGGTGGTCATCCTCTGTTGTCCATCCAGTACATCGCAACATTCATACGTCACCGACTTGCTGCTTACTGAATGCTTCTGTAAAACCACAGAACCAAGAAAATATTCCTTGTGAGGGTAGTTCGTCCTCGCATAATGTAGATCATCCAGAAGTTCGTCAATTTGTTCTTCACCCCATACGTAAGATCTTTGAAACTCCGGAATTCTGAACCAGTAATCTTTAAATAGGGTATTGATATTTACCTTTTTAGTTTCTATTTCCTGACTTTTAGTATATGTATCTGTCATAATTTGAATTGTATTTTAAACTTCTACCTCCACTTTCCCGGTTAAAAGATCCTCCATCAAGCCTTTTTTTAAGTCTTTAAACTTAATAAGAGAATTGGTTTCTGCTTCAATATTATTGCTAAGAGAAATCAACCTTTGAACTATCAGTTTTTGCTCTTCTATTAGAGGGATGGGTAATTGTAAAAATCTATATTCATTTTCATTAATACCAGGTTGGCCAGTTCGGGCAGAATATATTTCAACCCAGTTCCAATACCAATTTGTTTCTGTATAAAATTTTAGAAAGTTCGGAAGAAGGACATTTTTATCGGGATGAAATTTTATTAAGAACCCTGCAAAAACTAATTTTCCATCTTCTTCTTCATAGAGATATGTTTTTCCTGTACTATTCCCTGTCCTGGCAAAAACAATATCTCCTTTACTTAAAAGAAAGTTTTTTGCATCAGGGTGATCAACCGACTTTTTGCCTTCTGGAATAAAATAACCATCTTCGGAAATATCAGTAATTCTTAAATAGTTATATTTTTCCGGATCGAAATCAACTGCTGCTGCATTAATGCCATAAACGCCTTTATTCACCACCATTTCACCTAATCTTCTAAATTGCCATCCCTTTGGAATCCACCCCAGTTCCGTTTCTTTATATAATTCAGGAGCGTCTTTATAGGCGTGGCGAAGCTTGCCGGTTTCCAGATCGATACCGCGGCTAAAAAGGTCCTGCATCATTCCATTTTTAATGCCTTTGTATTTTGCTATGGCCACCTCCGTTTTTTTGATTACTGCATCTGCAGTGCTGAGAATTTTTGCGATTTTACGTTGTTGGTTTATTGGCGGAAAAAATTCAACTGCTTTTTTAATATCAAAAGTGGAAAGATGTTTTACTGTAGTAGCAGGCGTTATATTGTGTATCTTCTTTAAAAAAGGAAAAAGAAAATAATAAAAATAATCAATATCTATTTCTGCCTTTTTCTTCTGAAAAACTTTTAGAATTCGTTGATTCAACAAAGAATCTATATTATTCCATTTAGATATATGAAATTCTCCATCCATTCCAATAAGGATATCACCCTTCTTGATTAAAAAGAGATCATTATAGGAACCGGAAAAATAAGTTTCTACTGATGAATTAAGAATGTCTCTGATTCTTATGAGCGGTTTGCCTTCTTTTTCATTATTGAATAATTTAGAATTGAAAGGATGACCCGAAAGAATGTTTATTTCTTCTCCAATTTTTAATGATTGCCAATTATCCTTCATATCCCAACTCTTTTAAGAATGCATCTAATTCATTGGCTTCTCTGTTTCGCTCCTCTAAAATATCCTTCAAGGTAACAGCATATTTGGCCTTCAGGTTTTGCACCGCTGCGGTATATTCATTTACAAAATTTTTCACATAAGCTTTATAGCGGCTTTGCAGCAACTCCAGCCAGCGTTGAAGGATAAGCTCTTTAGCTTCAGCCTCTGTGATCTTTTGCCTTGCGGCTTCCACAAGAGCATCTTTCTTCGCTTCCGCGGCTTTTATACCGGTCCTTAATTTCTTTAAAGATTTATCTAAAGTCGCGTGCTTTTCCTGCTGTTGTTCCAGGTTCTTTAAACGGGTTTCGGCCAGTGGCATCTTATCATTTTCCAGCTCATCTATCTTCTTTTTCAACTCAATTATTTCACTAACGTTTCCATCACTATTCTCCAGAGTTTTCAGGGCAGCTTTGAATTCCTTCAGTTGTTTTTTGTAGCCTGAAAGACTGGTCTTAATTTCCTTTTGTCGTGCTTTTATTTCCTTCAAATTCTCCTTTGAAAGAATACCTGTCTCGTCTTCATCCTCGTAATCTTCAGCTTCGGCAGCTTCAAAAAGGCTTTCCAGTTCTGCTATTCTATTCCGGTCTGCTTCCATCTGCTCAAGAACTTCCGGGAACTGGCTTTGAAGGATATCTGCTTCAGGTATCAGTTCAGGTCCCCAGCCACTGGCAGCGACAGATTTAAATTCGCTTTTAAGCTCATCCCAAAATCCGGCAAAAGCACCCCTAAGTTCGTGTTCATCCAGCGCCTTTAGGTCATCCAATTCCTGAATGATGGCCGGCATCACTTTTTTGCGTAAAAGCGCGGCATTTCCTGAGTCCGGGAGGCTTTCAAAATCTTCGATCTGATTTTTCCACCAAACATTAATCTTGTCTCTATAAAATTCATATAAGCTTTCCAGCTTTGGACTGTTTTCTATATGTTCCTTAATAGCAACTGTGTTATTGATCGTTTCAGCAAAATCAAACAGTTCCTCATTTCGCTTTACAAATAGTTCCTCATTCATTCCAAGCAAAGCTTCAGAACGTGTTCTAAGCGCCTGTACTTCCCCTGCAGGAATTCCGCCATTAAGATGTGCCTTTACATTTTGTGGCTCTGCTTCGGGAGAATTATCTACATACCGGCGTATGTTAAGATTATATCCTTCTTCCTCAATTTCCTCCACCTTAACCAGTCTGCTGTATTTTGGGATATCTGTTTTGCTTTTATAGGTATTGCTTATCTTTTCGATATCCTCGGGGCGAAGTTTGTTTTGGCTCTTTCCTTCTTTATACTCATGATCTGCGTTGATAAAAAGGATCTCCTTCCTGCCTTTGGCATTTTTCTTGTCAAACACCAGTACGCAGGCGGTAATACCTGTACCGTAAAACAACCCTGAAGGTAGTCCTATCACCGCTTCCAGAATGCCGCGATTAATAAACTCCGCCCGACATTCTTTTTCATCCCCACTTCTAAACAGCACCCCATGCGGCATAACCACTGCCATTTTTCCGTCGTTCTTTAACACGCTGAGCATGTGCTGTACAAACATATAATCGGCTTTTTTACCATTTTCCGGCATAAAAGTGTGAAAGCGTTCCGGGAATTTCATTTCCTTTTTAGAATAGTTCTGTGAGAAAGGCGGATTGGCGATTACTCGGTCAAAGCTCATCAGCCTTCCGTTTTCTATATGTTCGGGGCTTTTTAAAGTATCTTCATTCCGGATATCTGCATTACGCACTCCATGCAGGATCATATTCATCTTACAGATGGCCCAGGTGGTGCCACTGTCTTCCTGGCCATAGAGCGAAAGATCACGGGGATTACCCCCGTTTTCTAAAACAAAATCCTTGGCCTGAATAAGCATCCCGCCAGATCCAACTGTGGGATCGTAGATACTCATACCCTGTTGCGGTGCGATGATCCTTGTAAGTAGAGCCACTACTTCTGAAGGGGTGTAGAACTCCCCGCCTTTTTTACCAGCACTGTCAGCAAAATATTTGATCAAAAATTCATAGGCCGCACCTAATAGATCCGGGAATTCAAAATCCTCATCTTTTAAAGGGATCTTGTCAAATTTTGTAATGAAACTTACCCATTTGGAATCGTCTATGGTCTTCTTTCCAACCTTACGGTTGTAATTGATGGTCTTGAGTACATCTTCCAGCACTTCCGGTTTTGCATCTTCAATAGCTGCTAATGCCTTATTAAGTCCGGAACCTACATTTTTCTTAAGGTGAAGAATACCTTTAAAATGTCTTTTCTCCTCGTCTTCTTCGTTTTTTAAAGCTGCTTTTTCCTGATCGGTAAGAGTCCATCGGGCAATGGGAGGTACAAAGAAATCATACTTGGCCGCGTTATCGAGTTGCCTTTGAATAAGATCTTCACGAAGTCCTTTGGCTTCATATTCTTTGCGAAGTTTCGCTCGCTGTTCTACAAATTTATCATTTGCCCTTTTTAAGAAAAGCATCCCAAAAATAAACTCTTTATATTCTGAAGCATCCATTTTACCCCGCAGTTCATCGCAGGCGCTAAGCAGTAGAGATTCAAGTTTGGGCAGGGTAAGCTTTTGTGTATGTGCTATGGTCATAATTATTCTTAAAGTAAATTGTACTAAAAAGCAGCCCGGAATCTTGTATATCAGTTCGGGCAGGCTTTACGAGTGTAGGGAAGTGTTAAACCTGTGACAATGTAGTTAAAACTGATGAATTGTTAAAGCTTTGTGAAAGAGATGTTTTTGCTTTAATGAAGTGAGATAAGTTAATACTCTTTAAGTATTTTTTCTAGTTCTTTGATTTCCTTATCGATTTTGGACATTCTAGCAATAACAGGATCTGGACCTTTTTTCCTGGCCTGTTTTATAAACCTCTCTTGTGTTTCATTTTGGATGTTATCCAGGAACTTACTTACATGTCTGCTAAAATTAAAAATGCCCATAGTTAAGTTTTTAAAGTGTTTATAATAATTTTTAGTTGACCAACAGCTTTTTAATATTGCCTGTTCTGTCTCAGCTTAAATAGAAAGATCACTTTTTATTAGGTAATCCCAGGTAAAAGTTTTTTGAGGATATCATCCCAGGTTCTGTATTGGTTCCATTTTTCATCTTCATAAGCCCAGCCAAAGGATAACAATTCTCCTTTAAATTCGGCAGCTCCGTTAGCCAGACGATCATCAATAAGATAATCACCGCGCAGAAGATCTTTCCTGTGGGTTATAAACATTTTCTTTCTGAACAGGTCGCCAAAATGAGTTTCGATCCAGAGTCTTTTGTGGCTGGATGCATCAGGATTGTCCCAGGGAGTTGTGGTAGCAATAAATAATTCAAAGTTTTCACTTCGATGCAGTTTTTTTACTGCTTCAACTGCACCTTCCACCGGTTGAGGATCTTTAAAGATGTCAGGGATCTCATCAGGTTTATCCGGATAACCATTTTTAAGACTCGGATCTCTGGTATAAAAGAGTTCCATTTGACCTTTGAAGTCCACAAGAACACCATCCATATCGATAAAGACTATTTTTTTTTCTTTCTTTTCCCTCATAGCTTTAAATAAACCATATCTTCAAAAAATAGCTACCTGAATTTATTATCAGAACACTGTTATTTAAATTTATAGTAAAAAAATACAGTTAAGTTTAACAATCAATTTTACTGCTATATACTTGATTTGCTCTTTCGATAAATGACAACAGCTTATTCTCTTGAGCGACTTTTCATGGTTGAAATTTTCCATTCTATTCCTTCAGAAGTGAATAGGCCCCGGCACCAATAATAATTTTTATCAACTTCCTTATCTTGCTTTTCAGCAAAAAAATTAAATTCAAGACTATCTGATTCTTCTGGAACACACAAAACCATAAGATTATAAAAGTCCGCATAGAATTCTTGTGGGAAAGGTTTTACTCCTAAAGTAAGATTGTGTTCAGGCAGGCCAAAGTTTAAAAATCTACAGGCGAACTTCGTCCTAAATCTAGTAAGCCCATCCTCACTGTTTAGATCTTGAACCTTAATTTTATTTGGGTCGGAGCTCGAAGCCGAGGAAAGTAGTGTTAAATCAAATAAAAACGCACACTGAGTTCCATCAGGGGTAAGCGCTACTAAACCGTACTGAGTCATACGGTTTATTTCGTCCCATTTAGATTTAAACTCTTCGATGGAATTTTTTATTTTTTCATTTACCGGTTGATACTTTTTAAATTTGTCCTTGAAATCTAATTCACGAATTTCCTCAATTTGTTTTATTTCCTCTTCGAAAGTGACAATTTCCCATTCCAAGCCATCAGATGTTAATTTCCACTGAAAATCGCGAAAACCATATATGCCCTCAATAAATCCCTGGAAATTACCCCTAAGTTCACTGCCCGGGGCTATTGTTTTTATTAAATTATATAAATCAGTATAGAACTCTCTGGGAAAAGGTTCAACTCCAAAATCAGCTACATTATTCGTGTTACCTACATTAGAGCTAAAAAAGCGATAGTAGTGTTTAGTGTCACTGTCTCTTTCAACATCTTTACTTTCCCATTTCTTTTCTTGCGCTTCATAACTGTCCTTTTCCCGCATCTTAGTCAGCTGCGGAAAGAACATAACTATACCATCCGAAATGTTTGATACTAAATTAGCGTTGGTGTCTGGGAAATTCCACTTTCGCCTGAAATTATCAATAGGATCCATTAGTTCAACATCCTCTATAAGCACCTTTTCTAATTCCTGTGAAAAGATCATATTTTTGATATACCCTATCTCATTTCTTTGTGTATCTTGCTTGAGTTCGTCCTCGAACTCATCCTCATCCTCATCCTCATAATATTTTTCAAGCTGTTCTAGCGTATCATCGTCGGCAAAGATTAAATCATCGGGTTGCATTTGGTAAGTCTTAGGTGAAGTCCAATATTCGTGATCATAATCATATTGACAATCAGGATATCCAATACCCCATTTTAAACCATTCTTACTAATTGATATGGTACACGGAGTATGTTCATAACCTTCCTTTGTTGATATATAGCCTGAAAACGTGAATGGTAATCTTATCTCATCATCAGTCACCACCTTAATCACCCTATATAAATCAGTATAGAATTCTGATGGAAAAGGCTCAAAACCAAATTCATAATCCGGCTCTCGTTTTGCAATGTTATTGCTCAAAAAACGGAAAATAAAGTCATCTTCCTTTTCTCCCTTCAAAGCTTTTTCTCTTTCAATTTCTTTGCCCCTTAAATCTGTAAAAAATGTTACTTCATCATCCTCTGAATTTACGATTTTATACTCCAGCATGTCATTTATCTCACCCCATTTGAGGAGATATTGATTTACTACTTCCTTTTTCTTTTTTGTATCTAATGTAAAACCCCACTCCTGATTCTCAGGCATAACATCTAAGTCACCCATTGAAGTTCCGGTAAATTCTATTTTCTGTATTTCTGACATCGTTTAAAGATTAAATTGATTTGGTGTTACGCGATATAAAAAAAATGCTCTATTTCTAAATTTAGCTATTGGATTGATCAGCTGGATAATCCATCCACGGCTGATTTTGTTCTTTACCTAGAGATTCATCAAAATATTTCTGCTCGTCCACGGCTTCGTTTTCAAGTTTTCATTAGGTATTGCTTAATCATCTTCAAGTAAGGCGCCTCTAAATTCACTATCAAGAGATTGATTATATTGCTTCTCCCTTTCCCGGGCATCTTCTTCCAGTTTTTCTTTGTTAGCTTCAGCATAATCACTCCATATTCTTTCAGCTTCCGCCTTAATCTGCTCTTCACTCCAGTTTTTATGTTTTTTTCTTAAAAATCTAAGAGTGCTATCGTTATCGATGTGTTTCATAGTAATGGATTTTTATCTTATACTGAGCTATTCATTTTGAGACATACAAAAACCTCTGATTGTTTGAACTATCATGGATTTGTTAGCACGGATCCATGGAATAAGGACTATAACTTTGACTTTGGAGAAAAGAAAGGTTTGGGGGGGTTATTGTTAACATCATTTCATAAGAATTACAGTAAAGTATTGTTAAGAGTTAACAATTTAATAAAAAAAAACCAAAAAAAAACGCAAAATCAATATTTTTAAAAATGAATTATTTAGTCAGGCTATACTCTTGAGAAATGGAATTGTTATCAAACATCTCGAAAAATAATGTGTTTGATTTTTTAATTGATAAAACTTTTACTGGAGGTAAGGGCTGAAGGGTAGTTCTTTAAAGCTGATTAGCCATAAGTACAGTAGCTGGTATAGTAAGTATTGCTGACGATGAGATTATTTTTTTTTGAGATTTGAAGAAATTACATTTAGGAATGATCTCTAATCGTACACTAATCGTACATTTTATCTAATAAAAAAACCGTAATAGCTTGATTATAAGCGCTATTACGGTTTCTTTCCGTGGTCCCACCTGGACTCGAACCAGGGACCACCTGATTATGAGTCAGGTGCTCTAACCAGCTGAGCTATAGGACCGGCTCAATAGGTGTAATGAGGGCGCAAATTTATGTAATTGCCTCCTACTCCACAAGCATTTTTAT
>JAGXIL010000069.1 GCA_024635655.1 Gillisia sp. | reverse complement strand
GTATGGTAGTAACTCCTGCCAAACTTGATATCTACCTAAAGTCACACCTGGTTCTCCGGTATAATCCAATAGAGGAATCTTTCACGAACCTCCCCGACTGGAATGGAGTGGATCATATTAAGGAACTTGCATCGTATCTCCCCTTGAAGGAACCTGATCTGTTTGTCTACCATTTCAGGAAATGGCTGGTGCGCACTTTGAAATGTGCTTTGGAAGAAAACTATTTCAACAAGCAATGCCTGGTGTTGGTGCACGCTGAGCAGAATTCGGGAAAATCAACTTGGTGCCGGTTCCTCTGCCCTCCTGCCCTATCCAGGTATTTTGCAGAGGATATGGCTACGGATAAAGATGCCAGGATCCAGCTCACCCGAAATTTCCTGATCAACCTGGATGAACTTTCCGTCCTGGCCAAAAAAGAAATAAATGCCCTGAAAGCTTATTTCTCAAAAACCATGATCAACGAACGACTGCCCTATGACCGGAAAAATTCATCCCTGCAAAGAACCTGCAGTTTTATCGGTTCTACCAACCGTGCCACCTTTTTGAATGATGAGACAGGTTCCGTGCGATGGCTGTGTTTTGAACTTACAGGAAAAATTGATTTCAACTATTCCCACAAAATTGACATCCATAAAGTCTGGGCCCAGGCGCATCATTTCGCATACCGTGATATGGATTTCTGCCCGGAACTCAGTGTAAACGATATTCTTGAAAATGAAGTGAGGAACAAAAACTATCAGGAACCAACCATGGAGGAAGAATTGGTTTCAAAATATTTTGAAGTAAGTGTTGATCCCTCAGACTTCATGACAGCTTCCGATGTATTGATCCAAATAAGCTGTATTAATCCGAGGCTGAATATCATCAGCATGGGAAAGGCATTGACCTCGAGAGGTTTTCAAAGAGTGAAAGATCCCGGGCGACAGGTGTATGGATATTTGGTCAAGCCATTGTTCAAGTCCAGCCCCTGGGAATTGACCTGATACTTCAAATAAAAAAAATATAAAAATATACTTACCTACTTACCTATTATCCCTGCAAACCACTGGAATTTGGGCAAAAGAAAAGGTAAGGAATAAAAAAACAGTCTTACCTAACCTACCCGCAACATAGGTAAGTTGGGTAACATAAAAAAAGGATACTTACCACCCTACAAAACCAGCAAAGACGGCCTTAGGTAAGAATGTAACTAAAAATTTCAATTATGAGCTTACAACAACAATCGTGGAGTAGTGCCCGAAATATCTGCATCGTAAAAACACTTGCCAATTTAGGGCACTACCCCACCAGAAAATCGGAGAAAGAAGCTTGGTTTCTGAGTCCCCTTCGGTCAGAAACCCAAGCCTCTTTCAACGTTTCTTTTAACAAAAACCTGTGGTATGATTTCGGAACAGGAAAAGGTGGCAACGTGATCGACCTGGTAATGCTACTTGAAAACTGTTCTTTTCAGGATGCTTTAAATTTCCTTTCAGACAATACCATTTCTTTTTCTTTTGGCCCGGAAATCCCTGACACGAAAAAGGACACTGATGCTGTCATTGACATTGTCCAGGTTCAAAGCATTTCACACCCGGCCCTGTGTGGGTATTTAAGTTCCAGGGGCATTCCTTTGGCTGAAGGAAATGCATATTGCAAAGAAATCAGGTACAAACTCAAAGGGAAGGAATTCTTCTCCTTGGGGCTACAAAATCATCTGGATGGATGGGAACTGCGAAATAAATATTTCAAAGGTTCCATCGCCCCGAAATCCCATACCCATCTCAAAAATGGATCTAAAAACTTGTTGGTTACTGAAGGGCTGTTTGACTTTCTTTCCCTGACTGTTCTGGAGAATAAACTGGTTAATACTTCAGATGTGATCATCCTTAACTCACTTTCTTTTCTGGCCCAAATTCAAACTCATTTCCCCGAGTATAACCAGGTACTCCTTTATCTGGATAACGATGCTGCAGGAGATATAGCAACTCGGAAACTTTTGACACGGTTTGACAATGTTACCGATAAGCGAAATTCTTATAAAAATTTCAAGGACCTCAATGAAAAAATGAACAATGAAAAAACAGGGAATTTTACTGGAACGGGAGCCTAAGAAACAATTGGTAATTCCTGTAAAAGCACTAAAGGAACAGAATTCCATTTCACCTGATGAGCTGGAAATAAAACAACCTAAAGAGACGGCTCTTTTCGAGGATGATATTGCAAGATGTGTGTCTGTGGACACAAAAACTATTGCTCCCGGTGGTCGCAAGAAAAAAAAGATGTTTAAGGCAAAAAGGGAATTGGTGAAATTCAGGTGTTCCGTATATGAAAAAAAGTTATTGCTGGTCAAGGCGAAAAGAAGCGGATTGTCCCTTAGTGAATATTGCCGACAGGTTGCTGGGGAAAAAGATATAAAAGAGCGCTTGTCTGATGATCACCTGGAAATATATAAAAGCCTGGTGAGGTTCCACAACAATTTTAAATCAATCGGGAATATGTTCCGGAAGAAAGACCCCGGACTCTCAAAAGCGGTTTACGCCCTGGCAGATGAAATTAAAATTCACCTTCAAAAAATTAAAAAATGATCGGGAAAGGAAAAGCTATATCGCACACCAAGGTATCTATCAAGTATGGCTGGAATCAGGAAAAGGAGGCTGAAGTTGTTTACCGGCAGCACCTGGCCGGGGAAAACCCTGCCGAGATCACCGAGGAATTCCGCTTTGTCCAGGATATGAACCACAATTGTCAGAAAAACACCTTGGCCTTCGTACTTAGTCCAACCATTGAAGATGGCAAATCCCTAAAATCAAAAGACCTGAAAGAAATATGCGAGCGGTTTTCAAAAGAGATGAAATTAGGGGAACGCCAGGCGATTGCTTTTGTTCACCGTGATAAAGACCATACACATGTTCACCTGTACGTGAACAGGATTGATTTTAAAGGTGTAGCCTTTAACGACAGCTTTATTGGCAAAAAAAGCCAGCTGGCTGCTGAAAAAGTTGCGGAACAAATGAAGCTTACCACCGTAAAAATGAGACAGATGGAACAGGAATTCAACCTGAGGGATATCCGGTCTGAAATAAAACGCCGCCACGACCTGACGATGAAACAGTTTCATCCAAAAACATTTAAGGATTATATCGAAGCAATGAGGGTGAACAAGGTGGTGGTTATTCCCAGCATCAACAAAGCCGACAGGTTGCAGGGTTTCAGGTTTCATTTTGACGGGTACGACCTTAAAGGGAGTGCGATCCACCGCTCGATGAGCATCGGCAATATTGGAAAAGAAATGGCCGCAACGATGGGGGTAAAAGCATTTGTAAGGAACAATTCCCATTTTAATATGGGTGACAAGGTGGTACGCTTATCAACCAACGTGGTTATGAATGTTTTAAAACAGGCAATTAAAAGAGAAATCACCCGGGGATTCGGGTACTAAAAACATGTAATTATGGCAAAACTTGAAGAATTATCCGAACTGTTGGTCTCAGAAATCAGGGATTTTGAAGAGGCGGTAAAACGCCTGGAAAAGATACGAGAGGCAAAGATCGGCATAGACCTGACCGAATTAAAGTCGGTTCTGTCAAATCACGAAATGGTTTTAAAAAACCAGAACTCAAATGTGCAGGAGACGTATAACAAATTTGCGAATTTAATGAAGGAGGCTAAGATATATCCGAAATGGGCAGTGATTTTGTTTATTGTATCGTTAATATTGAATTGTATAATAATCTTATACCTGGTCCTTAAAGGTGGCTAGACCAGGAAACCGAAATTTCATTCTGTGCTCCTATTTAGAATTCAGTTAAGATCTCCTCAGCATAGGCAAGATCCCAATCTTTTAAAATTACCCGTTTTTTATAAACTAAGAAGATCTAGCAGATGAAGTATGTTCCTCAAGAATTTCTGAAACCTCTTTGAAGTAGGGAGTTCTTTATAGGATTGGTTGGATGTATTTATCGTAAATTTTTTGAGCGGTTTCTCTGCAGCGTTTATCTTCTTTTAGAATTAGATCGACGTAAACTAATATTGGGGGCACAGTGGGGCCTGTATCTCCACTCCAAAATTTTTCGAAAACTAAAAGCTCTCCATTATTATTTGGTTTAAGGTTGTAGTGTTTCATTAAGCTGATCGGAGACTCGTTACTATAAAGCGTAAACTCTTCGGGCCTTAGATATCCGGTTAACAGATCTCCGGCTGGCTCTCCTCCCCAATGGGCTTCTCCCTGGTTTAACTGAATTTCCCGCCAATCTGTTCGCAAGTCATAGCGGGCCCTAAAAAGTTTAGGTTTTAAAATCATTTCGTAATCATTAATCCAACGGGTTAAAAGTTCTTTCCGGTTTTGCCATAGGTATTCATTTTTATGAGTGATTAGGAATCCGGCTTCTTTTAAAGTTTTAACAACCGTGGGAACTGTGCCAAGACTCACCTTGCTTTTATCAGATATAGTTCTTTGATTGTCGTGAATAAGCTCGGGATTTATTAAAAAGCTAAAAACCAGTTTTAATCCGGTTTTGGTAAAGGCCTTTTTAGCAGAATTGCTTTTGTTTTTTAAAGGTTTATTGGTGTCAATTAAAATGAATGTATCTGCCGTCTTGATAAAAATATTCCCGTTTTCCTCCAGGTATGCTATTTCTTCTTCCTGTAATCGTTTTTTAATTGCGGGATGCAACCTTTCGGCCACAAGCAGGAAATTGACATACTCTTGTTTTTTTTGTATAAGTTGGGGGAGTTGATGTTGCCGCAACTCCTTTTTTATTTCAACGACCATTCTAAGAGATGGCCTGTATGGAAAATGTAAAACTATATTCCCATCTAACACGCCTGTCGGCTCAAACTTCCCATATATATGTGCAGGATCTTCAATATTTTCCAATGCTTTATGTAGGATCTCCGTTTCCATCTGTTCACATTTAATCTTTGTTCACGATTCGTGAACAGCGTAAATTTATGAACAAACATACCACTTTCACTCCGGAGGATGCACTATTATAGAAATATTCTTTGCGCAATCATCTATAGCAGAAATTCCCTGTTTTGATTTTCAATGGCTAGGGTAAGTCCTTTAATTTTCTTTAAGTCTTCAAATATGTAATTTCACAGGCTTTACATTTTCTTCTGGACTGATCAATATCCCCAATTGAAAACCAGTTCCGGGTTGGCTTTAATTTCAGGATTTAAACGAACAAGAGCATCTTTTAATTCCTTTTCAAGCAGGACTTCATTTACTCCCCGACCTAATTCTTCCGGAGATCTATATTCCCAGAATTTTCCATAGGTTTGGTCGGGTTCTGATACACCTTTAGCGTTAAGATTTACACCGCTTAACTTGTGAATAATATAATGTTCTACGCTATTGAGTTCATTAAATGCCATTGCTATATTTCCATTATTTGTTTCAGCTTCTCTTTTACAAGATCCATTCGTTCCGCCTGCATTAAGGGATGAATATGTGCTAGTAAAACTTCATCCAATAAGCCTTTATTAATTATTAGTCCAAATTGTTCTCTTAGAAAAATTAAAATATTTTCCTGAGCTTGC
>JAGXIL010000068.1 GCA_024635655.1 Gillisia sp. | reverse complement strand
GAATAAGAGGCTAGTGGTCTTCACCGTCATAAACCCTATTGCTGTTGAGTTGCTCTCCAGCAGAGCTCAATTCCTCTTCAGGTTTATTTAATAAATTTAATGAAAAATATGATCTGAAACTTGTATTACAACATAGAAGAACTCGCTGAACTGCGCAGAAATCTTGAAAATTAAAATCCAAATTCCAAAAACAAATTCCAAACCTACCTGCCAGCAGGCAGGTTCCAAATCCCACACATGGTTGCCGGCAGCAGGTTTAAAGCTCCAAAATTTCAATTGCCACAAAGGCGCTAAGCCTCAAAGGTTCACGAAAATAATGGAACTTTTTGCTTTTCTAATTACTGACCACTGACCACTGACAAATCCCCATAAAAAAACACCATCAGGTTTAACCTCAGATGGTGTTAATTATTTTATTTATTCCCCCTTTGGGGGCTAGGGGGCTTAGCTATTCAACATCACCGGCATAACCAGCATTGTGATCTTTTCTCCTTCATCCAGGCCGTCAACAGGAGTTAAAATTCCCGCGCGATTGGGAAGGCTCATTTCTAGTTGCACTTCGTTTGCATTCAGGTTGCTCAGCATTTCCGTCAGGAAACGGGAGTTGAAACCTATCTGCATATCGTCGCCCTGATAAGAACAGGTCAATCGTTCTTCAGCTTTGTTGCTGTAGTCAATATCTTCCGCAGATATATTTAATTCGGCACCGGCGATCTTCAGTCGCACCTGGTGGGTAGTTTTATTAGAAAAAATAGAAACCCTTCGAACCGAACTTAAGAACTGGGTGCGGTCGATGGTTAACTTATTGGGATTCTCCTTAGGGATCACGGCTTCATAATTAGGATACTTTCCGTCAATAAGCCTACAAATAAGTTGTGTATCCTCAAAGGTGAATTTTGCGTTGGATTCGTTGTATTCTATAAGCACATCAGATTCACTTCCGGCAAGGATCCCTTTCAGCAAGTTCAAAGGTTTCTTGGGCATAATGAATTCTGAAGCCTGGGAAGCTGAAACATCTTCCCTGGAATATTTTACCAGTTTGTGAGCATCTGTAGCCACAAAGGTGAGGCCTTCCGTAGAAAACTGGAAGAATACCCCGCTCATTACCGGTCTTAGATCGTCGTTTCCTGAAGCAAATATAGTCTTGCTTATAGCAGTTGACAATACATCGCCCTGGATCACGGTGCTGCTTGGTTCTTTAAGTTCAACCGCATTGGGGAATTCCTCGCCATTGGCATAGGCCAGGGCGTATTTCCCGTGGTTGGAACTCAACTCTATCGTGTTGTTGGATTCTACCACAAAGGTAAGCGGCTGCTCCGGAAAAGTCTTCAGGGTTTCCAGTAACAATCTTGCAGGAACGGCAATGGCTCCTTCAGAATCTGATTCTACCTTCAGTTTTGCAGACATGGTAGTCTCCAGGTCGGAAGCCGAAACAGTTAATTCATCCTGATTTAATTCGAAAAGAAAGTTATCTAAGATAGGCAGGGTGTTGTTGTTATTGATCACTCCCCCCAGGATTTGAAGTTGTTTTAGTAAATATGTGCTGGATACAATAAATTTCATGGACGTATCGGTTAGTTTTAATCAATACAAATATATCCTAATCATTCAAAAACCGGGGAATATCTGCACTTATTTTATTAACAACAAAATTGAAGAATGGTTATTTAATTATTTGTATATCAGTATATTGTAAAAAAGTGTCTTCACTTTTTGTTAATATTTTTCTTTCTGCGGAAAGTGTGAAAAAAGGAGGTTGCTTTTGATGAAAAATTATTTTAAGAAGAGTAACCTTATACAGAGGTCAATTTTCCCTTGCGGAAGGACTGCAAAGATTAATCAAATATTACTTTTTCTTACAATCTTCGCCGGGAATATTTACTCCTGCGGAAATATTGATCAGAAATTATTTTCTAAGGTACCTTTTTCTCCGGAAAAAGTTGAAGAGAAATGCACCAATAGCCAATAACAGTAAAGGAACTACAAGGTTGATCAGCTGCCATTTTTGCCGTTCTTCTGAAGCTTTCTCCGTATCCATAAAGGGAATGGTGATCTCTTTAGACCTGATGTCAATAAGTCCGCTGTCATCGAGAAGATAATTCACCGAGTTCAGCAAAAATTCTTTGTTGCCATAGGTATTACCGGTATAGCGGTCAAAACCCAATTCCAGTGGTGCTCCCTGCTGCAACTCATTTCTTATCACATCCCCGTCTGAAACGACGATCATTTGCGTAGGTTCACTATTATCCCTTGGATTTTCAATATTAAAGGGTTTAACCCTGTTCCTGTAGGCTGAAATAAATTCTCCCTCCAGCAATACCGCCAAAGGCTGTTCCCCGTTGTCATAAGAAGCCATATCGGGCCGGGAATTAAGAATGTCCATGCTTATCTCCCGTGGGACGCCTTCTGTTTTTGATTGCGGAGAACTGGTAAGCAATATCGTTTTATTGATGGGGTTACGAAGCGTATCTATAGGATTTGCCCATTCAAATTTCACCGCTTCCAGATTGTTGATAATGGGATGTGTGTTTGGCGAAGCTGTAAGCGGACTGTAGAACCAGGGGTAAGGAGTAAACTGAGTATCGTTACCTGTTCCTGTGGCAAGCACTATTGGTGCAGAATAAAGATCGTTCACCAGCTCGGGATTTATCCTGAAGCCGTAAGAAAAGAAAAGGTCATTCAAATTGAGGTCCCGGGGCAGTGCAAATGCAGTTCCTTCTTCATTGAATAAACTATCTGTTTCCATTGCTGTTTGCTCAACCAGCCACAAGGCTTTGCCACCCCCCATAAGATACTGGTCAAGGATATATTTTTCATTTTCGGTATAGGCTTCGGTAGGTTTAGCTTCTATGATAAGATCAAATTCCCTTAGCTCCTCCAGGGTCCTTTCAGGATTTTCAGCAGCTGAATTCAGGGTGAAAGGGGCAATGAAATAATACTGTCGCAGGGTTTGTGCAAAATCGGCTATGTTGGCATCAGGCAGTTCCCCGTTTCCGCGCATCACCGCTATCTTTTTCTCCCGGTCCCTCACCAGTTGGCTCAGCGCATTGGCAAAGGAGTATTCGAGTTGCTGTACCGAACTGTTCACCCGTTCTTCATCTGAAATTCCCAGCTTGTTCTTAAGAAGCGGGATCTTTACCGTTTGTTCCCGGTAGTTGGCAATGGCCCAGGGAAAAATAAGAGTTTCACTGGCCTTTCCCTGTTCCATAACATTTAAACGGGCAGGGGTCATTCCCATGGCGTAAAATTCTTCGGCAATGGCATTGGCATCATCTCCTTCAGCCAGGGGGTCAATAAAATTGAAAACGATGTTGGAGTTATAAGCCTGCACCTCTTCCAGGAACTGTCGCGTTTCATTTTGAAGTCGCCGGAATTCCGGAGGAAAACTTCCTTCAAGGAAAACATCGATCACCAGCGGAGATTCAACTTCAGCAATAATTTCCTTTGCAGCAGGGGATAGGGTGTAGCGTTGATCCTGAGTAAGATCAAAGCGTTGATGAAACTGTGACGCCAGAAAATTCACCAGCACAAGGGCAATGGCAAGATATATTATGAATATTAAGTTCTTTTGCGGCTTCAAATCAGGGATTGCTTTTTCTGGATTGGATCTTGTAAAAAGTTAAGGTGAGAAACAAGGTGATAAGGCTTAAAAAATATACAATATCGCGGGTATCTATCACTCCGCGGCTCATACTTTTATAATGGTAATTTATTCCCAGGTACTCTATGCCATAGGCTGAATCTCCAAAGAGGTTGTATCCTGCAAGGCCTTCAAAGGCAAAAAACAGGAGGAAACACAGGAAAACAGCAACTATAAATCCGGTGATCTGATTTGGGGAAAGGGCAGAGGCAAACAGGCCTATGGCGGTATATGAAAATGCCAGGAGGAATAATCCGAAATAAGATCCTACGGTAGCGCCAACATCAAAATTTCCCGGAGGATCGCCTAACTGAGAGACCGTAAATACATATACAAAAGTGGGAATAATGGCGATGACACTAAGAAAGAAAGCCCCAAGAAACTTTCCCCAAACCAAATTCCAGGGACCAATGGGCTTAGTGAGCAGTAATTCCATGGTCCCTTGTTTATACTCTTCAGAAAAGCTTTTCATGGTGATGGCCGGGATAAGGAAAATGAAGATCCACGGTGCCAGCTCAAAGAAAGGCCCTACATCGGCAAATCCGTTGTCGAGAATATTGTATGGCCCCTCGAATACAAAAAGAAACAATCCGCAAATGACCAGAAATATCCCTACCACCAGGTATCCCGTGGCAGAGGAGAAAAAGGACCGGATCTCTTTTTTAAGAATTGCAACCAAATTAGTTAATCATTTATATGTTAAAAATTCCAAACCTGCCTGCCTGCAGGTTCCAAATTCCAAATTCCAAAATTTCAGGTTTCAGGTTTCAAATTTGAACTTGTCTGAATAAGGTTCAAAGTTCAATGTTTCAAGTTTTAGGTTTCAACTTTCAAGTTCCAAATCACAAACCTCTCTGTTTTTTAAAAAGTTACCTAACGACTAACGACTAATAACTAACGACTGTCAACCGACAACTGCCAACTCCAAACTTTCCTTTCTCCACTCCCGACGCTTCCGGACCTCTCTCCACTTTTCAACCGTCAACTACTTTCCACTATCCTCTCTCCACTTTCCACTCTTTTCCACCAACAACCGACAACCGACAACTAATAACTGATAACTGAAAACTACTCCAAACTTGCAACTTTATCAACACTCCATGCTTCGGGTTTTTGGTTGAACCAGACTTTGGTCTCTGCCCAGACTTGTTTGAACAGATCAGAATGCCGGTAGTTTTCAAGCGCTTTTTCATCTTCCCAGTAACTATACGTAAAAAACTGGTGAGTATTGTTCTTATCCCGGTAGAGTTCCAGGAACATACAGCCGTCAAAACCCCGGATCTTACTTTTGTTTTTATCAAAATTCTCTAAAAAAGCTTCGATCTTTTCAGGATCAAACCCCATCTTCACTATTCTTACGAACATCTTTTTCAAATTTAATGGTAATGGTATCCCTTAGTTCCAGTCCAAAAAGGGTGGAAGCACTTCCTACCGTGCTGGGATTACTTTTGTACACGGCCAGTTCTATATATCCTGCAGAGTTAAAAATTGCCAGTTTTTTTCCGTCTTCTTCCCGTTTGTCTTTCTCCAGCTTAAAGTTGATCGCATCGCTGTAGGTTTCGTAGATCTCACTGAATTTAGCAGTGCGGGCGGTAATAATAAAATTTCTTCCCTTCCCGGTATTCTCAAAAAGTTTTCGGTTGATGTTGGTGACTACATTTCCATAGTTATCAATATATAACACGTGCCCTATGATCTGATCTTTATCTGCATTTACAGAGGGCTCTATTTCTTTGGAATATTTCAGGCTTTCTACAGCTTTTCCTATCACATCAAGAGTTCCGCCACGGGCAATATGACAGGCTACGCGTACAAAGACATCGAGCACCGGAAAATTGGATTCGACGGTATTGTGGATGTTGATCTCGACGATCTTTTCGGGTTTAATTTCCGAAGCAATAAGAGAAAGGATCCCGTTGTTGGCACAAATAAAATAATGCTCATCGAGTAAGACGGCAAGATGCTTGTTTTCAGGAGTCAATTCACTGTCAATCCCAATGATATGTATGGTTCCGCGGGGAAAGCATTTGTATGCGTTTTTTATGATGTAAGAGGCTTCGGTTATATGAAAGGGAGATATGGAATGGGAAATATCTACAATTCGTACATCATCCATTTCAGAATAAATAGTTCCTTTAACGGCCCCGGCAAAATGATCTTTTTCTCCAAAATCAGTCGTTAAAGTAATTATTGCCATAGGGGATTGTTAATAATTTTTTAAGGTTAGTACCCTGTAATTTTATGTAAGTTTGTAATACAGGCGAAGATAATTTTATTTCTTCCGGATTGCGGCAAAATTAAAAGAATTTCTGTAATTTCCTGTTGCATAAAAGTAGATTTTGTGCCCTTAAAAAATATATTATTCATTTAAAAAAGATAACTAAATACTAAATCCACTCGCACTTGAACGAACTCATCATTGAACTTTCTGAAATTAGCCCAAGGGAATTTTTTGGGCAACAAAATGAACACATTGAACTCCTTAAAAAATATTTTCCTAAACTCAAGATCGTAGCCCGGGGAAACCGGATTATGGTTTATGGCGATGAAGACCTGTTGGAGGAATTTGACCTGCGGTTTTCCATGTTAATGGACCATTTTGGAAAATACAATACTCTTGATGAAAATGCTATAGAGCGGGTACTTACCAGCGTAAACAAGGAAGAGTTTTCTACCTCTAATGAAAGCGGACAAACTCTGGTGCACGGGGTAGGCGGAAAACTGATCAAAGCCCAGACCGTTAATCAGCGAAAAATGGTAGAGCTGTCCATGAAGAACGATATGGTCTTTGCCATAGGGCCTGCGGGAACCGGAAAAACCTATACGGGAGTTGCCCTGGCAGTAAAAGCTCTTAAAGAGAAGCAGGTGAAAAGGATCATTTTGACAAGGCCTGCAGTAGAAGCCGGAGAGAACCTTGGATTTTTACCGGGAGATCTTAGGGAAAAACTGGATCCGTATATGCAGCCATTATATGATGCCCTTCGGGATATGATCCCGGCAGAGAAACTTGCCGTGCTTATTGAAAAAGGGATTATACAAATAGCACCTCTGGCATTTATGCGCGGAAGAACCCTGGATAATGCATTTGTGATCCTGGATGAAGGGCAGAATACTACCCACGCACAAATGAAAATGTTCCTTACCCGAATGGGAAAGAGCGCCAAATTCATGATCACCGGGGACCCCGGCCAGATCGACCTTCCAAAAAGAGTTATCTCCGGACTTAAAGAAGCCCTGCTTATTCTAAAGGATGTAAAAGGAATTGGGATGGTATATCTCGATGATAAAGATGTGATAAGACATAAACTGGTGAAGAGTATCATTTCTGCTTATAAGGAAACAGAACTCACTGATCAATAAACTGCATTACCGCCAATACAAGTAAACACAAATAGAGATTATTAATAGCATTAACAAACAGGTATTTATCAGAAGCTACTTCTGTATATGCCTGTTTCCATTTTTAAATTATTTCATCTATGAACAATACCATAACAGATTCCAATTTCAATTTCCCCGGGCAAAAAACCGTTTATAAAGGAAAGGTACGGGAAGTCTATGAACTGGAAAATGATGTGCTGGTAATGATCGCCACAGACAGGCTTTCGGCATTTGACGTGGTGATGCCCAAAGGCATTCCGTATAAAGGTCAGATCCTTAACCAGATCGCCACCCGAATGATGGAAGATACCCAGGATCTGGTTCCCAACTGGTTATTTGCAACCCCCGATCCCAATGTGGCCGTAGGTGCAAAATGTGAACCCTTTAAAGTGGAAATGGTGATTCGCGGATATCTTGCAGGCCACGCGGCCAGAGAATACAAAGCCGGAAAAAGGAAAATTTGCGGAGTTTCCATGCCCGATGGAATGACGGAAAATGATCCTTTTCCACATCCAATTATTACTCCGGCCACTAAAGCGGAACAGGGAGATCACGATGAAGATATCTCACGTGAAGACATTTTAAAAAGAGGAATTGTCTCTGAAGAAGATTATAAAGTACTTGAAGATTACACCTACAAACTCTTCAGGCGCGGTACGGAGATCGCCGCCCAACAAGGACTAATATTAGTAGACACCAAATATGAATTTGGAAAGGACAGAAACGGAAAGATCCTGCTCATTGATGAGATCCACACTCCAGATTCTTCCCGTTATTTTTATAAAGAAGGATATCTGGAAAGACAGGAAAAAGGGGAAGCCCAAAAACAGCTTTCCAAGGAATTTGTAAGGCAGTGGCTAATAGAAAACGGATTCCAGGGCTTACCCGGACAAAAAGTTCCGGAAATGAGCGATGAATATATTGAATCTGTTTCTGAACGCTACATCGAACTATACGAGAAGATCACCGGCGCAAAATTTTTAAAGGCTGATGTTTCTGCTATTCATGCGAGGATAGAGAAGAATGTGTTGGAGTTTTTGAAATAAGTTGTCGGTTCTCAGTTCTCGGTTCACAGTTAAAAAGAGTGGAGAGAGGAAAGTGGAAAGAGGATAGTCTGGTCGGGAAACTTTTCAGTTGTCGGTTGGCGGTTGAAAAGAGTGGAGAGAGGAAAGTGGAAAGAGGATAGTCTGGGCGGAATATTTTTCAGTTGTCGGTTGGCGGTTGAAAAGAGTGGAGAGAGGTCCCGAAGCGTCGGGAGTGGAAAGTTGAAGGTTGAAGTTGTTAGTTAACTTATTGAAAAACAGATAGGTTATTGATTTTGGACTTAAAACTTGAAACATTGAACCTTAAACTTTAAACTTTGAACTTTGAACTTTGAACTTTTCCCCCAGGCAGATATGAAATTTGGTTCTTGAAATTTGAAACTTGCCTCCAGGCTGCTTTGGAATTAGTTTTTTGGAACCTGCCTGCCGGCAGGCAGGTTTGGAATTTGGTTTTTTGAAATTTGTTTTTTATTAGTTTTTTTTGCTTTTCACAGGGCTTTCTCTATTTTTAGAGAATGAAAAATATACAAATCAAATCTTTTGCGGAATATAAGAAAGCCTATCGCAAGAGTGTAGAAGATCCGGAAGAATTTTGGGATACAGTTGCAGGAGAATTTCAATGGCAAAAGAAATGGGATAAAACCCTGGTGTGGGATTTTTCAAAACCTGAAATTTCATGGTTTAAAGGCGGAAAACTTAATATAACAGAGAACTGCCTGGACCGCCACCTGGAAACTTTGGGTAACAAAACAGCTATTATCTGGGAACCCAATGACCCGGATGAAGAATCAAGATATATTTCTTACCGACAGTTGTTCGTAAAAGTTTCTCATTTTGCGAACGTCCTTAAAAATAATGGAATCAAAAAGGGTGACAGGGTATGCCTGTATATGCCTATGGTGCCTGAGCTTGCCATAGCCATGCTGGCTTGTGCCAGAATAGGGGCAGTGCACTCCATAGTTTTCGCTGGTTTCTCAAGTATCGCCATCGCCAACAGAATCAATGATTCAGAGTGTAAAATGCTTATCACGGCCAATCAGGTTTACCGTGGATCGAAACCCGTAGATCTGAAAGGAATTTGTGATGAAGCTTTAAAATCTACTCCCTCCATAGAAACCGTAATTGTTTATCGAAGAACGGTAGAGCCCACCCCTATGCAGGAAGGCCGCGATAAATTCTGGTTTGACGAACTTCAGAAAGCTGAAAAAGAATGTCCTGCAGAAGTTATGGATGCAGAAGATCTTCTCTTTATACTATACACTTCAGGCTCTACAGGAAAACCAAAAGGAATGGTGCATACCACAGCCGGCTATTTGGTTGGAACTGCTTATACTTTTTCAAACGTATTTCAGTATAATGCCGAATCGGCCAATCCAAGTGTAACCGGAAATGACGTTTACTGGTGTACGGCAGATATCGGCTGGATAACCGGCCATTCCTACATCATTTACGGGCCTCTGGCTGCAGGTGCCACTACTGTTATGTTCGAAGGAGTACCAAGTTTCCCCGATTATGGAAGATTTTGGGAGATCGTGGAAAAACTCAGGATCACCCATTTCTATACCGCACCAACAGCAATAAGGGCTTTGGCCAAGCATCCCTTGAAATATGTAGAGAAGCACGACCTATCTTCGTTAAAGGTTTTAGGCAGTGTAGGGGAGCCTATTAATGAGGAAGCCTGGCACTGGTACAATGATAATATTGGAAAAGGGAATTGTCCAATAGTTGACACCTGGTGGCAAACAGAGACCGGGGCGATCATGATCTCTCCATTGGCCGGAATCACCCCCACCAGGCCCACTTTTGCGACCTTACCCTTGCCCGGCGTGCAACCTGCTCTCATGGATGAAAATGGGGAGGAAATAACAAATATACATGAGAAGGCAGAAGGCCGGCTGGCAATTAAATTTCCCTGGCCCTCAATGGCGAGAACAATTTACGGAGACCACAAACGGTATAAGGAAGTGTATTTTTCTGCCTATAAGAATATGTATTTCACAGGGGATGGGGCTTACAGAGATGCCACAGGAAATTACCGGATCACCGGAAGGGTAGATGATGTGGTGATCGTTTCCGGCCATAACCTGGGAACTGCCCCTATAGAAAATGCCATAAATGAACATCCTAAAGTTGCTGAAAGCGCAGTAGTGGGATTCCCTCACGATGTAAAAGGAAATGCATTATATGCCTATGTGATCTTATTTGATGATGTAGAACCTACAGATTCCCTGAAAGAAGAAATAAGGGCAGAGGTTTCTAAGATAATAGGGCCTATAGCCAAACCCGATAAGATCCAGTTTGTAAGCAGTCTTCCAAAAACCCGTAGCGGAAAGATCATGAGGAGGATCCTTAGAAAAGTTGCATCAAAAGACACTGAGAATCTGGGAGATACTTCTACTTTGCTGAACCCGGAAATTATTGAGGAGATCATCGAAGGAGCGAAATAAGAATTATATAGTTATGCAAAAAAGAGCCTCCCGGGCTCTTTTTTGCATTTTAGAAAAAAAATTTTCTTCAGGATACGATCGGGCAAATTTAAATTTTGATCATATTGTTGAAAAAAATTTATTTTTTTCTTATAAATCTAACCGTTAGGAAAAAAAACGCACCTATTATGCTATCTTTTTCCTTTTTTCAATATTCCGTAGAAACATTCGTTAAAAAATGTGAATATTTGTTTATTTGATTATATTTCCCCTATCTAATTAACAACTTAGGAATATGAAAGCTTATCTCGCATTTTTATTTATTTTTTGTTTTATTACTACCTATTCCCAAACTACAGTGACCGGGAAAGTGGTAGACAATAATCAAATACCTATTCCCGGGGCCAATGTTATTGTTCCCGGAACATCCCAGGGCACTATTACCGATTTTGATGGAGAATTTAATTTTGAGGTTAACCAAAACCCTCCTTTCACCATAGAGATCAGTAATGTAGGATTTGAAACCCAAACGGTCAATATCACTACAAATAATCAGGAAGTGAATATTACTATGGTTGAAGGTACCTCCCTGGATGAGATCGTAGTTTCTGCTTCCCGTACTCCGGAACGCATATTTGAATCGCCCGTTACCGTGGAACGATTCGGATTAAGAGAGATCAGGAATACAACAGCAGCTTCCTTTTACGGGGGGCTTGAGAATTTAAAAGGAGTAGATATCAATACCAGCAGTTTAACATTCCAGTCTGTAAACACCAGGGGATTTGCCACTTTTGCCAATACCCGGTTTGTACAACTTGTTGACGGAATGGATAACTCCTCTCCGGCATTGAATTTTGTCCTTGGAAACCTTTTGGGGATGACAGAACTTGATGTTCATAGTATAGAATTACTTCCGGGAGCTTCCTCTGCACTTTACGGAGCCAATGCCTTTAACGGGATCCTTTTTATGCAAAGTAAAAATCCCTTTGATTTTCCCGGCGTCAGTGCTTATTACAAGCAGGGATTAACTTCTCAGGATGCTGCTGGAACCAATCCCTTTTATGATCTGGGGGTGAGAGTAGCTCACAAATTTTCAGATAAATTCGCTGCAAAAGCCAACTTTGCATACTTTCAGGGAACAGACTGGCATGCGGTAAGTGAAGAAGATGTACAGGTTCAGGGAAGGGATCGCAGCCATCCTAATTATGACGGGTTAAATGTTTATGGAGATGAGGTCTCTACAAACATCAGGGGAGTGGGAGAAGCGCTTGTCAATTTAGGGTTGATTCCTGATGGAGCCGAAAACCTTCTGCCGAATTCTTCAGTGAGCCGCACAGGTTATATGGAACCGGCATTGACCGATTACAATGCGGAAAGTGTAAAACTTGATGCCGCATTGCATTACCGGCCTTTCGCTGATGACTTTGAGATCAGTTACGTTGGGAAAGCCGGTTGGGGAAGTACTATTTATCAGGGTTTAAACCGATATGCCCTTAAAGATTTCTTCTTACAACAACACAAAATTGAAGTTCAGAACGCAAACTTTTTTGTGAGAGGATATATAACCGATGAGGATGCGGGAGATTCTTATGACACCCGATTTGCCGCAATAAATATTAACCGCGTCTGGAAATCTGACCAGAACTGGTTTGGGGAATACGCAGGAGCATTTATCCAGGGAACGCTGGGAGGATTGGCACCAGATCAGGCTCATGCAGTAGCAAGAGAAACAGCTGATACAGGCCGTTTTGAACCGGGATCAGCAGAATTCGCAAATGCCTTTGAACAGGTAACCAATGATCCTGATCTAAATACCGGGGCCCAATTTAAGGATGCTTCCCAACTTCGCCATGCCGATGCGAATTATAACTTTACCCATTTAACAGAAGATATTGCTGAGGTCCAGGTGGGAGGCTCCTACAGACAATACAGGTTAAATTCCTTCGGAACGATCTTTACAGATTATGATGGCCCAATTACTTATTCAGAATATGGGATCTACACTCAGGTTCAGAAAAAGCTAATTGATGAGAGACTTAAATTAACAGGATCACTTCGTTATGATAAATCTGAACTTTTTGAAGGAAATTTTTCTCCAAGATTATCTGTAGCATATACAGCTGGAGCTGAAAGAAGCCACAATATAAGGGCTTCAGTGCAAACCGGTTTCAGGTATCCTACCACTCAGGATCTTTTTATTGGTCTTGATGCCGGTAGGGCAATCCTTGTAGGATCTGCAGAAGCAAACCTTGACAGATATGTACGCACATTTCCATTAAGCGGAACAGGTGCTAATGTTACCGGCAGTCCGGAAGCTACTATAACAGGTAGAGCTGCATATGAAAATGCATTCTCATTAAATTCTGTTCAAAGTGGCGCCCCTCAGGCAGCAGATGTTGATATTGTTAAGCCGGAGCAGGTGACTGCTTACGAAGTGGGTTACAGAGGCCGTGCCGGTAGATTTATAGTAGACCTTAACGCATATTACAATACGTACAAGGATTTTATTTCTAATGAAACGGTTTTGGTTCCATTATACGGTACTGTGGGTGATAATGCGCTTTCTTTACTTGCATTGCAACAAGGAGATTTCAGAGCTTTCCAAACCTATACCAATTCTCCTGCTGATGTAAAATCCTTTGGAGGTTCCATAGGTGTTACTACCAAGGTTTTTGGAAACTATGATCTTGACGGAAATTATACTTATGCTGAACAGGATTTTGACCAGTCTACAGCCCCCGACTTCAGAACAGCTTTCAATACTCCCCAGCACAAGGTGAAGATCTCTTTTGGGAACACTGAAGTCTACGAGAATCTAGGTTTTAATGTGAACTACAGATGGAGTGATGCCTATTTCTGGCAGGCTTCTTTTGCTGACGGAAGAGTTCCTTCTTTCTCTGTAATTGATGCCCAGGTAAATTATAAGTTAGATTCCATTAATTCAATGATCAAACTTGGAGGTACCAATTTAGGTGGTAAAGAATACTATACAGCTTATGGTACAGGATTGATAGGCCAGCAATTTTATCTGTCTTTAACTTACAACAACCTTTAATTTCAGGAAATGAAATTTATTGCTGAATATTCTTTAAAAAATAAAAAACCTAAACAAATGAAAATATATAATTATAAGTGGGTACTACTTCTATTCGCAGGACTATTTGTAGGATGTAGTTCAGATGATGATAACGGTAGCGGGATTGAGGAGCCTGAAGAAATTACTTCCGGCACAGCAGATTTCTCCAACTATATTTCCGTAGGGAACAGTTTAACATCAGGATTTACTGATGGTGCTTTATTTAGAGCCGGGCAGAGAAACTCTGTTCCTAATATCCTTGCACAACAATTTGAGTTGGCAGGAGGAGGGGAGTTTACGCAACCTTTAATGAATGACAATATAGGGGGGTTACTGCTGCAGGGAAATGTGATCCAACCGCCGAGATTAATTTTCGACGGCTCCGGCCCAGTGCGTCTTTCAGCAACACCAACTACAGAGATCACAGATGTATTATCAGGTCCTTTTAACAATATGGGAGTTACGGGAGCTAAAAGTTTTCATTTGGTTGCCCCGGGTTATGGAAATGCGGCAGGAGTACCTACAGGACAATCCAATCCTTATTTTGTAAGATTTGCAAGTAGTCCCGAGACAACTGTTATTGCTGATGCTGTAGCACAGGATCCTACTTTTTTCTCTTTATGGATAGGTAATAATGATGTTTTTACATATGCCACCAGTGGAGGTACAGGTGAAAATCAGGAGGGAAACTTTGATCCTTCAACATATGGTGGAAATGATATAACAGATCCAAATGTTTTTGCACAGGTGTATAGTGGTTTGGTAGATGCCTTAACTGCTAACGGAGCCAAAGGTGTGGTTGCAAATATTCCGAATGTATTAAATATTCCTTATTTCACAACGGTTCCTCATGATCCTTTAAGTCCTGAAAATCCAAACTTTGGTCCGCTTATTCCTACTTTAAATCAAACCTTTGCAGGCTTGAACCAGGTATTTGCAGCCCTGGGAGTGCCGGAACGATCTATTGTTTTTTCTGAGACAGAAGCGAATCCGGTGGTTATTAAGGATGAATCTTTAACCGATCTTTCTGCACAAATCACAGGCGCCTTGCAGCAGGGTGGGCTTGATGAAGGTACTGCAACTTTATTTGGAATATTATACGGCCAGGCCAGGCAGGCAAATGAAGATGATCTACTGGTGTTGCCAAGTTCTTCTATTATTGGACAGCCAAATATGGATGCTGTTGAAATGTTGATGGGTTTTGGTCTTCCTCAGGAAACTGCGGGACAATTATCTGTTAACGGTGTGACTTTTCCTCTTGAAGACAAGTGGGTTTTACTTCCTTCAGAACAACAGGAAGTGCAGGAGGCTACAGCAGCTTTTAACCAAACTATAAAATCTATAGCAGAAGCTAATGACCTGGCTTTTGTTGATGTTAATGCCATCTTTAATGAGGTAGCAGAAACAGGCGTAGATTTTGATGAATTTTCTTTAAATGCAAGACTGGTCTTTGGAGGAGCTTTTTCCTTAGACGGGGTACATCCCGGTGCCAGAGGTAATGCTTATATCGCAAACCAATTTATGGAAGCCATTAATGCAAAATACGGGTCAAACCTTCCTCCTGTAAAAGCGGTAAATTACAATAGCATATATCCTACCTCTTTGTAAAAGAAATTATATTATGTTTTATAAAGGCCCACTTATTAAAGGTGGGTCTTTTTCATGAAGGAATTTTTAGATCTTTTAATTTTTCTGTGCAATGGGAGGGAGGCTACTGAAATTTTCCAGATACAGGGGTCTTTAAACCTCGATCTCGTAATCTACGATCATATTCAGAATAACTTTTTCTGATGCTGAAAGCGAGGTGTAGTTGGTGGATTTTCCGGGTTTCAGTTTTTCAAAATGCGGGACGATCTCTCCTGAGGAGTAACCTTCTACTATATATGGATGCACGTAATATTCCCTGCAAACACTGCGGGTGTTCCCAAGTCCTGTTGCAGCTGCATCATAAGCCGTAATGATGTTCTTTTTATTTTCCTTTTCATCAGCAGTATAACCCAATTCGTAAAGAGTCTCAAAGAATATTTTTGAAGCAGACCAGGTCCTGAAGTCTTTGGCAGAAAATTGTTTTCCACTTATTTCGTGAATGTATTCATTGATCATCCCGCTATCTATGGCTTGTTTTACTCCATTTTCGTCGTAAAATTTAAATAATTCCCAGCCCGGAATCTCTTCACATTGATTAACTAATTTTACCAGTTTTTTATTCTCCAGGGTAATAGAATGAGCTTTTCCCTTCTTTCCGGTAAACTCGAACTTCATTTTGTTTTCAATTGTCTTCACATGCCTGGTCCTTAAGGTGGATAGGCCATAGGTTTTATTAGTTTTCGCATAATACTCATTCCCAATCCTTATGTGGGTTTCTTCCATTAAGCGAATAATTAAAGCATGCACCTTGTTTCTGTTCATTTTTGGCTGGTCCAGGTCTTCTTCCACCCGTTTCCTTATTTTCGGCAAAGTCTTTCCGAAGGAAGTCATCTTAAAGAACTTTGTTTGATTCCTGATCTTGGACCATAGGGGGTGATATATATATTGTTTCCGATTTTTCTCATCCCTGCCAACCGCCTGAAGGTGCCCTTTAGCCGATTTGCAGATGTGAACATTTTTCCATCCGGGAGGGATTACCAGTTTTTTAATTCTTTCCAGTATATCAGGATCGGAGATCTTTTGACCATTTTCCCGGTAGGAGTAGCCCCTGCCTACTTTTTTTCGGTGCACAGATAATTTATGTTCGGAAGTATATTCCAAGTTGGCCATATCAATGGCCTCTATGGGATTTTCCAGAATTACATCAACATCTTCAGGAGATAAGGTCATGGCTTTTTTTGGAAAGATAAATGTAAAAGCCTTAGTCTATTTATAAAGAATTGTGAAAGTTATACTTACAAAAACAAAAAGCCCTTTTCCCGATGAGGAAAAAGAGCTTTATTTTTAAAAGGTTTCAGCTGCTGATTAATCGAAATAGCTGAAGGTTTCTCCTTCTTTGATCTGAAGTAAACTTTCATAGATCAACCTGATCACATTTTCAACATCATCTTTGTGTACCATTTCCACTGTAGTGTGCATATACCTTAGCGGAAGTGAAATTAGTGCGGAAGCTACCCCGCCATTACTGTAAGCAAAAGCATCGGTATCTGTACCTGTTGCCCGGCTTGAAGCTGCGCGTTGAAAAGGGATTTCTTTTTCTTCTGCCGTGGTGATCAACAATTCCCTCAATTTATTTTGTACTGCAGGAGCATAAGTAATAACAGGCCCCTCACTTATTTTTGCATATCCGTTCACCTTCTTTTCGATCATTGGGGTGGTGGTATCATGAGTAACATCGGTTACTATAGCAACATTGGGTTTAATGCGGTGGGTGATCATCTCAGCACCACGCAATCCTATCTCTTCCTGAACAGAATTTGTAATATAAAGCCCAAATGGTAATTTCTTTTTGTTCTCCTTCAGCAATCGTGCTACCTGTGCGATCATAAATCCACCTATTCTGTTATCCAGTGCCCGGCTAACAAATTTGTTGTCGTTGAGAATAAAAAACTCATCAGGGTAAGTGATCACACATCCTACGTGCACTCCAAGTTCTTCCACTTCATCTTTTGAAGAGCAACCAACGTCAATAGTTATATTATTAAGTTTAGGAGATTCTTCTTTATCCTTGTCCCGGGTGTGAATAGCGGGCCATCCAAAAACTCCTTTTACTATTCCTTTTTTGGTGTGGATGTTCACCCTTTTAGAAGCAGCGATCTGGTGATCACTACCTCCATTGCGAATCACATAGATCAATCCGTCATCTGTGATATAATTTACATACCAGGAGATCTCATCGGCATGGCCTTCGATAACCACTTTAAATTTTGCTTTAGGGTTTATTACTCCTACCGCAGTACCATAGGTATCGGTAATAAATTCATCTACATAAGGTTTAAGGTATTCCATCCAGATCTTCTGGCCTTCCCATTCATATCCTGTAGGGGAAGCATTGTTAAGATATTTTTCAAGAAATTCTATAGATTTTTGATCAAGGATCTCTGTTTTGCTCATTGTATATAATTTTTCCACGAATTTAATAAGAATAAAAGGGATGACAAGTGCAATATTTGTAAATTTGGAACGGTTTTAGTTTATTAAGGTAAAATCTTAATTCGTTGTATGTTAAAGGGTATATTACCAGTTTTATTCTTATTTTTTATCTGGAGTGCTTCAGCTCAGGTTGAACCCGTTGAAGATACTTTAGAGAAGGAATATTTTATCATTCTGGGTGATACAATAGTAAGGGAGGCAATAGATCTTGATGAAGTTGTGATCTTAAAGAAACTGAGATTCAATTCGGAAAAAGACAGGCGGGAATATTTAATTTTGAGAAGAAAAACCCGAAAAGTCTATCCCTATGCAAAACTGGCTTCAGAAAGACTGGTAGAGTTAAATATCAGATTGAATCAGATCAAGAACCGGCGGGACCAGAAGAAATATACCAAGATCGTGCAAAGCTATATTGAAGATCAATTTGCTGCGGAATTAAAAAAACTCACAAAGACCGAAGGGCAGATCCTTGTAAAGTTGGTGCACCGGCAAACGGGGGTGACTGCATTTGATCTGATCAAGGAGCTAAAAAGTGGCTGGAGAGCTTTTTGGTATAACTCTACGGCCAGTCTATTTAATATCTCATTGAAAGAGGAGTACAGGCCTCAGAATAATAAGGAAGATTTTTTAATTGAAGATATCTTACAGAGATCCTTTCAGGCCCGGGTGCTGGAACCCCAGCAAAGTGCGCTGGATTTTAACTATCTTGAGTTGACAGACAAATGGTCTGTGAAACAAAAGCCGGTTAGACCACCCGGTCCCTACACTTTAAAGAGGGATGAAAAGTCAATTTGATTATTTCAGTTACTTTATTGGTGATCATATAATCTTTTTTTGATCCACTTAAATAACCGGTTTTCAATCTATTAACTGCAGGTTATTTTTTTCTTTTAATTTTTCTCAAATAATACTTGTGGAATTGGAAAAAAGCAGTGTATATTTGCAGCCGCTTAGCGTTCAAGTATAATGAGATGCAGGCGGTAGTTCTTTGATTATTAGTAGGTTTGGCACGGGATTTGTAAAATTTCACTTCGCTCAATGGGATGTGAAAATAAACTTAAAATAGTTTTTTGTTTATAAAGAATTCATAGTATATTTGCACCCGCTTAATTACGAAAGGCGGGCATGTTCTTCTCCAAAATTTTTCCTTAAAAAAACTTTAAAATAAAGTTTGGTTGGTAAAGAAAAACAGTTGTATATTTGCAGCCGCTTACAAAATGAGCGACTAGTTGTTTAAAGAGCAGCGAAGTTCTAAATAAAAATTTTGAAATTAAATCCCGGGTGGGTAATTGACAGAAAAGGTTCGACTCCTTTTATTTTAACAAGTGCCG
>JAGXIL010000013.1 GCA_024635655.1 Gillisia sp. | reverse complement strand
TTCATCAATGCCCCCTGGAAAGTATCCAATCCGGGGAGTTTGGCGCTTCCACTGGCATCGGCAATAACCGCTACCTCAAATCCTTCTTCCAGAAGATTACGGGTATGAGATTCAACACAAAGGTTGGTAGACATTCCTGCCATCAGCACCTTTTCAATTTTATTTTTTCTTAGTTGAAGGCTTAGATCTGTATTTTTTGGACTGTATAATTTATGTGGGTTGCATAAAATGATATTTTCTCCTTCCAGATATTGTTTAAAAACCTCTAAAAAATCGGCTCCGGATCCTTCAAACCCTTCCAGGTCCAATCTTCCTTTCCTTTTGTACATGCCTTTGGAATGCATAAACTTTTCCAATGCTCCACCAAATTCCCATTTCTCATCTTCCGGAAAAAAGTAGTGAGGAGAAATAAATATCTTCATACCCTTTTCCCTGGCAAGCCGGAATACGGTCGTCAAATTCTCAATAGTATTGTTTTCCTTCACACTTTCTTTCACGATGGGCCAGGCCACACCATCATCACGCAAAAAATCATTTTGAGGATCTGTAATTACAATAGCCGTTTTTTTATCTATTGTAAAACCCGGGTCAGGGATACCGGCTTCTTTTGCAGCTTTAATAACTTTCCAGTCTGAACTTTTCATAAAATTTTTCTTTATCAGTTAAACATTTTTATTGAATAGTAATTTAACCATTCGTCATAAGATAAAGTGTCAGATTTATGACAATGGGTGCGGGTGTATACCTTTAAATTTGATCTCTCAAGGCATGGTCAAATGAGTATATTTAGAATTCCAATAATTAAGAAATATCTATGTCACGAATCAATATTATTCAACCTGGAGGAGCTAATGGAAGACTTAAAGAGATCTATTACCAACTGGAAACGCAGCGTGGACAGATAGCTGAAGTCCATAAAATCCAGAGCCTGCGGCCGGAAAGCATTATAAAACATATGGAGCTGTATATGGAAATAATGTTCAGTAAATCTGAACTTACCCGGGCACAGCGGGAAATGATTGCCGTGGTGGTTTCGGTTAATAATAATTGCAGTTATTGCGCCACTCATCACGGCAGTGCCTTACAACACTATTGGAAAGATGAAGAAAAATTAAAAAAGCTTAAAACCGATTACCGGGAAATTGAAATTTCTAATAATGAAAGGGCTTTGTGTAAATATGCTGAAGAAGTGACTCTACGCCCTCAAAACCTTGAAGAAGTAGATCCTACAATTCCTTTAAAAGAAATAGGTTTCAGCGATGGTGCTATACTTGATGCTACGTTGGTGGTGGCCTATTTTAATTTTGTTAACCGTATGGTGTTAAGCCTGGGAGTTGAAATTGAGCAGGACGAAGGAAAGAATTATAAATATTAGAAATTAAATGGAAAAATTTGACGCAATAATTATTGGAACAGGACAGGCCGGGCCATCACTGGCCGCCAGCATGGCAAAAAACGGATTTAAGACTGCAATAATTGAAAAAGGACATTTGGGTGGCACCTGCGTCAACGTGGGTTGCACGCCTACCAAAGCATATGTTGCTTCTGCCAGGAGAGCTTTCGCCGCGGGTAACAGCGAAGAGCATGGGGTGATCCTGCAGGGAGATCTAAAGATAGATCTTAAAAGGATCAAAGAGCGGAAAGACAAACTGGTTCATGATTCCCGCAGCGGACTCGAAAAAATGTTTGCAGATACTGAAAATCTCACCTTGATAAGAGGGAAAGCCACTTTCCTGGATGAACATACAGTTGAAGTTAATAATGAGAAATATTCGGCAGATAAATTTTATATCAACGTAGGCGGAAGACCAAGGATTCCAGAAGATTTTAATAGTGTGGATTACCTAACCAATGAAAGTATCCTGGAGCTGGAAGAGATCCCGGAACATCTGGTGATAGTGGGAGGAGGATATATTGGCCTGGAGTTCGGCCAGATGTTTAAACGCTTTGGCAGTAAAGTCACTATCCTGGAAAGGGGTGATCAACTTCTTAAAAAAGAAGATGATGATATAGCTGAAGCAATTGCAGAAATTTTGAAAAACAGCGGGATTGAAGTAAAATTAAATTCCGATTGTATAGGAGCCGAAAAATCGGAAATCGGTACAATTGTGCAATATAATTGTGAAAAAGGGATCGAGAAGATCAAAGCTTCTCATTTTCTGGTGGCAACCGGCCGAATACCTAATACAGATGATCTGGGCTTGGAAAAAGCAGGGGTTAAGCTTGATGAAAGAGGGTTTATAATAGTTAATGATGAATTACAAACCAATGTGCCCCATATCTGGGCGCTGGGGGATTGTAACGGAGAAGGAGCTTTTACTCATACTGCATATAATGATTTCCAGATTGTGAATTCCCATCTTTTTGAGGTGAAAAAAAGGTATCTCTCAGACAGGTTCACGTGTTATGCTGCTTTTATCGATCCGCCACTGGCAAGGGTAGGGCTTAATGAAAATGACATAAAACAACAGGGTATAAAAGCAAAAGTAGCGGTCAGGCCAATGAGTAAGATCGCCAGGGCAAAGGAAAAAGGTGAAACCGCGGGAAAATTAAAGATCTTCATTGAAAGCGATACCAATAAGATCCTTGGCGCCACTTTTCTTGGTGCCGGGGCAGATGAGTACATTCATACAGTGATAGATCAAATGTATGCGGGAGCATCTTATGAGGTCATAAGGGATGCTATCCATATTCATCCCACCGTGAGTGAGCTGTTACCAACAATGCTTGAAAATCCAAGAGAACTATAATTCCCGGGTAATTATCTGAAGAAGAATTATTCGTGTCTGTAAATTGCGGTTTCCGGATTAAAAGCATACCAGGCGAACCAAAAATTTGTAATGCCCGGAAAGGCATTGCCTTCAGCATCAAAGATCTCTGCACTTTTACTTTCAGCATGAAACCTAATCTCGATAGTCTTTCCATCTACCCGGTCCTTGATGGATTTTTTCCCTGTTTTTTCAAGTTCGGAAAATGGATATGCTTTGGATTTTCCATTTATGGTTATTCCAATAACCATCTCTTTAGAATGAAATTCTTCATTTTGTGCAGAAACCGGAAAAAATAATGTTGAAGAAGTCTCGTAACCGGGATAGGGGTTTCTTGAATAATCCCTTATAAACCCGGTTTCTTCAGAGAGCACAAAAGTTTCAGGGTATTTTTCTCTCCAGTTCTTCCAGGTAGTATTTGCGGTACTCAGGATATTAAGTTCCTTCCCTGCCATGGGTCCACTTATTGCTTTGTATTCCAGCTGAGACCATAAAGATTCCGTTTCCCGGTCATAAAGCAGCACATCACTATTATATAACAATCCGGAAACTCCAAATTCCAGCGTCTCCTCATCTACTACAGCATCAAAAGCTATCCCGCTTCCGCAAAGCGGGCAATAGGTAATCACTACGGGTTTTCCATTGAAATCGTCATTAACGATCTCGTGATAGTTCATGATATTAATTGGATAGGCCTTAGCCACTCCATTTTCATTAACACCCAGGATGCGATCATCTTCTCTTAAAATCCCACTATCGGCTTTTAAAAATTGAGGTTCATCTATAGAAGGTATGCCATCTTTTGGAGGGCCACCCGCTTTAATATCAGCAACAGGAATTAGAGAATTTTTCAGGTTAAATCCGTTTTTAGTTTGGGACTGAGCATACGTGGAGGGTATAGCTATTAAAACGATCAAAAAGAATAAGAGTGGTCTCATAATAATAATTATACTAATTCTTCTACTAAATAAAAAACCCTCGCGGGATGCAAGGGTTTTGATAAAATCTAACTATTTAGTTGCTACTACTTCTCTTTCTGCAAAGAAAGGATAGTCCGTATATCCTTCTTCTCCGGGAGTATAAAAGGTATCGGGATCAGGTTCATTTAGTTCAAGATCGTTCTCCAGCCTGTAAACCAGGTCCGGATTTGCAAGAAACGGTCGGCCAAATGAAACAAGGTCGGTCTTATTGTCAGAAATGCTTTTTTCAGCTTCTTCCTTCGTAAAACCACCATTCATAATTAAAGTACCATTAAACTTCTCCCTTATGCGAGAAAATATGGATTTAGAAACATCTGGAGATCCCAGGGCAGAGTTATCTACAAGGTGCAGGTATGCAGGCTCAAATTGATTTAGCTCTTCTGTGAGATACAGGAATTGCTCATCTATACCTTCGAAAATTTCGGTGCCGTTGAAGGCACTGTACGGGGATAATCTTATTCCCACCTTCTCACTGCCTATTGCCTTTGTAACTTTATCAAGGGTTTGAAGGGTGAACCTGCTTCTATTCTCTTTGTTGCCGCCATATTCATCTTTACGGATATTGGTGGCGGTATTCAAAAATTGATCTGCCAGATAGCCGTTGGCTGAATGTATCTCCACCCCGTCAAAACCTGCTTCCATCGCATTTAAAGCAGCCTTCACGAATTCCTCCTGGGCCTGTTTAATATCCTCGATAGTCATCTCTCCCGGTACCGGATAAGGCTGTGGGCCATTTCGATCTGTGTACATTTCTCCCTCAAGGGCAATTGCAGAAGGTGCCAGGATCTCTGCCTTTTCTTCCATATTATCCTTATGGGAAACCCTTCCTGTATGCATGATTTGGAGAAAGATCTTCCCACCTTCCCGGTGTACCGCTTCAGTGATCTTTTTCCAACCTTCTATTTGTTGGGGAGTATAAATTCCCGGGATCCGGGCATAACCAAGCCCGTTTGGTGAGGGTGCCGTCCCTTCAGAAATTATAAGCCCGGCCTGGGCTCTCTGCCTGTAATATTTTAGCATTAGGTCATTAGGAACATTATTTGTAGCCCTCGCCCGGGTAAGAGGAGCCATGATGACCCTGTTATTTAATTTTAACCCTTTGAGGTTAAATGAATTCAACAATTTCATAGATTTTTTTTAAATAGATACTTCATAATAAGACGTAAATGAAATTAGGAAAGTCAGGTTTTTCCTGACTTTCCCAATTACTCAAGCCTTATTATAATTTATTTCCCGCAAAAGCTTCATCAACTTCAGTGTGGAAAATATGGTTGGAATAATTACTGATTGTTTTTACAGCCTGTGCCAAAATGATTGCCAGGATCTGTTTTTCAGAATAACCAGCGTCAAGGAATTTATTAGCATCTTCAG
>JAGXIL010000067.1 GCA_024635655.1 Gillisia sp. | reverse complement strand
CCTCCCACGTCATCCTAGTTTAATTTTCATATAATCATCCTCATCTATCCTGTGGCTTCTCACGACAATGTCATCCTGAGCGGCCGCAAGAAAATTTAAGTTTAACCACCAAACGTCCTGCGGCCTGGTCGAAGGAGGCTTGAAAGGGAAGAGCTCTCTGGCAAATTTAACCTGAACCTACAACGCCGTCTTCGACCTTGCCTTCGGCAGCTCAGACTAACACAGGTTTATTTACCCCCACCTCATCCTGAATTATTTTCAGGATCTAACTTCTTCGAAGTTCAAATCACAACTTAACCTTTATCCCCCCATTAACTACAAACCCATCAACAGGAGCATAAATATCGTTGAACTGCGGATCAGAAAGAGAGCCGGTGAAGATCTCATCAAATTTGCTCTGGCGTGTATCGGTAAAATTCTCGAAATTCAGGAAGATGGAGAAATTGTCCCAGATCTTTTCGGTCATCAGGCCAAAGATCCAGTATTGGCGGCCGGTGGTACCATCATTCAACCTTTGCGGACTAAAATAATAAGCTTCTAAACCTATTTTGATATTATCCTCCTGCTCATACATCAGCACGTTATTGAGCCGGTGTTTTGCCACCAGCGGCATTGCGACTATTACCTGGTTATAGTTACGGGAGACATCGGCAAGGGTATATCCGGTGAACAATTTGAAATCTTTATAGCCGGTCTTAAGATTCATTTCAATTCCCCTGGTACTAACAAATCCATCGGGTTGTAAATATTCAAATGTGTTGGGGAAGGAATTGATAAGGATCAAAGGATCATTTACTTTAGTATAGAAGAACAGCGTATTTATGGTCATATCAATTTCTTCCGTCAACTGCCGGCGGTAATTGATGTCAAAGTTTCCGCCAATGGATCTTTCGGCTTCAGTTTCCGGAACATTTATAGGCAGCACGTTTCGGAACTGCAATCTTTCAGCATCTTCAGTAAAGATCGTGGGAGTTTTATAACCCAGCCCCCCACCTACACGAGCTGTAAGGTTGTGGGCGAAGGTAAAGAGCGCAGAGACCCGGGGCAGCAGAAAAGTTCCGTATTCATTTTGATGATCCAGCCGCAGTCCCGATTCCAGGCTAAAGGAGTCAGCTACCTTCCAGTTATTCTGCACAAAAGCGCCAAAAGTCATATGGTTATAATCTAAAGGGCGCGAATTGGTACTTCCACTTTGATCCTGGGTAAACTTATCTATCCACAAATTAATCCCGCCGATCCATTCCAGGTCCTCGTCCCCCAAAGTATAGGAGGCTTCGTTAAAAGAGGCAAACTGGTCCCCGGCAAACCGGTAATCCGAGATCTCAATGCTGCGCTCAAAGAAGCTGAAACTATTCTTTACATTAAGAAAATTCCCGCTGGAAAATATTTTTGAAAAACCTGCACGGGTAGTTGTCCTATTGGTGTTATTCCTTTCAAAATAGGGATCGTTTACAGTTTCATCCCCTTTTATAAAATCTATATTCCCACCTGTTCTTTCTTCCACCGTGGTATTGAGATCGAAGTCCAGCGTGGTGTTCTCGTCAAAGTAATAAAATATCCGGGGATTTACAGTATACCTTCTGAATTTGGGAATAGCGGTTAAACCAATGTCTGCAGGATCATATGGAGTTCCCAGGTTATAGGAAGCGAAAAATGTGGTCCCTACTTTACCAAAGGTATTGGAATAAAATCCGCTTGCATCCAGGCCTAAGGCAGAAGTTCCGTTCAGCAGGAAACTGATCTCTTCCTCCTCCCCCGGGGTTTTGGAAACCAGGTTTACCAATCCGGCAATGGCTCCCCCTCCGTATAAGGTAGAAGAAGCACCCTTCACCACTTCCACCTGCTGCAGGTCCAGGGGAACGATCTGCAGCAAACTCAGCCCGCCTGAAAATCCTGAATATAAGGGATAGCCATCTTTTAGCAACTGGGTATATCTCCCGTCAAGGCCCTGGATCCTAATGCTGGAATTTAAGGAGGTGGCCGATGTTTGCTGGGTTTGGATCCCCGTGGTCTCATTGAGCAACATCCTGATGTCCCCGGGTTTCATATTTCCTTTTTCCTCCAGCTCCTCTCCCGAAATAACTTCAACCCTGGTGGGCAGGTCAACAATCGTCCTCCTGGACCTGGTAGCCGCAATGATCACCTCCTCCATTTCTTCTCCGGAAGGAGCCAGGGAAACCTCGATCACCTCATCCTGTTGCAGCGGAAATTCATAAGTGATCTCCCTGGTTTGATATCCTAAAAAACTAAATACCAGGGTTTGCTCTCCATTCGGAATATTTTCAATGCTAACCCGTCCTTCTTCATTTGCCGTAGCCCCTAAAGCGCTGTTTTGCACCAAAACATTAGCGCCCGGCAAAGGTTCCCCGGTCTCTGCGTCTGTTATTTCAGCCCTGAATTCATTCTGACTTAGAAGAATTCCCGAACAAAGAAAAGCAACTATAAAAAAGATACTCCGGGTCATTTTTTAAATTCAGCTGGTTAGAATTACAAAGATAAACACCGCAATTGAGTTTAACTAAGGATACAATGCCTGAAGTGGAGGAATTTTTTTATGAACTATCATGTATAATTCATTTAAGCATAAATAATGCATAACTTTTCAGCGGCTTTTTTTAAAAGATCATCTTCAGCTAAAATATGCCCGCTCCCGGTACAGCCTGAAAAGTCTTAGCCGAAATTATAAATTTCAAACCATTTGATCCTTAAAAAGAATTTCTCCTATGGATCGACTATCCTACCCTTAGCCCGTTTTCCACCTTTAGTCCCGGGTGTAACAGCACGATATCATTTCCATCTCCTACAGCACCCAAAACCAGGCATTCGCTCATCAGGGTTGCGATCTGTTTCTTCGGAAAATTAACAACCGCAACGATCTGCTTCCCCTGCAGCTCCTCCTTCGTATAGCGTTTGGTGATCTGGGCAGAAGACCTTCTGGTTCCCAGTTCGGACCCAAAATCTATGGTGAGTTTAAACGCAGGATTCCGGGCCTCAGGAAATTCCTGAACATCCAGAATGGTGCCTATACGCATTTCTACTTTTTCAAAATCCTTCCAGGTGATCTCCATTATTTGAATAAATTATCGATAACCCAGGCCGGGCCAATAAGTAAGAACTGAAGGTCTTTTAAGAACGAAGGCTTTTTCCCTTCTATCTTGTGTCCGTAAAACTGCCCAACCCAGGCCACTGCAAAAATGATAAGAGAGACCAGCCACAAAGGGGCCAGCAGGGAGATAAAGTAATTCCCCACAATACAAAGAGCGGCAAAAACCAGCACCTTCAACCCCATTTTTATCGAAAGCCTGAAGTAAAATACAAGCACCAGTAAAAGAACCGGTACCGCCCAATTCTCCAGCAGCGGAAAGTCTCCTGCAAAAATATTAGAAAGGATCCCCGGCGGAATGCTCATTAGTAAACCCACAATGGAAAAGAAAATAGCCGGAACGCAGATGTAGTGTATTGCCTTATTGGTTTCGTTTTGATGGCTTACAGCATATTCAGAAAACCAGTGGTCAAGTGTTTTCATAGAGGGAAATTTAGAACAACAAGGTAATAATTTTGTGGCTATTCCGCTGTAAATTTGTAAATTCAGGAACATTTAAAAATAGCAATAGATATGGCCAGGACTCCTTCCAATATGATCCCGTTAGGCACAAAAGCTCCACCTTTTCAGTTACCCGATGCGGTGACCAAGAATGTTTTGAGTTTGAACGAATTAAAAGGAACCCGCGGAACGGTGATCATGTTCCTGTCTAATCATTGCCCTTTTGTAAAACATGTAAACTCCGAGATCGTACGTATTGCCAATGACTACAGGGTGCTGGGATTTGGGTTTGTAGCTATAATGAGCAATGATGTGAAAGAATACCCCGAAGATCATCCCGATCTGATGTGGAAAACAGCACGGGATAACGGATATTCTTTTCCTTATCTCTACGACCAGACCCAGGCCATTGCCCTGGCATATGACGCCGCCTGCACTCCGGACTTCTACCTGTTTGATTCAGACCTCAAATTGGTGTACCGGGGTCAGCTCGATGACTCCCGTCCCGGCAATGGAATTCACGTAAGCGGAAGAGATCTTCGCGAAGCTTTGGATGCAGTACTCAACAACCGACAGGTCTTCCAGAATCAAAAGCCCAGTATTGGTTGTAATATAAAATGGAAGTATCGGGGAGAAAAGCGGGAGTGAAAAGCGGGAATTTGAATGCCTGTAATCCTTGGGACAGGTCCAAAGTTAGACCTCACAGGTCTCCGAGACCTGTGAGGTCTGATTGAAGATTTTTCATATTAATGTAAAATGGCTTATCTAAAAAATCAACCTGTCTACAAAACCTTCTTACATGCTCAAGCACAGACCTCACAGGTTTGCGAAACCTGTGAGGTCTCATCTCTAGTTCTAAACCCCACCAAATCAATTCAGCTTATAGGCCCACCATATTTTTTGATGAAGAATTAACGACAAAAGACAATTTTAAACATAATTTTAATCAATATCTAAAATTGAAAATTATGAGCACAATTAAACTAGGCGACAAAGCACCAAATTTTGACGCGGAAACCTCCATAGGCAAGATCAACTTTCACGACTACTTGGGAGATAGCTGGGGAATCCTTTTCTCGCACCCTGCAGATTACACGCCGGTTTGTACAACAGAACTTGGAACCGCAGCAAAATACAAGGATGAATTCGCAAAGCGGAATGTGAAGATGGTGGCCCTGAGCGTTGACGGCGTAGAATCTCACAAAGGCTGGATCCAGGATATTAACGAGACCCAGAACACTACGGTAAATTTCCCCATAATTGCCGATGAGGACAAAAAGGTTTCCAACCTTTACGATATGATCCACCCTAATGCCAGCGATAACTTGACTGTTCGTTCGGTTTACGTCATTGGACCGGATAAAACTATAAAATTAATGATCACCTATCCCGCCAGTACAGGACGGAATTTTGAAGAATTGCTAAGGGTCATTGACTCCCTGCAACTTACCGCAAACCACAAAGTAGCCACCCCGGCAAACTGGAAGCAAGGGGAAGATGTGGTGATAAGCCCTTCCATTTCTAATGAAGATGCTAAAGGCATGTTTCCAAAAGGATGGAAAGAAGTGAAATCTTATTTAAGGATGACGCCGCAGCCCGGAAAAAATTAATTCCTGTAAATATTATAAAAAAGCCTCACCAGATCGTGGATCTGGTGAGGTTTATTTTTTCTTTTTTGAAGAAGTGATGGGAGCTTTTTCACCCGAATAGATATATGGGTCTACCCAATACCTACTTCAAAAATCCTTATAAAATACTCAGAGTTAGACCTCACAGGTTTTGTAAACCTGTGAGGTCTGTTTGATGTTATAAATATTATTCAGATTTGGCAGCTGTTCGGTTAGTTTAACACCAGTATACAATCCTTTTAACTTGCTCAAGTTTAAACCTCACAGGTCTTTGAGACCTGTGAGGTCTGATTGTCGGGTGAGGTCTGATTGTCGTCTCATTATTTAGAAGGTATAGAACTACTTCACAGCAACCAACTCCACATCAAAGATCAAAGTAGCATTTGGCGGAATAACTCCACCGGCACCACGTTCTCCGTAGGCAAGGTTCGATGGAATGACGAATCTGGCTTTGTCACCAACATTCAATAACTGAACACCTTCATCCCATCCTGAGATCACCTGGCCTTTTCCTAAGGCAAAATCTATAGGCTGATTCCTGGTATAGGAGGAGTCAAAAACACTACCGTCAGGAAGCATCCCTTTATAATGTACAGAAACGGTTTTACCTTTTTCGGCTTTGGGACCGCTTCCTTTTTCTTCAATTTTGTAACGGAGTCCACTTGCGGTTTCTTCAAAACCCTGGGATAGTTCACCCAGCATTTCTTCCTGCTGTTTTTTGGCTGCAGCTTCTCTTTCTGCTTTGGCACCTGTAAAAGAACGGAATTCCTCAACGGCATTAAATTTCTCAGCCGATTCTCCCTGGCGAATGATCTCGAGCTTTTCGATCTTATCGCCTTGCTTGATGTTATCAACCACATCCTGTCCCTCTACCACATGTCCAAAAACGGTATGTTTCCCGTCTAACCATGGCGTAGCGATATGGGTGATAAAAAACTGACTCCCGTTGGTTCCGGGGCCGGCATTGGCCATGGAAAGTTTTCCGGGAGCGTCGTGAGTAAGGTCTGGGTGAATCTCATCTTCAAAGTTATAACCCGGTCCGCCGGTGCCGTTCCCTTTTGGGTCTCCCCCCTGTATCATAAAATCGGGGATCACCCGGTGAAATTTTAGTCCGTCGTAATAAGGTTTTCCCTGGGGAATTGCTTTGTTTTCAATATTTCCTTCGGCAAGGCCAGCAAAATTTCCCACCGTTCCCGGAGTTTTTTCATGTTCGAGTGCTACAAGGATCTCACCTTTAGAAGTGTGAAATTTAGCATATAATCCGTCCTGCATATCGTGATTTTTTAGTTATAAATGCAAATATAAGGAATTGTGGATTGTCTGTTGTCCGTTGTCGGTTATCGGTTGTCGGTTGAAAAAAAAATGTGGAGAGTGGAAAGTGGAGAGCTGATAGGCAGAAGCGCAAAAGATGCGCAATATTCAGGCAGGCGTATTCTTGCTTCTGCGTAATTCTGCGAATTTTGCGGGAAACATTTTATGGTTCTCAGTTCTCGGGGCGATGAGCTTTTATTGCCACAAAGACCCGAAGGCACTAAGAAATCACTAAGACTCTGTGTTTCGGTGACTTTGTGACAGAGTTTTCTCGCAAAGCAAAGAAGATTTGAATTGGAATTTGGTGCTTGGAATTTGGTGCTTGTAATTTGGAATTTATTACCCGCCCTTACTATTCACTCTCCACTCTCCTCTTTCCACTTAATTACCGATACCTGAGAACCGAAAACTAAAATCTCATCCCAGCGGAACTGCCAAAAGTGGGATCTTTAGTTCGTCGATGAGATCTTTCTTCTTATTGGTGGTAAACATTTCATAAAGGAAATTTTTTCTCTGGTGCCCGGCGATGATGAGATCGATGTTGTTTTCATCCACTTTCTTTTTGATGGTCTTGACCAAAGATCCTTTTACCAATAAGCCTTCTGCAGGAATATTATGGACGCTGCTGATCTCTTTTGTCCATTGTTCTATAAGTGCAGCTTCCTTTTTTCGGTTATCTGCCCTCTTGTCGTAAAGATGCTGAGGCCCTGCTTCCCGGGCCAGGTAATCATCGGGATCGGGTGCTGTGACATGTAATTACCAGATCTTTCCATTGGAAAGCCGGGCAAGTTTTATTGCCTGATCAATTAATTTTATTTCGTTTTCCGGTTTGGCGATGGCTACAAGGATATTTTTCATAATTATTATTTAGAGGGAACTTAAAGTTATGAAAAAAAACTTGTTCTTATGCCTTATGCTATAGGCTGTATGCTATAGGCGTTATGCTTTAAACAGATAAGACTTTCAGCATATTTATAGAAAAAAAATATTTAAACTTTGCGCCCTTACTTTAAAATCCATGCGGCTTTGCGTTAATTTATAAACATACGAGGCACCAGGACTCTATGTTCCACCAGGCCGATGTAATTTCTTTGAGGCTTCCAGTCTTTATGGCTGAAAACAGGAAAGTTAATTTCACGCTAAGCAAAGAAGAAAAAAATAAGCTGCAAAGAAAATTTTTATTTGGAATTTGGTGCTTGGAATCTGGAATTTACCCCCTTCCCAATTGGAATTTGGTGCTTGTATTTTGGAATTTTTCTTGGGATTGGAATTTGGTGCTTGTATTTTGGAATTTTTCTTGGGATTGGAATTTGGTGCTTGTAATTTGGAATTTTTTCGGTCCTAACTATCCACTCCCGAAGCGTCGGGACCACTTTTTTTTACTGAAAACCGACAACCGAAAACCGACAACCGAAGATCAATTCGCCACTTCACTAATAAATTTGATCCTGTACAAACGCAGTTCCTCTTCATCGTAATCGCCGTCGAATTCTTCAAGGGCTTTCTCTATACTATCCGTATCACTTTCGAGAAAGTATTCGTGGATCTCTTCCTGCTGCTCTTCATCAAAAATGTCGTCAACCCAGTACTTGATGTTCAGCTTGGTACCACTGTAAACAATAGCTTCCATTTCTTTAATAAATTCCGGCATTTGCATGCCTTTGGCAGAAGCGATATCGTCCAGGGGTAATTTCCGGTCAACACTTTGGATGATGTAGAGTTTAAGTCCGCTGTTGGCACCGGTGGTTTTTACTACCAGATCATCCGGACGGGTTATGTCATTGTCTTCAACATATCTTCCTACAAGCTCGACAAAAGGTTTTCCGAACTTTTTTGCTTTTCCTTCCCCTACCCCGTGAATGTTACTCAATTCTTCCAGGGTCATTGGATATTTTAGCGCCATATCATCAATAGACGGATCTTGAAATACTACGAACGGGGGAACATTCTGTGCTTTGGCAACCTTCTTCCGAAGATCTTTCAGCATTTTTACCAATTCTTCATCAACCTGGTAACCCGATGATTTTGAAGGGGTTACCACCCCTTGTGTAACATTGTCAAAAATATGATCTTCAGTCATCATAAATGAAGAAGGATTTTTGATAAAATCTTCACCTTTGGGAGTTATACGCACAACACCATAGGTTTCAATGTCCTTCTTCAGCATACCTGCCACCAGCACCTGGCGAATAAGAGCCATCCAGTATTTTGAATCTTTATCTTTTCCTTTTCCAAACAGGGGGTGTTCATCGGTCTTATGAGAAATGATAAGCGCATTGGCTTTTCCCACAAGCGTATTCACCACATCTTTGGATTTATAAATTTGATTGGTTTCCTTCACCGTCTTCAGCAACAGCTCTACATCTTCCTTTGCTTCATGCTTGTTCTTGGGATTGCGGACGTTATCATCCATAGCTGCACCCTCCCCGGTTTGCTCATCAAATTCTTCTCCGAAATAGTGAAGCAGGAATTTTCTTCGTGAGATGGAGGTTTCGGCATAACCTACTACTTCCTGAAGCAGCGCATGACCTATTTCCTGTTCCGCAACGGGTTTTCCGCTCATGAATTTCTCCAGCTTCTCCACATCTTTGTAAGAATAGAACGCCAGGCAATGCCCCTCTCCCCCGTCACGTCCCGCACGCCCTGTTTCCTGATAGTAACTTTCCAGGCTTTTGGGAATATCGTGATGGATCACAAACCGAACATCCGGCTTGTCTATTCCCATTCCGAAGGCAATGGTGGCAACTACCACATCAACATCTTCCATGATGAACATATCCTGGTGCTTCACCCTGGTCTTTGCATCCAGGCCCGCGTGATACGGCACGGCAGAAATTCCGTTTACCTGCAGGGTTTGGGCCAGCTCTTCTACCCGCTTTCGGCTAAGGCAATAGATGATCCCCGATTTACCCTCATTCTGCTTGACAAAACGGATTATATCGCCGTCAACATTCTTGGTCTTTGGCCTTATTTCGTAATAAAGGTTTGGCCGGTTAAAACTGGCCTTAAAAGTATTGGCATCTGTTATGCCCAGATTCTTCAATATATCTTCCTGAACTTTGGGAGTAGCTGTGGCTGTTAAGCCAATAATGGGAATATCATCCCCTATTCGTTTTATGATATGCCGCAGATTTCGGTACTCCGGGCGAAAGTCATGGCCCCATTCACTAATGCAATGCGCCTCATCTACAGCGAGGAAAGAGATCTTTACTGTGCGCAGGAATTCTACATTCTCTTCTTTGGTAAGGGATTCAGGTGCCACATAAAGCAATTTGGTGATCCCGTTGGTAATATCCTCTTTCACCTGCCGTACTTCGGTCTTGTTAAGGGAGGAATTAAGTACGTGGGCTACCCCGTGTTCCGAAGAAATTCCGCGGATAGCATCCACCTGGTTTTTCATTAATGCAATAAGCGGGGAAACCACTATAGCAGTGCCCTCCTCGATTAGTGCAGGCAGTTGGTAGCACAAAGATTTTCCGCCCCCCGTAGGCATGATCACGAAGGTGTTGTTCCTGTTTACAATGCTTGTAATTACTTGTTCCTGTAGGCCTTTGAACTGGCTGAAACCAAAGTACTTTTTAAGTTGTTTGTATAAGTCAATTTCGGTAGAACCCATTCAATTGTGTTACAATTTTACATACATTTGCACGATTAAAGATACATATTTCTTTAGTATTCACAATTCATAATAATACAAATTTGAAACTGAAAGAAAAGATACTTTCTATAGCAAAAGAAACCATTTCCATTGAGGCAAAAGCCATTGCAAATCTTGAAAATCTGGTTACAAATGAGTTTGCTGAAGCCGTTCAATATATATATAACTCCAAAGGTAGGGTAATTATTACCGGGATAGGAAAAAGTGCCATAATTGCCAGTAAGATCGTGGCTACTTTAAACTCCACCGGAACCCCCGCCGTTTTTATGCACGCTGCAGATGCCATTCACGGAGATCTTGGAAGCATCCTTGAAGACGACGTGGTGATATGTATCTCCAAAAGTGGAAATACTCCCGAGATCAAAGTCCTGATCCCGCTAATAAAGAATTTTAAGAACAAGATCATTGCAATGACCGGGAACAAAGATTCTTTTCTTGGTCAGCAATCCGATTACATCCTAAATGCGTATGTAGAAAAGGAAGCCTGTCCCAATAATCTTGCGCCAACTACCAGCACCACGGCACAGTTGGTTTTGGGAGATGCCCTGGCCATATGCCTGCTGCATTTACGCGGATTTTCAAGTACAGATTTTGCCAAATATCATCCCGGAGGGGCCCTGGGCAAGAAGTTGTATTTACGGGTAAGTGATATTACGGCCCAAAATTTACGACCACAGGTAGATCCACAAGCAAATATTCGGGAAGTGATCATGGAGATCTCTGAAAAAATGCTTGGGGTAGCCGCGGTAATAGAAAATGAAAAGATCATTGGGATCATTACCGATGGAGATATTCGCCGGATGCTAAAGAACCACGAATCCTTTACTCATCTTACAGCGGCAGATATTATGAGCCACGGCCCAAAGACCATTGAACAGCATGCGATGGCTGTTGATGCTCTGGATATGCTGGAGAAATACAAGATCACGCAGCTTATCGCTGTTGAAAACAATAAATATGCAGGGGTGGTACACATCCATAATTTAATACGCGAAGGAATATTATAATGGCTAAGGTAAAAACACCCCAAGACGAAATGTCGTTTCTCGACCATCTTGAAGATCTCAGATGGCATCTAATAAGAGCTTGTCTGGCAATAGTTGTTGCAGGCTTTGTGGCCTTTATTGCCAAAGGTTTTATTTTTGATGTTCTTTTATTTGGCCCCAGCAGAGGAAATTTCTGGACCTATGACATCTTGTGCAGAATATCAACATTTATGGGAGTAGACGGGGGCTTTTGTTTTGATGAACTGCCATTTACCCTACAAAGTAGGACAATGGGCGGTCAATTTTCAGCGCATATCTGGGTTTCCATAACGGCGGGATTTGTAATAGCCTTTCCTTATGTGATCTATGAATTCTGGAAATTTGTAGCTCCCGCCATGAAAGACAATGAGAAAAATACTTCCCGTGGATTTATCGCTATCTCTTCCATACTTTTCTTTTTAGGAGTGTTATTTGGATATTATGTGGTAACCCCGTTATCCATAAATTTCCTCGGAACCTATCAGGTGAGTGACCTGGTACTTAATGAGTTTGATATAGGCAGCTACATCAGCCTGGTGCGTGCTTCGGTAATTGCCACCGGATTGCTTTTTGAACTGCCTATCATTATATATTTCCTTACCAAGGTTGGTGTTGTAACTCCAATGTTCCTAAGAAAATACAGGAAATATGCCCTCATTATTGTATTAATAGTTTCGGCAATTATTACACCTCCAGATTTGGTTTCGCAAATTATAGTTGCAATTCCTGTATTGATATTATATGAATTGAGCATTGGAATTTCAGCCATTGTTTACAGAAGGGAAGAGAAGAAGTTGAGAAAAAATGAATTAAGAAAAAACAGCTAAGAAAAATGTCAAATCAAGTAGAAGAGTTCAACGCCTATCGGGAACGGATGAACGATAAGATCCTGAAGGATAACAATAAGATCATCAAAAGAATTTTTAACCTGGACACCAACGCGTTCGCACCAGGTGCCCTGGACGTAAAAACCAAAGAACTTTTAGGCCTTGTAGCCTCAACAGTTTTGCGTTGTGACGACTGTGTGAAATACCACCTGGAGACAAGTTACAAAGAAGGCATAAGCAAAGCCGAAGTCGTGGAAGCCCTAAGCATCGCAACCCTTGTTGGCGGAACTATCGTGATTCCACATTTGAGGAGGGCGTATGAGTTTTGGGATGAGTTGGAGGAGAATAATTAACGGTTGTCGGTTGTCGGTTGTCGGTTGTCGGTTGTCGGTTGTCGGTTGTCGGTTAAAATAAAGTCTTTTGATATAGATTGAGTTAAACATTAAAATTTTTTATCAGTAACTTGTTAAAAATCATATAAATGATTTTTACTTTTTAATTGATAAAGATGAAGACACACAAAGACCTGGACATTTATAATTTAGCATTTGAATACGCTATTGTGGTACATAAATTATCCCTCAAGCTACCGAAATTTGAATTGTACGAGCAGGGAAGTCAGGTAAGGAGATCCTCAAAAAGTATTAAAAGCAATATTGTGGAAGGTTACGGCAGGAGAGTTTATAAAAATGATTTCTTAAAATTCCTCACCTATTCCCACGCTTCTTTACTGGAATGTGTTTCCCAATTAGAAATGATAATTGAACTTTATGAAATCGAAGGTGTAGAAGAAATAAAGGAAAAGTATAACCTCCTTGGAGGGAAAATTTTTGCTTTTTCCATGTATGTAGAAAAAAACTGGAAAACATAAATAAAGTAGAAAGTACCTCCGGTATACATTAAACCAAGGCATATTTTTTGCGTTCCGAACAAACAACTGACAACTGATAACCGACAACTGACAACATCCTCACCCAAAACCGCCAAAAAATCCTAAATTAGCTACCGTACAGAAATCTATGAAACTACTCGCCAATAAATTAGTAAAAGCTTATAAAGGAAAAGAAGTTGTAAAAGGGATCACTGTGGAAGTGAACCAGGGAGAGATCGTGGGATTGTTGGGGCCTAATGGTGCAGGTAAGACTACTTCTTTCTATATGATCGTGGGGCTCATAAAGCCCAATGGCGGAAAGATCTTTCTGGATGACCAGGACATAACCAAATTTCCTATGTATAAGCGGGCACAATATGGCATAGGATATCTGGCACAGGAAGCGTCGGTTTTTAGAAAACTGAGTATAGAAGACAATATCATGAGCGTGCTGGAGCTTACCGATCTCAAGAAAAAAGAACGGGAAGAGAAAATGGAGTCCCTGATCGAAGAATTTGGATTGGGCCACATTAGAAAAAACCGGGGTGACCTTTTAAGCGGTGGCGAACGCCGCCGTACTGAAATCGCCCGCGCCCTCGCAACCGATCCAAATTTCATCCTTCTCGATGAACCCTTTGCCGGAGTAGACCCTGTTGCAGTAGAAGACATTCAGCGTATTGTAGCCCAGCTGAAAAACAAAAACATCGGCATCCTGATCACCGATCATAACGTACAGGAAACCCTCGCCATTACAGACAGAACCTACCTCATGTTCGAAGGAAGCATCCTGAAACACGGCCAACCCGAAGAACTCGCCGCCGATGAAATGGTGCGAAAGGTTTATCTTGGGAAGAACTTTGAGTTGCGGAAGAAGAAGATCTTTGAGGATTAGATTAGTCTTTAGATGTTAGTCGTTAGTCGTTAGTCGTTAGTAAATTATTGAAAACTGAAAATTCCACCTCTTTATGGTTGAGCAAACCTCACAGGTCTTCGAGACCTGTGAGGTTTCAGTTCGAACTTCCTTTAATAGTTTTTCAGTAAATAATCTTTCCCCGCTTTGCCCCTCCCTAAAGGGTGGCGGGGAAAATGGAGTAATTTCTAAGAATAATTTTATAGAAAAATCCTTCTGAAATCAATTCCCTCCCTTTAGGGTTGGGGAAAGGAATTGATTTGATCGAAACCATTTTATACAAAGCTATGTGTAAAAAAATTACGGTGCCAACTCTTTCCCCGCTTTGCCCCTCCCTAAAGGGTGGCGGGGAAAGTGGGGTAGCTTCTAAGAATAATTTTATAGAAAAGCTTTCTGAAAATAATTCCCTCCCTTTAGGGTTGGGGAAAGGAATTGAAGTTTTTTCCCGGCTTTTCCTTTCCCCCGCTTTGCCCCTCCCTAAAGGGTGGCGGGGAAACAGACATATTTTAAGAATATTGTTTAAATCAATTCCTTCACCTTGGAGGCTGTATTGATGAATTACATTTTTCTTCAATTTTTTGCAGCACTACTTCAATTTTGTTCTTTACTTCGAAGTTGGAAAATCTTATTATTGTCAGATCCTGAAATGTAAGCAGTTCATTCCTCTCTTTATCTTTTATAATTTGAGGCGGGAAATTATGATAATGTCCATCTATTTCTATAACTAGTTTTAGTAAATGACAGTAAAAATCCACGATAAAAATATGTAATGGATGTTGCCGGCGAAATTTAAATCCCCAGGGATTATTTTTTAGTTTATCCCATAGGATTTTCTCTGCTTCCGTCATATTCCTTCTCAAAATTTCTGCTTTTGCAAAATTTTCAGGGGGAGCACCTTTGAACATGCTGTTGTCGTGATATGGATTTTCTTTTTTATTCATTACTGAATTTAATAAAAATCCTTCTGAAATCAATTCCCTCCCTTTAGGGTTGGGGGAAAGGAATTGATTTGATCGAATTCTTTTTTGACCTCTGTATCTTCCAAAAATTAAATTAACGGTACCAACTCTTTCCCCGCTTTGCCCCAGCCCTAAAGGGTGGCGGGGAAAAAGGGGTAGCTTCAAATATAAATACTATATAGAAAAAACGTTCTGAAATAAAATCCCTCCCTTTAGGGTTGGGGAATGGAATTGAAGTTTATTCCCGGCTTTCCCTTTCCCCCGCTTTGCCCCTCCCTAAAGGGTGGCGGGGAAACAGACATTTTTAAGAATATTCTTTAAATCAATTACTTCACCCAAGCCCTGAAGGGGCGAAATACATCAACATCCCGTTCAGCGGGATGAAGTAACAAGCAATTCGAAATCCAAGCCCTGAAGGGGCGCAATATCCTAGCCTTAATATGATAAAATCGGAAAACGTATGGCGGTAGTTAGTGCTGGACACATTATGAGTGTCATTTTATTCTATATCGATTCCTGGTCAAGTATTTCGCCCCTTCAGGGCTATT
>JAGXIL010000066.1 GCA_024635655.1 Gillisia sp. | reverse complement strand
GAATAAGAGGCTAGTGGTCTTCACCGTCATAAACCCTATTGCTGTTGAGTTGCTCTCCAGCAGAGCTCAATTCCTCTTCAGGTTTATTTAATAAATTTAATGAAAAATATGATCTGAAACTTGTATTACAACATAGAAGAATTCGCAGAATTCCGCGGATTACTTCTGCGAAATTCTGCGAATTCTGCGGGAGACCCCTCCAAAAATACAAAAAAGGGAAGTACTCTTGCGAGACTTCCCTCTAAAGGGGGTATTGTAACTAAAATTGGGGTGGGGGTAAAAAATCGTTTATGATCCGCACATGAGGCAGTCATCTCCTTCGGCTTCTTTAGATTGTGCGATGATGGCACGTAATTCTTCAGGAGAAAGGGAGCTGCTGTCCGGTTCTACCGTCACCGGTGCCGCTTTGACTGCAGGGGCTTCCTGAGCTTCTGCAAAAACAGGTTCCGGTTCTTTTTTGTCTTCTTTTTTAAGGGTGAATTTAATAGCATCTACAGCGCTCTTGGTTCTCAAATAATACATTCCGGTTTTAAGTCCGCTCTTCCAGGCATAGAAATGCATTGAGGTAAGCTTGCTGTAATTGGCATTTTCCATGAACAGGTTAAGGGACTGGGACTGATCGATAAAATATCCTCGGTGTCTTGACATGTCAATAATGTCCTTCATACTAAGTTCCCAAACCGTTTTGTAAAGTTCCTTGATATCCTGCGGAATGATGTCGATATCCTGAACGGATCCATTTGCTCTCATGATCGCATCTTTCACATCCTCTGTCCAAAGATTCTGAGCTACCAGGTCTTCCAGTAAATGTTTGTTAACCACGATAAACTCTCCGGAAAGTACTCTTCGGGTATAGATATTAGAAGTATAAGGCTCAAAAGCTTCATTGTTCCCAAGGATCTGGGAAGTAGAGGCAGTTGGCATAGGAGCAACCAACAGGGAGTTTCGCACTCCGTGTTTTATCACCTGCTTGCGCAGCTTTGCCCAATCCCATCTTCCGCTTAAGTCTTCATCATTAAGTCCCCAAAGGTTGTACTGAAATTGTCCTTTGCTTATTGGAGAACCTTTAAAAGAAGAATAGGGGCCTTCTTCTTTAGCCATTTCCATAGAAGCGGTTACTGCGGCGAAGTAGAGGGTTTCAAAAATTTCTTCATTCAGCTTTTTGGCTTCATCACTGGTAAATGGCAATCTTAACCTAATAAAAGTATCTGCAAGGCCCTGCACCCCCAATCCAACCGGGCGGTGACGCATATTGGAATTCTCGGCCTCTTTGACGGGGTAGTAATTACGGTCTATAACGCGGTTCAGGTTTCGGGTCACTCTTTTGGTGATCCTGAACAATTCTTTGTGGTCAAATTCCTTGCCTTTGATGAACATAGGTAAGGCGATGGAAGCCAGGTTACATACCGCAACTTCATCAGGGCTTGTAAATTCCATGATCTCAGTACACAAATTTGAAGAACGGATAGTCCCTAAATTCTGCTGATTCGATTTCCGGTTTGCGGCATCCTTATACAGCATATACGGAGTTCCGGTCTCGATCTGGGATTCGAGGATCTTCTCCCAAAGTTCCCGGGCTTTTACGGTTTTACGGCCTTTTCCTTCAGCTTCGTATTTGTGGTAGAGCTCCTCAAATTCATCTCCGTGAATGTCGAACAATCCCGGGCATTCGTTAGGACACATCAGGGTCCAGGTAGAATCTGTTTCCACGCGATTCATAAATAGATCGGGAATCCACATGGCGTAAAAAAGGTCACGGGCTCTCATTTCTTCTTTCCCGTGGTTCTTCTTCAGGTCCAGAAAATCATAGATATCTGCATGCCATGGTTCTACGTACATCGCGAAGGAACCTTTGCGTTTTCCTCCTCCCTGATCAACATAGCGGGCGGTGTCGTTGAAAACACGCAACATGGGAACGATTCCGTTGGAAGTACCGTTAGTGCCTCCAATATAAGATCCCGTTGCACGTACATTGTGAATAGATAATCCAATTCCTCCGGCAGACTGGGAGATCTTGGCGGTTTGTTTTAGGGTGTCGTAAATTCCGTCGATACTATCGTCCTTCATTGCAAGGAGGAAGCAGGAAGACATTTGCGGTTTTGGGGTACCGGAATTAAACAACGTTGGGGTAGCGTGGGTAAAATATTTTTTAGACATCAGCTCATAGGTTTCTATGGCTGCTTCAATATCATTGATATGTATTCCTATGGAAACCCGCATGAGCATGTGTTGGGGACGCTCAGCGATCTGTCCGTTTAATTTTAGAAGGTAAGAACGCTCCAAGGTTTTAAATCCGAAATAGTCATAACCAAAATCCCGGTTGTAGATAATGGTAGAATCCAGTAATTCCTTATTTTCCTGTATTACCTTAAATACTTCCTCTGAAAGCAACGGCGCCTCTTTTCCGGTTCGGGGGTTGACGTACTTATATAGATCGGTCATTACCTCAGAGAAAGATTTCTTGGTATTCTTATGTAAGTTTGAAACTGAAATTCGTGCAGCAAGACGGGCGTAATCAGGATGGGCAGTGGTCATGGTGGCTGAAACTTCAGCGGCAAGATTATCGAGTTCGCTGGTGGTCACCCCGTCGTAAAGGCCTTCGATCACCCGCATAGCTACTTTCAAAGGATCAACGATTTCATTAAGGCCGTAACAAAGTTTCCTGATTCTGGCAGTGATCTTGTCGAACATGACGGGCTCTTTATGGCCGCCTCTCTTTAGTACATACATAGGCTTATGGTTTTAAAGTGTTCACAGAAAAACCCTTGGGCCGCTGTAAACTATATTTTTATATGGGAACTGCCAGGTTTAATAACCTTTGCAGTGGTAGTATTTAAAATAATCGGGCACGACCAGAGTGGGGGTACAGGGGGCACGGTCGCACCCGGTTATGGATGCCAATTTAAAAATCGGCATCAAAACTAATTTTGTTGGTGTCTTTATCTTTATTCATTACTCCTGCTTTCTGATATTCACCTACTCTTTTTTCAAAGAAGTTGGTTTTCCCCTGAAGATTGATCATATCCATAAAGTCAAAAGGATTGGTGCTGCCATATTCCTTTTCACATTCCATTTCAGTAAGTAAACGGTCTGCAACAAACTCAAGATATTGGGTCATCAGTTTTGCATTCATGCCAATTAGACTGGCAGGAAGAGATTCGGTAATGAATTCGCGTTCTATATTAAGGGCATCTACAATGATCGCACGGATTCTTTCTTTTGGCACTTTATTTATTAGGTGATTGTTGTGCAAGTGCACAGCAAAATCGCAATGCAGGCCTTCATCCCTTGAAATAAGCTCGTTAGAGAAGGTAAGTCCCGGCATTAAACCGCGTTTTTTAAGCCAGAAGATGGAACAAAAAGCTCCGGAAAAGAAGATGCCTTCTACCGCAGCAAAAGCGATCAGTCTTTCAGCAAAAGAATCAGATTCTATCCATTTAAGGGCCCATTCTGCTTTTTTCTGTATGGCGGGAAAAGTTTCAATTGCCGTAAACAGCTGGTGCTTTTCCTTTTCATCCTTAACGTAAGTATCTATAAGTAAGGAGTAGGTTTCAGAATGAATATTTTCCATCATGATCTGAAATCCATAAAAGAATTTTGCTTCAGAGTATTGAACTTCATTGACAAAATTTTCAGCTAAATTTTCATTTACGATCCCGTCTGAAGCTGCAAAAAATGCAAGGATGTGCTTTATGAAATAACGCTCATCTGCATTTAGTTTATTGTTCCAGTCGTTTAGATCCTGATGAAGATCAATTTCTTCGGCTGTCCAGAAGCTGGCTTCCATTTTTTTATAGTAGTCCCAAATGTCGTGATGTTTGATGGGGAAGATTACAAACCTGTCTTTGTTTTCCTGTAAAATGGGTTCTGTTTGTGCCATGTAAAATATAGTGTTTTGCTGTTGGTAATGCAGCTTAGAAATCTAGCTGTAACAAATATTGAAAAATCAATTAGATTTATGGGGGAAATCCCCTAAACGTTTTCAACAAAGTTTTTAACACCGGGCAAATTCTTATTCCCTACAAAACGTTAAAATAATGTTATAATAACTTGATGACCATTGGGTTACGGGTTGTTAATAAAAATATAGAGAAATTATAGAACAAGGAGGTGAAGCCTTTAATAGCAGTGTGTTCAGCCAATATTGTTTGATTGTTGATAATTGTAAATATCCTTTAAATTTTAACAGTTTTGCTGATGGAAATAGTTAAACCATAGGAGTCTATATCTAATTTGCGTTGTTCCGAAAAAATTACTTCGGTCACGCATATTTGTCTCACAGCAAATAAGAAAAATTTGCAATAAATTGAAAGAATGGCAGTGGGAAGGACAAGATACAAAATCAACACAGTTTAAGAGCAAGAGCCTTTAAGGGAAAGACCTGTTACCCGGAACCGTAACTATCCGGGAAAGAAAATAACAGACCAAAAAAATAGCAGCCTTAGCTTTATCGTACCTGATTTTAAAACCTAAAGCAAAAGCTGCCACGAAAGCTCCCCTTTTATGAAAAAGCCAATTCAAAAGATCAAAAGACAAAACTATATTTTCACAAATTCTACCCTACGGTTATTTGCCTTTCCTTCAGGAGAGTCGTTGTTGGAAACAGGTACTTCTTCTCCCAATCCTTTAGACTGTAATCTGGAGCTGTCTATTCCCAAACCTGCAAGTGCTTCTTTCACGGCCGCCGCCTTTAGTTCACTTAACTGCAGGCTATAGCTGTCTTCCCCAACACTATCAGTATGGCCTGGGTGGAAGATATTTACTTCTTTTTTTCCATGCCCAAAGCTGTCTTTTCCAGCTCTTCAAACCAGTCTTCGCCAAATTTCCTCACAAGGGCTTCCTTTACAAATCGATAGACAGGAACCTGTAATTCCTTGCCTAAAGAACAGGCATCGTCACAAATGTGCCAGTGGTGATAATTTACGGCAGCAAACTCAGAATAATCCTGCACCCGTACCGGGTAAAGATGGCAGGAAAGGGGTTTTTTCCAGGAGATCTCCCCCTGATTATAGGCTTCTTCTATTCCGCATAGAGCAATGCCTCTGGTGTCAAAGGTCACATAGGCACAATCGGCACCATTGATAAGCGGAGTTTCAAGCTCTCCGTCTTCGCCGGTAATGGAGGTTCCCTGTTGCTCAATGGCGGCAATACCTTCTTTGCGCAAAAAAGGCTTGATCTTAGGGTATAGTTCTTTCAGGATCTCTGTTTCAGCTACTTCCAGGGGAGCCCCGGCGTCACCATCTATACAGCAGGCGCCTTTGCAGGCCGAAAGATTGCAAACAAAATCCTTTTGGATGATCTCCTCAGAGACAATGGTTTTACCTATTTGAAACATGCGGCAAAGATATTTGAATTCATTTGATAAATAAAAGGTTTTCAATCCTTATTTCGACGGCCCCTGAAGTGGGAAAAATAAAGCTTAAATAATATTATTTCTGCTTTTTAAGCTTAATATTGCAGAAGGAATTACAAGCCGATCGTTTAGAGGCCACTGGGTGTAACACCTGTTTTTACAGGTTTGTTTTGAATTAAAAAATTGGAATATGAAGATCTTTATTTACATTTTGATGATGCTTGCCCTGGTGGTGATCGTATATAATTTAACCCTTCTGGATTATTCAAATCTTTTTAGTGAAGCAAATTCCCTTGCCTTAATAGGTATTCTAAGTGCTGCCTGTGTTCTGGTACTTTTAAGTATACTGCTCACTTCAAAGGCCATAGCTAAAAAAGAAGAACGTTAATGGATCTTGATACTCTCATCATTGGAGGTGGAGCTGCCGGTCTTTCCTGTGCCCTTGTCCTTGGATCTGCGAAAGAAAAAGACTACGCACAAAATAAAATTACAGGAATTCTACTACATCAAAAAGCCTCTCATTTACAGTCGGCTGTCTTTAATAATGTGCTTGGTTTGCCTGCCGGGACCCCCGGGTCAAAAATTTTAAAAGAAGGCCCTGTTCAATTAGAGCAACTCTATCCTCATGTCACTCAAATCACCAAAGAAAAGGTAAAAGAAATTTCTCCTGCCCCTGCAGGTTTTCTGGTAACTACAAATAAGAATACTTACTCAGCAAAGCATGTAGTGCTCGCGGTGGGGTATTCAGACCTGCTCACGATCAAAGGTTTGGAAGCCTGGATTATTCCGCATCAAAAAAGTCCGAAAGAAAAAAACCGAATCCAGCTGCGCAATGAGGATCACCTTGTAACCCCCGGGTTATACGTGGCGGGAACACTTGCAGGACATAGGAGCCAGTACTCTATAGCCTGTGGTAGCGGTGCTGCGGTAGCTACAGATATTCTCACAATTTGGAATAACGGGAAGCACAGCCAGGTGCATGATAAATTAGAATAGGGTGAAATAGGTGATCACCGTTACCGGAAGGCATATGATCATGGCAATAATAAAATAGCGGTGAAGTTTTCTGAAAAGCAATGCTCTTTTGAGTTGCTTTTTAAAACGGGCATCTGCAGAATTTTCAATTTGTTCTTCTATGGCGCGCACGGAAACATTGGAGGAATCCACCAAAATTTCTTTTTGTAAAAATAACAGCGCACTGTTATCCATTAACCTAAAACTTACTGCAACAATGTAAAAAAACAGGGGGGATAACAACAAAAAAATGGCTGTATAATCATTATATGCATCCATGCGGACGAATATACTAGTTTGTTTTAGATAATTCTATTACTTTTTCTATAATTCGGTCATCTTCGTTAATTAATCGCTGAAATTCATCCTGACCAAAAAGCTGTTGTGCCATGACAGCCTTTAAATACTGTTTAACCAGAGGTTTATAGTTGGTGATCTTCATAGGAATATTCTGAGACCGGGTATATCTCTGGAAGTCTCCAAGCAATTCTTCGGTGATAATATCCCCGTTTTGAAACTCCTTCCAGGATAAAGAATTGTAATAATCCCGGTCTTCCTCCAGCACCTCAAAAATAAACTGGCTCAGGATACCCATCCGAAGAATGTAACTCAAATTCTCTCTTTCCATTTCAGTGTCTTTGGGCACAAAAATATCAGGAATGATCCCCCCACCGCCATAAACTATTCTCCCTCCGGGAGTTTCATACCTAAGGCTGTCATCAACATAAATGCTATCGGCACTTCGCAATTCCCCATTCTTATAACGGCGAACGTAATCATTAAAATATTCTTCATTGCCCTCTCCATAGGTTTTTTGAATTGAACGCCCTGTAGGGGTGTAGTATCTGGCAATAGTAAGCCGTACCGCACTGCCGTCACCCAATTCCATTTCCCTTTGCACCAGTCCTTTTCCGTAAGATCTCCGCCCCACGATAATTCCCCGGTCATTATCCTGTAATGCTCCTGCAACGATCTCACTGGCCGATGCAGAATTTTCATTGATAAGGATAAACACCTCTTTATCTTCAAACCTTCCCCTGTTTCGGGAATAGGTCTCTTCCATGGCGCCTTTCTTATTTTTGGTATATAAGATCAGTTTGTCGTCCTGAAGAAATTCGTCCACAATATTAATGGCCTCAGAAAGGTAACCTCCGGGGTTGTCCCGAAGATCGAGTGCTATTTGAGTTGCTCCCTGTGCTTCCAGGGATTTTAGGCCTTCCTTAAATTCTTTAAAAGTAGATTCGGCAAACCGGTTCACCTTAATATACCCCAGGTCTTCGGTGAGCATATATGAAGCATCTACACTCTTAAGCGGTACCCGCGAGCGTTTTACATTGAACTTGAGCAATTCCTTTAAACCTTTTCTAAAAACGGTAAGGGTCACACTTGAATTTTCTTCGCCTTTGAGCTGGGAAATAAGGGAATCATTACTGATGTTTCTATTGAAGAGCTGTGCATCATTGGCGTAAAGGATGCGGTCTCCGCCTTTGATCCCAATCTTTTCACTTGGTCCTCCTTTAATAGGCTGAATCACGACAATGGTATCATTGACACTATAAAAGCTCACGCCTATTCCTACAAAATCCCCCTGCATACTTTCAGTAACGCTGGCATATTCTGAGCTGGGAATGTAAACCGAATGCGGGTCCAGGTTCTCCAGGATCCTGTTCACTGTAACATCAACAATACTGTCTGTATTTACATCATCTACATATTCATAATCTATGTAGTCTATAAGGCGGTTTAATTTTTCTTTTTTCGGATTGGAAGAAAACAATCCCTGACTGGAGGAAAAGTTTATTTTTGAGCCCAGCAGGATCCCTGCTGCACAAACCAATCCTAATAAAAGGGGAAGATATATTTTTGTTTTATTTTTCAATTTCGAGTTCCAATTCTGTTACCTGGCAAATTTCAACTCCGGCTCTCTCCAGGAATTCCAATCCGGAATTGTCTTTGTAATCTATATAATATACTACGCGGGTGATTCCAGCCTGATGAATTAATTTGCTACAGTCCTTACAGGGCGACATCGTGATGTACAGGGTTGCGCCTTCACAAGACTGGGTAGATGAGGCTACTTTTAAAATAGCGTTGGCTTCAGCATGAAGCACGTACCATTTGGTATATCCATCTTCATCTTCACAAAAATTCTCAAAACCGGTGGGGGTACCGTTGTATCCGTCGGAAATTATCATTCTGCCTTTCACAATAAGTGCGCCAACCTGTCTTCTCCGGCAGTGGGAAAGTTTACTCCATTCCTGTGCCATACGCAGGTAGACCTTATCGTATTTTAATTGCTTCTTTTTTTGCATAATGTAGTTGATCCTGCAATCCTTTAGAAGCCTTAAAGCGTTCATTCAAAACGGATTACTAAATTATTGCAAGGGGTTTGTTAAAACAATTTAACTGCGTTAAAATTTTTAAAAAAATACTTCCAGATTTTCGCGCAAGATAGGAAGAATAATTCCTATTACTATAGAAGACACTACCAGGATCCAGTCGCGCCTGTTGACCCGGAAAAGATGCTGACAAATAAAAGCCAGCAGCAGGATGGCAAAAGCCACTATGAGATGAGCGACCTCTATGCCCAGGGCAAATTCAATGAGGGAGAGAAATTTGCTGCCGCTCCCTGAAAACACCATATTAAAATAAGAGGAAAAACCAAACCCATGGATAACACCAAAAAATGCCGTGGCAAAATACAGCAGATTGACGTTTCGCTGGTTTTCTTTCTTTTTTGCGGTTAGGAGGTTGTAGCAGGCCGTGATGAATATAGTTACAGCAATAAGCATTTCAATCCAGCGGCTGCTTACAGATACCACTCCATAAGAAGCTAATAACAGGGCAAGGGTATGGCCAAGGGTAAAAATGGTAATAAGCCACAAGAGTTTTAACCAGCTTTGGAAGGAATAGGAGGCTACGAGCACTATGATAAAAAGCACATGGTCATAGGCATTCCAGTCTAAAACGTGATCCAGGCCTAATTCAAAATAAAACCAAAACTGCGACATAACAGAACTAATAATTCGCAAAATTACAATAATCTGTTAAAAGGACAATGTATGTGTGTTACCCCGGGGCTTGAGGTTGCGGGGGAGGAGAGGATCAAAGGATAGTGCTTTTTTCTGCTATCTAAATATGACCTACAGGTGTTGGTCTATCAGAAGGAGCGTATTAATGCTCCTTCACCAGGAATTCGTTTGAAGTTCCAATAGATCCATTTTCGTGTATTTGTTCAAAAATTGATTGGAGGGGTATATATTATTGTGCAAATATTACTGTATAAAATAAAATTAATCCATCTTCAACTTCTGGCTGTCAATTACTTAGCATAAAGTCTTATTGAATTCATAATAAAATCTTAAAAAATGTATAATTATTGCAGTTTTGGCAACAATCCCTACAAAAAGTTTAATAAAAGCAAATTAAAATTGATTAGAAATGAATTTCAAGAAATCTAAATTACAGGGCTTTCTGGTAGGGATGTTCCTGCTGACATCAATCTCCACCTTCTCGCAGGGAAACTCTGCTAAAGAATCGATCTCAGAGAAAATAGACAGTTATTTTCAATTGGACAGGGAGAATATTCACGTACAGTTTAACAAAGACGTTTTCTTTACCTCAGAAGATATCTGGTTCAAAGGATATGTGTACAACAGGAAGGCCAAATCTCCTTTTACCGTGACTACCAATGTTTTTGTAAGTCTTATTTCAGAGAACGGCGCGAAGATCAAAGAACAACTGGTATATGCCCAGAACGGATCCTTTTCAGGAAATTTTGATGCAGATCCCTCTTTGCAATCGGGCACTTATTATATAGAAGTATATACCAACTGGATGAATAATTTTGCTGAAAGTGAAGCCTTTGTTCAGAAAATACAGATCCTCAACAAAAAAGATTCAGAATTTGCCGGTGTGGACATGGAAGCGGGAACTCCGGAAGTGGTTTTTCAACCTGAAGGCGGGCAACTGGTAACAGGTACCAGCAGCATGCTGGGAGTAAGAATTCAGGACTGCAACAACCGGGTAACAGATGTTTCTGAAGCCGGGGTATTCAATTCCCGGGGAGAGCAGGTTAAAAAAGTATTTATAGATAAATCGGGATACGGCAAATTTGATCTTCCATGGGGAGAGGAGCAATATACCCTGCGATATACTTCCGGAGGGCAGGAACTCGAGAAAAACCTTCCCAAAGCCCGGGAGCAGGGCTTTGCTCTTGATGTGAACAATTATTCCCTTCCGGGTAAGACCATAGTCAATTTGAGCAGCAATGCAGAGACAATGCGCGATCTCAAGGGCGGGAGTGTATATCTTGTGGTGCATCAGGATGATCAAAACGTAGTTTTTGATATAGACCTCGACCCTGAAACTTTAAAGCAGCAATTAGTCTTTTCTAATGATGAACTTTCCGCAGGGGTCAATACACTTCGGCTGATAGACGGCAACCTCAATCAACTGGCAGAGCGACTGGTCTTTCAGCCTCTTCAGCAAAATACAGATGCAGCCATTTCCGTGACCAAACGTGCCCGGGATTCTGTTACTATTTCTGCGGCACCGGGGAGTAATATGAATGTGAGTATTTCAGTGCTGCCCGGAGAATCTATAGCTTCAAAGGAAAGCAGTGGCATTTTCAGCT
>JAGXIL010000065.1 GCA_024635655.1 Gillisia sp. | reverse complement strand
CGTACCTTTTTGCGCTTAAAGCTCTCACTAAAATAACGATTTATTCGCTGATGAGCTTCTTTAGAAAATTCTTGTAATTTTGCCATAATACTGAGTTGTTTTAAACTCTATAAAATGGTCAACTTAATTCAGTACCCGACAAAAAGTGAAAAGTGGAGAGTGGAGAGAGGAAAGTTGTGTGGTTGATTCTCTTTCTCTGTTCTCTGTCCTTGTTTCTTATTTGTTGAGTCCTAAATAGGGAATAAATCCTTTCAATGATATTTTAAATTATTTTGCCACGAACCTGCCTTGCCGGCAGACAGGTGCACATAAGTATTTTTTCGTTGCTCCGGGTTTTGTTGGATTTATACTTATCAATCCATTATAGGTTGGACAATATTCCGAAGCTAAAGTTTAATTCAACTAAAAACGATTAATCTAATTATAAAATACATTCCCCCTTTGGAGGTTAGGGGGCTGGGGGCCTGCTAAAATAAAAAAACTGGTTGTGAAATTGAGCCTCACAACCAGTTTATAATTGACATATTTTATTATACCGCGTCTGACAGACTGGTAAAGGTGAAATCCCTCACTTTCATAAAGGGAATCAAATTTCCGTCGATTCGCACCTGTTGCCCAAGTTCTTCAAGATTGTTCAGCATAATTATAGGGCTTTCGTTGAACCTGAAGTTTTTCACCGGGTAACGAATTTCTCCGTTTTCGATATAAAAAGTTCCGTCACGGGTAAGTCCGGTGTAGAGTAAAGTTTGTGGGTCTACTCCTCTTATGTACCACAATCTGGTTACCAGAATTCCTTTTTTGGTGCTTTTAATAAGATCCTGAAGCGTTGCGCTTCCGCCTTCCATAATGAAATTGGAAGGAAAAGGTACAGCTTCCATTCCTTTTTGACCGGCCCAATAGCGGTCATAAGCAAGGTTCTTTACTACCCCGTTTTCGATCCAGGAGGTTTTTTTTAGTGGCATTCCTTCCCCATTCCATGTTGAAGTAGGCACATCAGGATGCAAAGGATCAGAATAAATGTTCACTCTTTCGTCAACTATTTTCTGGCCCAATTTAGTACCACCATCCTTAGACATAAAGCTACGGCCTTCATCTGCAGTACGTGCATTAAATGATCCGGACATGTTTCGCAGAAGATCTACTGAGGCTGCCGGTTCAAGGATAACAGTATATTTTCCCGGTTCAATTGCTCTTGCCTCTCTTGACAACACAGCCTTATCAATAGCCACTTTTGCAGCTTCAGCAGGATCAAATTTTGTAATATCGTTAAAATCTCTTGAAACCCAACCAGAACCTGTTCCGTCGTTGGTTCTCATGGTCACGGTGAAATCTGAATCGGTAGATTTATTGTAAGCGAAAAGTCCGTTGGAGTTCAATGTAGACCTGAACCTTGAGGAGTCATTTAAGAAACCTGCAGCAGTAACGTCTTTTTCTGAAGCCGGTTCAATGCTGGCTGCTGCCACTTTTGCACGGTATTCAGGTGTAATATTGGCCGTAGCCTCAACGAATGTGATGTCGTCATCATATCGCTGCGGTCCCAGGGGCGCCATAAATTCAGGGTTAACAGGAGCTAATTTTGCCAATTCTTCTGCTATTTTAACCACCTTTTCCAGGGAAGCGTCATCAAATTCATCTATAGTAGCTGATCCTGATTGTTTTCCGAAGCTTGCTGTTACAGATAAAGATTGATTAGAGCGATGCCCCGACGTGGAAACCGTGTTACGGGCATACCGGATATTTCCGCTTTCGCTTCCACCCAGATTGATCGTGGTAGCATCTGCTGTAGAAAAGCTCAGGGCTTTCTCCATGATTTGCCGTGCTTCTTCTTTTGTATATATTGCCATTGTTGTAGTATCTTTTTAGAAAAACAATTATTAAACAGTACGACCTGTATTGATCACATTTACATCGTTAAACCTTGTGGTAGAACTACCGTGTGATACGGCGCTCACCTGTGAAGGCTGACCTTTACCATCAAAGAAGGATCCGAACATTCGGTAATCTCCCTCGTCACAAATCTTAGTGCAGGAATTCCAGAATTCCTGAGTATTTGACTGGTAAGCAACGTCATCAAGCATGCCCACAATCTCTCCATTTTTGATCTCGTAAAACACCGTACCTCCAAACTGGAAGTTATAACGTTGCTGATCTATAGAATAGGATCCTCTTCCGGCAATATATACACCTTTTTCAACATCCTTTATCATCTCGTGAATAGAATAAGGAGTTTTGCCCGGCTCCAGGGATACGTTCGGCATTCTTTGAAATTGTACATCATTCCAACTTTGAGCATAACAACATCCGTGAGATTCATTTTGATCCAGCATATGCACCTGATCGCGAATAGCCTGATAATTAATAAGCACTCCATTTCTCACAAGATCCCATTGCTTGGTCTTCACCCCTTCATCATCCCAGCCAACATTTCCAAGGGATCCTGGTTGTACTTTATCTGCAACCAGGTTAACGATATCACTTCCGTACTTAAAGTCCCCGGATCTCCACTTGTCTAAATTGGCAAAACTTGTACCTGCGTAATTGGCTTCATAGCCCAACACACGATCCAGTTCAAGCGGATGGCCTACAGATTCGTGAATTGTCAATCCTAAATGGTTTGGTTCAAGCACAAGATCGTATTTCCCGGGTTCTACAGATTTAGCTTTGAGCATTTCTTTGGCCTGTTTGGCTGCAAGAGTAGCGTCTTCAACAATATCATAGCTATTTCTGTATAATCTTAAGCCGGCCGGACCTTCAAGTTTTTCAGATTCCAGTCCGTCTAAATACTCGTAACCCATTCCCATTGGCGCACTCATGGCGTCACGGGATTTAAATTTATTGGCAGCACGGTCAATAGCCGTAACACCAAAAGTTGGCCAGATACGGTGAATGTCCTGATCTATATAGGATCCATCTGTGGAAGCGAAATATTTTTGTTCATTCACCATAAAAAGGTTGGAATTCACAAAATTGGCTCCGTTATCCATAGCAGCAGCATTGGCCTTCAGCAAGAGTTCAACTTTTTCTGAAACCGGTACTTCTTTGAAATCCTTTTTAATGGGTGTTTTCCAGGAAACTTCTCCATAAGCTTCAACAGGAGCAAGTTTTACCGGTTCCTTTTGAATGATCGCGTTGGCTTTAGCAATAGCTACAGCCTGATCTGTGGCTTTTTTTATTCCGTCCTCAGAAACATCATTGGTAGATGCGAATCCCCAGGTGCCATTGGCGATCACCCGGATCCCAATTCCGAAAGATTCGGTATTGGTCACATTCTGCACCTTGTCTTCCCTTGTAGAAACATATTGGTTAAGATATCTTCCAATTCGGGCATCGGCATAACTGGCTCCCAGAGATTTTGCAGTATTTAGGGCGACATCTGCCAGCCGCTTTTTGACTGCGATATCCATTCCCGGGTCAAGCAGTGCCTCTACCGGAATATTGTTTCCCAGGAGCAGGGAAGGCATCAGTAAAGCGCCGGCTCCAAGTCCTGTTAATTGAACAAATTTTCTTCTTTCCATATGTATTACTAGGTTGTTATGATTTTGGAATTATCCCAAAAACTTTTCGTTTAATAATTATAAAATGTGTTTTATTACTTTCTGAAGTGAGTATAAATATTTCCAAATGAGATATGATATTGGCATTGACCTTTATAGGACATAATATATTAAGAAAGGTTTAAAACAAAAAGATTTTTCTTTTTCCTAAATCAATGATAATTCTTGAGATTAGTAATTATTAATTAGCATTAGAAGACATAATCTGCTGAAGATAATTTAATCATCAGCTTTTGACGGGCACTTTCACATTTGCACAACAGGCGAATTTTGACTGAAGATCTGCGGAAGGTTTGTTCTTCTTAACAAAAACCTAAAATAGGAAAATTCTTTCATTTAGAAAGAATTTTATTTTTATGGGCAAAGAGACACTGAGGAAAATAATTCATTCCTGAGGAACTGCCTCTAAAACTTAAAGAGTACAAAGTTGTACTAAGGTTTTTACCTGGTGTAATATACTGCTCTATTCGCCCTGTGTTTAATTGGCGAGATAAAATAAGTATTAATTCCCTGAAATTAAAATCAATTCTTCCTGGGGAGCAATAAGATATTCGGCGCCATCTTTGGTGATCACCACCATTTCTTCTACTGATATGGTTTTAAGATTACCATCAGGTAATTTCCAGGAATGAAATCCATCAAAGGCAAAGGTCATTCCCTCTTTCAAAACTTTTTCTGAATCGGGACGTACGTGGGTGCTCTGGCTGCCGCCGAGATTAGGCCCAATATCGTGAGCTACATAACCAACGGGGTGGCCGGTGCTCCACATCACGTATTCAGATCCTGCTTCCTCCATTACTACACGTTGGGCCCGGTCTACATCTACACCCTTTACTCCGGGTTTCATGGCAGCCATTGCCTCGCGGTTCCCTTTTTTAGCATTAGCCCAGTAATGCTGAATATCTTTAGGCGTTGCCGCCTCTCCCTCTTTAAGTACATAGGCAAATCGTTGAATATCTGTGACCCAGCGGTCATAAACCATGATCCCAAAATCGGTTTGGATCACATCTCCGGGCATAATGACTTTATCTGTAGCATGCGAATGCCCACGATCGGGACCGGAATTCACATTCGGATTTTGATCCGGAGACCAGCCGTCTTTGACCCCGGCTTCGGCCATTTTCTTTTTCAGGAATCGGGCAACATCGGCATCGGTTGTGGTACCGGGAATGATCTGCTGATAAGCTTCAATCTCCCATTCCGCAGTAAGTTTTGCAGCCTTTTTCATAATTTCCACCTCTTCAGGAAGTTTAATGGAAAGCCATTCATACACTACATCTTCCGAAGAAACAAAGTCTATTTCATTTCCTTTATTCAGCTTATCCAATTCCATCCTTTGGGTATAGGAAAGCCCATCGGCAAGACTGTTATTTTCCGAAGTATTTATTGCAAGTTTTCTCAGACTATTTTTCCTGATAAATTCCATGGCCTGCTCTATTGCGGAAGCACCTCTTTCCACCGGGATCACCTCATCGTGAATGTTGAGCTCATCAAGCGCTGTAGATTCTCCTGAAGGGGAAAAAACTACAGAATGGAAACCGTGAGAATCATTATAAAAAAGGAAAGCTGCTGTTCCCCCCGCATTTTCTGCACCCACATGATCTGCCAGCGGATCATTGTTATTTTCCCGGGCTATTAGCATCCATCCATCTACTTTAGCTGCTTTAAGTGCTTCAGGTAAAAGCGTGTTTATTCGCTTCTTCCTGATTTCCGGCCAGGGGCTTTCACCTTGGAAAAGTTCAGCATCCGGCGTGGTTTTTTCAGCTTCCTGGGCGAAAGTTGGAATGGATACATAACTTATTAAAATTGAAAGGACGAGGTATAGGCAGGATAACTTCATAGAAATAAATAATTCTTCCGAAGATATTGAATTATTCAAGATGTTGTGCGGTCATTTTGTACTATGTTCCCAAAAAGGTACTATCATAATTCCCTGAATACTATCCAGATAGTATAAAACCTAAAGATGGGTATTGGCGAGAGATAAATAGATTTCAGAACCTTACTGAAGGTCTCAATACATTTTTTTCTTTCGCTATCGCTACAGAAAAAAACACTCGACCCGACGGTAGTGGTTTTAAAAATCTTTATTTTTTTTAATATCAATTTTGCCTGAAAAAATTTAAAAGGAAAGGGTGCCGGCGAATTCTTTTAAGCTGATCTCGGAAAGTTTTGCCTGAAATTTTGCGTTGCTGTGTCGTACTACGGCGTTAATATAATTAAGTTGTGCAGTTCTGAATTCTATAGTGGGAATAGTCCCGATCCTGAATTTTTCCATGGTGATCTCCAGATTCTCTCTGGCCATGACTTCGTTATTCCTTTCCAGCTCCGTGAGGCTTACATTTGTAAGGTAAGTTTGATATGCCATACCAAGTTGCGATAGTAAGGTTTGCTGTTGTTGCTCGATGACAACTTCAGAATTTTCAATCTGTATCTTAGCGATCTTTTCATTCTGGTTTTGGGTGAAGCCGTCAAAAAGGTTTAAACGTGCGGTCAATCCGTAATTAAAACCACGGGCGGTAGCACTGGTAGTAAATCCAAGGCTGGATTCAGATTCATTGAACTGATATCCGGTGTTGGCTATGATCGTGGGAAATCTATCGGCTCTTACCTGTTTTAGTTGTAATCTTGCAATATTCTGATTGATCACCTGTGCCTGTAAAGCCGGATTTTGCTCCAATGCCAGGCGTTCAAGTTCCGGGAGGAACAATTCTTCCTGAACAGGAATTTCATCAACCACCCTGAAATCTATTTTGGGATCCCTGCCCAAAATCTCATTGAGTCTTATTTTAGTATTGGCATACATTTCCTGCTGCCGCAGAATAGTAGTTTTATCTGTATTTAGGTCTACCTGTGCATTAAGTACTTCCAACTTAGAAGATTTCCCAATGGTAAACCGGTTTTGAGCCAGATCAACGCGCTGTTCTGAGATCACCATTGTGGTATCTAAAGCCGATAGTTGTTGCTGCTGCTGTACCAGATCATAGTATGTGATCATCACATCGCTTACCCTAGCCAGAATTACCTGCTGCAATTCTGCCTCCCCCAACTTTTCAAATTCTTTTAACTGATCATAACGGGCGAACATTCTAAAGCCGTCAAAAATGGTCCAGGTAAGGCCCACGCCATAATTTAAACTGTTGTTCCTGGCATCATCAAGTTCGATTTGATTTCCGTCTGCACGGGTTTGTGACTGGTTTTGAATGCTGTTATTACTGGTGGCTGTTGCTCCTACAGTTGGTAAAATTCCGGCATTCCCTATATTGGCACCTGTACGATCAATTTCAAGGTCGTTGGAGGCGATCCTGATCTGGTAATTGTTTTCAAGCGCTATTCTCACAGCCTGCTCCACGGTTAGGATCTCCTGGGCATTGAGCTGAACTGTAAAGAAGAATAAAGCTAAAAACTTAAAGATATTATACATGTAGTTGGGGTTCCAGTTTTTTGGGAGATTCATCAAGTTTGTCAAATTCCGGCCTTTGTTTTTTCTCCTTAGACCACATAAGATAAACTGCAGGAATAATAAATAAAGTTAACATAAGGGAGAACATAGTCCCTCCAATAATCACCACTCCCATTCCAATTCGGCTGGTGGAAGCAGCTCCAAAAGCCACTGCAATTGGCATTGCTCCAAGGGCTATAGTTAAACTGGTCATCAGGATAGGGCGCAACCTGGATTCTGATGCTTTTAAAATAGCCTCTCTCTTAGCCATTCCCTGCTCGCGCAACTGATTGGCAAATTCAACTATTAAGATACCGTTCTTGGTCACCAGGCCTATTAGCATTACCGTCCCAATCTGACTAAAAATATTCCAGGTCTGGCCAAAAAGCCAGAGACTGAATAAAGCTCCTGCTACTGCCATGGGCACAGTAAGAATAATGATCAAAGGATCTATAAAACTTTCAAATTGTGCAGCAAGAAGTAGGAAAATGAGCAGAAGTGCAAGCATAAAAGCAAACATGGTATTAGAACTACTTTCCACAAAATCCCTTGATTCCCCTCCAAGATCTGTTGTAAAGGTTTCCCCCAGTACCTTGTCATTTATGCGTTCCATGGCATCTATCCCGTCACCCATACTCATACCCGGTGCAAGACTGGCCGATACCGTTGCGCTCATGTACCTGTTGTTGTGGTATAGGGCAGGCGGGCTGCTTTGTTCTTCTGTAGTTACAAAATTATCCAGCTGAATTAACAGGCCATCCTTGTTCCTAACGAACATGGAGGTAAGGTCCATTGGGGCATCCCTGTCTTTTCTGTCAAACTGGCCCATCACCTGGTACTGCTTTCCGTTCATCATAAAATATCCAAAACGTTGTCCGCTAAGAGCAAGTTGAAGAGTTTGTGCCACGTCAAGAACAGATACTCCCATGGTCTGGGCTTTTTCCCTGTCTATGGTGACATATATTTCCGGTTTATTAAATTTCAAGTTTAGATCTGAATTGGAAAAAGTAGGATCACTCTCCACTTCATTTATAAATTCCGGGATCTTTTCCTCCAGCTGCTGAAAATTCTGTGCCTGGATGATGTATTGAATTGGCATTCCGCCCCTTCTGTTAACGGCAATTGTCGGGCTTTGGCTTATATTTGTCCTGGCACCCGGAAATTGTTTGGTCCATCGGGTCAAATTTGCCGCAATTTCATCCTGGGAGCGTTCCCTGTCCTCGGGATCTACAAGGGCAATCCTTCCGAAGCCACTATTGACAGAACCTGATCCCCAACCCGGAGAGGTAATGATTAGACTCACCTTTTTCTCAGGAATAGAATCATTTATTAGAACCGTAAGTTCGTTCATGAAACGGTCCATGTAATCATAAGAAGCCCCTTCGGGTGCAGAAGCACTAATACTTATAAAACTTCTATCCTCATAGGGAGCAGTTTCCTTTTGAAGTAAACTGTAAAAAACAACCGTTGCAATAAGACAAAGCCCCAGAATAGGAAAACTGATCCATTTTTTGTTCATAAATGACCTAAGAGACTCCGCATAACTGGTGTTCATTTTTACAAAATACTTTTCAGTAAAATTGTAAAATTTAGAATTATTCTGCTTGCCCGGCTTCATAAGGTAAGCGTTCAGCATTGGCGTTAAAGTAAGTGCGACAAATGCCGAAATAAGTACGGCTGCAGCAAGTACCACCCCAAATTCCCTAAATAATCTTCCCACAAAACCTTCGAGAAATATCACGGGCAGGAATACTGCGGCCAGGGTGACAGAAATAGAGATAACCGCGAAGAAGATCTCATTAGAACCTTTAATGGCAGCTTCAATGGGACTCATCCCTTCCTCTACTTTTTTATAGATATTTTCAGTCACCACGATTCCGTCATCTACCACGAGACCCGTTGCGAGCACGATCGCCAGCAGGGTCAGCACGTTTATGGAAAAACCGAACATCCACATGATAAAAAATGTGGCAATAAGAGAAACAGGAATATCTATAAGAGGCCTGAGCGCAATAGACCAGTTCCTGAAGAACAGGTAGATCACCAGGATCACCAGGAGAATAGCTATACCCAGGGTTTCCACCACTTCGGTCACAGACTTCTTCACAAAGGTGGTATTGTCAAAGGCAATATTGAGATTAAAATCCTGGGGCAGGTCCTTTTGCAGCATCTCATATTGCTCATAAAATGCATCGGCGATTTCAAGATAATTGGTTCCCGGCTGCGGAATGATCACCATGGAAACCATCTCCTGCCCGGAATCACTTAGCTTTGTCTCCAGATTTTCAGCCTCCAAAGCTGCAGAACCTACATCGCTGAAGCGAATTAGGTTGTCACCATCTGAACGTATTATAATATTGTTGAATTCCTCTACTGTTGAAAGGTTACCCAAGGTTTTTACCGCCAATTCTGTATTGGAACCTGAAAGTTTTCCCGTTGGCAGCTCAACATTCTGGGAGCTCAAAGCCGTCCTAACGTCGCTGACTGTAGCGCCATAGGAGGCGAGTTTTGCGGGGTCTATCCAAAGCCGCATAGCATAACGCCTCTGTCCCCAAATATTTACAGCACTAACTCCGGGAATGGTTTGCAATCTTGGAGCTATCACATTTTCAGCATAATCACTTAGCTCCAGCACATTCTTCTCCTTGCTTTGAACTGTCATGGCAATGATAGGCTGGGAATCTGCATCGGCCTTGGAAACTACAGGCGGAGCATCAATATCCTGCGGAAGCCTTCGCACCGCCTGAGAAACTTTATCGCGCACATCATTGGCAGCAGCTTCCAAATCTTTATCAAGATTAAATTCTATATTAATGTTACTGCTACCCTGGCTGCTGGTAGAACTTATATTCCTTATCCCGTCAATAGAATTGATCTCCTTTTCCAGAGGCTCGGTGATCTGACTTTCAATAATGTCTGGATTGGCGCCTGTATAATTGGTACGAACAGATATAATGGCCGGATCAATACTGGGAAATTCCCTCACACCAAGATATGTAAAGCCAATGATGCCAAAAAGCACAATGGCAATATTCATCACAATGGTCAATACCGGGCGCTTGATACTTAGAGTAGACAGACTCATTACAAAATTGTTTTTGCGACAGGTTGCTGAAGATTCACATTAAGCGGTGTTCCGTTCTTGAGGATCATTACTCCTGAAGTAAGAATAGTATCACCCGCTTTAAGGCCGGAAGTGATCCTTACAGATGTTTCAGTTCTTGCACCTGTTTCTACGATCACTTCTTTAGCCAAACCATTTTCCGAAACAAAGATCTTTTTTCCGTTCTGAATTGGAATTAGTGATTCTGTAGGAACAAGTAAGGCATCATCAACCTTAGCTAGCGGAAGAAATATATTGGCAAATGTTCCGGGAATCAATTTCCCCTCCTTATTATCTGCCAGGGCACGCATTTTTAATGAACGGGTGTCGATATCTACTGAAGGTTCAATAGCATAAATGGTAGCCGCATAAGAAACCCCCGAATTTGAAGTAGTGAAAGTTAAAGTATCCTGAATCTGGACCTGAGAGGAATATTTTTCAGGAATAGAAAAGGTGATCTTTAATTGGTCTGTATTTACCAGCCTTGCAATGGGTGTGGAAGGAGTGACATAAGTTCCCTGGGAGATATATCTTAATCCGATAATGCCGGAAAATGGCGCACGAACAGTAGCTTTTGCTAATTGCGCAGCAATAAGTTGGGATTCAGCCTGAGCAGACTGAAAAGTTGCTTCAGCCATGTCATATTCTTCCTGACTAATTGCCTCTTTTTCGAGAAGGAGCTTTGCCCTTCTTTCATTTTCAGCAGCAAGTTTTTGCGCCGTTTGCACTTTTGTTAACTGGGCTCGTAATTCGAGATCGTTCACTCTAAATAATACCTGGCCTATAGTAACTTTGCTCCCTTCGCTAAAATTTATGTTTTCAACTATCCCGGATACTTCACTTCGAATTTCAGTTTGTTCATTTGCTTCCAGAGATCCGGAGATGGAAAGGTTATCTGCAAAAACCTGTGGTTGCAGTACCATTCCTGCCACCCCAACTGCTGATTGACCAGCTTGCGGGTTTCCGACGGCTGCCTGAGCTTTATTATCTGATATGCGATAACCCACCAGCACTATTAATCCTACAACCAGGAGGATATAAATAACATGTTTGAATTTCATAGGTAAAGGAATAAAGGCAGGTTTACTAGTAATTATAGAGGTAAAATCATAAGATCAAATTTAAAATTGTTCTCCATCTTTTCTTTACTCCTTTACGAGGAAATTACCAGAGGTTTTAAAGCCTGATGCATAGTACCTGTATTTGACATTTCATTTGCCAAAAGGTTTAAAGTTAAAGTTCATTTTTTTTTTGACGATTTTATTTGCTGTGCCTTACACATTAAAGAATTATTACATCCTAATATTATTGAGGTTTAGGGTAGGTAACAAAGGAGTTTTCAACTAAATCACAAATCGTATCTATCAAATTTGCTTTATCTTCATTAAAGACTCCAATAGTTCACAAGCATAATCGGGATCCAAAGGATCTGGAAAGGAAAATTTTTCAGGAACCTTTTTTTTTAAATCTTTGCTGTAGCGGGCATACACAGCCAGATCAACCGGATACTCTTTTGGATTAGTGCCTATAAATTCCCCTTTCTTTTTTGCTTTTTGCAGTATTTCTTCCCATCGGGAGATGGGGGTGCTTCCCGCACTGTTCTTTCCATGTGACAGGATCATCATATAGATCTCTTCAAAATTTTCAGAATACTGCAGATAAGTTTCAAGATCTTCCGCAGCGAAATTCACATTAAAGAATAACCAGTATGGAATGCAGTGTTTTTTCATGGATAGGTAGGGAGAGATTATATTAAAAGACTCCACCAGCAAACGGGAAGATGCAGCAGACTTTTCCCTGTACCATATCTTATAAATATCAGCAACCGCAGCACTTACCTCCTGCGGATGATCAAAAGAAATTCGGCTTATTTTAAAATTATTCTTTTTCGCAAAATGAGTAAAGTCATCTGTAAAAGCCTGTTCCAATCCCCATTCTGCTTCAGGGGCTAAACTATCAGGAACCGGGGCATCCCATTTTTCAAAGCCCGTTCCTGCCCGCTGTAAAAATTCTTTTACTGCCGCACTTCCCTCGTAGTATTCTTTAGGTTCTAATCCTCCGGCACCTCCAAACTGGAAATAATGTCTTTCTCCCATTTTACAAACAGGCCACTGATATCTACAGTCCACAATAATTATTTTTCCACCGGGGGCAAGTTGCTCTTCTACAAATTTTGTATACCACTCCCCCATTTTAAGTTTTTTGATCCTGAAGTAACCCACATCATCAACCCTTAATCTATCCTGATTGGGATCCATCATATGATGCAATTGCCATTCTTTATTTTTCTTTAAAAACGCATTTCCCGGCTCTATGCCCCAGTTCATGGTCTTTTTTGGTTCATCTACAGGAAATTTTTTTTCTTTATCAACGGGGATCAAAAATGTTTGCGGCAGCCAGGGAATTCCCATAGCAGCACATAAGTGGATCATAGCCCCATTACTGGATCCTATTACAATAGCAGGATATTTTCTTTTAGGGTAGAGATCGTAGATCCATTTGTCAATTTTAGAAGCATCAATGTCCCCTGCTTTTTTTACAGAAGCTGCAGAAAAGTTTCCGATCCAGGAATATAATTTCTTTCTCCAGGATACCGGAAGAATGTTTATAAAAGTTGCATAAGATTCATTGGTGGGCACAGTGCCTAATCCTTCGTAAGGTTTCCCTTTCAAAAAATCTGCAAGAGCAAGTACCATTCCCGTAGCAGAATCATGGGTAGCTAAAAAATCAGGAATTTTTGGTCCTTTCCCTATTCTGGATGTAAATTTTCTTTTCAAAATAAACAGCACTAATTTTATTTACTTAATCTACTATCAAGTTAATATTTATTTGTAGAAGCTTATCTGTCCTGAAGAGATTTCCTGAAAGAAAGATTTAAACCAAGGTTTGGCGGGATAAAATAGGTCAAGCCATTCAACTTTTTATAAATAACCCAAAAATTAATGATCGATATCCGGGAAGGAAGTATTATATTTTACTGAACATTACAGCTCAATCCACTCCACATGGTTTGAACAGTAGCCGAATCACCGGAGCCGGATAAGATCCCGAAAAGCCCCCTTTCAGTTGAAAATTCCTGTCCTAAATTTGTTTGTTTAACCTCAATTTCATAATCCTCTTCAAGCTCGCCCCTTGTTGAACCAATTCCCACTCCAGAAACGGTGTGTAGTTTTTCTGAATCTTTCATACCTGCATCCAATAACCAGCCTTCAAATTCCCAATCTCCTGAAGACTTGCTTTCCTTAAAAATCAGGACAAGCCCATTTTCCCAGGATGCCATTTTTAAAGGGCCTGCACCGCATGCGGTATCGATTTGATCCCCTTTATATGTAGATTCTACTGTTGTGTTAACTATATCAACCAGCTGGTCAATTTCCATCCCGAACAGCAGGTCTGTAGTAGCACCTGTCTCTTCATTAAGCAGTTGCAGGGCATTGGTTGCTATAACCAGAACAGGTTCCTCCCGTTCCGGCTCTTCAAATTTTCTGTCGGTTCCTATTCCTTCAACAGGTAATATCCCGGCGTCTTGTTCCGGCTCTTGTTTCCCTTCGTTTTGGCATGCGATTCCGAGGAGAAAAAGAAAAAGGATCATTATTTTTTTCATATAAAAAACCGAGGTTGAAATTAACGAATAGAATTTTTGATTTTAGATCAGTTGCAAATAGCAATCAAAAAAGTAAAAGTACCTAATTTTCAAATTCTAACCCCAAACCACCTTTATATCTTATTCACAAATTTAATTCTACTTTTCCCGGTTTTCAATGCAACTTTGTTCCAAAAGACTATTTATATTCTTATCACCACCTACACCTATTCCTATATATTAATTAAAATTTTACAACATTTTGATGCATATTATGCTTATTTTCACCTATAACAATAATTAATCATCAATTTAAAAATGAAAACAATAAATATATTTGTTACTGCTTTTTTTTGCTGTCTTAGCTTTATGTCTGCACAAACTACAGATAAAGAAATTATACTATCTAAAGGCGTAGAATTATCAGACTCACTTTCGGCAAAAAGCAGCCATTACTACACTATAGAATTAGACTCAGCTCAATATGTACATGGATTTGTAAACCAAAAAACTGTAGATGTTGCGGTAAAAATTTTAAATTCCGAAGATCAAATTGTGGCCAGTTTCGATGGTCCAGCTAAAGGGCCAGAAAATTTTTATTTTGAAACAAAATCTGCCGGAAAATACAAGGTACTAGTTACTCCATTTGAAGAAAAAGAAGGTAAGTACAGTATTGAACTTTCTATAGTAGAACCTCTTGCCACAGAACCCAATAAAAGAGTAAGTCAATTAATGACTCCTTATACAGGAGAAGATGTACCAGGCGCAGCAATTTTAGTTTTAAAAAATGACAAGACCTTGTTTGAGGAAGCTTACGGAATGGCAAATCTTACTTATAAAATTCCTTTTAAAGTTACCACCCCTACTAATATTGGTTCTACATCTAAACAGTTTACAGCCTTTGCCATTCAAATGCTGGCAGATCGAGGAGAACTTTCTTTAGATGATGATATAAGAAAATATTTTCCGGAAATTCCCGATTTTGGAAAAACGGTTACTGTTAGACATTTGCTCACCCATACCAGTGGATACAGAGAGTTCCTGAATACACTTGGAATGACCGGACGCAGTATGAACAGCCCTTTGGACAGAGAGATGATATTTAAGATTCTAAAAAATCAACCCGAACTTCAGAATGAACCCGGAGCTGAATGGAATTATAATAATACAGGATTTGTATTACTGGCAGCCCTTGTTGAAAAGGTTACAGATGTGCCTTTTCCGGAATGGATGCAGCAAAATGTTTTCCTTCCTTTAGATATGCATAATACTATGGTAAGGGCAGATCAAAATGAAATTGTCCCCGGTCGTTCACAAGGTTATAATTTAAATAAAGTCGGCGAATATCAGGAAGTGGAAGACCTGGCAGGTGCCATGGGCGCAGGAGGTATTTATACCACAATAGGTGACCTTGCAAAATGGGTCAAAAACTTTAGGGATCCAAAAGTAGGAAATGCAAAGATCTTCCAGGAAATGACCACTCCTTATGTGCTGACAAATGGCGATACCACCAACTATGGACTTGGGTTATTTGTTGAAGAGAAGAATGGATTAAAAACAATACACCATGGGGGCTCTGATATGGCTCACCGTTCAATGCTAATGTATTTTCCTGAAATAAATGCCGCAGTGATCACACAAAGTAACTTTTCAAATTTTGCAGGAAATAGTGCAGAGAAAATTGCAGAAATTTTCTTATCTCAGTATTATGATAATAAAGAGGGAAAAAATGAAGATCTGGCAGTAGGGAGTACTGAAGATTATATTTACCAGATAGAAAAATTTGATGCTGTCACAGGACGATATGAACTGGAAGAAGCCCCCGGGTTTATTTTGACTTTTAAAAGAGAAGGAGCTAGAATTTTTGGACAAGCTACCGGTCAACCCGAATTTGGTTTAAAAGCAATTTCAGATTCAGTTTTTCTATTGCAGGGAGTAGATGCCAAAATCACTTTTCATTTAAAGGATGACGGATCTGCCAATTCCATAACCCTTCACCAAAACGGGAACCACCCTGCAAAGAGAATTCATTGGGAGCCAACAACAGAATTAATGGAAGAATTCACCGGTACCTTTTACAGTGAAGAAATCGAGACGGTTTACAAGGTTGCTCTACAAGAAGAAGGACTTGCTTTATCCACTTACCAGGTAACAGACCAATTAGAGTTAACTCCTGCCGATGAAGATTCGTTTAGCGCGAGTTTCCCTCTTGCAGAAGTAAAATATCTTCGGGATGATAAAGGAGAGATCCATGGTTTTCAAGTTTCTAACGGAAGGGCCAGAGGAATATATTTTGAAAAAATGGAGGAACAGGAGTAGGTAATGGTCCTACGCCATATTAAGTAAATTATGCTTTTGTTTAATACCGCTTTCAGGTTGACATTCTTCCCTACAAGAAGGCCAACCTTTGGCGCGGCATATTAACAAAATAATACTATAAAGGTAACAGTTAAAAAAGGTTGAAAAAATCCCCTTTAAGGGGGATATTTTGAATAATAAAAATTCGCCGGAAGGTCAACAATAAGTAAGCATTAGCATAAAATCTAAAAGCTCCGGAAATTTCCGGAGCTTTTTTAAAGAGGCATTTAGCCTATTCAACAATAAACTGCCTGTCATAAGAATATCCGGTGGCTGTGGTTAATTTAAGTATATAAACTCCGCTCATCATATTATTCCTAGTGAAAGGGATATCATAAACTTCTAATGCTTTAACCGATCCTGAGTAAAGAACGTTTATTTCTCTTCCGTTAAAATCAAAGATCCTTAAAATTACCTCGGCATCTTCTTTAAGGCTAAACTTGGCTACTGCATCTGTTTGCATTGGGTTAGGTGCGATTGCCATAGAATGAAGTATGTCAAATTCTGTATCTGAAGTTTCCATGGAAAGTTCAGACGTAGAAGTTTCACATTGAATTCCATTAGAAGCCAATGTTCTCTTTTTCTCTTTCCCCTTACTGTCTTTCCAGGTGATAATCATTTGGGTGGGCCCTTTAGGTGCGACTCCGGTTTTAATTACAGCATCCCCGGGATCCACAATTAAAGTACCTGTTGAATCGATTTTTTTGATCTCCCAATCAACCTGTACAGCACAATTGGCCGGATTATTTATTAACCAGTTTCTTTTAAAAGGATCATCGGAACATAACTCTGTGATATTCAGCACATCTGTTCCCAAACAATCCAGGGGTTCATCCTTACCATCACAATCCTGGTCTATACCATCCCCGCGAATATCAAATGCTCCGGGATAAACAGTAGCATCCGTATCATCACAATCGCCCGTTACGGTAGAATATCCATCTCCGGGATCCTCACAACTAAGGATATTAGTGCTTTCATCGTCTACTCCAAACCCATCGCCGTCGTTGTCAACGTAATATACATCAGTGGCGTTTCCAATGGCAGAATCATATGGATCACAGTCATCTATGTTGGCAACTCCGTCGCCATCGATATCATCATCACAAGAATCACCTAGGCCATCTAAATCGAGATCCTCCTGATTTGGATTACTTACAAATGGACAATTATCATTTTCATCCGGTATTCCATCTTCATCTGTATCTGTTTCACCTGTGCTATCGCTACCATCGCAATCCTGGTCGATTCCATCATCAGGTATATCTTCTGCACCCGGATAGACAGTGTTATCTCCATCGTCACAATCAGTATTGTCTGCTACATAACCGGCTGGCTGGTCACAGGCTTCTATGGAATTCTCGGGATCTCCGAATGTATCACCATCTGCATCGGCATACCAGATGGTGGCCGCTCCAATAGTGGAATCTGTATCATCACAGTCATCGGCATTGGTCACATAGCCATCAGGTTGGGTGCAATCTTCCGTACTGCTGTTCGGATCTCCAAGGCCATCATTATCGGAATCTGCATAATAGATCACCGTTTCGATATCCTCATCGACCTGGCCGTCACAGTTGTTGTCTTTACCATCACAGAGTTCAGGAGCATCAGGATAGACCGTGTTATCTGAATCATCGCAATCTTCTGTGCCGGTAATAACCATAGTGTAATCCTCACCAGGACTCTCACACTGGGTCATTGATGAAACAGAATGACCATCTCCATCAGAATCCAGGTACCAAACTGTTGCTGGGTTTAAATCAGGATCGCTATCATCACAATCAGTATTGTCTGCTACATAACCAAGAGGTTGGTCACAGGCTTCTATGGCATTCCCGGGATCTCCGAATGTATCACCATCTGCATCGGCATACCACGTAGTGGCCGCTCCAATAGTGGAATCTGTATCATCACAATCATCTGCATTGGTCACATAGCCATCAGGCTGGGTGCAATCTTCCGTACTGCTGTTAGGATCCCCATGGCCATCATTATCGGTATCTGCATAATAGATCACCGTTTCAATATCCTCATCGATCTGGCCGTCACAGTTGTTGTCCTTGCCGTCACAGAGTTCAGGAGCATCGGGATATACCTTGTTATCTCCATCGTCACAATCAGTATTGTCTGCTACATACCCGGCTGGTTGTTCACAGGCCTCTATGGAATTCCCGGGATCTCCAAATGTATCACCATCTGCATCGGCATACCACGTAGTGGCCGCTCCAATAGTGTCATCTGTATCATCACAGTCATCCGCATTGGTCACATAGCCATCTGGCTGGGTGCAATCTTCCGTACTGCTGTTCGGATCTCCAAGGCCATCATTATCGGTATCTGCATAATAGATCACCGTTTCAATATCCTCATCGATCTGGCCATCACAGTTGTTGTCCTTACCATCACAAAGTTCAGGAGCATCGGGATAAATAGTATTATCCCCATCGTCACAATCGGTATTGTCTGCTACATAACCATCAGGTTGTTCACAGGCCTCTATGGAATTCTCGGGATCTCCAAATGTATCACCATCCGCATCTGCATACCAGGTGGTGGCTGCTCCAATTTCAGCATTGGTATCATCACAGTCGTCCGCATTGGTCACATAGCCATCTGGCTGGGTGCAACCTTCCGTACTGCTGTTCCGATCTCCTAGGCCATCATTATCGGAATCTGCATAATAGATCACCGGTTCAATATCCTCATCAATCTGGCCGTCACAGTTGTTGTCCTTGCCATCACAGAGTTCAGGAGCATCGGGATAGACCGTGTTATCTCCATCGTCACAATCAGTATTATCTGCTACATAACCGGCTGGTTGGTCACAGGCCTCTACCGTATCATTTGGATTACCAAAGTCATCCCCGTCCGCATCGGCATACCAGGTGGTGGCCGCTCCAATAGTGGAATCTGTATCATCACAGTCATCCGCATTGGTCACATAGCCATCAGGCTGGGTGCAATCTTCCGTACTGCTGTTCGGATCTCCTAGGCCATCATTATCGGTATCTGCATAATAGATCACCGTTTCAATATCCTCATCGACCTGGCCGTCACAGTTGTTGTCCTTGCCGTCACAGAGTTCAGGAGCATCGGGATATACCGTGTTATCTCCATCGTCACAATCGGTATTGTCTGCTACATAACCGGCCGGTTGTTCACAGGCCTCTACCGTATCATTT
>JAGXIL010000064.1 GCA_024635655.1 Gillisia sp. | reverse complement strand
GATGTAGATCAACGCTATGATGAACTTATTCTGGGGAAGAGTGGAGGATGGTATGGGATCAGTGGTGAGATAATCTACTTACCAGAATCGGATAATACCATCACAATTTTATCAAACGTAGATTCGAATATGGATTCTGGGTTAGCAATGGTATCAGATTTTTTTAAAGAATTACTGGCAGGTAAAATGGAGATCAAATAGCCTGAATGGGTGCTCGCTTGCAACGCCTGAATTTGGAATTGGTGCCTGGAATTTATTGCCTGGAAATTGCAATTTGTTGCTTTAAATTCTGGTAATTGTTTTATTCAACAAAGAAGCTCCTAAATAATTTTAAAGTAGAGACTTCCACAAGTTCTGGCATAGTGGTTGATTTACTTCCATTCTTAAAATTTCTCAAATTCAGCCGGACAATACAGTCCATTTTTTTCTGTGAAGTTTTGAAACATTCGATTTCCTATTTTACCATTTATATCCACAACAATTGAAAACAAACCGGTTCACAAAGAAAATTCTTGCTTTAATTTTAATTCTCCCATTCCTCGCAGGAAGCTGGAGCTGTGCTGCAAATAAAATTATCGAAGAAAAAGAGATCGCTTACCAGGGTAACAAAATCATTCCCAAAAATATTCTTGAAGAAGCCAACATCGCCCTTTCCCATTATCCTGAACTTGAAGATGTAGCGATCGAGTTTAGGTACAAAAACAAGATGAAGAATGCTTTTATGCAGGCACAGCCAAAGATGGGGAACCTGTTAAAGGGAAAGAAAAACCACAGCTATTATGTTTTCATAAGCAGTAAATTCCTCGTAGAAAACGAAGCAATCCCAATAGCCGATGTGCCTTCTGAAGTCCTGATAGGCTGGCTGGGCCATGAGCTGGGACATATTATGGATTACCGCGATAAATCGGGAATGGAGATGGTAAAATTTGGAGCACGATATATCACTTCAAAGAATTTTATTAAGAAAGCTGAACGAACAGCAGATACCTATGCAATAAACCATGGGATGGGCAACTTTATTTTTGCTACAAAAGATTTTATTCTCAACCACTCCCAATTATCAGATAAATACAAAAAGAGGAAGATTCGCCTTTACCTCTCTCCCGAAGAGATCCTGGTATTGGTGAACAACCTGGAGGATGACCTTGCGGAAATTGAAGAAGAGGAAAGCTAGTTATTGTTTAAAGAAATGTTTTAAATCTACACCATCAGTACTTACAGGCTTAGGTAATTAGGTAGGTCAATTCAATATTTTTTGAATACAAAACCATTTTCCCTTACAATCACTTGTCCCTCTTTTATATAAATATATTACATAAAAATCTACCTGTTACCTGGCTATTACTACCCCCTGTTATTACTGCATTTTTTTTAGGTATAGTTCCTCTTTTCCGCAAATTTTAAATGCTTTTCTGAAAGGGGAAGCATTTTGTTTTTAGCACGGCCCAAAGGCTAAAGTGCCCCAATATTTACAACATCTTAATTCTAATTAATTTGTCTCTTCCCCCGAACGGATTTTCATTCTTGCAAAATATGCCTTCGCCTCTTTCAGCACCCGGGGTGCAAGGATGAGTGTGGAGATCATGGTTGGTATTGCCATTAAGGCAAAAAAGCCATCGATAAGATTGATCATCATACTTAGGGAGGTAGTGGCTCCAAGTAATATACTTATGATGTAAAAATAGTTGTAGTAATGGCCCTTGTCTGCTCCCAGGAGGAACGAGAGACATTTAGTACCGTAATAAGAATAAGAGAACAGGGATGAAATACTAAAGATCGCGATACATATCATCAATAAATAATTTCCGAAAAACGGAAGTGCCTGGTCAAAAGCTGCTGCAGTAAGGCTTACTCCGTTATTATCTGTAGATTGCCACACCCCGGTAACAAGTATGGCCAGAGCGGTAAGAGTACACACCACCAGTGTATCAATTGCAGGTCCCAGCATTGCCACCAGGCCCTCCCGCACCGGCTCATTGGTTTTTGCTGCTCCGTGTGCCATAGGGGAGGTTCCTATACCTGCTTCATTGGAAAATGCCCCACGCCGGATTCCAAGGATAATAAGTCCGCCCAACATCCCGCCTAAAAAAGAATCTCCCTTATAGTTATCTGCTGCAAAAGCATCTGTAAAGATCATGGAAAAATACTGTGGTAACTGCTCCATATTCACCACCAGGATCAAAATTACAGAGGTAAAATAAAGCAACACCATTGCAGGCACGAGTCTACCTACAACCTTACTTATCCTGCTTAACCCTCCAAAGATAACTACAGAAGTGAGGGCCACGAGAATACATCCTAATAATAAATTAGTACCCAGTCCGGTCTCGACTCCATTGGGATTAAGAACGATAACATTCAGCGCCTGTATTAACTGGTTCACCTGGAAAACCGGAAGACAACCCACAAGGGCTGCAATACTAAAGAAAACAGCCAGTGGTTTCCACTTTTTTCCCAGCCCTTCCACAATAAAATACATAGGCCCTCCCTGTATCTTGCCTTCACTGTCTTTGCCCCGGTACATCACAGCCAGGGTACAGGTAAAAAATTTGGTAGCCATTCCAATAACAGCACTTACCCACATCCAGAAAATAGCTCCGGGCCCTCCTATTGCTATTGCTACCGCCACTCCCGCAATATTGCCCAGACCTACAGTAGCAGCAAGGGCCGTAGCCAAAGCCTGGAAATGAGTTATTTCTCCCGGATCATTGGGGTCGTCATATTTTCCCCGCAATACCTGCACCGCGTGTACAAGAAATCTGAAAGGAAGGAATTTTGAGATTACAAGCAAATAAAATCCGCCTCCAATGAGTAAGATTATAAGCGGAAGTCCCCAAACGAAAGAAGCAAACTCTGCAATGAAATTATTTAATGTGTCCATTTAAAGAATAAAGAAAAAGATATTTAATTGAATATATTTACTTTCCAATTACGAAATAACAGCTTAATTTTTATTTATCAGGTATTGTGTGTGGCAGTATTTGAATTCCGGATTTTCTTGTTTAGCCTCTGATTCTAATTTGCTCATATATTATTTTTTTTACTCATAATCATTGCATCAAACCGGAAATTCCCCTTTAGCTATAAAAGCGGGTAATTTATTTTTATTAATTTCTTCCGATCGATTAAATATCCTACTACAATTATTTTCTATTTTTTTTTATTCTCTGAACCAAATTAGCTATAGCTTTGCTCTTGAAATGGGGTGCTTGCCATATGGCAGGCTGAGATGATACCCGCGAGTTTTTACTCTGAACCTGATCCGGATAATGCCGGCGTAGGGATTTCTAAGCCAGGGTTGCCTTGTTGTAACCTTTACCTGCTTCATCTCTTCATTTCATTGATTTAAATAAAACAATGATAGAGGATCTTTTTACCCAACTTACCTGGTTACAAGCCCTGGGCACTGCTTTTGGAGTGGTCCAGGTTTTACTGGCACGCAAAAACAACATCCATAATTATTTATTTGGAATCGTATCCATTCTTATAAGCCTTTGGGTACTTTACATGTCAAAATTATATGCCGATATTATTTTGAGCCTCTATTACCTGGTAATGAGTATTTATGGCTGGTTTTACTGGAAATTCGGTAAACACGCCGCCGAAACCCCTATTTCCTACTCAACAAAGTCCGACCATCTTAAAGCCCTGGGAATTGTATGGGCTTGTTTTACGCTAATGAGTTACTGGCTTCGTTTCCATACCGATTCTGATGTTCCGTATTGGGATGCAGGAGTAAGCGGTTTTGCCTGGGCAGGAATGTGGCTTATGGCCAAAAGAAAAATGGAGAACTGGATCTTTCTCAATATCAGCAATTCCATCGCCATTCCTTTACTTATTTACAAAGAACTATACGTCTATGCCGGATTAACGATCTTTTTGTTTATAGTGGGAACCTCGGGGTATTTTAAATGGCAAAAAATTATTAAAAATGAAAGAAGAGAACAATTGGCAACAGCTTAGAAATTTGTGTTTTGGTGCAGAGGTTTTTTCGGAAAAGGTTATAAACCGAATAGCAGAAGAAAACCTTTGGAATATTTGGGTTCCCAGGAACTTTGGCGGATTAGAATTATCTTTTTCTGAAGGGCTTTCCAAACTTCAGGAACTGGCTAAAATTGATGGAAGCCTGGGCTGGACGGTTACTTTATGTAGCGGGGCAAACTATTTTATTGGAAACCTGGAACCGGCCACCGCGAAGGAAATTTTTCTAAAACCCGGGAAAACAATTTTGGGAGGAAGTGGAGGCATCTCTGGAAAAGCTCAAAAATATGGCGATGTTTATAAAATTAACGGAACCTGGCATTACGCCACCGGAGCCCCTTATTTAACTCATTTTACTTTAAATGCTGAAATTTTTGAAAGTGGCAGAGCACTGCTTGACGAAAAGGGCTCTCCACAAGTACGCTCATTTGTATTGGCGCGGGAAGATGTTCAGGTCATTGAAGATTGGAATACTATGGGCTTAAAGGCTTCGGCTACGCATTCTTTTAAAGTGGAAAATGCCCTGGTTCCCAAACGCTGTAGTTTTTTATATAACAAGTTTTATCAGCCTCAGGATATTTTCAAAATTCCGTTTTCAGTGTTTGCCGATCTAACGCTTTGGGTTAATTATGTGGGAATGGCTCAGCATTTTTTAAAAGAAGCTCGCGCTGTTACATCTGTAGAGGCTTTGAAAACTTTGGAAGAAAGCATCACTGTTTGCAATCACAAAATCTCGGAATTTGCAGAAGCTATTGATAAGAAAACAGCAGCCGAAAAAATCATAATTTCCAATTATATGGAGGAAATCCATATTTCAGCTTCAAATTCAGTAAGAATTATTTCCCGGAATATCATTAATCTCTATCCTTATTTGGGAGTAAAAGCAAGCAGGAGAAACCACCCCTTGCATCAAATTTTTTGCGACTATTTTACCGCCACGCAGCATCATATTTTCACAAAATAATCAACTAAGCAACCTTCAAACTGAAGCTAATTATTTGTTATTGATCAAGGTTTTCCTATAGCTACATTCAACGGTTATTAGCGGCGGTTCACGCCGGGGAGAAATGGTTAGGTAAAAAAATTGTTATATTTTCAGAGCTTTAGGTGAGATCGTGTCTGAGTTCGTGATGAACAGCTTTTTGATCAAATCTGGATAATACCTCCCTGGCTTTTTCGGGGACATAAACGCTTTCATAGTTTTCCCCTACAAAGGATTTGACAGCTTCCAAGTTTTCAAACCAGATAATGGTCGTGAATTCGGTTTCATTTTCCAGCTCCCGCCTTAAAAGCTGGGCACCTTTGTAGCCATTTTTGATTTTAGCCTCAATTTCAGGAAATATCTCCTCTTTAATTAAATTTTCATATATGTCTGCATTTTCCCGGGAAGTGCAGCCGTGCCAGATTCTTGCGATCATTTAAATCTTTTTTCAGTTAACAATACAATTGATTCAATATAAATTTGATATACCACCTATTCAAATTCGAATAACCATTAAGATGTTTTTCAAAAATACAGTGATTTTGATATAAAGTTAAGAATTCTACGATTTATGATTTGTAACTTAAAGTAAGAACTGTAATTATAAATTAAACTACAATAAGATATGCCAGATTACAAAGAAAACAGCCTTTCCCTTGGCAATGCAATAGCTATGGGTACAGGAGTAATGATAGGTGCAGGGATTTTTGCCCTTTTAGGACAGGTTGCAGAACTTTCAGGAGAATACTTTGCGCTTTCTTTTGTCATGGGAGGGATAATATCAGGTTTCAGTGCCTATTCATATATTAAGATGTCAAATGCCTATCCCTCTGCCGGGGGAATTGCCATGTTCCTTCAAAAAGCCTATGGAAAGGGTACCACTACTGCCTTTGCAGCGCTGCTAATGGCTTTTTCCATGATCCTGAATGAGAGTCTTGTCGCCCGGACATTTGGTACATACACCATGCAGTTATTTGACGGAAGCGAGAACAGCATTTGGGTTCCTGTGCTGGCGGTAGCTCTTTTAGTTACCGCTTTTATAATAAATATCCTTGGGAATGAAGTTATAGGAAAAACAGCAATGACAACAGCTGCCCTTAAAATTGGGGGAATCCTGATCTTCGCAGTTGGAGCTCTTTGGGCGGCAGATTTCTCCATAGGTTCTGCGCTACCCTCAAGTGCTCCTCAAAATAAAGTTACCGAATATATTGCCTCTTTAGCCCTTTCCATTCTTGCCTACAAAGGATTTACAACCATAACCAATAGCGGTGGGGAAATTGTGGAGCCTAAAAAAAATGTGGGGCGGGCGATCATTTATTCCCTGTTAATTTGTGGTTTCGTTTATTTTCTAACCGCCCTCGCCGTAGGATCTAATCTGGAAATACCGGAGATAATCAAAGCCAAGGATTATTCCCTTGCAGAGGCGGCCAGGCCTCTTTTTGGGGATTTTGGATTGTATTTTACGGTAGGAATAGCAATTATAGCCACTATTACAGGGGTAATCTTCAGTGTTTTTGCCGTCTCCAGAATGACAGCGATGCTTACAAATATGAAGTTGATCCCCCACTCCCATTTTGGAATGAAAGGAGATATTCAGCAGCATATGCTGGTATATATTGTGGTTCTTGCTATAGCCCTTACCATTTTATTTGACCTTTCCGGGATTGCAGCAATGGGAGCCATCTTTTACCTTATTATGGATATAGTAATCCACGTTGGGGTTCTAAGGCATATGAAAGAAGAAGTTAACGCAAACAAAGCTATAGTAACCGGGGCCATTATTTTGGACGCGGTAGTTCTGGCAGGATTTATTTGGGTAAAGGCACAAACAAATCTTAGCGTTATATTAGTTTCAGGAGGTCTGATTTTGGTGACGCTGTTCGGAGAGAAATTATTCTTGAAAGAAACAAAGAATGAAGAAAAGGAAGATTAGCAGGTATAAAACAGAAAGAGGCTGCCCTTTCAGACAGCCTCTTTATTAGTGGATTTCAGTAAAAACCTTACCGGTTCCATTCCTGGTGAGGGTTATAGTTTAAAAGCTTCCTGTAGCGGTTCTTTGGGAGGAATAAGTAAAGATGCTATTATTCCACTTCCAAGAGCACAGGCTATAACAGCCAATGATAACCACTCCGGAATTTCGATATGATGGGCAAAGATCATTTTTAAACCTACAAAGGATAAGATCGCCACCAAACTGTAGTTGATAAATCTAAATTTGTCCAGCATTTGAGAGACCAGAAAATACATGGACCTCAACCCTAAAATAGCCAGAATATTTGAGCTAAACACGATGAACGGATCTGCAGTAATAGCAAGAATAGCCGGAATGCTGTCCAGGGCAAATAAAATATCAGTCAGTTCAATCATTACCAAAGCCATAAACAGCGGGGTGGCAATTCTTTTTCCCATTCGGCGAATGAAAAATCTATCCCCATTAAAAAAGGCGGTGAATGGCAGGATCTTTCTGGTCTTTTTAAATATAAATGAATCTTTCGGGTTAAAATCACTGGCATCAGATTTCAGCATTTTATATGCTGTATAGATCAGGAATACCCCAAATACGTAAACGATCCAGTCGAATTTATTAATCAAAGCCACCCCGAAAACGATCATAAGGGCCCTGAAAATTATAGCTCCTAAAATTCCCCAGAATAAGACCCGGTGTTGATAAAGCTTCGGAATTTTAAAAGCAGTAAAAATAACGGCAATGACAAAGACATTATCTATACTGAGGGATAACTCGATCAAGTACCCCGTAATATATTTCAATACTGCCGTTTCCGGAGTTAATCCCGTTGGGTTCTCCAAAAACCCACCACTGAACAACCAGTAAATGACTCCCGAAAAAGAAACTGCAATCCCCACCCATAAAGTGGTCCAGATCGCAGCTTCCTTAGTCTTTATTTCATGCGCCTCTTTGTTGAAGACCCCAAGGTCTAATGCCAGAAACAACAAAATAGCAGCAATAAATACAATCCAAATGATCATGATATTTTAGGAATTATAAAAGTTTAAATAAATTAAAACCGGGTGCAATTAAGCCACCTTTTTAAAGGCCGGCCTGGAACATATGCATTGGGTAACCAGTTCTTTCCGTTTGCGGGCGTGAGCCAGCTCAAATTCCTCATTATAGGTGAAGTCATTATTGAACAGGTTGATCACTGTAGCGTCCTCCCCGCTATAAGGGATCAATTCAAGATCCACATTTTGAAGAATCGTCGCATTTTCCCCATTTACCTGTATGGTACTACTTTGAGATGATTCCCGGCAGGCCTTTATACTGTCAAGATCATATAATTGCACAAAGATCTGCTCATTTCTGCGCTGCACAAATAAAAGTTTTTATTGCTTAAAGTCAATACCAAGGGCATTTAAATTCCACCTTTCCATTTGATCAATCCTAAGGTTATGCTGTTTTACCTGACCGGAAAACTCCCTGTTTATCCTTCTGTATTCCTGTTGTCCCAGGCGTATAAATAAATAGTAAGGAACAAATACTAAACTAACTACCGCCACATTGACGGCAAACATTGCTATATCCATTTTGTTGTAATATTTAAAGTTATTTTTTTCTTGTCCTCAAAGAGGAATTTTAAAAACGTACAGATGATCTATACGAACTATAAATATTTACAGAAAGATGTGGAATGGAAAAATGATGGCTGAAATATCCAGGCTGGGAGATACCCTTCCGGAATAAGGCAAGTAATTGATCAGCATCTGCTCTTCAAAGGAACTGAAGAATTCGAAAGAAACGTTTAATCCTGAGGAGCAAAGGCTGCTTTTTGGTGTTCCGCTTTGAATAGATAATACTCCGTCATAAAGATTAACAGTGGTTTCCGAAAAAGTTTGTGCATCTCCGGTTACCTCTTCCAAAAGTGGGTTACCCACAGTCGAAAGAACGGTTGAGAAGCAACTACCCCCGTAAAGGAATAATAACAGGAAACATATGTTCTTTAAGAATATCATTTTTAAATTCAATTGAACATGTAAATGTATCACAGTATAGTGTTAAAATTACAAGCATATAGAAATATATATTTTATGTGCTTCCGGAAGGAAAAACAGATGCTTTTCTTTTCTACCTTATCCTCTACCTCTCTCTTTATCTCTTACAAACCGCCTTTTCAAGATCATAATATGAGGCATCCAGCAAACGCTCTATAAATAATTTAGCCTTGTTTGTTGTGGTCATAAATCCAAAACTTTCTTTGCTATAGATTCTTCCTTTGGGCTCAGGACATTTTGTTCTGCCAGGGAAACTTCTGTGATATCATATGTAAATGCAATTTCAGCCATTTCCTTACCCGATCCCAAAGGCGCTTTTACGGTTACCAGTCTCATATTAATTTATTTATTAATTACTGTGAATCCTCTTTACTTAATAGAAAACCATAGGGTTTTAAAGGAGGTGAATGAAGGAAGATATTTGTGATTATGGCCAGAACAGGAATAGCCAGGATCATTCCCACCACACCCCATAAAGCTCCCCCAACCACTACCCCTAGCACCACAAAGAACGGATGCAGATCTACCTTATCTCCCACCACATAGGGTTGCAGAATATAACTTTCGGAAAATTGGGCTACCGTAAAGATTATGATCACTCCAATTAATACCCCCATCTCTCCTGATGTAAGGTATCCAAAAGCCATTGCCATTGTTAAGCCCACAATATTTCCTACGTAAGGAATAAGGGTAAGTAAAGCAGCTATTATACTTACCAGGATAAAATTATTAACACCCGAAATTCCCAGTCCAATGGAATAGACCACGGCTAAAGTCCCATCAATATAAGTTTTCCCACGAGGTATTGCTGAGTAACATTGGCAGATTTATCTATGGTTTCATCAACCTCCTTCTTTTTTTCATTCGGAAAAAGCCGAAGTATGAATTTTCTGAAGTGCTGCCTGTAATACAACAGGAAGAAAATATAGATCAGGGTGAGAAGATAAGAACTCATAAAACTTAAGGTACTACTGAAAAACAGGAAAGCCTTTTGGCCGGGATTGCCGGATCCCATTACAGAATAATTTGATCTTTCGAGATCCTCTTTTTCTAAGGGAGTATGCTCAAAAGCGTAAGTCTTCAACTGCTCCACTTTTGGCTTCATAGTTTCTTTGATCTTTGGCCAGTCACCTATAAAACTCCTAACCTGAAAAGAAAGTAGCGCAGTGAAACCCACAGATATTAAAAAGAGTAGCATAACATTTGCAAAAGTAGACCAACCTCTGCTTATCCCATTTTTTTCCATTTTCCGGGAAAGCGGCAGTACGATCAATGCCAGAATAATGGCCACCAGCAAGGGAGCCAATATTCCTCTTGCCTCAACTATTCCGGAAAAAAGATAATAGAAACCTACTACCAACAATGTGAAAACCAGGAGAATCTTTTGGCCTTTTGTCATTTTTTTGAGAATGTTTCCTAAAAAGTTACAAAAGAAAAAGGCTTTCCAAATATTGTTCCTGTTAAACAAAATCTAAAACAGAAAGTCTTGCAGAAATGAAATGATTATGTAAAAATTTAAGAACAGGGTGATCATATCTTGAAAAATTCGGGTGGAAATATAAAGAGGATCTTCTACAGCCCAGGTTAAATTATTTATTTTCTATATTAGCCTCCGGATGTTCTGTCCGGCTTTTGATACTTCCCTACATTGAATCAAGAGTAAGAACATAAAAAAATTTTAATAGTATCCGGATATTTATTTGCGGATTAATCGAATGGCACTGTTCTAATTTTGTTGTTAACAAACCCCACATTTTGAATAATAATAAAACAGTATATGGAGAAAAAATTACAGCTCATTGAAAATCTAAATAAATACAATGAAGCTTTTTCCGAAAAGGAAAATATTATTACTATAAAAACTGTTGAACCTCTTATTTTTAATGTGAATTTTTCTAACAATAAAATAGAAATTTCTGCAGAAATTAAAGGTTATAATGTATTGACAGGTATATTTGGATTGAACTTCGAAAAAGTACTAGGCTATATCTTAACCATTTTTATTCTATTCATGATAATTTTTCTATTTCCATTACTGACGCAGGTTGGAGATGTAGGTAATGCTCAGGTCATCATTGCTCTTATTCCCATAATAACATATGTAGGCTGGACATGCTTCTATTACTTAAATTATAGATTCAAATATGAAAATTATAAAACCCGGATCATAGGATGGACGAAATAAGGTCAGTTGCCAACTAAATAAATATTACCTGCAAACGGAAAACAGAAAAATTGAAATTTATCAAAATGTGATCGGACTTTCGGATAAAGAATATGACGAATAAAAAATATTGGATTTATAAGAACTTACATCTCATCATATCTGTATCAATTGTATTACCAACAGCAATAATTTACGGTTCCCCTTCCATTCTGAAGGAACATTTAGACATTCAGGTTAACACAACTGACCTTTCCAATTTGTTAAAAGCTGTTATGTGTCTGTACCTTGGAATATTACTCGTATGGGTTTTAGGAATGTGGAAAACCCGGTATTGGATAATTGCTACTCAACTGAATATTTTGTTTATGTTAACCCTTGCAACCGGACGGGCATTGAGTATGATTACCGATGGAATGCCTACAGGAGGTTATATTTTAGGAATTGTAGCGGAATCTGTACTCGGACTTTTTTCAATTTATCAGCTTAAAAAATATAGTGCATTAAAAATAGAAACGCTATAATCCAGCAGATAATAAATTTAAAAAAAATGCTTTAACCATTCACCAATGGGAACGCTGTTTCATACGCGACGTTGGTTTAAATACCACAAATAGAAATATGAAGAAAATTTACCTTACAATGTTTTTAGCTTTATTTATAGTTTACGAAGGCTACAGTCAGGACTATGTTGACTCAGAAACCAAAAGGAGCGTGATAACTAATGGAATAGGACTGGGAAGCGTAATTGCCGGAATAACTTCCTGGGAAAGGAACAAATCGGTTTTGCTGGCAATAATACACGGAGTTTTCAGCTGGTTTTATGTTATATATTTTGTCCTGACCAGGAAAAAAGAGGAAAGAAAATAATTTTAATAGTAAATCAAATATAAATGAAAAACTTCCTCATCCTAATGCTATGCTTATCTACACTACATATTAGTGCCCAGGAAGATGAAACTGTCAAATGGATCAACAACAATCTCATAGCAATTGAAGATGCCAATCCCGATTCCGAACTTAAGATCTTTCACGAAAACATTCCGGAAAAATTTAAATATGCCAGTATTTTCGGTTTTGGAGAAGCTACCCACGATGGTAAAGAATTCTTTGATATAAAAGCGAAGTATTTCAAATATTTAGTAGAACACCAGGATGTAAAAGTCTTTATCATGGAAGAATCTTATCCTGCCGAATCCGGTATTAATGAATGGATAAGCGGTGGTAAGGGAGACATAAAAACTATAGCAAAAAATTTCAGCTTAAGGCCGTGGTATAACAAAGAAGTAGTAAACCTTTTGGCATGGATGAGAAATTATAATCTCGGAAAATCTACAGACGATCAAATTCGGTTCTATGGTATGGATATTCAGGTTGTGAGTGATATTGACCAGGAAATACGGGATTTTGTAAAAGAACACGATATACCTGTAAGTGATGAACTCCTTTCAGTTGTAGATAGCTGTACAAGTAAAAAAATTGATTATACCAGGCCGACAGATTGGGCAGACATCCAGATCCCTCAGCTTGAGAAAATTGAGCAGATCATTTTAAATTCTCAGAAAAATTCAAATAAAATTGAGGATGAAGAATACTTTGCAGTAGTAAGAGCTCTTAGTTACCTGAAAAAGTATACATATTATGTGCAACATTCCAGAAGTGAGGTGCGGGATTGGAAAATGTTTGAAAATGTGAAATGGATAGTCAGTAACAAAGCCAAAAATGGAAAGGCATTTATTTGGGCTCACAACGAGCATATCAATAATGTGGAAATTTCCCCGGCCGGAAGCGGATGGATTAGCGTGGGAGGCCATTTAAAAGAATATTATAAGGATAATTACTACAGTGTTTATTTTGATTTTGGAAAAGGCAATCTAAGAGGTTATGTTACCAGGAAGAACAAACCTAATTACTGGAAGGTATACGAAATTGACAAACCCTTTCGAAAAACCTACGCCAAAACCCTTATAAAGGCCAATCAGGATATTTATTTTATAGATATGGATAATGCGATGGACAGCGAGGTAAATGATTTTTTTAGTGTTGCAAAGAGACAACTCATGTTAGGTTCAACGGGATATAGTCCAAGACAGAAATATAAAGCTATGGTAAGTAAAAAGTACTCTGAGATCTGTGATGCGTTAATTTTTGTCAAAAATATTTCGGTTCCGGATTATGATCTGGATAGTTTATAAAACTTTGCACAACATCGGATCAGGGCATATAACAGGTTCAGCCAAAAAAGTGTAGTTTTAGAAATAGTTTAAGAATATGATCAAGTTAACAAATCTGCGTTTCGACATCCGCTACCCTTGTTAACCATGAATTTGAGCGTATTTAAACAACAAACAACTAATTGATCAACAAATGGAAATAATTTGGATAATAGCAATATCAGTATTTTTAATAAGCATTTTTCTTTTTTGGAAGTTTACCAAAGGGCATTTTAAAAAGGAATATGGTAAAAAGATTTGGAACCATTGGGGGTCGAGAATCTTTTACTGGCAAGGCGTAATATTCGTTGGTACAGGAGTTACCTTTTTTATCATGTTTCTATTAAAATGGACAAATCTTTTGACCTTTTAGAAGTGGGCTGTTCCTTACTTTGTCTCCTGCGGAATCCCGAAGTGTCGGGAAAGCCCGCCGGCTCGCAAGGTTTTCACCCTAAATCTTGTCATTCATACTAAATAAAACTATGGGAAAAACTGAAAAAGTAATTGGAGTACTTATAATTACTCTAATGATGATCAGCTTATTATTTCATTATCCGGTTTTGAATACCGCAATTGTCTTTTTAGGTGTGATGCTAACGATGATCTATTTTGTTTTAAGTTTCGCTTTACTTAACAATATAAGATTAAGAGACATACCCAAAGGCGATTCATATAAGGGTATCGGAACTATAAGAATTATAGGTACGATATTCACGGGATTCGTTTTGTCAATGATTTGTACCTATTCCTTGTTTAAATTCATGCGCTGGCCTTTTGCAGATCAAGGATTACTAATAAGTTTGATCAGCCTGATGATCCCTATGCTGGTTGTTACAGTCAAGGCTGTAAAGACAAAAAGTACATTTTACTCTAAATTCCTTATCAGACTTACGATTTTTTTGGTTGTCGGAGCCTCATTTTACTTTACACCAACTGAGAAAATTTTGGAAATGAAACATCCAGAGGCTTCCGTGGATATATAAGGCTGGGAAAAATTATTGGAAGCCTCTTTTAGCAGCACAAAAGTTATTGGAGACCAAGTGAGGAAGCTCAAAGTTGTGAGACTTTGCGCAGCGGAGAGGTTGAATTCCTTTTCACACTTGAGGAAGCTCAAAGTCGTGAGACTTTGCGCAGCGGAACTGAAAATGCGTTTTTCACCAATTCTATCAATTCATTGCGGTCATATTCCTTTTCACACTTGAGGAAGCTCAAAGTCGTGAGATTTTGCGCAGCGGAGCAATTTCAAAATATAGCTATGTTTAATCTTATCGTGCTATAATCTATATATTTGTAATACACCTAAAAAATTCATAAATGCGAATTATACTTGTACTCCTCGCCCTTTCCGTAACAAATGGAATCTATGCCCAATCATCTCAGGAAATCTTTGATGATGCTGTCAACGACTGGAATGAAGGCAACTACCAGGAGGCGCTTACATCATTTGAAAATATTCTGAAGGGAAAAGAGGCAGAAGAATATTTTGAACCGATCGCTCTTCAAACCGGAGAACTTTTCCAGGTAACGGAAATAGCGGAAGACGGCAATGATGTAAAATTCTCTAAGGATGGAAAGTTTGTGATCTTTACCCAGAAAAGGGATATGGTGACGATCTCAAAAATCATTGAAATAGCCACTAATCAGGAAGTATTTAGCATTGAGGGAGAATCCCTGGAATTGGCAGGTGATCTCAAAATTTTCAAAAAGACCGATAGAAATGAAGAGGTGCTGCAGGCAGAGCAAGCCAGAGCCGAAGGGATGAAAACCGTGTCCACCCGGGAGGAATACAACAAGCTTATAAATGTTTACAATTCAGTAGTAGATAAAAACACTTCTTTCTACAGTACAAAGGGCAACCAGCCACCCAAAAAACTAAAACTTCAAGGGGTCATCGCAGACCAATTTGTTGTTTCTAATGACAATCGTTCATTTTATATTCTTGGCTCAAAACCTGGGAACCTGCATGCTTCTGTTTACCAATATGAATTCGACAGTGATAAGTTGTCTGAAATTTACGATACAAAGAGCAAGAACTCCACTTTAGCAATGAGTGGGAATTACCTGTTCTTTGGTAATGGGCAGGAAAATAATGGTGTTGGTATTTATAATGTTGAGACGAAGCAAGTTGTTGATTTAGAAGGTTCATTGCAGGATCACAGCGATAAAAACATTCTCATCCAGTCTCAGAAAGACGGGGAAAATACACTTAGTGTAGTAGAAATTTCCAATCCCACTAAAAAATATGAGATCATCAATACTAAAAATCGGCTTAATGATGCAGCCCTTTCGCCATCAGGCACCAAAGTAACCTTTAGTATGATGGAACAAAATGATTACGAGGTTTACGTATCAGATCTGGAGGGAAATATCACCAGGGTATCCCAGGAAATCCAGCACGACAGATTTCCCCAATTTCTTGATGAGGAGCGAATTATAGCTGCAAAAGGAGAAGGAAGGCATAGAAGATCATTTATGTACGATCCCGGAACAGGAGAAGTCACCAAATTATTCCATAATAACACAGTACGAACTTTCGCTCCGGAATACCAGTGGGAAATTGACCCTTCCGGAAGTAAAATTCTAATTGTAGCTGAAAGAGACGGAAACACAATCTCCCCGGAACGGGGAATCTATTTGCTGGACCTGAACAAAAAGATCACCCGGGAAACATTACTTGACAGAATCGAATCGAACATTCAAAGTGAAAAGCACCTAAGGGAAAAAGGAGAAAGGCTTTACGCCAACATTAAGTCTGACGTGGAAAAAGTAGTGGGCAATGCTTCTGTACATCGTGTTTTTGGCTACGAGAGTGATCTGTTCAAATTCGGATCAAAGTTTATTTCCCAACCCGGAAACGATATGGCGAGCCAGTATATTTATGATAAGTTTGAGTCATTTGGATACGAACCGGAATTACAATGGTTCACTCCAAAAAGGGAAGTATATGGTGGAAAGACAGCAAATGTGATAGCCACCTTAAAAGGAACAACAAATCCGGAGTTAGTGTATGTGGTGAGCAGTCATTATGATTCGGTTGAAAATGGCCCGGGAGCTGATGATAACACCTCCGGAACCGCTGCCCTGCTCGAAGCAGCCCGAATCATGGCTAAGAATCCCATGCCGTGCACCATTATGTTCCTGGCATTTACAGGAGAAGAAGCCGGCCTGCTGGGAAGTCGGGAATTTGTTCGTCAGGCAATTGAAAAGGATATAAAGATCGTAGGGGCATTGAATAACGATATGGTAGGCTGGGCCAATGATAGCCGGTTGGATAATACCATCAGGTATTCCAATGAGGGAATTCGGGATATTCAGCACGCTGCGGCATCCATCTTTACCGATATGATCACCTATGATGCCTTATACTACAAGAATACAGATGCGCATGCCTATTATGAGGCTTATGGGGATATCGTAGGTGGGATCGGTTCCTATCCCGTGTTGGGCAATCCACGCTATCATCAATGGAATGATAACCTCGAAACTATTAATCACCAATTAGTTACAGAAGTTGCAAAAACAACCACCGCTACTTTGATGTTGCTCGCTTCCAGCCCTTCCAGGCTCAACGATTTATCGGCAGAACCTAAAGG
>JAGXIL010000063.1 GCA_024635655.1 Gillisia sp. | reverse complement strand
TCGGTTTTCGGTTTTCGGTTTTCGGTTTTCGGTTTTCGGTTTTCGGTTTTCGGTTTTCGGTTTTCGGTTTTCGGTTTTCGGTTTTCGGTTTTCGGTTTTCGGTTTTCGGTTTTCGGTTTCCAAACCTGCCGGCTGGCCGGCAGGTTTGGAATTTGGAATTTAGGTTATATAACTGATCTATGTCATTTTTTCTCCCCTGTTAATAAGATAGATTTACCGGACTTTCTATACCTTTAATAGAAGCTGAAATTCTTTTCAAAAAGCTGATATGAAAAAATCTGGCCTGGACATCTATCTGTTACTCCCCGTTAAAAATTTTATAGAGAGGCAAACATCGGTGGGTTTACTTCTTATTTTTTCGGCTACCCTGGCTATGATCGTCGCAAATTCTCCTTTGGCAGAGGGATACCACAATTTTTGGAAACAATATATACATATTGGTTTCAACGATTTTTTGATAAAAAAGAATCTTTTACACTGGATAAATGATGGCTTAATGTCCATGTTCTTCTTCCTTGTTGGCCTGGAACTCAAACGGGAGATCATTCACGGGCAATTATCCAAATTACGCGGGGCAGTCCTGCCGGTTGCTGCGGCCATAGGGGGAATGGTTTTTCCGGCACTTATTTATTACTTTTTCACCGCCGGAACCCCTGCAGTGACCGGCTGGGGTATCCCAATGGCTACAGATATTGCCTTTGCCCTGGGTATTCTTTACCTGCTGGGAGACAAAGTACCTTTAACACTCAAAGTGTTTTTAACTGCTTTAGCAATTGTAGATGATCTTGGGGCAGTACTGGTGATCGCCTTCTTTTACACCTCTGAAATTTCTACGGAAAGTCTTGCCATGGGAGCATTTTTCCTTTTTATTCTGCTAAGCGCAAACTACATAGGTATAAGAAATACACTATTTTATGCAATTATGGGGATTGGTGGCCTGTGGCTTGCCATCCTGCTTTCCGGAGTGCACGCTACCATAGCTGCCGTACTTGCGGCTTTTGCCATTCCCACAAGCAAGAAAATTGATACCCCGTTATTTTTAAGAAAGGCAAGATGGCTTACCAATGAAATTAAAAGAGCACGATTTCAAACGAAGAAAGGAGAAAATGAAACGGAACAGGAAGTATCCCTTACCATTGAGAAATTCGCATCTTTGGCAGAAGATGCCACCCCTCCCCTACAGCGCCTGGAGCACGCACTTCATCCCTTTGTGAGTTTTGTGGTCCTGCCGGTTTTTGCATTTGCCAATGCCGGAGTCACCCTTACTTCAGATTCTCTTCAATTTTTTCAAAACCCGGTGGCTCTTGGAATTATCCTGGGCCTCATTGTTGGAAAATTTCTGGGAGTGGTTATTTTCGTACGGCTCGTAGTATTCTTAAGAATTAGTAAACTTCCTAAAGGAGTGAACTGGCATCATATTTCGGGGGTTGGGATCCTTGCAGCTATTGGATTTACCATGTCCCTATTCATTACAGAATTGGCTTTTATAGATGAAAATTATATGGTTCAGGCCAAAACAGGTATTATAACGGCTTCCGTAATAGCAGGGCTTTTAGGATACTTTTATTTAAAATATATCAGCCGAAAACAATTCGAAACATCTAAGAGCAAAGGCCTCAGTAGCGCTAAGAATCCAGATGAAATAAACCTGGTCAACACTAAAAAATAGGCTTTATGTTCACTTTACAGTTTTAAGAAATTTAGGCTATTCTAATTCATGCCTTCCGAAGAAAAAATTAGTTGACGTTTGGTGATTAGCGCATGAAATATTTTGTGGTGCCCACTATGGAACTAATTATATAACGCTGGTAACATTGGAACTTATTTTAGATGATCAGGGCTTAAATCAAGATTAAGAAATATCTTTGATCATCTTTTTAATATCCCTTGTATTTCCATACAGCACCATAAGATCTCCCTGGTGAAGAACCGTATTACCGGATGCAATCTCCTGCACATCGGAAACCTTTCTAAGTCCGCCAATTTCATTTTTATTATGAGATATAGTTATGGTGGTAAGTACCATCACATTATAATATTTTTTAAGCATTAATTCATCCAGGGTTTTCCCATCAAACTTGGCCGGAATTTCAGTTTCTACCACACTAAAATATTTTGTGATATCAAAGGAATCTACCACTCCGTGCAAATTTAGCTTCTTTGACCATCTTTCGGCGGTTTCTTCTTCCGGGTGAATGATCTCATTAACCCCCATGGCTTCAAGGACCATTTGCTGTAGAGGAGATATTGCCCGGCTTATGAGCCTTTTCACATGCATTTGTTTCATTAGCGCGGTAGCCATAATATTGGCCCCCATATCTTCTCCTATTGCAACTATAACAATATCTGTATCCTGAAGGGGTAATTTTGAGACCGCCGAAACATCTGTAGAATCAAGTTTTATAGCGTGAGTGATCCTTTCCTTCATCACCTCTACCTTACTCATATTTACGTCTACTCCAATCACTTCATTGCCCACTCCTGTAAGTTTTTCAGCTAAAGAAGCCCCAAAATTTCCAAGACCAATGATAATATACTTCATAATTTAATTCTTTAATTCATTAATATTTCTTCCGTTGGATACTTATAATTTAGATGTTTCACCTTACGCAGCAAGGCAATTAGAATGGTAAGCATACTCACCCTTCCAATAAACATAGTAGCAATTATGATCATTTTTGAGGGAGCTGAAAGTGCTGCAGTTATTCCCAGGGACAGCCCTACCGTACTATAAGCTGAAAATGCCTCAAAGGCAATATCCATTAAATCCTTTTCATTGTCAAAGTAGGCCATTCCGGCCACTGAAGCTCCAATTACTACTAAAGAGAGTGACATAATTGCAAAAGCACGCCGAATTGAAATATCGGCTACTTCCCTTCTGTATACTTCTATCCTATCCTTTCCCCGGGCCAGGCTGAAAAAATTCAATGTAGCAAGTGCAAAAGTGCTGGTTTTGATCCCCCCACCCGTAGAGGCCGGAGAAGCTCCAATCCACATCAACAGAATGACGAGCATTACAGTCGAAAAGTGAAGTGCAGAGGTATCTATAGAATTAAAACCGGCCGTTCTGGGAGTGGCCGCACTAAAAAATGCAGTCACAACTTTTCCAAAACCTGAATGTGGGGCAAGGGTATTGTTATATTCAGCAAAGTAGAACAAAACCGTACCAAAAATTAGTAAAAGAATAGTGGTGGTAAGGACTATGCGGGAATTAATATTCACCACCCAGGGATTATGCACATAGGTATAATTTCTTTTAAGCTGCCCAATCCTGTTCCTGACAAAATATATAAGGAACTTGTAGAGGTTTAGCAGAATAGGGAAACCAATACCCCCAAATATGAACAGGGCAGCAAGGATTAATTGTAAAGGATAATTGAAGCTGAATTCCGGCTCGTATAAACCTTGCTCCAGGGTAGAGAATCCGGCATTACAAAATCCCGAAACAGCATGAAAGAAAGAGAAGAAGATCTCATCTGAAGTATCATCAAATAAAGACGGATCCAGGGTAAAGAAAACAAAAATGGCTCCCACCAATTCGATCAAAAAAGTAAGTATAATAATTTTTTTCAGAACTGAGAACACCTCCCCTATTTTTTCAGCATTGGTTATATCTTTCATTAAAAGCTGACTTTCATAGGAACTCTTGCCGCGGAAAAAATAACTGAAGTAACTCGCGAAGGTCATGATCCCCAGCCCACCTAGCTGAATAAGGATCATAATTAGGGTTTGGCCAAAAGGCGTAAAAAATGTCCCGGTGTCTACCACAATTAAACCCGTTACACATACTGCACTGGTCGATGTAAACAGGGCATCCAGAAGTGAAATTTCTGTATAAGTGGCCGTGGGAAGCATTAACAGCAACGTACCCATGAGAATGAGCAGTAAAAAGCTGCCAATAAAAAGTTGTGCCGGATTTAAATATTCTCTTTTGAAATTAAGGCGAATAATAGCAAATTCCCTGATGAAATAAATAAAGATCGCCAGGTAAAGCCAGCCCATTCTATTGAAGATATCCATAAAAGGCATTGTCTCCCTTACACCATCAATGCGTGCTAGTAGAAGTAAAAAATACAGCAGGAAGATCAGGCCGTCAAAAATGCGCACCTGTGCGGGAAATTTTTCATGGACTAGAAAATACCTGGTAAGGATCAATACAGAACCTATAAAAAGGACGGCAGAGTAAAACAGGAGTATATAATATTCAGTATCGCTGTCATGAGAAAAACCAACATCGAAAACTATAGTACATACCGCCAAAAAGGTCAACCCAAAGGAAAACTTTCGAATGTTACTGATGATGGTAGAATTGATTTTTTTTTCCTGGAAATTTGTAAACTGCACAGTAATCGGTTTTTATGTTTACCCGGGGTGGGACTAAATTATAAAACGGATAAAAGTAAGGATAATAAAGCAAATAAATCATCCTGGCGTAGGCTTCCATTGGCATTAAAACTTCCGGAGATAAAAATTTATTACTTTCTAATCCCGCTCAGGTTAAATTGGAAATGACAATTTATTCAATGGAATTAATCCTGATGATATACATCATTCCAGTTCCACCCATCCCTGTTTACAAGAGTATATAGCACGCGCCGCGTAAAATCTACCCGGTCGTCAAACTCCTTTACCTCCACTGTTGAAGAAACCAGTCCGCTTTTAATGAGTTTATCAAGTTTTATTTCGGGATTTATATCTTTATTGACATTAATTTTGGAAACATCAAAAATGACCTGGAGGTAATTTTCATAAGCTAACAGCAAGATAGACAGCTCATAATCTGTAGGCCTTATTTCTTTTCTTACAAAGTTCTTAAGAATATTAAGTGCTTCATATAATCTTGCCATCTGGAGAATAGTAGCATATTGTTTTTCGGTGTTGTGAAAATATTGGATCACCGGATAAGACCTGTGTTGCTGACTATGCATTACCAGGGAATCGGCAAGAGTGGAAGCTTCAGAAAAAAGCCTGCTAAAGTCCTCTCCGTCCCAGCTGTTAAGAACCATATCCTGGGCATCATTTCCAAATCTGCTAATATTGACCCCAATCTTTCGCTGTTCCATAACCGCAGAAAGTGCAGGAATAAGATATGTGACAGACATTGTAAGCAGGATAAGGCCTGAGAAGGAAAAAATAGTGGTGAGAATGCGCCAGAAACTTGTTGAAGCTGTGTAATCCCCCACTCCTAAGGTAGATAATGTAAATCCTGAATAATAAACCTTGTCCCACAACCCGGCTGCAAAGCCGGTACTGGAATGAATTACAGAATCCCAGGTGGAAGACAACATTAAAAAGAAACTAAACCATAACAGGAAAACCCAAACAAAAACTATAAACACCAACAGGAAAAATCCGGTATGTCCTAGCACCGGCGAGGTACCGTCTTTTCCGGATAATTTTAATGAAATACTCCAAAACCAGTAAGATAACCAGGTCGTTAACCACCCTCCTCCCTGCAGGGATAGTGTGGTTTGCAGTAGATCCAGCACAACAGCGATGTAGATAAGGACTCCAAGGCTAAACAGAATGATTTGCATCATGAATATATAAGTGGATTTTTATGCACATTTCCGGCATTGAAATGCATATTGAGGGTTCAATTTAATTAATTTTCCCGAAACAGGCTGTTATATGTTGTTATGGGCAAAAGGAATTAAGAGGAAATTAAGCAAAATTTAAGCTCCATCATTAAAGTTGATAACCCGGAAAATAAAAATTAAAAAAACCTGAAAAAATTCTTCTGAAAAGGAAAAAGCTTTCTATATTTGCATCCGCTAAGGAGAAATGGCAGAGCGGTCGAATGCGGCAGTCTTGAAAACTGTTGAGGGTCACACCTCCGGGGGTTCGAATCCCTCTTTCTCCGCTGGTTCCATACCATCTTAACACAAAAAGCCCGAAACCATTAGCGTTTGGGGCTTTTTCATTTTTATTGATATCAAATAATATCATTTTTTATCATCCTATTCGGTGTACAATTCGGTGTACATGAATATTTAAAAATCATGGACACCAAAGTAGGAATTTTCTTTCCAAAAAATACTTAAACCCTTTATATTGTTGACTTTACATATTTAGATTATTCGTACATTGGATGACAGGTTCAACCAAAAGCGAAAAAATCATGGACGCCAATTTCTCTTTACTTTTCTTTGTTAGAAATACACGGATGCACAATAATAAAGTTCCAATTTATCTTAGGGTCACTGTAAATGGAAAAAGAGCAGAAATATCAGCAAACAGGAAAGTTCCGGTTGCCTTATGGAATTCGAGTGCTGGAAAAGCAAGTGGAAACACAAAGGAGGCTCACCTGATCAACCGGTATTTGAACAAGATTGAAAACGAAATTTATAAATGTTATCAAAAGTTACTTGATCAAAATGAACCATTTACCGCTAAACAAATAATCAACATTTATTCCGGCAAAAAGGAAAAACATAAGATGTTGCTCGAAATATTCCAGGAACATAATGATAAGGTCAATAGGCTTATAGGTCAAGATTTTGCTGCAGGTACTGCAGAACGTTACCGTACGGCAAAAATGCATGTAGAGAATTACATCAAGAAGGAATTTAAATCTCATGACCTTCCTGTAAAAGATGTTGATCATAAATTCATTTCGGGATTCGAGTACTACCTTAAAACCGAAAGGAAATGTGGCCACAATTCCGCTATAAAATATATTACCAATTTTAAGAAGATCATCAGGATTGCTTTTGCAAACGAATGGATCAAGAGAGATCCTTTTTTAAGCTGGAAAGGAACTTTGAAAATTGTTGATAGGGAATTTCTAACCCAGGAAGAGATCCAGGTGATGTTGGAAAAGGAAATTAACAATGACAGGCTTGATCTGGTCAAGGACATCTTCATCTTCTGTTGCTATACCGGTTTGGCTTATGCTGATGTAAAGAAACTCTCAGAAAATGATATAGTGATAGGGATAGATGGAAATCGATGGATCAAAACAAACAGGACCAAAACCAAAATAAAAAGTAGCATACCAATACTCCCCACTGCAGAGGCCATTTTGGAAAAATACAGTTCCCATTCAGATGTCAGCAACAAAAGGATCCTTCCGGTATTAAGCAACCAAAAAATGAATGCCTATTTAAAAGAAATAGCAGATGTGTGCGGAATCCAAAAAAACCTCACCTTTCACCTTGCCCGACACACATTTGCCACTACTGTAACTCTGTCAAATGGTGTCCCTATTGAAAGCGTAAGTAAAATGCTGGGACATAAAAATTTACAAACCACCCAGCACTACGCAAAGATCCTGGACAGAAAAGTCAGTGATGATATGGCCGCTTTACGGGAAAGAATGGAAATGATGCAAAAGCAGAACCAGGTGAAAGAATAATGTTCAGTTATTCGATACTTTCCAAACATCAAAGGCGAACGAAGCGGAGCGAAGTGCTGCAAGCCCCAAATCTACCAGAACTAATACTATTTTGCGAGGCCGGAATTCTCATTTACAGTAATTTTTACTAAAAAATAAGCCTGTTTACTGGGGTTCTCACTCGATTTTACTAAAATTACTGTAAACTATTATAGATATATTTCTGTAACTAACTGAAAATCAAGGGGAAATAAACATTTAACATCGCTCTGCGTGTTATCCTCTTGCTATTCCCCCTCCTTCATAATAGAATGAAAATACTTTAGCTTAGTTCTGTTAAAATTATCTCAATAATTTTTCTATATTTCCATCCTTTAGGATCCCTATTGTAGGAAATGGGAATGTGAAGGAAAATTGAGTTTTATACATAAATTTTACCGTTACATTTAAATATACCCGGTGACACATTTAGAAGAAAAATCATTAAAAATAGGCCGATTGAAAGTTAGGTATCCTGACAAAAGAGACATAAATAATTGAAAATATGTTAAAGAAACATAAGAAACTATAGTAGTCTATTCATTGAAGGACTGCGTGAAATAAAATTGAATGACTGAATCAATACTGCAAGCTTATCTTAACGAACAGCACATCAAAACTGATGTTAAAGAAAATATTGAAAGCCTGAAAAAGGCCGTAAAGGAAGTCAATAACTACCTAACGAGAAGGAAGGTAAAGATAGATATAATACCGTTTACGCTTGTGGCACTTGACCCGAAGGTGAAAGACAACGATCCAGTGGTGCAGCAAGTGGAAAAGATCATCATCAAAAAATGGCCTGCATTTAAGAACAGCGTAACTGCAACTAAGGATAGATCCACAACCTACGTTCGAGCAGTGATCCTCGAATCGTTGAGTCAACTGTCGAAAGGTGATGCGGCTACATCAGCGCTGATTTGGCTAACAGCCCGGGATGTCATTAGGTATTATCAGCTTGATTCGGAGGAAAATGTGATTAGCCAGCTTTTGCAGGAGCTGGCCGACATAACGGAGGAAAGTGGACAGGCGGCATGGGAAATCAGCCTTAAACATAAGGCAACTAAATTTAGGGGTGCAGACTTTCCCATTTCGGAAGTAAAAGTTGCCCAAGTTAACGAAGAAAAATTGCGTAAATCTATTAATGATGCAATCATGTATACTGGTTGGGGCGGTAAAAATCCCGCTTACCCATATAATGGAAATCAAAGCTGGTCTGATTATGTTGTTCCCAATTTATCCGAAGGTATTACTGAGGAAATTAATCGGGTAATTTCAGACCAAACCAAATCCCTTTCCACCATCTCCACCTCGGTACAAAAGAACCTGGATACCTACTTCGCCCAACTTCAACCATTTTTCGAAAACCTGAATACCTCATTAGCTAGCAGCATCACCGCCAACAATAAGCGCAGTGAGATCCTCTGGTGGAAGCAATCGATGTATTCCCGGTTGTTGAACACCAGTTACCGTAGTCTTGACCAATTAAACGTGGCGGTTTGTATGGCACTCGACCTATCCGATCAGGTGGAGGCTATCTACCCGGAAAGTGTGGATTACCTGCTTCGGGAAACGTTGAAAGACTTGCATAGAGAACAAGCAGAGGAAGAACACCTGCTCATCGACTTGTTAACAGATAGCAGCAACCTGCACAAGGACATTCGATCAGTTTTGAACGAATATGCCGCAGGAGGAGACACACGCAACCCCTTGCTTAGTGCATGGGCCAATGTTGTGCAGTCGGGTGAAGCCACCGAATTTTTTACAGAAACGGGTGTCGACAAAACAGCCAAGCTGACAGTATCCGATCTGGCGGTGTGGTTGTTTCATGGGTTGCAAGCTCATAAACTGGCAACCGATAAATAAAACAGGACATGGCAAAGAGAAGATGTAGTCTAGAAGGCTGCTATGCACCTAACGATTTCTGTCTTGAACTAGCGGGCCCACTGCATGAGCAATGTCAGTATTTTGGAAATTCAGGAGCCGCAGAAGCACCTGCAAAAACTGCCAAAAATTCGGCAGCGGCTACGTGCATTCCGTGGACGGGAGAATGGTTACGACCCGAACAGCTCGACCTTCTGACGCACCGGGGTACACCTAAAATTATCGGTTTGGTAGGATCGTCTGGGGCGGGAAAAACCACCTATCTAGCCATGCTGTACTCGCTGTTGTTCAACGGCAAGCGCATCGAAAACTGGGATTTTGCCGGAAGTTATACTCTGAACGGGTGGGAGTTGCAGGCCAAAACGTTGCGGGTGCAGGAAGATGGCACGGTGCGAAATCCCGATGCCACGCCTTCCGACAAGGATTTTTATAGCCTGTATCACTTAGCGCTGCGCCACAATAATTTTTTACATGACATTTTATTTGCTGACTCATCTGGCGAGGTATTTTCAAAATGGGCGGACAATGTGAACGACCCAGCTGCTGAGAATGCCCGCTGGATCTATGACAACGCCCATGCATTCCTGTTGTTTGTAGATTGCGAGGCTATCATTAAGCAAAGGGGCAGGGCAGGGCGCGACATTGTTCAATTAGCCGAACAGGTGAAAAGCGGACTGCGAAGCAGGCCGGTGGTAATCGTATGGTCTAAAGCCGACTTAGCCGAGAAGATGCGTGAAAACATTGTGGAGACCATCAAGCGAAGCCTGTCCGAGAATTTTCCCGGAGCCGTATCACTGGAAATCAGTAATTATTCGAAATCCGACTCCGACCAACTTTGTCACATCAATAATGTTGGCGTGACCAAAACAGTGCTCGACCAACTAGCCAACCCGCAGCCGATGCACATTGTACCCGCAGATATTGAAACAGATGATTTTTTCTTTTTATACCGAGGCAGCTATGGCAACAAATAATGAGATATTGATTATTGGACCGCCTGGATCGGGGAAAACCACCTTTCTGGCCCAATTATATGGTCGGCTGATTGATAAAAAAGGAAAGTTGCAACTGGTTTCCGCACCTAAAAATATCGATGGCATCAAAAATGCCTACAATCGATTAGCTGATGGGGAAGAAACGGAATCGACTCCTTCTACCGATAACCTGGAGGTTAAAATCCCGGTTATTTACGAAGGGCAGGAATTTGTGTTGCATTGCAAAGATTATGGCGGGGAGCAGGTACGCGACCTCGTGGCCCTGATGGAATACGACAAGACGTGGATTGATCGAGCGAAAACGAACGATCGGTGGGTTCTCTTTATCCGCCCGTCTGAAATTGAACACCGCTTCGACTTAAGCAAGAAAGGGTATGCTGTAAAAGACCAAAAAGAAACAAAGGCTCCATCCTCTGGCACATCGGATCAAAACCACTTTATTGAGCTATTGCAAGTACTGCTGCACGCACGCGGCACAGGCATGAAGGATCCCATTGATACCCCGCGGTTGCTCATTGCATTAACCTGCTGGGACGAGCTGAGCACCAATTCTAGACCGGAAGAAATCTTGCAGCAGAAAATGCCGCTGTTCGCCCATTTCATTGCGGCCAATTGGTTGCCAGGAGCCTTCAAGATAGTTGGAGTATCCGCTCAAGAATTCCCTCTGAAAACTGATG
>JAGXIL010000012.1 GCA_024635655.1 Gillisia sp. | reverse complement strand
GTGGCTATTAAAATAGCACCCTTTAACCGCTACCAGACCTTTGATGTTGTACGTGGTGTAGCCGAATCGGGCAGGGCAGATGAAATTGCCCTTTACACCGGGAACGATGATAATATTCTGATCGATCTTTTGTCTGAATATAAGATAGTAATAGATGGGGAGATTGTCAGAAAAAAAATAGTGGGAGGATTACTTGGACATTGGGCTGTCTGGACAAATTCCGCAGTGAAACTACTGGAAGAGGTTCAAACCGGTCAATTTGATAACGATACCCGAAAAGCTTTGATTCGTGCCCATCAAATCACCGATAGCAACGCTGCTTTTTTCGATTCGGAAAATAATTTTGCAGGATGTATCCCTGGTCTTCATGAAGTTCTGAGACGGCAGGGGCTTTTGGAAGGTTTATGGACTTTGAATAAAAAAGAAGTTCTTTCACCTGGGCAAAAAGAAGAGATCCATAGGGTTTATGCGGCATATCCACATTTAAATGATGATGATTTTGTTGCAAAAAACTTGGGCAAATGGTTGTCCTAGTGCACCGTACCATAGGATTAACTTAATACATTCATTTTTGAACAATGGAGTTTTCCGGGATTTCTAATTCTCCATACGATAAGTTGATTAACCAAATACCTGAATTTTTTATTTATTCATTATGAGAAGAAATTCTTTTATTTTATTGCTTGCCGTTGTGTGTATAAGCCTTTGCAATGCCCAGGAACAAGATAAACCTATAAAGGTCATTGTTTTTGGTGCTCATCCCGATGATTGCGATAGCGGGGCAGGAGGCACGGCTATTAAATTTGCACAAATGGGTCATGAGGTTAAATTTGTTTCTCTTACCAATGGTGACGCCGGACATCAATCAATGGGAGGGGGAGCCCTAGCTAAAATAAGAATCGCTGAATCTAAAGAAGCCGGTAAACGTTTTGGCGTTGCCTATGCTGTTCTTAATAATCACGATGGGGAGTTATTGCCAAATTTGGAGAACCGTTTAAAAGTCATCAAAGAGATAAGAGATTGGGATGCAGATATTGTAATCACGCATCGACCCAATGATTACCATCCAGACCACCGTTATACGGGTATTCTTGTACAGGATGCAGCATATATGGTAATTGTGCCTAACATTTTTCCGAATACACCACCTTTAAAAAAGAATCCTGTTTTTCTTTATATGCAAGACAACTTTCAAAAGCCGGCACCATTTTCCCCCGATGTTACAGTGGATATTGATGATGTTTTTGAACAAAAGATTTATGCCATGTCGGCTCATGAATCACAGTATTTTGAGTGGCTTCCATGGACACAGGGACAATCAGTTTTAGAGGAAGTTCCTGAATGTAGCGAAAAGCGATTGGAGTGGTTAGCTTCCAGTAGAAAATTTGCAGTTAAAAAGGAGTTTACAGAAAACCTGAAGAAATGGTATGGGGAGGATCATAGTGCCCAGGTAATAAGTGCGGAAGCCTTTGAAATTTGTGAGTATGGTAAACAGGCGACTGATGAAGAAATTAAAAGGCTTTTCCCAATGTTGGGGCAGTAATTTCGTGATGGCATAAAAGATAAATTGAGAAAGGGCCGAAGAAATACTAAAAGTAGAACCAATCAAGCAATCTTTCTCGGTGCAGACTGTGGTATTAAGATGTCATTATTGGGTTGTAAAAGTCCAAATTGATGCACGAGTTCCTTTTGATGGTCCTGAATTTACTTCAATCGGTAGTGATGATAATGAAGTTATATAACAAGAGTCCTTTCCGATCATCAGTAGAGAGGAAACTATTTGATATTAATTCATAATATTTTAGATATGACAATTGCAGGTAACAGTAACAAATTTATGTCTGTCGGAAAAATAAAAAAGAATTTTGCTCTTTATATTTGCTTATTGATGTTGGTGTTCTCGTCAGGAGTAACTTTTTCTCAAGTGGAAATTGAAGCTGGAGATCCAGGGAATAATACCGATATTCGAGGTTTTTTCAAATCCCGTTTAGGTGATGTCGATGAAGAACTGAATAAGGTTAAAAAAGGAAAGGTTAAGGCTATTGTAATCTCCCCGGGGGGTAGAGCACGATATTCTGTAACTTATGGAGAAAAGAATAACCTGGACTCTCAGGCCAATTACAACTCTGCCGTGGCAGCAAGAAATCCAGATAATTTCGCCAAAAAGATTGTAGAACCAAACCGATCGTTTTTTTTCTGGGATCGGTTCATGGCCAGGAAATAGAAGGAATTGTTGGGTTGCTGAATTTAATTCACATAGCAGAAACGGGTAAGGACTATCGTGGCCGGGAATGGACTTCTTTGAAGAATAAATTATCAATGCAGAGTAATTATTGTTCCGTGCTGTAATCCAGACGGGCGAAAAAGAAATCCGTACGATAGTTTCGTAGGTCTTCCCACTAAGATTATGACGAAATATGAACAGGGAACACGAAAAGATGGATCTTCATATGGCTGGCCATAGGTGAAGTCTGTACACCCGATGAAAGGTGACATAGGAATACTTGGTGCTTATTTCAATGATGATGGAATCAATATGATGCACGACGATTTCTTCTCACCTATGGCAGCGGAGACCGGGCCATTTTAAAAATAGATAGGACGGAAGCGCCGGATTTGACGGTATCGCTTCATTCTCATGCTAATTTTCCTAGAATTTTACAGACAAATTATGTTCCATGGTTTATGAAAAAGAACATTCTGGATTTAATGCGCAAGGTAAACAAGCGTTATGAGAAAGAAGGTCTTGTCTTTACTCCTAATGACTGGATTACCGAACCTTCGGTTGAAGATAAAGATTTCCCTCCTAAGTCAAGTTTTAATTTGGATAGTGCTTTGCATCATCAGTCGGGAACAATGGCCTTTACCTTTGAATGCAGCCTCGGCACCATAAATGAAATTGATGAAAACCCCATGGTGACGCATGCTGATATTCTTGATATTCAATTGAACTTGTACGAAGAAATGTTCGATACTGCACTTCAGAGCAAAATCAAATAGAGTGGACCTGAATTGATCATTTCTGATACCTGACGTTTATACCACCGGGAAACCCTATGTATCGTCCTGTGAAAAGAGGTTTTTTTATGGTTGGAATTTGCAATTGCTACTTTATAAACGTGAAAAATAATTACTATGAGCTTGATCTGGTATTATTTAGAGATACTGTCGCTATTTCCGATACACCATTAAATTACAGCCGATAGCCGGGATAAAAGGATATTTTACAATTTTCATCTAATTTTAAAAGTAAAGTCAAAAAAAAATTAATCATAATATTTTTTATTTTCGTTTTATTTCGTTTTTTTTGAAAAAGTAATTTTTTTGGGTTTATATTTGTTTTATTTTTCACTCTGGTTTCATTTATGTTGTAAATTAGGCTTCCGGTTAAAACCAGGTTGTTATCGCGATAAATTATTTGTGGAGCCTGTATATTAATATGATGCGATAATCAGAAAAGAATAATGAAATCGGTTTGACAGGTGTTCATTTTCGTCCAAAATCGTAGTTGTGATTAATAATAATGGAAACTTTAGAAATTAAGAATTGCAGATTAAATATCATTTTAAGATTTAAAATGAGAGTAGAATAAATGTAGAGACGAAAGGTTTTTGTCCTTTAAGATGCGGTTGAACTATTATACTGCCTGTAGCCTTTCTATGTAAACCTGAATTAAAATAAAAGATCTGATGTCATTCAAAAAAAACTATAATGAGTATACCGGAAATGAAATAACCGGTCAGCCAGTGCTCTGGAAAGAAGTATATAAATTACTCTTAAGCAAAGAAAAGGAAATAGAGAGTTTTCTTTTCCCTTTATTACAACGGCAAGAGCTTCAAATAATTTTATCGGGAGCTGGTTCATCGGCCTTTGTGGGTGAGGCCGCTCAGGGAATAGTTCAAAAAAATACCGGTTGTACTACCAGGGCGATAGCCACAACAGACATTGTGACGCATCCTGAATTATCCTTTCAATATGATATTCCTACCCTGCTTATTTCTTTTGCACGATCAGGAGATAGTCCGGAAAGTCTCGAAGCAGTGAAATTAGCCGATGTTTTTTGTAAAGAAATATATCATCTTATTATCACCTGTAATAAATTAGCCATCCCCCGTTTTTTTAATTGAACATTAAGTCAAGTTGTCCGTTCTCCATTATTGGTTCTGTATTTTGAATTTTCCATCGCATTCGTACCGGCATCAATAGGTTGGACACCACTTTGCTTATCTTATAGTATATAAAATTGGTGAGCTCGCTAAGAGTATGCTTGTTCAGATAGTTATATCCGGCATCGAGCAATAGTTCTATATGCAGGGACTTCATATTCTTATAGATCATACACATGGCAACAGTCAGGACTGCCAATATGGATTGCACGCCCATAAAGGTCTTCATTTGCATGTCCTCCAATTTATATTCTTGTTTTACGTGTCTGTGATATTCTTCTATTTTCCAACGAAGTCCATACCCCTTAAATGCCCACTTAGCTACTTCAATAGGTGTGGTGAGATTGCTTTTGACCAGTAGGTAACAAAGACCTCCATGTGAAGTGTTCCTGGATATGACCAACCATATTGGGTATTGTTTGCCTTTTGCCCTATACATGACCCGGACAGCAGCCAGATCATAGATCCTTATAACAGGCTTGTTTTTTTTGATTTTGGTCACTTTTTGTGAGGTTACGAATTTAACCCTTTGCGCTAGCTGGCTTACCTTGACATCTTGATCTTTATGGGAAAGCTTTGTATTTCTTTTAAGGCGTATAATACATTGGTCGGTTTCACTTACAAAAAAATTCTTGAGTATCGTATTGTCCGCTCCTCTATCAAATACCCAGCACCCTTTGCCATTAAGATGTGTATTTACACTTTTTACAGCTTTTTTGACCTCGTTGTTGCTGCTCAAAGCTCCCATTTCATAACTGTACGCCTTGCTGTAGAGAGGTGTTATTTCTTTATCTGGTTTTGATGACATGATCGGTGGTGATTATTTTTATTTCAGCTTTATTGCTCATTTAAGGGAAAGTATTCAGCAGTCAAACAAAAAATCAATCTTCAGAGAACCATGTATTGAATAAGTACAGCCATTCCATATTTTCAGTTAACAGCCATATCAACAAGCTCAATAACTTCGAAAAAAATATTTTGTTTTAAATTACCTTTGGCAATTATCTTTTCTTCAAGTTCTTCAGCTGCCTGATCTTTATTCCGGTACTTAGCCAACACCCATTGCGTTTCAAGAGAGGCAGCGCCAGCCTCAATATTCCAGTTGCTCAGAGAGTCCTGACTGGTTTTCCATATTGAAACTAGTTTGTCGGTCTCCTCCTGTTTTCCTCTTTTTTGCAGCACCAGAATACTCAGGTAATTATTCAAAGCATTTTGGCTACTCCAATGCTCAGAATCCAGGGAATAATCCGCAATATTTTTTTCATACTGATCTGCTTCTTTTTGATGGCCCATTTGCGTTTCGCAATAAACCCCCAGAAAATCCTGAAGCCTGTTGTCAGGATCGGAGGGTCTACCGGATCCAAGATTTTCGGGCCATTTTTTTGATTCATTCAGATATTGAATGGCTTCCTTATACTTTTTCTTCTTAACATTTTTAACGGCGAGGGCCAGATTGGCCAGTTCATAAATGTCATGGCCTTCCCGTGCGCCTTCCTGCGGAAGAATCCGAACTTTATGAAGCACCTGCACACTTTTTTGAAAATCCTCTACGTTCACCAGCGCTTTGGCGTAGGATAGTCCAATCACTGGGTTATCGGAAAAAAGCGCATAAGCCTTTTTCGCATTCGTAACGGCCTGCTGAAAATCTCCTTTTCCTTTGTAATAGTCCGAAAGATAATGCCAAGTCCGCCATTCCTTTGGATTAAGCTGATTGGCTTTTTTAAAATCCAGATAATTATCTTTGGTGCTGTCTCCCTGAAATAAGATACCTCTGGACATATAAAAAGGAGCGAATTCGGGGTTGTTCTTACATTTTTCAAATAAGTCTTTTGCCTTTTCAACATCTGATTTGCTCCAGTAAATCAGGCCAAGGTAATACAACGTTTTCCATGAAGCAGATTGCTTTTGTGCCCATTGAAGCACCGGAATTGTTTCCAGGCGGAAAGGAAATACCAGTTTAGGCGACGTATCCTCTGCCTGTTGCAAATAGTTTTTACTTTTTTCTGGAGAAACATCTTTATTCAGATAAGCCAACCAGTAAGAAACGGTAGGATAAGCAGGCGCTTGTTCCAGCACTTTGATAGCCTCATCGCTTAGTCCCTGGTTTACATATCCCATAGCCAGCTCCAGATAAGTTTCGTGAGGCAGTTCATTTCGGATGCCTGATTTAAATGCATTCAGGGTTACGGGGGTTGGGTGCAGAAGATATTTTTCGAACCCTGCATATTGATTGAGCGGATCTATTTCCAGAAGCTCGTCCAATGTCTTTGCTGCCTGAACGAAATTTTCAAGTTTTCTGTAGCTGGTTCCCAGGAGTTCATAGGCCATTAAATTGTTTCTGTTATAATCCAACGCCTTTTGAGCGTAAATTTTCGCGTTGATAAAATCCTGCTTTTGCAAATGGATACCTGCCAATAGCACATAGGCTCCGGATCGATATTCCATCGTCCTCGCAGCGATACTTAAGGCCTCTTGCGCTTTTGTCATATTGCCCATTTTTCGTTGCAGAACGCCATATATATAATTCGCTCCGCCGTCGTATGTGTTTTCGGCCAGGACTTTTTTAGCATATTTTAACCCTTCCTCGTATTGGCCCTTCCGGTAAAACAACTCCGCCATCCTGTTCAATGCCCGGCTGTGGGAAGGTTCTTTTTTAAGACATGCCTGGTAATAAGCTTGAGCCTCAGCATAATTTCGCATGGCATTCACATCTTCTCCTAAGCGGAAGAGCCGTTCAGCGGAATCAGGATTCTGATCCTCAGCAGAAACAACAGGCCTTTCTATTACTTTTTCTTTCGCAGAAGAATACACCAATTTATCTTTTCCAACGGTCACCCTTATAGATTTATCTATAGCCTGGGGCACTGCAACAGTCTGATGATACACCTGCATCGGTTGGAGCCGAAGCGGTTCCGTATAGACTATTTTATGATCCACAGTGACTTTCAAACTATCGTCAATGGCCGCAATTGGGCTCAGGGCAATGGTTAAACTATCATTAGAAATTGTCACATTCAAAGTGCCATACGGAGAAGCATAAACCATGCCATTTGATGCTTTTACAGGAAACCAGAACTCCGTTTTAGTTTCTGAATAAAAAGGCCCTAAAGAAAGCTGGTTAAAAGGACTATGAAAACCACTCCTATTCCCTGCCTGATTAAATTTTACGCCCGATTGTGCTTCTATATATTGACCGTCAGTATCGGTTAAAAGATCTTCCCAGATAGCGCCATCCCTAGCCAAAGACCAGATCCATATTTTTTTACCTGGCGCATCACTGTAGGGTGCCCAATGTCCGAAGCCAAAGTCTTCATCATGCCAGTATCCGCCAAACCAGTTAGTGTAAGTCCCCATCACATGATAGGATTTATTGCCACCAAAATCATTGTTCTTATACCAGGACAAATCTCTTCCCTCCTTATCCATCGGCCACGGAAGCGCAGACCCATCGTGCCCCACAAGATAGGTGCCAGGGAAAAAGAGCTGTAAATCATTGGTTCCCTTAAAAGCGGCATTTTCCCAGGATAAATAAGCATCATGTAAGGGGGTAGGATTGTACCACATACTTTTGGTTTCAAAATAGGCTTTGTCTTTGGGCAAAAGAATATTCACCCGCCATTGGGTACGGGAAGCCAGATCAATCCCTCCTACAATACAACTCACACTACCGTCGGCATTTTCTTTCATTACATAATCGACCGGAGCAGCCACCCAGGGTGCATGGCCCCGATCCAAACCAAAGTTATGCTCTATGCCTCCGCTGGTCCAGGGACCACGAATGCCGATGGCCCGGAATTTCATGACATGATTTAGATAGACAAATTCCTTTCCCGTTGATTTTTCTATGGCTCCCATGACCTTTCCGCCCACTTCAGGCAATACCAACACTTTGATGAAAGGATTTTCCAGTTCCACCACTTTCCAGTCCTTGCTCACACTTTCATTTGTATATCCGTCAAAAATATAGTACGGATAGAAGAGGGACACCTTATTATTGATCGCGATAGAAGGAATCGGATTCGGATCAGAATATGGATAGGTTTCGATGGTTTGGATTTTTTCTGTTATAGATGCCTGGCCTGATGTCTCATTTGAAGATAAAAAAACAAATGAGAGAAAGATTATGTATAAAGAATATTTACTTTTCATAGTAGGTTGTTTCAAGATAAAAGATATAACCTTTTTAATTTTTGCCGTGCAATTTTTCAGCATTCATTTGCGCCTTATCAATCAATCTTCCCAACTCAATCCTTTTTTGGTCCCATTGCTCTGCATCATAACTCCATACATCAAGTTCTCCAATCGCATTATCACCAAAAGGTTGATTAATGATACTATTTACAACCTCATCAACACGATCAGAATTTCCATCAAGCTGTGTCAGTAATCTCATAAACTCATACTCCTCTACGCCATCCCGCTCTGCTTTCAGACGTATTGAGGGACAAACACCGTTTACGTTTGGAACTATGCCGGGGGCATAGATTATTTGACCGTTGCCATTTAGCTTTTTGTGAAGATATTGGGCGTTCCCTCCGTCATTGGCACTTTTCCAGGTTTCTGGATCGTACCAGGCATGTTTCCAGCCGGCACCTATCCCCCAGCTAAGCCATGAATAAGCATTATACTTCCATACACTCCAGCTAATTGCCCGTTCATTGACTAATGGTAAATCAATAAAAGTTGTACTCCCTACCCAGCTGTTAACACTACTTTCGTAAATTAATGGACCATATATCCAGTCTTCAATGCCCATTTTTTGGTATTTTTCAACTTCGTCAATGTTATAATTAATCGTGTGTGATGCCCAGGCTTCAATCGAATTTTCAATCACTCTCATAGCTTCTTCGCTATAGCCCCCGTCTACCCTGAACTTAGATTCGGGATATTCATTTTTGAATAAATCGCCATAATACGCCATTCTATCCCACGCTTCCGGAAAATAAGACTCATCAAGTCCATTGAGGTATACATAAAGATCTGTTTTCTTTAGGTTAATCATGGGTTGGAAATGATTACGTACCTCTTGTATTACCTTTTTATAGATATCCCTGTTTTCTGAGTTTCGTTCGACTTCAGGTTTGCCAATAGCAGGCCATCCAGAAGATCCATGCTTGCCATAGACATCAAAAGGCAATATAAAAGTTTCAATCGGCTCTCCATATCCAGGTCCATAATCATATCCCATACTACTTGTGAAGGCCTCGCCGGTGAAATACTTTTTTAGACGATCATCAAATTCTTTCCATTGTATCAAAGTCTCTCCCTTTTCAGAAATTTGAAGATCTGGTTCATAAGTAGGATCCATCAAAGAAACACGGTTACGTTTGAAGAGTTGATAAACTTCCAATTCTTGTTCTTCATCCATTCCTTTAAAGAAACCTCCATGGTGCAGGCTGGCTTTAAGGTTATTTTCATTAGGAAGAGCAAAATTCCAAATATTAAGGCTAATAGGAATTTCTTTAGTTTTATCTCCAATAGTAACAGAAATACTACTGTTGTAAATTCCAGGAGGAGCATCCTTGATATCAAAAGGAATATATTGATCTACCCAAACCAGCATTGAACGCTGATTATCGATGCGGTTATTAAAGTCAGGAAGTTGTAAGGGATAAATCCAGCTTCCTGTTTCGGGATGTGAGGAACCCTCCTGAACATATTTAAAAGGAATTAAGGCGTCTGGATACCACCTATTGCCCAAAGAAGCTTTGGGATATCCAGTACTTGGAGCTTTAACTTCCACTGCCCATTCGAGAAATAATTCCGGTTCCACGGCAAATTCAGAGTCGGAATTTTTAAAAGGTGACATTTCAACTTGAATACCCCTTAAAATCGAGTCACCGTCTTTCGTTAAAACGAGTTGAAATGAGATATACTCTCCTCTTGCTGCATTCAATGTTACCTTTTTGCCATCATAAATCCAGTTTTTGGTTAAGACATCTTTTCCTTCGGATAGGTCGCTGTTCAAGGGATCTATTATCGAATTTGTACTAGGATCTAATCGAACGGAAGAAGGTAAGATACTTATTTTCCAATCAGTATAGTTTTCCTGGCCAAACATACTATAACCTCCATTAGCAATTAGGAAAAATATTATTAAAATCTTTTTTAAACTTTTCATCATAAACTTGTTTTATTAATTGACTGGACGCATTTGTTATGGTATAAGACTAATTTCAGTAACCGGGGTTTTGAGTTAGGGAAGGATTTAATCTAATATCATTTATTGGAATAGGAAATAAATAATCAGCTTCTGAAAAATTTTGTCTTATTTCTTCACGACTTTCCTCTTCCAAAATTCTTTTTCTCACCAAATCGAACCACCTATCAAATTCAAAAGCCAATTCCCAATTTCTCTCTTCAATAACCTTTGAGTCAAAGGCTTCCATAGACATATCCATAGTTGCCCTCGGATACTCTGGAATCTCCACATACCCGTTTGCGCGATCTATAACTTTATTGATTGCCTCTATCGTCTCCCGTGTTGGGCCTCCATTAGCCATATTAGCTGCTTCAGCGTAAATCAACAGAACATCAGCAAAACGGATGATTGGGATATTTACAATTGACCGGCCCGCATTGAAATCTTCCTCGGTGTCATATAAGTATTTTTGGATTCCAGGCCGCCTACCTAGCTCTGTATAAGGCACACCATTTAATTCAGTTTCTAACCAGGCGTACTTCCTGGGTTGTTCGGGGAATTCCTCTGCCCAAACAGGATCAGCCGCTAAATCGCCCCAGCCACGAAGACTTGTCCAAACCTGTGGAGAAGTAGACTTGTCTTCATAATTTGAGTTAAAACTAAACATTATCTCTGGACCATATTTCGTAGCTACACTAAAAACCTGATCAATATCTTGAACCAAAGAATAACTATCTGCCTGAATCACCTCCCAGGCCATGTCTGCGGCTTTTTGATAATTGCTTGGTTCATTTAAGGGATGCGTAGCCATAGTCAAATAAACTTTAGATAACAAACCCTTCGCAGCATCACGTGTAGGCCTTCCCTGCTTATCACTTGGCCAGGTTGGTGGAAGCTTGGCAGCAGCTTCTTGTAAATCGTTCGTAATCAATTCGTACACTTCTGTAAGAGGGGAACGAGCAACATCAGCAAAAGTATCTTCTATATCTTCAGTCATCAATGGAAGGGCCCCAAACATTCTCACAAGCATAAAATAATTATATCCGCGAAGGAATTTAGCCTGTCCCATTAATTTGTCAATATCCTCCTGAGCAACTCCTTCCAAATTACCTTCATTCATGGCTCTTATGGCAGAATTAATATTTAGTATTGCTTTATAATGTGCAGCCCACAAATTCGCACCATGATTCGCTGGTATGACTAAATTCCCGAATGACCATTGATCAGTATGAAAAATACTATAAGGATAACCATAACTACCCCAGGATCTCCATAATTCGTTCATAGAGGCAGCAAAGGCTGCTTCGATCTGTCCTGGCGTGTTATAAAAATTATCGGGTGTAACAAATGCAAGAGGCTCTTTATCCAATGGTTCACAGGACACTACAAAGGCATTCAGAGCAAACAATAGAAAGAGGATTTTTAAATTATTATAAATTATTTTCATAATGGTATTTTTAAAAAGTTAAACTTAAGCCTAGGGAGTATATTCTGGATTGCGGATAACTCCCCGTATCCGTCCCCAATGTTGCATCATTACCAGGATAGGAACTTACTTCTGGGTCATATCCACTATAGTCAGTAACTGTAATTAAATTTGTGCCACCTACATTGATTCTAAGGTTGTTTAGTTCCAATCTTTCCGTAAACGATCTGGGAAAGTTAAAAGCTAGAGTAACCGTTTTTAATCGGGCATAAGAACCATCCTCTATCCATCTTTCCGTCGTATTACGAATATCTCCACGAAGGTTTATAGTGCTCGTCAAATTAGCGTCTTCCCTCGTCTGCTCATCTATAACAGCAGGAACATCCGTATCTTGGTTTTGGGGTGTCCAGCGATTCAGAAGAACCCGACTGAGGCCAGAAGACGGTGATTCTCGAGGAATTCTGGCAATATTAAATATATCATTTCCATATTTACCTTGAAGCTGAAACATAAGTTCAAAGTTTCCATATGTTAATCGGTTATTCCAGCCAAAAATAAAGTCTGGCATGGAATTTCCTATCACCATTTGATCATTAAGATCAATAATCCCATCATCGTTAACATCAGTATAACGAGGATCCCCCGGAAGTTGACCATACCTTGCAGCTTCTGCAGCTTCGTCCAGGTTCCAAGTTCCATTGTAGCCCCAACCAATCATACGGCCAAACTGTTCTCCTTCTACCAACATCATAAAAGGTATATCGGTTCCATCTGATGCACCGCCGGCACGATAGGCAATACTCTCCACATCTCCCAGATCCAATACTGTTGTTCTATTCGATGAAATATTAAATCCTGTATTCCACGCGAAATCACCAACAACTGGATAGCCATCAATTGCAATTTCCCAGCCTTTGTTTTCCATTGAGCCAACATTATCAATGATACTATTTAAGCCGGTATAAGTTGGCAATTCACGAGGCATTAGTAAATCTTTAGTAATTTTTGTGTAGTAATCTACAGTAAGATTAAACCTGTTTTTCAGAATTCCGACATCTATTCCAATGTTTTTTTGTGTTGTGCTCTCCCATTTAAGATTAGGATTTGATGCAGTTGAAATGAAAAAACCTATGTTAGTTGCATCAGTTCCGTCGTATGGGTAATTACCACCAGAACTAATTCTTGCCAAGGTTTGATAAGGGTTAATAGCCTGGTTGCCTGTAACTCCCCAGCTGGCACGAAGCTTAAGTTGCGAAATAAATTCTAAGTCCTGAATAAAATCTTCTTGAGACATTCTCCAAGCTACGGATGCCGATGGGAAATAACCATATTTATTGTTAGCACCAAAAACCGAAGAACCATCTACTCTATAACTGACAGTAAATAAGTATCTGTCATCAAACGAATAGTTTAATCTTCCTAAATATGAATTCATTACTCTTTCAGTACCACCTGAACTGACATTGACTATGTTAGCTCCTGCCAAATCATAGTACCCCGTTTGCTCCGTCAAAAAGTCCTGTGCCATAATATTAGAAAAAAAGCCTTCCCAATATTTTTGTTCTACTACTGCAGTTGCGTTGAGAACATGTTTTCCAAAGGTGTTGTCATAGGTTAAAATATTTGAATTTTGCAAATAAACATTTTTAGAATCATAACCCACACTAATGCCTTCATTCTTATTCCCTGTGAATGTCTGCGAATTTAAGAACGTGTTATTGTTGACACGTGTCAATATCCCCCCAGCCTCAATCCTTAGATTTAATCCTTCCAGAAGGTCTAATGACAGAAAGGCATTGAAGTTATTTTGGAAGTTCTCATTTTCAATTAAAGGCTCTACAGCGCTTGCTAATGGGTTCCAAGCTGTACGAGCACCATACAAAGGGGAAGTCCTGGTATAGTCGCCATTCTCATCATATATTGTGGTTGTAGGTTCAAATTCGTTAACAGCCCTTATGGGGTTGTTGGGCCAATCCCAAGCATCACCAAACAAAGCAGAATTTTGAATTTCTTCAGTACCAGCCCAATTTAACCCTGCCTTGGCCCAATTTGTAATTTCTGCACTAAGGTTTGCTCGTAAACTGTAACGTTTATATCCAGAATTTAGCAATATTCCTTCCTGATCCAAATAGCCACCGGAAATTCTATAGCTCGCAAATTGTGATGCACCACCTATAGAGAGTTGATGGTTTTGAGTGGTTGCTTTTTGATAGATCACATCCTGCCAGTTTACCCCTCCGTTTCGTTCATATTCCTCTATCTCGGCCTCAGAAAAGATTGGAACAGGCGTAATTCCACCACTATTTCTGGAAAGTTCCGATTCATTAATACTCCGGGCGTACTCCGCAGCATTCATCAAATCCAGCTTCTTTATTATTTCAGATGAACCAATTTCATAAGTGTAACTAATTAGCGGTTTTCCCGTCCTTCCCTTCTTTGTGGTAATTACGATCACACCATTTGCCCCCTGAGAACCATATATAGCTGTTGCAGAAGCATCTTTTAAAACATCTATAGACTCAACATCGTTGGGATTAATGTTGTTTAAATCACCACCTTGCAACCCATCAACCACGATAAGAGCATTGTTGCCACCATAAAAGGAGTTCATTCCTCTTATCCTGACCTCCGTATTTCCGCCAGGAGAGCCATCAGTATTCATTACCATAACACCGGCTGCTCGGCCCTGCAGAGCCTGATCAACCCTCTGAGTGGCAAGTTGGGTAATTTCCTCCGCGGAAACAGAACTTACTGATCCTGTTACATCACTTTTCTTTTGCGTCCCATATCCCATTACAATAACTTCGTCTAATGCAGATGATTCAGATTCTAATATAAGATCAAGGCTGTTCTGCCCATTAACTTCAACTTCTCTAGTTGTATATCCGAGGTATGAGAATACTAAAACAGCATTTGCTGGAACTTCAATACTATACTCGCCATCAAAATTTGTAATTACTCCATTTGAGGTGCCTTTTTCAATCACATTTGCCGAGGGGAAAGGCATGCCGGTTCCTGAATCTGTTACTTTACCATTCACGGTAATAATAGCATCTTGTGCAGAGGCATTAACGTGAAACAGTAATAAACTTAAATAAACAATTAACATTTTTTTCATAAGAGTGTTGATTAATTTGAGAGTATTTAATTTTTTACATTGGCAGGATCCACTTTGATTAATAGGTGCTATTTAGTAACTACAATCAAGGATAAGATTAAGAACTATTGTTTAAAATATATCAAAAATCTTCGAAACCTTACGCAATGTATTGAATTATTTTTATAAACAAAAAAATCAAAATGTTAATTTTTTTATAATTATTTAACTTATTCAATTTTTATGTAATGATAAAATCTTTATATGCCCCTATTTTGTTGGTTTTATCGTATATTGGAAGGAATCTATTCTTTTATGGGTTAAATTTGGATTGTTGATTTATTTTAAATATAAAAAAGTAATCGATTATTTTTTTATTATGAATTATTTCTTTTAATTTGATAAAGTTATTTGAAGGACTTCATACTATTGTTTTTAGGGCTTAATTTGGTAATTTGATTATTTAGCACAAAAACTAAACGAAAACAACTTGTAATAGGTTCAATTTCTTTAATAAATAAGTGTTTGTTTAGGTTTGAATTCCCGGACAAAGAGGAACTCAGGGAACTAATGCTGCCCCAGAAATAATAGAAAAGATGTTTTCATTTAACGTGGAGCTTTATTTTGCCTTTATTCATATGAAATTTTAGGGGTAGTGAAATATTTATAATTATAAAATGCATTATTTTTTTTACTGATTTTTTTGGTAATGATTATTAAGCGAATAAAACAACTAATATAAAATGACAATAAAAACCATTAATAAAAAAGATAGGTTGTATACTGATATT
>JAGXIL010000011.1 GCA_024635655.1 Gillisia sp. | reverse complement strand
GGTTATATTGATATCAAAGTGGCAGCAGTTAAAGCATATCAAACCCAATTCTTTAATGAAAAAAGTGATGAGCCAAAAACTCCCATTTCCAGTGATAATTTTTTAGACAGTATTACTTACCGTGCCCGGGATCTGGGAAGAATTATAGGAACAGAGCACGCTGAAGGCTTTACGGTAGAGCGTTACCCTGCAGTAGATTCCCTATTTGACCTCTTATAGAATATATAATTTGCGTTTTAATTCACGATTTTTCTTTGAAGAAATATAGAATTAATATACATTTGCAACCGCAAATAAATGGTGGTTGTAGCTCAGCTGGTTAGAGCGCCTGATTGTGGTTCAGGAGGTCGCCGGTTCGAACCCGGTCTTCCACCCTTTTTCAAGCTCCTTAGGAAACTAAGGAGCTTTTTTTATGCGGAATTATTAATGGAATAAGAATGCAGGGTGAGCCCCAATAGCTATCGGGGGTCCTGAGAAAGGCGCAGCCGCACCGAAGGGAACCCGGTCTTCCACCCTTTTTCAAGCTCCTTAGGAAAATAAGGAGCTTTTTTTACGCGGAATTATTAATGGAACAGGAATGCAGGGTGAGCCCCGATAGCTATCGGGGGTCCTGAGTAAGGCGCAGCCGCACCGAAGGGAACCCGGTCTTCCACCCTTTTTCAAGCTCCTTAGGAAACTAAGGAGCTTTTTTTATGCGGAATTATTAATGGAATAAGAATGCAGGGTGAGCCCCGATAGCTATCGGGGGTCCTGAGAAAGGCGCAGCCGCACCGAAGGGAACCCGTTCTTCCAACCTTTTTCAAGCTCCTTAGGAAATTAAGGAGCTTTTTTTATGGATTAAAGATTTAGCAGATAACCACGAGAATTTAATTCCTTAGCAGGTAGGAGGCTGTTATCTGGTAAATTTTCCATATTCTGTTCCCGAATCCAGGATTATCTCCTTTTTTTAATATTTGAAATTTGTATTTCTAAACTTTAAGCTTTGAATTTTTGAGCTTGAAACTTGAAACTTGAAACTTGGAATTTGGAGCTTGGAATTTAAAAATTTGTATTTTGGAATTTCTCCCCACCTATGCCAGCCATTCCTTAAAATCCTTCACGCGTTCCCTGGCTACAATGATCTCCTCATCAGAAAAGTGATGGAGTTTTATTTTTAGCCGGGAATTGGAATAAGAAATGATGTCCTGGATCGCATTTATATTGATGTAAAATTTTCTGTTGACACGAAAAAAAGATTGAGGTGGGAGTTCCTGTTCCAGTTTTTCCAGGGGAGTTTCCAGCAAATAATTCCTTCCTTCAGAAGTGCGCAGGTAAGTACCTTTATTTTCACTAAAGAAGCAGCAAATCTCATCTGTGGGTATCATTTTAAGATGCTGGCCCACCTTTACCGTAAATCTTTTTTTATATTCCCGTTCCATCGGGTGAACCAGTAATTTCTTTATATCTTCAAAATTAAGCTGAACAGATTGTTTACTTCCGTAGGTTTCCTTTAATCTTATAAATTTCGCCACAGCATTTTGCAGGTCATCATCATCAATGGGTTTTAATAAATAATCTATACTATTGAGCTTGAATGCCTGTAATGCGTATTCGTCATAGGCTGTGGTGAAAATTATTGCGCAATTAATGTCTGTTCCGTCAAAAATCTCAAAAGACAATCCGTCACTTAATTGTATATCCAAAAAGATAACCTCAGGATGGTCTTTTTCACTGAACCATTTTTTAGCGTCTTCCACATTATGCAGGGTTTCTAACACATCCACATCCAGCTTCTTCAGCATTCGTTGTAATCTACGAGCTGATGGTTTTTCGTCTTCTATTATTATTGCTTTCATTGGTTTGATGTAAATGCTGGATTTAATTGTTTACCTGAGGATGGATATTACTTTCCCATTATAAATATGCGCAAGGATTAGTCAGAAATGGTAAAACTGATTGAGATCATTTTTGAATAAAGGCTCTTGTCAAAATAATTAATTATTATAATAATTACTCCCATTTCTGCATTTGCTCCTTGTCCTTTTCCATCAATTCTTTTATTTTTTTCTCCTCCCATCGCTTTCCCAGTATCATTCCGGGGCCAAAGACACTTGCCCAATGTGCAGCCAAACCTATACCCCAAAACAGGGGGGTGTAAAAAGTCGATATTGTGACGCCAGAACTTCTAATTTGGGTGGATCTGGAATCGGCAATTAAAAGGGCAATATTAACAAACAGGTATACTATCAGGTGGATGTAAAATCCTTTTATATCTTTAACCCTTTTCTGCGCGACCTTGTATCCAGGGTCTTGTTGATAATTTCGTTCCATTATTTCCAGTTTTTATTTTGTTGTTTTTCTTTTGCCAATATTTCCCCGATCTTACGTTCTTCCCAATTCGAGCCATAACCAAAAACGGAAAAAGCGTGAATGGTCAATCCAAGCCCCCAGCCAAAAAGGGGAAACCAAAACCATTGAAATCTCCAGTAGGTATGGTAATTTATAAAAATTAAAAGAGGGATCACCAGGCAAAAAGAAATTAAATTGCCATAGAATTCCTTTATTTCCTTAACGCGCGCTTTTGCTTTGAAATAAGCGTTGTTTTCTGAAACGGTGTAGGTTTCCATCATCGTGAGTTTTTGAGTTAGCAAGGGCAATTTCACCCTGAATATTTTTTCGTTTTGGTCTATAACTACCTGTCGGTTGGTTACAATGTTGTATCGGCTTATTATGTTTTGAAGGCCTACTCCCTGCCTGTGTTGCAGCACTTCTTTCTTTTGGTAATTATTTTCGATCACCAGGCAATTTCCCTCCTCATAGATGCGGATTCTCAGTGGTTTTGCTTCGCTTACCTTGTTGTGCTTTATAACATTTTCAAGGAGTAACTGCAGGGAAAGGGGAACTACTTTAGCATCTGGATTGGATATGTTTTCGGGAACTTCATAAAAAAGGCTGTTCTCAAAGCGCATCTGCAAAAGGTTCATGTAGGTTTTGGCAAACGAAAGCTCTTCTTCCACGCTTACCAGTTCTTTATCTTTTTGTTCCAGGACATACCTGTAAATTTTTGAAAGGGATGTGGTGAACTTTTGGGCATTTTCAGGATTTTCTTCTATTAAAGAAGTTAATACGTTAAGGCTATTAAATAAAAAATGCGGATCTATCTGGTTCTTTAAGCTCTCAAATTTTGCTGAAGCCGTGCCTGCAATTACCTTTTGCTCTTTTACCTTTTTTTCCTGTAGTTGTTTATAGAAATAAAAAGTTTGAAAAAAAAGGGCAATTACCAGGGTCAATAGAAGGGAAACAAAGTACATCTGTAGATTTTCAGAAACAATAAATTCCTGAAAGGTTTTCCCATCAATGCCAACAATATGGATCATCCTTACTACAAAAAAAGTAGAGAGACTGAGAATCACTGATCCGCTAAACCCTATTAAAAATTTATACTTTCTGAAAAAATCAGATTCTTCCCGCCGATTTAAATAATCAAAAAAATAGGAGTTCACAAAGGTGAGGGGAACGGCGTAAAGCATATATAGGAAAAGCGATTCTATTAGCTCGAAATTCACATCCATCGTTCCGGAAGCTATGAACCGAAATATTTCATCGATGATAAAGAGTATAAATCCTATCAGAACCCCTATTAAAAATATTTTTAAAATGCTTTTCATTTTTGGATTTTGGTATCAACTGAAAGTTTGAAAGTTTCGTCCCTTTTTATCTGGGATGAAGATCCTCGGCTAAAGTTATCAAAAAGAAGGATTGAATATCTCATTTCTGAACAATTATGATCTATAATATTGTAAACGGATTCCTCGCTTCTTATCAAATTGAAAGCCGAAATTTCGTTTTTTTGGCTATTATTTTCTAATACTGAATTTTGATTTGTGGGGCATTCCTTATTATTTTGTGCCGTAAAAAGGTTAGACAGAAGTAGGGTTAAAAGAAATGAGATCTTTTCCATAAAAATATATGTTTGATTACTTCACCAAAGATTAGAAAATAATGAGGTTTCTAAAATTTAGTTATACCGAACTGTTGAATGAAAAGGATGAACTGTAATATCCAGACATAAGGTTAAATAGTATCTATGCCCATCATTTTTTCAACTATATAAAAGAAGGAAAATGATCTGAAGGGGAGTTCAAAAAAAAAGATGAAGGGGAGTGATTAAAAGGATCTAAGATAAATATTAAGAAAAAAAGAACTTCGAATATTATTTAGAAGAAAAATCATATTTAACGGAGCGTCTAATTCGATTATTCTGAACAGAGGAAATTTTTAAGGAACCAGAAAAGTTTTATCCCAATCTTCATTTTTCTTCCTGAAGACAGCCCTTAACCGGTTAAGTTCTGCCTTAAGTTTGAGATATTCAATTACCTCAGGCTGTAGTTCCAGAACAGCAAAATTGAGATCCCTGGTACGGGTAACATCCACAGGGTTCTTTATTGCCTTTCCCGGAGGATATTTGGTATTATAGTCGTTGATAGATTTCCCTTCGATCCTTAATTTGTGGTTTTGCCAGACCTCATCATGGGTGTGGAGGATCATTTTCCCCTGTACCATTATCTGCAGTTTTATTTGTGCATTATAAAATAATACGCTGGAATCAGGATTTTTTTGAAGGTGATTCATCTTTCCTGAACGTATATCGGTATAAAAAATAAGGGTTTGATGTTCAGTGACTTCCCGAAGAATTACTAATCGCTGTCTCATACCTGAATCAGGATCATTTGTAGCGAGACTACAGGTCCTGAAGGGATGGCCTTTTACAGTTGTGCCACAGGTAAGCTCCTTCCAGGTTTCATTAAATAAATCTATTAACATTGGTATGTATTTTCCGCTCAGTATTTCATCTTCTATAAATTTAAGGAAAAATTTAAAAGTTTCGGCTTCAGAAAACAAAATCAGGGTGGTAGAAGAATAAAATGTTCTATTTCTTTCTATGGATTTAAAAAAGCTTAAAAAAATAATTATGAAGTTTGAATATGTAAGTATAGTTCCAACAGATTTCAGTTAAACCTACAGCATCAGGATTTATATATTTGAAGTAGATTTTTATTGGTATAAAAATAAGGAACAGCTAGGTCATTATGGGTTCAAATTATTACTTTTGCCTATGCAAAAAAACGTACTGATCTTAGACTTTGGTTCCCAATATACGCAGTTGATTGCCAGGCGTGTAAGGGAACTCAACATTTACTGTGAAATTCACCCCTACAATAAATTACCGGATGACCTGTCTGAATTTAAGGCTGTAATCCTTTCCGGAAGCCCTTTTTCAGTGAGAGGTGAGAATGCCCCACATCCCGATCTTTCCAATTTAAGGCGAAAATTGCCTTTGCTGGCAGTTTGTTATGGGGCTCAATACCTGGCACATTTTGACGGAGGAAAGGTTGAAGCCTCAGAGATGAGGGAATATGGGAGAGCCAACCTTTCTGTTATTAAAGATGCAGAACCCCTTTTTGAAGGAATTGTAGAAAATTCACAGGTTTGGATGAGCCATAGTGATACTATCAAAGAATTACCTCATAATAGCGTTAGACTAGCAAGTACTTCAGATGTTTTAAATGCAGCATATAGAATAGAAGGAGAACCCACCTTTGCCATTCAGTTTCATCCGGAAGTTTACCATTCTTCAGACGGAAAACAGTTACTGGAGAATTTTCTGGTTAAAATTGCCGGTGTGCCTCAAACCTGGACTCCGGAAGCTTTTGTAGGAATGACCGTATCTCAACTAAGAGAGCGGGTGGGAGACGAAAAAGTAGTACTTGGCCTTAGTGGGGGAGTAGATTCATCTGTAGCGGCTGTGCTTCTTCACAAAGCAATAGGAAAAAATTTATATTGCATTTTTGTGAACAATGGATTGTTGCGAAAAGATGAATACGAGAGTGTGCTGGACCAGTATAAGGATATGGGCTTGAATGTTAAAGGGGTAGATGCTTCGGCACGTTTCTTGGATGCCCTTGCCGGAGTTAGTGATCCTGAACTAAAACGTAAAGCTATAGGAAATGCTTTTATTGAAGTTTTTGATCATGAAGCCCATTTAATTGAAGGAGTAAAGTTTCTTGCACAGGGAACCATTTATCCTGATGTTATAGAATCTGTTTCCGTTAACGGAGGCCCCTCAGCGACTATAAAGTCGCATCATAATGTAGGTGGGCTTCCCGACTTTATGAAACTGGAAGTAGTGGAACCTCTGAAAATGATCTTTAAGGATGAAGTGAGAAGGGTGGGAGCTGAATTGGGTATATCTGATGCTATTCTGGGAAGACATCCTTTCCCCGGCCCCGGACTTGCTATACGCATCCTTGGAGATGTAACCGCAGAAAAGGTGCGGATATTACAGGAGGTTGATGCAATTTTCATCAACGGACTTAAAGAATGGATGTTGTACGACAAGGTGTGGCAGGCAGGAGCAATGTTATTACCTGTAAGTTCTGTTGGAGTTATGGGAGATGAAAGGACCTATGAAAAGGTTGTCGCTTTAAGAGCAGTAGAATCTACTGATGGAATGACAGCAGATTGGGTGAATTTACCTTATGATTTCCTTCAAAAAACTTCCAATACAATAATAAATCGTGTAAAAGGCGTTAATAGGGTGGTATATGATATTAGTTCAAAACCACCCGCAACTATTGAATGGGAATAAATTTAAGTTTAGAAAATTTTTTTACTAAAATTAATTGCCCCTATAAAAAATCAAATCCCAGACCCATGAAATTTATAATTCTTTTATGCTTGTGTTTTCAGGTTATGTGTATTAATGCCTTTGCGCAGGAATATAAATATCATACTGTAGCCCCGGAAGAAAATATCTACAGGATCTCGCAAAAATATAATATTAGTGAGGAAGATATTTACAAATACAATCCGGATGCACGAAATGGTGTTGACGTTGGTACAAAACTGGTAATTCCTTTAATGGGTGAGAAAACCGCCAGCACTGATGATACTCCTGTTACTTTTAAAACGCATAAGGTCGCAAAAAAGGAAACCTTGTTTGGATTATCTCAACGCTATAGTGTTGATATTGATGATATCAAGAAATATAACAAGCAGCTTTACTCGAAAGAATTACAACAGGGGGATGAAATAAATATTCCGGTATTTGCACAAGCGGAAAATTCAACACCTACAAACGGTTCACAACCCGCAACCGATACCCAACCCGCAACCGGTTCACAAACTGTAGAGGTTTCAAGACCTAAAGCAGTTGCACAATCTCAGGACCCGGTGCAGGACACTAAAACCAGGGAACATATTATTCTCCCGAAAGAAACAAAATATGGAATTGCGCGCAAATATGGAATGACCGTAGATGAGCTTGAGGAATTGAATCCTACTGTTGATGTACTGCAGCCGGGGATCATGTTAAAAGTGGGCACAGATGTTCTTGATGAACCTGTAATTATCACCGATGACGACTTCCAGTTTTATGAAGTACAGCCGCAGGAAACCTTATATGGATTAACCCGGAAGTTCCAGGTTGAACAGGATTCTTTGATAGCCCTAAATCCGGCATTAAAAGATGGGCTAAAGTCGGGTATGGTGCTAAAGGTTCCTACCAAAGATTCTGAAGGAAGAGAACTGGAGGATATTGATGTCGAGATGAATACCTCTGCAGAAAGGGAAAGAATATCTCTTGAAGGGGAACTAAAGGATTTTAGCACAAAAAACCTTGTGTTGATGCTGCCATTCAATACCAATAAAGTTAGAAATGATTCAATTTCTAATTCTGCACAGTTAATACAAAATGACAGGGCCATGAGAATTGCCCTGGATTTTTACAGCGGGGCTCTTATGGCTGTTGAAACAGCAAAAAATCTAGGAATATCAACAGATCTAAAGGTTTACGATACTCAGCAAAATGCCGGTACGGTTACATCCATTATTCAAAACAACAATTTTTCAAATGTAGATGCTGTAATAGGCCCACTGTTCCAGGCAACGTCTGAAGAAGCTGCTGAAAGGCTATCTAATACTAAAATTCCCGTTATTTCTCCGCTAACCAACAGGGAACTTAAATATATGCCAAACCTATATCAGGCAAGGCCCAGTGATGAAATGCTGAGAGATAGAATGGTTGAGTATTTAGCCGAAAATTCCCAGGGAAAAAATGTTATTATAATAGCTGATGCGTCCAATAGTGGAATAAAAAATACATTGGTAAACGCGTTGCCAAATGCAAGACTGGTGAATCCCGGAGGAAACAACAATATTTCTGAAGGTTCTGTTTCTCCTTCTTTAATGAAAGACAGAGAAAACTGGATTATACTTGAATCTGATAATCTATCATTGCTGGCCAGTACTACTTCTGCTTTGTACAGGTTGGCGAGAAATTACAAGATCAAATTATTCACCACCAGTAAAAATTCTTCTTTTGACAATGATTTGATCTCCAATGAGCATTTAGGCAGGTTGCAATTTCATTTTCCATCAGAATATAAGGAATTTGATGAAACCGCCAGCAACTCCTTTATTGATGCATATAAATCAGAGTATGGGGTAGTGCCTAATAAATACACAGTAAGAGGTTATGATCTTACTTTGGATGTTCTATTGCGTCTTGGTGCGATGGGATCCCTGGAAAAATCGGTTGAGTCAAATGTGGTAACAGAGTATGTGGAGAACAAATTTTATTACCGGCCAAAATCTAATGGCGGATTTTACAATGAAGCTATTTATATTATGCACTATGATAAAGACCTGAATTTAAAAGTCGCTCAATAATGACATCAAAAGTTATTTACCGGGGAGACCTGAGAACCGAATGTGAGCACATGCCAAGTGGCAGTAAAATAATTACAGATGCTCCAGTTGACAACAAAGGCAAGGGAGAGGCTTTTTCTCCTACAGATACCGTAGCGACCTCTCTGGCTTCTTGCATGCTGACAATAATGGGTATCAAAGCTCAGGAAATGAACGTGGATTTGCGCGGCACTTTTGCTGAAGTAACCAAATCTATGGCAGCAAATCCCAGGCGGATATCTAAGATTGAGATCAAATTTCATTTTCCTACCCATTTTTCTGAAAAGGAAACGGCAATTCTGGAAAATGCCGCCAAAACCTGCCCGGTGATCTATAGCCTTCATCCTGAAATTGAAAAGGTGATCTCCTTTACCTATTAGTACATTGCACATTTTGCCTTATGAAATTTTCCTTTACCATTCTTTTTTTAATTGTCTTTTTTGGCGCTACAGGGCAACAAGATCCCGATAAGATCTTCTGGGAAGTGAACGAGCTTACCTGGGAAGATTTTCGTGCAGAACCGGATAGAAATTCTACTTATCAGGCAAATACCAGCGCAGGCCTATCTTATTCCTGGGGCATTAGAAATGAAAATGGGGTAGTCACCCTTAAATATGAGGTGTTAAGTTATTTTAATCCCAACGGATCCTGGGTTGTTCCGGAATCAAGGGGCAGCGAATATTTGCTGAGCCATGAACAGCTGCATTTTGATATTACTGAACTTCACGCCCGTAAACTGCGAAAAAAGCTTGCAGCAATTAAGGTAGATCAACTTAGTAAGGATCCCCGAAAGGATCTAAACAAGTTGTATGAAAATATTGAGAAAGAAAGAGATGCCATGCAATTGAAATACGATAAGGAAACAAACCACAGTTTAAACAGAGAAGCCGAAGCGCATTGGCAAAATTTCGTGAAGAAGGAATTGATAAAATTCGAGAATTATAATTCTTAATAGAAAGCAACTTCTTTTTTTGCTGCTTCAAATTCAGCAATCATCTCTCTCAATATTTCTGCAGCCGGTTTTATTTCGTGAATAAGTCCCGAAATTTGGCCAATTTCCAACTCTCCCTCTACCAGATCTCCTTCAAACATACCTTTTTTGGCTCTTGCCCTTCCCAGTAGTTTAATAAGATCTTCCTTTGAGGGTTTGGATTCATAAAGTTGCTGGATGTCGTCGTAGAACTTATTCTTCATCAAACGTACGGGAGCGAGCTCCTTAAGGGTAAGTTGGGTGTCTCCTTCTTTTGCTTCTACAACCTTCTTTTTAAAATTGATATGTGAAGATGCCTCGTTACTGGCAACAAACCGGGATCCTACCTGTACTGCATCTGCACCCAGTACCATAGCGGCAAGCATGCCTCTGCCGGTTGCAATACCCCCTGCGGCGATCAAAGGAATTTGTATTTGTTCCCGTACCATAGGGATCAAGGTAAAGGTGGTTGTTTCATCTCTTCCGTTATGGCCTCCTGCCTCAAAACCTTCGGCAACTACGGCGTCTACGCCGGCTTCCTGGGATTTTAGCGCAAATTTTACACTACTTACCACGTGAACCACTTTAATTCCATGAGATTGTAAATGCTTTGTCCAAACCTTCGGATTTCCGGCTGAAGTAAATACTGTTTGGACATTTTCCCCGATGATGATCTCCATGAGTTTATCGATTTCAGGATACAACATGGGGACATTGACGCCAAAAGGTTTGTTAGTAGCCGCCTTACATTTTTGTATGTGTAATTTTAAGGTTTCAGGATACATAGAACCGGCCCCTATAATACCAAGTCCTCCTTCGTTGCTTACCGCGCTTGCCAGTTTCCATCCACTTGCCCAAATCATACCCGCCTGGATCAGCGGATATTTTATATTAAACAACTCCGTAATTTTATTGGGCATATATAAGTGTCTTGTTTAAGAAATTACTCCAGATCCTATAAGTTCATCGTCAATATACCAGGCTACAAACTGGCCTTCAGTTATCGCTGCCTGAGCTTCTTCAAAAAGAATATATAATCCATTTTCGGTTGGATGCAAAGTAGCTTCCTGCAGGGGTTGGCGATACCTGATCCGGGCTTTCACCTTCATTTCCCCGTAAGGCTCTATTTCAAGGTCGGGCCTTACCCAGTGCACTTCCTCCGGTTGCACAAAAAGTGCTTTCCTGTAAAGTCCCGGATGGTCTTTTCCCTGTCCGGTATAAATTATGTTCGCATCTACATCGGTTTCAATTACAAAAAGGGGTTCAGGAGTTCCACCAACAGCTAATCCTTTACGCTGACCTTTGGTGAAATAATGTGCACCCTGGTGTTTTCCCACTATTTTGCCATCATTGGAGTTGTATTTAAATTTCTTGGAAAGGTGGGTTAATTCCTCCATTTTTGAACCGAATTGAGGCAAATTATCGGAGAAAAATTCTTTTTCTGAATTTATCTCTACAATAATTCCTTCTTTGGGTTTTAGTTTTTGCTGAAGAAAATCGGGAAGGCGAACCTTGCCTATAAAGCAAAGACCTTGAGAATCTTTTTTATTGGCAGTAACAAGATCTTGTTCTGAAGCTATTTTACGGACCTCAGATTTTTGTAGTTCTCCAATTGGGAAAAGAGTTTTGGAAAGCTGATCCTGGGTTAACTGGCATAGAAAATAAGACTGATCTTTATTTCCGTCATTTCCGGAAAGCAATTGATAAACAGGTTTCCCATCTTTAATAAGTTCTGCTTTTCGGCAATAGTGGCCAGTAGCAACATAATCTGCTCCTATAGAGAGCGCGATCTTCATAAAAACATCAAATTTTATTTCCCTGTTGCACAGCACGTCGGGATTGGGAGTACGGCCTCTTTCATATTCACGGAACATATAATCAACGATACGCTCTTTGTATTCTTTGCTTAGATCTACCGTTTGGAAAGGAATTCCCAGCTTTTCAGCAACCATTATAGCATCATTACTGTCCTCCAGCCAGGGGCATTCCTGGGAAATGGTCACGGAATCATCATGCCAGTTCTTCATAAACAAACCAATAACCTCATATCCCTGTTGTTGCAATAAATATGCAGCAACACTGGAATCTACTCCTCCCGATAAACCAACAACTACTTTTTTCATAAATTTCTCCCGTACACTAATGAGCTTTACAGTCGTCTACATTCCTGCAAAATTACGAAATAAAAAAAGGTGGCAAAAGCCACCTTTTAAATAGTTACGAATAGGATCATTGTCTTTCAAACGTAAATGAACCATATGCACCTGTTGTAAATACAAACCGGTCTTCACTAGTAAAATCAGCTGTTCCCTGAAGTTGACCGAGTACCGGTACCGATACGGTGTAAGAAGAATTTCCAATATTTTCCCAGCTTCCTGTTGATGTTTCTGCTTCACAGCCAGCTTGTTCGAAGTAGAAAGTACCATTAGCATCATTGTCAGGTGTAAATATAATAGTGGATTCATTTTCACAATTAGCCGGATCAAACAAAGTTGCACCTACCACTACCCAGGTACCCACAATGGGATCTGCTTCCGGAGTAGATACATCATCATCGTTGCTGCAGGCAGTAATTAAAGAAAGGCTTAAAACAAATAAGAATAACTTTTTCATATGTTGAAGATTTAATAATGATAAAGATAGAAATGATTATTACAACATTCTATATCACAGGGTTCCTGAGGTTAGAAATAATATTTAATTAACTATTGTCTAAATTATATTAACAAAAGTTAAACAAAAAAATGTTTGTTTCTGTTTTACCTTTATATTATTATAAATCAAAAACATAAAAAGAGATGCTATTATTATCAAATTTCAAAAAAATTGCTGTAGCAGTGGTACTTTCTATGAGCGTGCTAGCTTGCAGTAGTGACGATGACCAGGGAGATGTAATACCGGAAACTAACAGTATTGCCGATTTTGTAGAATCCAATCCGGATTACTCGAATTTAAATTCAGCTTTAATAGCTGCAGACCTAAAAACCACTTTAGATGGGAATGAAGATTACACTGTATTTGCACCTAATAATGCAGCCTTTAATTCTTTCCTTTCAGATAATGGTTTCGAAAACCTTGAGGAAGTTCCCGTTGACCTTTTAACCCAGATATTACTTTATCACGTATTACCCGGAACAGAAATGGCCGGTGACTTATCTACAGGTTATGTTGAAACTGCATCAACTTTTTCACCCGGAGATAACAATCTTAGCATGTACCTCAACCTGGATGATGGGGTTATGATCAACGGAACTGCTGAAGTGACCAACGCCGATATTGATGTAGATAACGGAGTAATTCACGCAGTGAGCAGTGTAATTGGATTACCGGACATCACCACATTTGCACTTGCCGATCCTAATTTTGATATTCTTGTGTCTGCCCTTACCAGAGAGGAAGATTACAATTTTGTGGAAACACTTCAAACCCAGGAGGACCCGGCACCATTTACGGTATTTGCTCCAACAAATGAAGCTTTTGCAGATCTGTTGACCGAACTTGAAATGGACAGCCTGGATGATATTCCATCTGATCTTCTTGCCTCAGTGCTGAGCTACCATGTAGTTACAGGAGCTAACGTGAGAAGTGAGGATATAACTGATGGATTGGAAGTTACCACTTTTGAAACCGGAATGTTCACCGTTAATACAGCAGAAGGAGTTACAATTACCGATGAAAATGACAGAATTACTAATATAGTTGCTACAGATGTACAGGCAACAAATGGGGTGATTCACGTAGTTGACCAGGTTTTGCTACCGGTAGCAGATTAAATTGCTGTTTGTTTTAAATTAAAGAGTCCGTGTATTTTTACACGGACTATTTTTTATATACCTATAAGCGGTTTATTACTTCTTGCCTTTCTTTTGCTGCTGCTCGGCCTGCTCCATCATTTCCTGCATTTTCTTCGCAAATTTTCCCTGTTTCTTAGGTTTTTTCTTGTTCTCCTGGATTTTAGCATGGATTTTATCTTCATCTATAATAGCATACTTGATCACCAGCATAATTCCAATTGTAATTAAGTTGGACGTGAAGTAATACAAGGATAATCCACTTGCATAATTATTAAAGAAGAACAACATCAATAAAGGAGACAAGTACATGATAAATTTCATGTTTGGCATTCCCGGCTGTTGATTTTGCTGCATTGTTTGCCCCGTGGTCATCATCATATATACGAAGATAGCTATAGAAGCAAGTATAGGAAACAAACTTACATGATCTCCATAAAAAGGTATGGTAAACGGAAGTTCTGCAATGGTATCATAACTGGATAAATCATCTGCCCATAAAAATCCTTTTTGCCGCAATTCAAAAGCACTCGGGAAGAATTGGAATAAAGCGTAAAACACAGGAATCTGCATCAAAGCCGGTAAACACCCACTCATAGGACTGGCGCCGGCCTTACTGTACAGCTTCATGGTTTCCTGCTGTTTCTTCATTGGGTTATCCTTGAACTTATCATTGAGTTCATTGATCTCCGGGCGAAGCACTTTCATTTTAGCCTGAGACAGATAAGATTTATAAGTCACCGGGGAAAGCACGATCCTCACCACTATGGTCATAACAATAATAGCCAAACCATAACTGGGCAAATAGCTGCTTAAGAAGCTAAAGAACGGAATAAAGATGTACTGGTTGATCCAGCCAAAAATTCCCCAACCTAAAGGGACGATCTCATCAAGATTTCGGTCATAATTATTTAAGATCTGGTAATCGGTTGGACCGTAATACCAGTTCAAATTATAGTTCAGCTCTCCGCCCTTAAGGGCAAGGTCCAGTGAGGTGGTGTATTCTTTTGTATATACTGTATCTATATCCTCATCCTGTACCAGGTTCCTTGAGGTGAATTTTCCGCGTTCAAAGGGAGTATCAGTCAATAGAATGGAAGTGAAGAAATGCTGTTTAAAAGCTACATAAGTAACATCTTCCTCTACGTCATCGGTAAAATCACCATGGCCCAGGTAGTCATCTGTGCCATCGTCATATTCATAGTAAAGTTCAGTATACCGGTTTTCATAAGAAATACTTTTTGAGAATCGATATCCTTTCAATCTCCAGTCTAAGGAAACATCCTGGGATGGATTTATAACTTCCCTTAATCCCTGGGAACGTATACTGAAGTCCAGCATATATTCACCCGGCTTAAGAACATACAGGTACTCCAGATATTCAGTTTCAGAAACCTTGAGTTTCATTGAAAGAACCTGGTTGTTTCCGCTTTGAGATAAGGTAGGTTCAAAGTAAAGATTCTCTGTATCTAACACTCTTCCATCTGTAGTGGTGAAATTTATATTAAAGTCGGCATTACCGTCTTTAATTAAATATACCGGAATTGAATCGTAGGTTTTGTATTGGGTAAGTAAGGCTTCAGAAATATACCCACCCTTATTATCAATAGTAAGTTCCAGAACATCATTTGCAATGGTCGTGGAATTATCTGTAGCTGAAGGTAAAGTGGAGGAATACCCAAAATCTCCCAGTTCCCTTTGAGCCTGAGCCATTGTAGTGGAATCTGTAGCGGCGGCAGGTTGTTCCTGAGACGGAATATTGGCAGGTACTTCCTGCACTTGTTCAGTGGTTTCCTTTTCAGTTTGACCCGGTTCATTCTCAAAGGAATTGTTGTATAACATCCATATCAAAATTCCTCCTATAAGGAAAAATCCAATCAGGGATTGTATATCGAATTTTTTTTCTTCCATGTTTAAATAAAAATAAGCTGTTGCGGTGATCCGCTTAGTGCATTTTGCTAGTCAAAAAAATGACCGTTTACTGTTTATGTGCCACATTGGCACTGTTTTTCTCTTTGGAGTAGACCACGGCAGCAGCTATAAAGGCAATAAATAAGGGGTGCGGGGTCGCTACGGTACTCTTGTATTCAGGATGGTATTGTACGCCTACGAACCAGGGATGATCTTCCAGTTCAATAATTTCTACCAATCCTGTTTCAGGATTTATTCCGGAACTCTTCATTCCGGCCTGTTCCATTTCACTTTTGTATTTATTATTGTATTCGTATCTGTGTCTGTGTCTTTCTTTAATTGTATTGGTGTTGTAAATGCTTTTTACAAGAGAGTCTTCTGTTAATTCACATTTCCAGGAACCCAACCTCATCGAACCACCCATATGCGTGATGCTTTTTTGCTCCTCCATAATATCTATCACCGGGTGAGTGGTACGGGAATCCATCTCAGTAGAATTGGCATTTTTCAATTTAAGAACATTCCTTGCAAATTCTATTACTGCCATTTGCATACCAAGACATATACCAAGAAATGGAATATTATTTTCTCTTGCGTATCGCACAGCATCAATTTTTCCTTCTATTCCGCGTTCCCCAAATCCGGGAGCCACTAAGACCCCGTCTAAATGGGAGATCTTATTTCTAATTGTAGTTTCATTAATAAATTCTGAATGTATACTTTCTACATTCACTCTCACTTCGTTCTCAGCACCTGCATGAATAAATGACTCCAGTATGGATTTATAAGAGTCCTGAAGTTCTACGTATTTTCCAATCAATCCGATATTAACTGTATACTTGGGATTTTTATGCCGGTGAAGGAATTTATTCCATCGCTCCAGGTCGGGAACAGAAGTATTAGGCAGGGATAATTTTTTTAAGACCACGGTGTCCAAACCTTCATCAAGCATTAAATTTGGAACATCATATATTGTAGATGCATCTATAGATTGTATTACTGCCTCCTGTCTCACATTACAGAAAATAGCAAGTTTGCGGCGAATGTCATCAGATAATTCGTGTTCTGTTCTACAAACAAGAATATCTGCTTTGATCCCGCTTTCCATCAGCGTCTTGATACTGTGTTGTGTAGGTTTGGTCTTTAATTCTTTAGCTGCAGCCAGGTAAGGCACCAGGGTTAAATGGATCACCAGGGCGTTCTCATCTCCAAGTTCCCATTTTAATTGTCTTACTGCTTCAATATAGGGTAGTGATTCAATATCTCCTACGGTACCACCAATTTCAGTGATGACCATATCATATTCTCCGTTTCTTCCCAGTAACTGAATGCGTTCCTTTATCTCATTGGTAATATGTGGAACTACCTGAACGGTCTTACCTAAAAATTCTCCACGACGTTCCTTTTCAATTACGCTTTGATAGATTCTTCCGGTGGTAACGTTATTTGCCTGGGAAGTGTTAACGTTAAGAAACCGCTCGTAATGGCCTAGATCCAGATCTGTTTCAGCGCCATCTTCGGTAACATAACATTCCCCATGTTCGTAGGGGTTGAGTGTTCCGGGGTCTACATTAATATAGGGATCCAGTTTCTGAATAGTGGTTTTAAAACCACGTGCCTGTAATAATTTTGCCAGGGAAGCAGCAATAATTCCTTTTCCTAAAGAAGAAGAAACCCCACCTGTTACAAAAATATACTTGGTTTCGGCCATTTGTTAAAGAATTTATAATGTTTAGATATTCAGGGCGCTAAATTACAAAGAAGAATATAAAATCAACTGCTATTATCCGGCTAATATTTTGATACCACTCAGGGAGATTATCTACTTTACAACCCGCTTTTATTTCGGGTATTTTTTTCGAATATTACGCAAGATCTGTTCCATTCCGTTCACTTTTAATTCCGTGACCTGCATTAACTGGTCTCCCAACTTACCTTCGGGAAAACCTTTTTGACGATACCAGATGAGGTAGTATTCAGGTATTTCTGATAAATAAAGGTCTTTGTATTTACCAAAGTACATCTTTGCGTGTGCCAGTTCAATTAAAGCCTTATAATCTGGTTTGATCTCCATATTACAAAGGTAGGAAGCCGACTTGTTTTTTCAATTCTGAAAAGATTAATTTTGCAGAATAAATTATTTGATGAAATACACTTATCAATTTAGGGTTTCTCCTGAAACAGCCGCTAAAAAAGATCTTTTATGGAGGGAAGTATCCCAACATAGTGGATTTGGCATCAAGGAAATCTCTCATGTAGAAGTTTTAAAGCGATCTATAGACGCACGTCAAAAGGATGTAAAAATAAATCTGAAGGTAGATGTTTTTATTGCTGAAAAATTTGAAATGGAGGATCATAAATTGCCGGATTATCCCGATGTGAGCCTAAAGGAAGAAGTGCTTATAATAGGGGCAGGTCCTGCCGGTTTATTTGCGGCCTTACGATGTATTGAAGCGGGAATAAAACCGGTTATTATTGAAAGGGGAAAGGATGTAAGGAGCCGGCGCCGGGACCTTAAAGCCTTGAATATTGATCATATTGTAAATGAAGACTCTAATTATTGTTTTGGCGAGGGGGGTGCAGGTACCTACAGCGACGGTAAATTGTACACCAGGTCTAAGAAAAGGGGAGATGTCAACAGGATCTTAAAACTGTTGGTAGGTTTTGGAGCTACCAATGAAATTTTGGTAGATGCCCATCCGCATATTGGAACAAATAAACTTCCTGCAATTATTGCTCAAATTCGGGAGAAAATTATTGAGCATGGAGGGGAAATACATTTTGAAACCAGGGTAACGGATATTATTCTTAAGGATGAAAAGGTAACCGGAATTAAAACCTTAAAAGGTGAAACTTTTAGAGCCGGGAACATAATTTTAGCCACCGGCCATTCGGCAAGGGATATATTTGAACTTTTACAAAGCAAGGGAATTGAGATCGAAGCAAAACCATTTGCCCTGGGAGTAAGAGTTGAGCATCCGCAACAAATAATAGACAGTATTCAGTACAAATGTGATGACAGGGGAGAATTCTTACCGCCATCTCCATACAGCATTGTGAAGCAAATTAACGGCAGGGGAATGTATTCCTTTTGTATGTGTCCTGGAGGAATTATAGCACCTTGTGCTACCAGCCCGGGAGAAGTGGTTACCAATGGCTGGTCTCCAAGCAAGCGCGATCAACCCACAGCAAATTCCGGGATAGTGGTTGAATTACGTATGAGTGACTTTAAAAAGTATGGTAATTCTCCTTTGGCAGGAATGGAATTCCAAAAAAGCGTGGAGCAAAAGGCCTGGGAAATTGGAGGGAAGACACAACGTGTCCCGGCTCAGAGACTGGTTGATTTTGTAGAAGGTAAAATTTCCACTCAATTGCCCGAGACTTCCTACACCCCGGGAATAACTTCATCAGATATCAGGGAAGTTTTTCCGGAATTTATTCATCAAACCTTAAATTCAGGATTTAAAGAATTTGGTAAATCCATGAGGGGATATCTTACCAATGAAGCTGTATTACACGCGCCTGAGTCCCGGACTTCTTCTCCGGTAAGGATTCCGCGTGATCCCAAGACACTGGAGCATATTAGGATCAAAGGCTTATTTCCTTGTGGGGAAGGGGCAGGCTATGCGGGAGGGATTGTTTCTGCAGCAATAGATGGGGAGAAGTGTGCAGAAAGTTGCATCTCCAGAATAGAGAATCAACATATAAAGAGGGAAATTTAAAGGTTAAATTCTTGGTAATTAATCTTCTGTTTCTAGAGGTTTTTACACTTTTGTCTAAATTTTGTGTAACACCAAAGGTAGAAGGATATGGCGATTATAGGTTCTTTAATAAAAGGATTAATAGATATAAGAGGGAAAATTGTTTCTGAACCGGAAGCAAAAGAGGCACAACTCAAGGTGCTGGTAACTTTGTTAAGTAAAGCTAAGGACACAGCTTTTGGAAAACAATATAAATTTGAGGAGATCCTCAAAGCTGAGGATATACCAGCTGCTTTTGCAGAGCGGGTGCCCTATTTTGATTATCACAAGATCGATAAGGAATGGTGGTCCAGAATGCATGAGGGAGAAAATAATGTAACCTGGCCGGGTAAACCTCCATATTTTGCCATAAGCTCCGGTACTACCGGAAAAACCAGTAAAAAAATTCCTGTTACTGAAGATATGATCGAGGCCATTAGAACCACAGGAATAAAACAGGTAGGGGCCTTAACCAATTTTGACCTTCCTTCAGATTTTTTTGAAAAGGAAATTATGATGTTGGGAAGCTCAACAGACCTTCAGGTCGAGGGAGATCACGAAGAAGGGGAGATCAGCGGAATATCAGCAAGTAATATTCCTTCCTGGTTTAGAAGTTATTACAAACCTGGTGAGGAAATATCTCAAATTGAAAATTGGGATGAACGGGTACAGAAAATAGCAGAAAATGCAAAGTCATGGGATATTGGGGCATTATCAGGAATCCCTTCCTGGATTGAATTAATGCTCAAAAAAGTAATAGAATATCATGAGGTTAAAAACATTCATGAGATCTGGCCTAACCTAATGGTCTATACTACCGGGGGTGTCGCTTTTGAGCCCTATGAAAAAAGTTTTAATTCCCTTCTCGCACATCCTATAACCGTAATTGATACTTATTTGGCTTCTGAAGGTTTTCTTGCGTATCAGCAAAGACCGGGAACAAATGCCATGAAGCTGGTGCTGGATAATGGAATATATTTTGAATTTGTTCCTTTTCAGGCTGATTATGTTAATGAGGATGGTTCAATAACCGATGATGCCCCTGTAATATCCATATCTGAAGTGAAGGAGGAGGAGGAATATATACTTCTTATAACTACCGTTTCCGGAGCCTGGAGATATCTTATTGGAGATACCATTAAATTTACAGATGTATCCAGACACGAGATAAGGATCACCGGAAGGACAAAATTCTTTTTAAATGTTGTTGGTTCCCAGCTTTCAGTAAATAAAATGAATGATGCAGTGAAAGAGTTGGAGAAGAAATTTGATATTGAAATTCCGGAATTTACATTGGCAGCGGTTCGAATTGACGGAGAATTTTATCATTCCTGGTATTTAGGAACAGAAACAAAGGTGAGTAATGAAGAATTAGCCGATGCCCTTGATACGGAATTAAAAGATGCCAATAAGAATTATAAGGTAGCAAGGTCTAAAGCTTTAAAGGGGGTAATAGTAAAAACCATATCTCCGGACCTGTTTTATGAATGGAATGCCGCAAACAAGAAAAAGGGGGGGCAGGTGAAAATGGAAAAAGTGATGAATGAAGAAAAATTTGCAGAATGGGAATCCTTCATAGAATCTCAGCTATCCTGAACAGGTAGGACTATTTACTCCAGTTCCTCTACGAGTTCCAGTATTTCCTCAGGAGAGAGATAAAGTCTTTTTATCCTTGCTTTATATACTTCTGATAGATTGGCATGGCTTAAAATAAAATCCTTGGTAGCGAGGATATATTCTCCCATCCCCCGGTTTACAGCATAAGTGTCTGCAGCCCTTTCAGCTTCCCTTATATAGTTGCTTGAAAGCAGGTAGCGCATTCCAAATAGAACCATATTGAAACCTCTACGGTCACTGTAATCCATAATATGGCCAAGCTCATGGCCTATCCAGCCAATTAAAACATCAGAAGGGATCTCATTTACACCAAATTCTTCGTCCTCTATCTGAAAACTTTCACTTATAAAAATAAAATAAGATCTGTTTTTTCGCTTTTTAAGCAGCCCGGAAAATTTTGGCTGGGCCTGCATAAAGGATTTTTGAATTTTCTTTTTAAACTTAAACTCAATAGGAGTATCAATGAGTTCAGGATAGTGGGAGAGAGCTATACGCACTTCATTTTCTATAGACTCCGGAATGATCTTTTCGGTAAATACAAGGCTGTCACTATTCTTCATAGGTTTAGATACACTGAAGGCCGAATGAAAACAAAAAAATAACCCTATAAACAAGAAAACAGGTTTATGGGATGTGTAACGGCCAAAAATAAATATTACATTAATTTTTAATTCTTTTATTGTAAAGATACAGCTCTCTTTCCTTTTATAAAAAAAACCCCGAGGTTTAGAACAAAAAAAAAGCCTTACACTATGTGTAAGGCCCAAATTTTCATAAGTATAGTAACCTATATCAACAAAGCCTAAGCTTGTTTCACGTTTACTGCATTTAATCCTTTTCTTCCTTCTTCAAGATCAAACGTTACTTCGTCATTCTCTCTGATTTCATCAACAAGACCATTTGCGTGTACAAAATATTCTTTGTTTGATTCTTCGTCTG
>JAGXIL010000062.1 GCA_024635655.1 Gillisia sp. | reverse complement strand
TATTCCTCCATTTTCTGCTGAAATTATGCTCCAGCTTCCTATTCCTATTTCAGCAGTATTTGCCCAAAGTTCAGCCATTCTGAATCCGCAATTGTAAACAATATCTTCACCTGTTTCAGCTACTGTTAATTGATCAGGTTCAGTTATTGTAATAGATTCAATTAATTGACATCCATTGGCATCAATTACTGTCACTGTGTATTCTCCTGCAGTTAAACCCGTTGCGGTGGCGGTAGTTTGTTCAGTGGCATCATTCCATAAATACTGATATTTTTCCTCTGTCGAAAATGGGGTCCCTCCTGAAGCGGTAACTGTTGCCTCTCCTGTTTCTTCGAAACATACCGGACTTACACCTTCGATAGTTGCAGTAATTTTAGTTTCGGGTTCCAGAATTTCAGCCTCAGTAGTTGTTTTATTTCCTGCAGCATCTTCAACATATACTGTGTAAACACCGGCCGGTAAATTTATAAACTGGTCTTGAGATTGATAAGTGGAAGTGGCACTTGTAATATTGTATCCATATGGCGCAAATCCCCCGGAGGCTTTTACTTCTATCATACCTGTGCTGTCGCCTTTACATAAAATAGGAGTAGGGGTAGCCTGTGCTTTTAGCTCAGTCATAACAGTTACAGCCTCATTGGTAGAATAACAAAATTTATTGTTGTTTTGGCCACATTCTTTTTTCGATACATTTGTCCAGGTAGTATAAAATGTATCAATATTTAAGTTGTCTCCACAATCAAAAAATAGCGGATCTACAGTTAATTTTATATATCCCCCAACTCTGTTTTCTTGATTTACCTCCAAATTTTCATCAATTTCATCATCATCTCTGCAGCCACTTACGTAATATTTCTCTGAAGTACCATCAATTGTATTAGAAATAGAAAATCCCAGTTCTATGTAGGGGTTGTAGATATTCGCGCTTTTATCAACCTGAATAAAAATAAATTTTTCCACAGCATTATTACAATAATCCGGGCTCTCGATATCAATAGGGGTTCCATCTGTATAGCCCATATAAATATTATTGGGATCAAATTCTATATTACTTGATTTTCCACATGGGTTATAACATTTCCCTACAAATTGATCCTGGGTTGTGGTATAAACTTCTCCAATACTATCGGTTACTGTTAAAGTAATAGTTTTATTACCTGTTGAGGTGTAATCAACCCAAAATTCTCCAATTCCAGAGTCCTCAGAGAAATCTGCGTCCACACCAAAATCCCATGAGTATGTAAATGGACCTATTCCTCCAATTGCTGTTCCATCTTCAACTACAAAATGAAAAGTACGAATAGCGTCAATATCATCTTCCACTTCACATGTACTCCTTGTTAATATAAAAGCCTGAATGGCATCAATAATTTCAATTTGTTCGGTTAGTTTACAGCCATTAGCATCTATAATAGTGATATCATATAATCCGGCTGCAAGGTTGGTGGCTATTTTTGTGTTTTGAAGAATAGAATTTTGGCCGGATTCTCTCCATTCATACGTATACCCTGGAGTACCGCCGGAAGCATTTGCTGTGGCAGATCCTGTTGAAGTGCCGTAGGTTGATGTTCTGGTTGTTTCTACCTCAAGATCTATAGCTGCAGAAGGCTGGTTTATCTGATAATCCTCTTGAAGAATAATTACACAGGAAGGATTGTTTTTATCTCTGATTGAAACCTGATATGATCCCGCTGTCAAATCTGTAAAGGTTTCAGATGATGACCAATCGGTCCCATTAATACTATATTCAAAATTGTTGCTTCCCCCGGATGAATTGCTTAGGGTTATAGTTCCTGAGCTACCTTCAAAGCACTTCACATCTGATTTTGCCGTAGTAGCATCTAATATATCAGGTTCAGTAACAGTTATGGTTTGTTGGAGGGAACATCCTTTGGAATCTTTAACAAATACAGTGTGCGTACCCGCGGTAATATTGGTAAATTCTTTGGATGGTTCAAAATTCGTGTTGTCGAGGGAATACAGGTAATCTCCATTACCCCCGGATACTGTTCCTGCCGTTACAGTTCCATCATTTCCTCCATAACAAGTGGTTGGGGTGAAAGTGGAAGACGTCATAGATAATTCAGCTGGCTCCTGGATCTCAACCTCTGCCTCCGTTACACAGCCTTTAGCGTCTCTTACATAAATACTGTGAAAGCCGGGTGATAATCCTGTGAAGTTTTTTGTTGAGGAATAGTTTGTTCCATCTTTAGAATATTGATATCCACCGTTTCCTCCTGAAGCTTCACCAGCAGTAATTGTTCCGTCATTTCCACCATTGCAACTTACCGGCGTGGAAACCGGAGCATCCATGGATAAAGCGGCAGGTTCCTCAACTGTTACTGTTTCAGTAGCAGTACATCCCTCTGAATCTTTAACGGTGATGGTATAACTTCCGGCAGTAAGATCAGAGAAGGAGTTTGAGGAAGTAAAAGTAGTACCGTCAATAGAATACTGATACCCCGAATTGCCTCCTGATACTGTACCTGCTTTAATGGTTCCATCATTTCCATCATTACAGCTAACGGGTGCTGAAATCGGAGCAGCCATGGTTAACAGTGCCGGTTCCTCAACTGTTACTGTTTGGGTAGCGGTGCATCCCTCTGAATCTTTTACGGTGATGGTATAATCTCCTGCTGTAAGATTTGAAAAGGAATTTGAAGAAGTAAAAGTAGAACCGTCATTGGAATATTGATACCCCGAATTACCTCCGGATACTGTACCAGCTGTAATTGTTCCATCATTATTTCCATTACAGCTAACAGGAGTAGAAACCGGTTCAGCCATCGTTAGTACTGCAGGTTCGTCAACGGTTACTGTTTGGGTAGCGGTACATCCTTTTGAGTCTTTTACGGTTATGGTGTAATTTCCTGTCGTAAGATTTGAAAAGGTGTGTGAGGAAGTAAAAGTAGTACCGTCTTTTGAATATTCATAATCCGGATTTCCGCCAGTTACTGCCCCGGCTGTAATTGTTCCATCATTTCCTCCATTACAACTAACAGGTGTTGAAACCGGAGCAGCCATAGTTAAAGCTGCGGGTTCTTCAACAATTGCTGTTTGATTAACAGTACATCCTTTTAGGTCTTTTACCGTAATGGTGTAAGTACCTGCTGTAAGATTTGAAAAGGAATCTGAGGAAGTAAATGTTGTTCCGTCTTTTGAATATTGATATCCCTCATTTCCACCGGTTACTGCTCCTGCTGTTATCTCCCCGTCATTTCCACCATTGCAGCTCACCGGCACTGAAGTTGGTTCTGCCATAGCAAGTGGAGCAGGCTGTTCAACAGATACGTTTTGCTCTAAAGTACAACCATTGGCATCTTTTATATAAATAATATAATCTCCAGAAGACAACCCTGAAAATGTTGTATTGGTATCAAAAGATGTATTGTCTTTCGAATAGCGATAAGGATTGGTTCCTCCGGATACTGTTCCTGCAGTAACGGAGCCATCATTTCCCCCGTTGCAGGAAACATTTGAGGAAGACGCTGAGGTAACCGATAATGCAGCTGGTTGATCTATAGTGAATTCTTTAGATTCAGAATGGGTATCATCTGTAACCGTTATCGTGTAAGAGCCGGATTTGAGATCTGAAATTTCATTTGAAGTCTGGTTTGTTCCTGACCACGAAATCGTGTAGGATCCGCTTCCACCCGAAATTGTGGTTTTAATTGAACCATCACTTCCACCAAAACAAGACACATGGGAAACATCCCCGGTAATGGAAATATCTGCAGATCTTGGATTAGTTGCCGTTAAAAAAGTGAGGGAAGAACCTAATAAGAAAAAAAGGATCAGGAAGGTTCTTGCCCGAAAAGTAATTTTTTCCATACTCTAAACTTTAACAATAGTTTGTAAAACTATATATAAAATTTTAGAAATAAGGCAATTAACCGAAAAATTTACCGTTTAAATACATTATTTATCGTTAAATGACAGAGGAGGTATATCAAATCGCTATATTTGTAGGAAAAAACTTATAAAAATTAATTTTAGATTTTTAATGTGGAGAACTCTATATTTGGTATAATTTATATATAACCCTGAACTGGAGTATTATGACTATCCAATAGAAATAATTTTTGGAATAATTATCAATGGCATTTTTATATTAAATTTATTTTAGTGGGTATTAGGAAAAGCAACTCTGTCACCCTATTATTTAGAAAAGGGATTATAAGTTAGATTAGAACTTTTTTATGATAAGATGACTTTATAAAAAAGATGGTATAAAAAACCAGCGTATTAATTTCCAGGAATATATTTTATATTCCATTGGAAATTAATACGCTGGTCAGAATTTTCTTATTATAATCTAATGACCAGTTTTATAATAGATGTAATTCCCTAATTATTAATAATAATCTTTTTACTGATCACATTTCCTTCAGAATATAATTTCACAATATAGACTCCGGAGCTGTAGTTCCTAACGGGTACCCTTACATCTTTTTCGTGAGAAAGATTCCTATGGTTAATCAACTGATTTCCATTTAAGTTAAATATATACATATTTGATAATGCCACCTGATCTGGATTCAAGATCTGGATCTCCTGGCGGGTATGTGAGTATCTAACAGTTAAATTGGTTATGTCTTCAGGAATTTCTCCGCCACCCGGTTTCCCTCCGCCCGGTCCATCAACAATGGGTGGATCAGTCGCTATTTCCTTGAAGAAGACAATTTCAAAACGCTCATTGTGGTACCCTCCATCAGCTTTAATTTTATAGGGAGAAGCTCTCAGATCGTGAATAGAATCTTTTAATTTATCATTTAAATAGATATTTTTATCATCATCAATATTTTCCAGCTTATCGATCTGTATGGTAAATTCCCCTTTTTCTTTAAGGATAATACCCAGAGGTAATACCTGCTCCTTGTCAAAATGAGGAACTCCCTGTATCACTAACCAGTTGTTATCCTGGATCCAGTACATATCTTCCGAATTGTAATCATTCAAAGGAGCATCATATCCAAGATCAAAACCATTTGTGGTATTAGGATCTACTCCAACTAAAATTTGCCGTTTGAAGTTTAGAGGAGATATATATCCAAGTCGAATTTTAGGTCTTTCTTGCGCTTTTGCTTCTTTGGCATGATTTTCAGGACGTAGAAAAACTGCCTCCCCTTCATCTCCATTAGCATCAGGTATAAAGAAACGTTGGCTATTTTGGAAAAGTAAATTTCCTCCACTACCTGCAATACCAAGTGAATCAATAACTGTATTTACAAAAAATCCTTGCCCAACGGGAACAAAATCTCCCGGTACTTTCTTTCCAAATTTTCCTGTTTGGTCGATACGGTAATCAACAGATGCGGCTGGAACTCCACCTACTAAATTTCCTGTAGCATATCCTCCGACATAATCCAGTAAGATATGTGAATCTTTTTGGCCGAAATGTTCCCAGAAATAAAGGGCCCCATTAAAAGTATTAGTGGTGTTTCTGCCCCCTGTAACATCCTGGGGACTCAAATTATCCAATATAAATTCTCTAATAGAAATAGCAGAAGCATACGGATTTCCCAATAAGTAATTTGTGTTTGGATCGACAGAAAGTATGATTTCACCATTGTTCGGTTTACCTGCAAAAACATAATTTTGAGCTGTTGGAATAGGAACAGGGCCTGAAGTTCCTTTCATGGTATAGCCTTCCCCTACATTAATAATTCCCTCGCTCCCATATTGGAATTCCCAATCCCCGTATAGATCAGCAACTCCATTAAAAATACTTATCCAGTAGTTACTAATCTTTATGGGATTTGTTTTACCCCCATCGGCAAAAGCATGAGGATCACCAAAAGTAATTGTAGCCGGATTAGCAGGATCTGATCCATCTTGAAGAACTCCTGCAACAGTATATGGCACGTTACCTGTACCTGTACTTACCGGCGAAGACCAGTAATTATAATTAAAACTATTGGCGGTACCCTGCTGGTCACGTTCCAGATAGCCTGCGCTGGCAGCATCTACAATACTGAGGTTAGGCTGTATTAACTGAGATTCACCCACCAGATCAATAACGCCATCTAATTTCAGGTAATGAGTAACATACAGAGGGTTTCCTGTTCCGGCTGTGTTCCATCCTGAAGTAGCATAGGATCCATCCATTTGCAGCTTGTTGACCTCTGAGATCAATCCTAGCACTTTAATGTCTCTTGCTCCGGATTGTATATTATTTCGTGTTCTAACAATGTTCCATTCTATATCTCCTGTATGGGGTGGATCCCAAACCTCTGGTCTCGCCCATGTTTCATCAGTAGCCCATAATCCATCATTTATAGAAAAATAGGGAAGGGGAGCAGTGTTTTGCTGGTTGGTTTCCATATTTATCAACCTGCCGGGAATATTAGCATTTGCAAGATTGGGAGTGATACCATTTGCCGGTAAAAGTTCGGCTGCAAAATTCACCAGGTTAGCAGGATCAGGATTAGCAGAAATCAATCGGTAATAACCAGCAAGATTGCCAACATCGGGGGCATCAGGATGGTCCATATCTACCTCTATCCCAATGTTTCCCTCGGCTTTTAGGCGCTGATTCATAGTGAATCTTATATTTTCCTGAGATATATTTCCATTCCAGATCCTTACTTCCTCAATCCAACCGGAAAAGAAATTTTCTGCACGTTTTTCAGATGAATTCCAGCGGGCCCCAATTAATGTCTGGCTTCCACCAACACCAGAAATTGAGTTGGCAGATTGTAAAATACCGTCGATATATAAGGTGCCATCGCTAGTGTATGCAATATGATACCATCTACCATTTGGTGAGATATCCGCGGGTAGGTTTTCCATTTTAATTTCAAATCCAGGACCGGAAATAATAGTTCCTGTGGAAGCATCGGTAAATCCACCTTCAATTTCTCTGTCCAAAGGTCTTACCCATGCTTCTATACTATAGTTACTACCGGTATAATTTGTTCCCAAATCAACATAGTCATTTACTCCATCAAAATCCAAAGCTATACAACCTTCAATAGCTACATCTAATGGATTCACAACAGGAGGACAGCTTTCTGGGTTTTCATAGAGAACACCATTTTCATCCTCTGCTGTTCTTTCCAAAATCCAGGAAACAGAATATGTACCAGTAGCATCTGTAGAAAGAATTGCTTTAGGATCATTTATTGCGGCAATACCATCATCTGGATCTGAATCTACCAAAGTACCATCACTAATTTCCCACTTGCCTATGTATCCATCAGGTGTAGGGTAACTTTGAATAGTGTCATTTGTTCCATTGGTGACAACGGCATTTAACTGTGCAGTAAAATTACCGCAACTACCATAATCTGCCGTAACATTAGATGTATATTTATCAAAGACGAAAACATCAATCCTTTGTGCATTTTCCGCTGTTTCACATGCATCTCCATTGGAATTGAAAACAAGTTTGGTTTTAACTTCGAAAACATTTAAACCAATTTTATTAGGAGCCCATTTTTCCGAATTATTAGTCCCAATGAAAACACCTTCAGGAATTTCCGGATCAGTATAATCTCTCCATTCCATAGTAATACCTGCCGGTCCTTCCGGAATATCAATATTATCTACCGCCCAAATGTCTCCCGGTCTGGAACCTGAATAATTAAATCTTATCCTTAAATTAGGGCGTCCGATATAATCTCCTAAATCAATTAATATTTTATTTTCCGGATGGGAATCTATTGTGCCAGTTCCAAAGCTTGTAGTATTTCCACTGGCAATTCCTTGTGTAGCAGTCGCAGGAACTTCCCTAATATAAATTGTTGAGTAAGTATTACCGCCATCTGTAGAAATTTCTACTTTTATTGATGAACCTGGAGTAAGAACATAAGCCTGATCAAAAGTTAGAACTGCCTGATCCATTGATCCTATAGTGAAAATGGGAGTTTCCATTGTAGACCTATAATCTCCTGAAATAAGACCAAAACCTTTATTTCCGTCTTCAATACCGGTATCGAAAACGACTCCTGATGTATTGTAAGGAGAATTTATTGAGGCGGTTGTAAATGCACGGGGTGTGGCTCGCTTCCACCTGTCAAATTCCGTGTTGTTAGCATCTGTATCGAAGCCAAGATCCCCAGAGATTCCCTCTCTTCTTATTCTCCATCCGTGGTTGGTAATTGATGCATTGTCAAATGCTCCTTGATCTAAAATTGTTGCTCCACTTTCATATCCTGTTTCTGAACTAAGGGTAACTTCTTCCCCTAAACAAACCACACCTGGATCGACTGTTACCGGACTAGGTGCAATATCGGATGGAATAACACTTAAAATAGCGGTTTTCGAATAAGCAGGTGCTTCACAAGCACCATTTGTAACTTCTACTTGGAATACGGTTGTTTCATTAAAACCTAACGCCTGGATTTGGGCAGCGGTTATAGTATTTCCGGTAAACACTTCTCCCCCTATATTTAATGTAGTATAACCGGTAGCATCCCAATTTCTGTATCCCCATCTAACAACCTCTCCTTCTATTCCGGTCAAATTTAAATCCACAGCATAATTACCGACAGGATTTTCACAAATGACAAATACTCTTCCATTGCCGTCAAAGGAAAGTTCTCCTCCAACAGGTAAAAGATCTATTGTAACTTCAATTTCATTTGAATGCATTTCATCACAAACCCCATTTTTGACCACTGCCCTGAAAATTGTAGGGGTGGTAAGATCAGTGAATTGAAACGTAGATGAAGTATTGGCAATATCTGTCCAGGTTGATCCATTGTCGGTAGATGATTCCCAGCGTTGAATATCTCCGGTGTTCCCTTCAAGAATAAAAGAACCTGAAGGAGAGCTAATACAAACACTTTCCTGACCTGAAATAGTACCGGCAACTGTGTTTTCATCTACCTGTACATCTAAACTTGCTGTATTTTCACAATTATTGGTATCCGTAACTACGACTGTGAAAGTGTAATCTCCTGCATCAGCAGGTGTATGAGAAATGGAAGCTTCAGTACCAATTATATCTTCGCCATCATACCAGATGTAAGAAACCCCTCCGGAAGCAGATAACTCAGCAGGACTTCCTTTACAAATGATGCTTTCTTCAACAGAAGCAGTAACTTCCGGAAGTGCAAAAACTGTTACAGTTATTTCTGCGCGGTCACTTTCACAACCTAATCCGTCGACAGGAGTTTGACTTACCCAATAGGTAGTTACTCCTGGATTTTCAGTAGTGGGTTCAGGAGCAGATGTTAACGCTTCTCCTGTTTCCGAATCATACCAATTTAAACTAGAGCCATCTGTGCCAGTGGCTGTTAAAGGTGTTGCAATTTCCCCTAAGCAATATTCCACTGTTGCTTCTTCTGCAGTTAATGTAGGAGTTTCTGGTTTAGGTTGAACAGTTACCTTCACCTGTACCTTTTCGCTTTCACAAGCTTCAGGTTGTTGGGTAACCCAAAAGTAAAAATCACCGGGAACATCTGTGGATGGAACAGGAGCTGCTGACTGGCCTGCTTCGTTTACAATAAATTCTGTATCATCTTCATTTAGATACCATTTAAGGTCTGTACCTGTAGTAACGGTAAATGTTTCGGGAGTTTCATTTTGACAAACCACCAAGTCCTCTACTTCGGGTAATGCGGGCATTTCTTTAAGCCGTACTTGGAACGGATTTGTTACTGCTGTAGAGCATGTAAATTCCTCCGGGCCTGTAATCTCAACATAATAATCGCCGTTGTAATCAACTGTCACTCCATTAATATTAAGGGTCCCCTCATATTTACCGTTGGCCAATGTAGGCCCGGTAATGGTTATTTTTGAATCAGAATCATCAACCGGAACTCCATCTTTGTACCAAACGAAGGTAAGAGGAGAATCTCCTGCATGGGCTATAACCTTCATATCTGCTTGAGAAAAACCATCACCACAAATTGGGATTTCATCCGTGGGTTCGTTAATAATTATATTTTCATCTACGTTTATTGTCACCCTTTCAGATTCTACTTCACCGCAAGTGTCTTCTCCTCTTACAATAACGTAATATTCTCCTGCATGGGTTGAGGTTGTGTTATTAAAGGATAGGGTGGAAGAGTAGATTCCATTTGAATTAGAAATATTTACACCATCGGTCCTTCTCCATTCATAAGTTAAGTTGTCTCCACTAGCAATAACTGTTAATTCAGAGGGTTCTGTAGAACAAAGGCCTAAATTTTCAGGTTGGGTCGTAATGAGTGCTTCTTCATTTAAAAACAATTCCATAGTATCTGATGCAGTTCCACAAGGTCCTTCAGGATCATTTGAGGTGTAAGTTAAAATTACTGAACCATTCAGGATGTCAGAATCACTTGGTGTGTAGTCTGAATTTATATTATTGTTGGTAAAAGTACCTGAGCCACTGGTAGTCCAGGTGCCTTCAGAAGCACCTCCACCCAACACTGCGGCCATGGTGGCAACTCCGCTTGAACAAATAGTTTGATCTGGTCCGGCATCAACAGTTGCGTTAGGATTAACAATAACATCAAATGAGAATGGATTGCCTTCACATTCGTTAGCAGTAGGTGTGACGGTAATTGTAGCAGTAATTGCTGCTTCTGTATTATTTTCAGCAGAAAAAGCCGGGATATTCCCGGTACCTGTTTCAGGCAAACCAATCCCGGAATTGGAATTCGACCAGGAATATGAAGTTCCCGCTACATTAGAAGAAAGAACAATTTCCGAGAAATCCTCCCCGTTACAAATTACAATATCCTCAATGTTATTAACTTCATTTGTCGGATTAACAGTAATTCCAAAAATTACTGGTTCCCCTGCACATTCATTGGCAGAAGGTATTACTGTTATCGTAGCATTAATGGGCTCATTACCATTATTAACCGCAGTAAAGGAAGGTAGAAAACCAGTCTCTGTTGCGCTAGAAGCAAGCCCTATTTCGGTATTGCTATTTGTCCAGTTATAAGTAGTTCCTGAAGCAGTTGCTCCGGTGAAATCCAGTTGAGAAAAATCTTCGCCATTACAAACCACAATATTTTCAGGTGCTGTAAAAGCAGGGGTGGGGTTTACCGTTATTTTAAATTCTTCAGGTGTACCGTCACATCCATTTGCAACGGGAGTTACAGTGATGGTGGCATCTATAGGTGCATTGGTGGTATTAGTAGCTGTAAAGGAAGAAATATTCCCGGTTCCTTCGGCATCTAAGCCAATAGAAGGATTAGAATTGCTCCATTTGTATGTTGTTCCTGAAACATTACTACCATCAAAAGCAATCTCTCCGATATTTTCTCCATTACAAACAGTAAGATCTTCTGGTTTAGTTAAAGTAGTTGTAGGATAGACAGTAATTTGAAATTCCTGGCTGGTTCCATCGCAATTATTTGCAATAGGTGTTACACTTATATTAGCAACCAGAGGTTCATTAGTAGAATTATTGGCAGTAAAGCTATTAATATTTCCTGTCCCTGATGCAGCAAGTCCAATAGAAGTATTATCATTAGTCCATTCGAAAGTAGTACCTGAGACACTGCTCCCACTAAAGCTTATCAAAGAAGTTTCACTTCCTGCACAAACAAATACCTCCTCCGGTTGAGTGAAAGTAGGTCTGGGGTTTACAGTAAGAGTTCCGGTTCTTGTTGCGTTAGTACATTCTCCTGTAGTAGTTACTGTATAATTAAAAGTACCCGCTTCAGTGGGAGTGCCGGTTAATGTGAAGATACCTTCTGCAAAACTTCCTGTAATTCCGGCAGGTAACCCTGTTGCCTCCGCTCCTTTACCCGCACCTGCAACATTAAATGAAATATCTTGAATTGCAGAATCAACGCAGACGGTTTGGGTTTTATAAGTAGCGTCAGTGATGGAAGCAGCAGAATCTATAGTCAAAATCATACTGTCAGATTTTGCTCCACAGGTTCCCGGTGGATCTATGGAGGTAATGGTTATTGAGATTGTACCCCCGTTTCTTAGGGATGTAGGGATAGTATAAATGCCTTTAATATCACTCCCCTGGTTATTTTTAAAGCTACCCCCAGCTCCATTATCGCTCCAGTTCCAATCCTTCTTCTGGCTAATTACTCCTCCAATTTCTCCTGCTAAATTTATTTCAGCAGTTCCGGGACATACGGTTTGATCTGGTCCGGCTTCGACATAAACCACAGTTCCTGTAGTTATTTGAGGAGAAATTAATTCATTTGAAGAACCACATTCAGATAATGCTTTAACCTTTACTGTTCCTCCTTGTGCAGAAGCTGTGGCGGTAACGCTGACTTCATTTGAGGTAGGATCTGAAGTGATGTTCCATCCAGAGGGAAAGGTCCAGAAGTAAGAAGTAGCTCCTTCCAAATGCTGTACCTTATAAACTAGATTGGATACTACAGGACAAATAGCTGTGGGATTAAAAGCTGAATTAGAATTATCCCAGCCTAAATCCATTCCTCGGATATCCTGATCCACTTTGACCTCTATTGCGTTACTAACCACATCATTTTCTGCAAGGCATTCTTCATTTGAAGTTAAAACCACACTGACTACCTGTCCATTTGTTATCGTATTGGAAGTAAATGTGGGGCTGTTAGTGCCAGCATTAGTGCCATCCACTTTCCATTGATGGGAAGGGGAATCACCTCCGTTAACAGTAGTCGCGGTAAAAGTTATGCTGCCTCCGGAGCATATGGTATTGTTTTCGTCATTGGATTCTATGGTAACAGAAGGTACAAGATTTTCATTGACAGATGTAACAACTGGTTCACTAACAGCCGTTGAAGTGGTAACACAAGTTTCGCTGGAAGTAAGAGTAACGGTAATGGATTGACCATTTGTTAAAGTTGAAGAAGTAAAAGTCTCTCCTGAGCCGACGACCGTTGATCCAACTTTCCATTGATAAACAGGGGAAGGCCCCCCATTAACGGGGATTGCCTTATATGAAACTTCGTCTCCAGCGCAAAAGTCTGTGTCGGTAGGTTCAATGGTAACAGAAGGTTCCAGGTTTGGATTAACTTTAGTGCTAATTCCGTTACTTGTAGCCGTGTTTTCAGTTCTACAGGTTTCATTTGATGTCATAACAACTGTAACAATCTGTCCATCGGTTAAGGAAGAAGTTGTAAAAGTGTTACTGTTAGTACCGACATTATCACCATTTATCTGCCATTGATAAGCTGGTGAAGAACCACCGTTAGTTGATGTAGCAGTAAAAGTAACCTCCGTTCCCTCACATATTTCATTTTCAGACTCACTGGAAGTTATAGTAACGGTAGGTTTCAAATTCCCCGTAATAATAATAGAACCCGTTAAAGCAGATGAAGGTCCACAAGTACCTGTAGCTGTAACAGAAAAATTATGAGTACCGGTTTCAGAGCTTGACCCACTGATAGTAAAAGTGCCATTAATATATGATCCTGAAATACCGGTAGGTAATCCGGTAACGCTTGCTCCCGTTCCCGTTTCTCCTATGGAGTAGGTGATAGGAGCTATTTCTGCACCTTCAACTCCGCCCGCGGCACAGACGGTTTGGTTGTTATTATTAGATGTCAAAGATAATGTTGCGTCCGGGTTCACCTCAATTGTTCCTGAGGCCGAGGTTTGGGCACAGGTCCCGGTAGTATTTACTGTGAAGCCAAAAGATCCCGCCGAAGTAGGAGAGCCGCTAATGGTATAAACTCCGTTTGAAAAAGAGCCTGTGACTCCCGGAGGTAAACCGGAAACTGTAGCTCCGGTCCCGCCACCTCCAATGTCAAATTTTATAGGCGAAATTGTAGTATTTATACAACTCTCAATTTCTGTTGAAGTGGTTGCTGCTATGCTGGCATCGGGTTTTAAAGTAAAAGGAGAGGAGGTTGTTTCTGCTGTGTCGGAGGTAACACAGTCGTGGCTGCTGGTCAATCTTACCCGCACCGTATTTTGCCCTTCATTAAATTCTGCAGAAGAAAAAGTAACTGATTGGCCTGTTTGAGATATTGTCGTGCTGTTATTAACAAACCATTCGTATTGCGGAGAATTTCCACCATGGGTATTTGAAGCTGAAAAGGTGATGCTTTCTCCGGAACAAAGTGAAGTTTTATTGGCAGTAACAGAAACGGTAGGTGTTCGAACCGGGTTCACAGTCATAGTAATTTCGCTACTTGGCTTAGAACAATCATCATCCTGTGTTCCTGAAGTTATAACAACCCGTACCTTTTGTCCATTAGTTAAGGAATTGGTTGTGAAATTCGAGGAGGTTTCTCCGGAAACATTGGATTGGTCAATTTGCCATTGATACTGGGGATCTGTTCCTCCGGAAATGTTTGCAGTAAAAGTTACATTTGTTCCAGCACAAACCGTGGTGCCGGGATCAGCAGAAACATTAACAGACGTAGGACACTGCCCAAACCCACTCCACGAGCTCAAGAAAAATATAAAAACCAATAAGAGTACAGAAAGTAGTTTTTTTTCCATAGTCAGTTAATTTGTTTATGCTTCAAATAGACGTGGGGGAGAATTGAAGACGGTTAAGGGTTATTTGATCTGGGGAGACCAATTAACAGTCTAAAGTATAGGTATTTAAGGTATTTTTAGATTTCTTTCGTTGAAGTGCATAGATATTCGTTCAAATGGTAATGTATTCTTTTTAGCACTAAAAAAAGATTTAAAAAAACCGTTTTTTACTACAAATATTTTCTTAAAAAATTTTTAAAGGGCAACAATAAAAAAAGCCACAAACAAATCTGTCTGTGGCTTAAAAGGATGTTTTTGAGGATCTTATTCTCCTAAAAACGGATACCTGTAATCTGTAGGGGTTACAAAGGTTTCTTTTATAAGCCTTGGAGATACCCAACGCAATAAGTTCAATTTTGAACCGGCTTTGTCATTTGTTCCACTGGCTCTTGCACCTCCAAATGGTTGTTGTCCTACCACGGCTCCCGTTGGTTTATCATTAATATAGAAGTTACCTGCGGCATTCTGAAGTATTTCAGTAGCCTGGGCAGCTGCATAACGGTCTCCGGCTAAAATTGCTCCGGTCAATCCGTAAATCCCGGTTTCATCTACCAGTTTCAGAGTGTCTTCCCAATTATTATCTTCGTAAACATATACTGTCATTACAGGCCCGAATAATTCCTCACACATGGTGGTATAATTAGGATCTGTGGTTAATATCACTGTGGGTTCTATAAAATATCCTTTCGATTTATCATAGTTTCCTCCTACAATGATCTCTGCATCTTGATCTTCTTTTACCCGGTCAAGATACCCGGCCAGTTTGTCAAAAGATCCTTCGTGAATAACGGCAGTAATAAAATTTGACATATCTTCAGGAGATCCCATTTTAAAGGATTTCACATCTTCTATGACATATTTTTTTACGTCTTCCCAAAGGCTTTGTGGAATATAGGCTCTTGAAGCAGCACTACATTTTTGGCCCTGGAATTCAAAGGCGCCTCTTGTGATAGCTGTTGCTACCTGTTTTGCTTTTGCGGTAGGATGTGCTACAATAAAATCTTTACCTCCTGTTTCTCCAACAATTCGTGGGTAGGTTTTATAAGTATTTATATTGTTCCCTATTTTCGACCAAATCCCTTTAAATACGTGAGTGCTTCCCGTAAAATGTACTCCGGTAAAATCCGGATGTGCTAAAATGGTGTTGGTAATCATTTCAGGATCTCCCATAACCATATTTATTACCCCGTCCGGTACTCCGGCTTCCTGGAATATTTCCATAATTACCTGTGCGGAATATACCTGGCTGTCACTGGGTTTCCAAACTACGGTATTACCCATTAAGGCAGCGCTGGCCGGTAAATTTCCGGCAATAGCTGTAAAATTGAAAGGGGAAATGGCATACACAAAACCTTCAAGCGGGCGGTACTCAAGGCGGTTCCAAACACCCTCAGAAGATTCCGGTTGTTCCTCATAAATTTGTGCCATATATTCTACATTGAAGCGCAGAAAATCAATAAGCTCACATGCCGCGTCTATTTCAGCCTGAAAAATATTTTTGGACTGCCCGATCATGGTTGCAGCGTTTATTCTGTATCTGTATGGCCCGGCAATCAAATCTGCTGCTTTAAGAAAAACTGCAGCACGTTGTTCCCAGGGCAAAGCTGCCCATTTTGCCTTAGCATCAAGAGCACTTTGGATTGCTTTTTCAATATGGTCTTTTTGGGCAAGATGAAAAACTCCAAGATCGTGTTTATGATCATGGGGAGGGTGCATGGTCATGGTCTCTCCGGTCCTAATTTCTTCTGAACCAATATAAAGTGGCACGTCCATTTTAGTTTTATACATTTGTTTGTAAGTAGCCAATACTTCTTCCCTTTCAGGAGTTCCCGGAGCGTATGATTTTATAGGCTCATTAACCGCTGTAGGAACTTGAAAAAAACCTTTTCCCATAATTATTTTTTGTTATTTATTTTTAAATTTTAAGAAGAGTAAAGGTAAAAAAATTAACCGACTTAACCTGACCGTATTGCGGGCGTTTCCAACCCGGGAATTTTTTCGTAAGTTGTACTTTTAGTAATCTCCCATACAAATGTGTACAGTTACATTAGTGTCGTTAGAAAAGGAAGACAAAGGTTTTGTGCTCACCTCAAACAGAGATGAAGCTGCTAACCGAATAGCAATACCTCCTAAATTTTACATTGAAGAAGGGGTAGAGCTGTTTTATCCTAAAGATAAAGAAGGTGGCGGAAGCTGGATAGGATTAAGTTGCCAATCCCGGTTAATTTGCCTGTTAAATGGAGGTTTCGTAAATCATGTGAGGAAAGCTCCGTATAGATTGAGCAGGGGAGTAGTTCTCAAAAACTTTCTTACTGCAGTTGATCTTGATCTGGCCATAGAAACTTTTGATTTAGAAGGTATTGAACCTTTTACAATAATTCTTGTAGCCTGGAAACACGAGCTTCGTTTTATAGAGTATGTATGGGATGGGATCCAAAAACACATTAGGGAACTTGATAAAACTTACCACCTTTGGTCTTCTTCTCCTTTATATGATCCGGAAATGAAGAAATTGAGAGAAAACTGGTTTAAGGAATTTCAGGAAAAGGGAAGTATTTCTCCTGAAAATGTCTGGCAATTCCACCATAACGGGGGAATAGGTAATGGACATGTAGATGTAATTATGGACCGTGGTTATGTGAAAACACAAAGTATTTCTCAGGTAGTAAAAAACAAAGACAGCACTTGCTTTACTTATGAAGATCTATTTACATCAAATATTTACAGGGAAAGTATTCCAAATACCTGGTATGAGTAAATTTTAGTTGAGTGCATATGGTGCGCTGAGCTTAAAAGATGGAATAGTGACCTTAAATTTTTTTGAGGAAGCAAAATTGATCATGTTATAATACCCTCTCATTGATCCGAAGGGAGATGTTAACAGGCATCCACTTCTATAGGAATGAGATTCTCCAGGTTTCAAAACAGGTTTTTGACCAATGACTCCTTCTCCCTGCACAATTTCTGTTTTATTTAAAGCGTCTTTTATTTTCCAGAACCTGGAGGTAAGCTGTACAGAATCCTTGCCTTGATTTTCTATGGTAATAAGATATCCAAAGGCAAAAGTGATTTTATGATTCTTATAAAATGAACCTTCAAAGCTGGTTTCTACCGAAATCTTAATGCCGCTGGTTACCTGTTGTATCATATCTTAATAAATTGCAAAAGAGGCCATTAGAGAAAAAATGGTCGCAATGATTGCTAAAATAAGAAATATTACATTCAGTAAAATAAATTTAACAAGGCTTTTAAATCTTCCCTGTAAATAAAAATTACGCATCGCTTTATAAAGGTAAAACAGAAATACTATTATCATAATTCCCGTGAGCATATCTGTTCTAAAAATAAAATCCAAAAGCATTGAAAAACCCATTAGAACAAAGAAGGTAGTTTGGATATGAAAAGTGAAAATGAGATGTTCCATATAATTAAAAGGCCTGCGTATATAAAGCAACCATATAAAGAGGGCAAAAACAGGTAAGTAAAAGAATATGATAAAGGGCAACTTGCTTAAAAAATAATCAAAGAATATTTTGGGATTACTTTTAACAAAATTAAAATCTACTACTTTGCTGTACAACCATTCGTTATATGTAGAATTTTCATGAGATAAACTGTCCACAGCCTGAACAGGATCCTGAATGTTGGTTTCTTTGTAAAATTTATCATATAATTTCACCTGTTGCGTAAATGAATTCAACAGACCTAAGCTGTCCATTTTATCCTCGGATACATAAAAGTCCTGATAGCTTTTACTCCTGTTATCCATCCTGTTGAGCAATACCGAATCTACAGGAATTGGAGAGGAATCTATTGTTGGTATCTTCTGAAGATCCCGTCTCAGGTCTTCAAGTTGTTCCCCGGTTAATTCTTCATTATCTACAGAACCTGTATCTAAACCGGTGGTAAAGCCTTCAAAGCTGTTTGTGAAATTCCATAAAATAAAAAAGATAATGGAGGCGCTGAGATAGAACCGGAAAGGGTTGGCATAGCGCATTCTCTTCCCCTTGATATAATCCCTTGAAATCTTTCCGGGATGGAAAAGGAGCGTATTAAATGTTCTTCTAATCCTTGAATCATATGCGAATAAACCTGCAAAAAATTCATTAAAAAAATCTGAAAAAGAAAGCTTTTTTGTACTGTTAACCTGTCCGCAGTTTGGGCAATATTGATCACTTTTGTCCAGCGAATGCTCGCAGTTCAAACATTGTGTTCCCCTGTATTTCATTGAAGAGCGAAAATTCTTCATTTGCAGCAGTTAAAAAACATTAAAACTAATTGGTAATATTAATTGAGCTGGCATTGCCGGTGCCTATTATTTGATCGTAACGGGCTCCCAGATCCCGGAAGTACACAATCACCTGATACTCATTTTCAGTTTTCCAAAAATTTCCGCTTATAAATCCCGGGTCTATGGAGCCATCGGGTCTTAGAAGAATGTATTTGTAATCATAATATCCCTGTTTAAATAAGCGGGCATTTTCATACAATCCTGAAGTAGAATTATAGGTCATCAAGGTAGAGTCATCCAATTCAAAATTATTAAAACCACCAAACAAATGAATCTCTCCTCCGTCCAGGGGGTCAAAATTTTGCAGCGAGAAATGAGTCCATATATATTCCGCTTCAATGTCAGGATTCTCTCCCTGCAGGGTGCGAATTACAAATTGCCCGTTTATATCGGGATTATAGGTATAAGGTTCTGTATCCCGGGATCGGTCTGTGAACAAGTAATGATGGTACAGCTCGTGTAATTCAATTTTTCCAATATTTACAGTTGATGCCCGAAGATCCTTACTGTCAAATTTTAAAAATTCATTACCGGCCCAGAAGGAGGTTTGTTGATCATATCTGTAAATAAGTTCATTCCCTAATGAGTACTGCGGCGGAATATTTGTAATGGCCGATTTTAGATCATAATTCTGAAGGATCATTACTTTAACCGTTTGGTCTGGATTGCGCAGTAAAAGGTCGGGAGAATTTACACTAAAGTTTACAATTTGCCTGTTGTTTATGAAGTTAAGATCGCGAGATCTTTTTATTTCTACACCTACCCTGGCAACAGGTTGGAATACCATGAATTTTCTTGAGAAAACAAGTTCTTTCTTGTTGTTAAATACATTTATGATATAATTTCCCGAAACCTTTAAACCCTGGGTGTCCTTATTTGGTATGGATAATTCATAATGGGTGTAAGGCTGAAGGGTGTTATAGGAATTGGTGTAATTAAATATCCTGATATCGTCAAAGCCCAATATGTATTCAGATTTAACCAATTCTGAAGGTGTCCAGTCATAGTTGAAATGTTCCACAGTATAATAATAATCGGCTTCATCACCTATGATATCGTCAAACTTAAGCCTGAGAGTTTCTCCAAGGGCAACAATAGGATTTCCGGTTACCGAAGAATTCCCTGTAAGTTCCACACTTTGAATATATGCAGGAGCAGCAGTTTCTGATCTCACCTGACTATAACTTACACCAGCTATGAACAGCGTGAACAGCAGGCAATAAGAAAATTTGCTTCTCATATAATAGAAATAAGGATAAAGGTATGCAATTTTCATTCCCCTTAAAAAATAGCTCTTAATTATAAAAATAGCTCTGAAAATAATATGATTTGTTTGGGAAATATGGGGTTAAAATTAGTAAATTTGCACATTCAAAATTTAAATATTTAATTTATACTCCCATCCTATGTCAAAAGACATTCGAATTAAAAGAGGTTTAACTCTTAATTTTAAAGGAGAGGCGGAAAAACAGCTTGTTGAGGCCCCACGTTCAAGGACCTACGCCATTAAACCTCCAGATTTTCATTCTATTATTCCAAAAATGGTTCTTAAAGAAGGTGCAAAGGTTCTTGCTGGTGATGAGCTCTTCTTTTCAAAATACACCGAGGAGGTGCGGTTTACTTCGCCGGTGAGCGGTACTCTTCTTGAAATTAAGCGAGGGGGAAAACGCGTGATCATGGAAGTGATCATAGAAGCCGATCCGGTAGATGATTACAGAGAATTCGGGAAACTGGATGCAGCTTCAGCCAATGCAGAAACTGTTAAAGATCTTATTTATGAAAGTGGTTGTGGTGCCTTTATTAAGCAAAGGCCTTATGACATAGTTGCCGACCCTAAAGATACTCCAAAAGCAATATTTGTTTCGGTAGTTAGTACTGCTCCCATAAGTGCAGACCTGGGATTTATTTTAAAAGATAAAGTAGCGGCATTTCAGGAAGGGATATATGCATTGCAAAAATTAACTCCGGGAAAGGTTCACGTTTCTATAGATGATAGTTCCTCATATCTTTCAGATATTAAAGGAGCCGAAATACATCACGTGAAGGGGCCTCATCCTGCAGGAAATGTTGGCGTACAAATTCATAAAATCGACCCTATTAATATGGGGGAAAGAGTTTGGGTAGTAGGAGCTGAGGATGTTGCTAATATTGGAAATGTTTTTCGCACCGGTAGATTCATTGCAGAACGTACTGTTGCTGTAACCGGTAGTGAAGCTAAAGATAGAAAATACTACAAAACTATAATAGGTGCAAATTCTGTGGATCTTATAGGAAATGTCACTGATGACATCAGGATCATTTCAGGAGATATCCTCACCGGACTAAAGATTTCAAATAACCAGTATCTGGGAATTTATCCAAATACGTTGAGTTTGATACCCGAAGGTAATAAGTACCGTATGCTGGGTTGGTTGCCTTTTACTTATAATAATATTCATTCCAATTCAAGAACCTCCCTGTCTTTTTTATTTCCGAATAAAAAGTTCGAACCTACTACCAACCTTAACGGAGAAGAGCGGGCACTGGTAGTTACAGGGGAAATGGAAGAGGTTTTTCCAATGGAAATATTCCCAATGCAGCTAATTAAGGCTTGTATGGCAGGCGACATTGAAAAAATGGAGACCCTGGGTATATATGAAGTAGCTCCTGAAGATTTTGCTTTAATTGATTATGTGAATACTTCAAAAATAGAAGCTCAGGAAATTATTCGTTTAGGACTGGATTTAATGATTACAGAAGTAGGTTAATAGTATATATATGGAATGGATTAGAGAACGATTAGATAGATTAAAAGGTCCTTTTGGTAAGGGTGAAAAATTTGAAAAATATGCTCCGGCTGTTAATGCTTTAGATACTTTTTTATTTACCCCAAATCATACTACCCAAACCGGTGCACATGTAAGGGATGCTGTAGATCTAAAAAGAACTATGATCACTGTGGTGATAGCCCTTGTTCCGGCACTTATTTTCGGAATGTGGAATGGTGGTTACCAGTATCTTTCACAAATTCAGGCGGAAGTAAGTTTTTGGGAGGCTTTTAGTCACGGAGCCTTGAAAATTCTTCCTATGATCGCCGTTTCTTATGGTGTTGGTTTAGGAATAGAATTTGCATTTGCTATTAAAAGAGGACACGAAGTAAACGAAGGATATTTGGTAACGGGTCTTTTGATCCCAATGATCATGCCTATAGATATACCCTTATGGATGGTAGCCTTATCTGTAGTATTTGCCGTATTGATTGGAAAAGAAGCATTTGGAGGTACCGGTATGAATATTTTAAATCCGGCTTTGACCGCGAGGGCCTTTGCCTTTTTTGCCTACCCAACTTATATGTCTGGAAACCAGGTGTGGGTTAGTGAAGCATATCAGGTAGACGGTGTTTCCGGAGAAACTATCCTTGGGGCTCTGGCCGCAGGGGAAGAAGTGGGTTATAGTTCAATGAATATGTTTATGGGAGTTATTCCCGGTTCTATTGCCGAGACTTCGGCCCTTTTAGTGCTGGTGGGAGCTGCTTTACTGATCTTTACAAAAGTGGGGAACTGGAGGATCATCCTCAGTGCATTTATAGGAGCAGCCATAATGGCGTTGATCTTTAATTCCTTACCTGCTTTAGGACTGGAAGGAAATGAACTTACTAATTTCCCATGGTATAACCATTTGATAGTTGGTGGTTTGGCCTTTGGTATCGTTTTTATGGCAACAGATCCTGTTTCGGCATCACAAACATTAAAAGGTATGTGGATATACGGCTTTTTAATAGGATTTTTTGCAGTGATGATAAGAGTATTTAACCCGGCGTATCCCGAGGGAATTATGCTGGCTATTTTATTAATGAATGTATTTGCCCCGGTAATTGACCACTATGTGATTCAGGCCAATGTTAAGAAAAGGATCAAGAGAAAAGAATCCATGAATCCGCAAATTAATACAGCAGTTTAATATGGAAGAAAAATCAGTAAATAAAACGAATACCAACGCGTATACTTTTATTTTCGCTATCGTAATGGTAGTGGTAGTTGGTAGTATTTTAGCTTTTGCAGCTACATCTTTGCAACCTACGCAGTATGAGAATCAGCGCCAGGAAAAAATGCAAAATATTTTAGCGACTGTTGGTATTGAAACCGACAGGGCAGGAGCTGAGGAATTGTATGATCAATACATAACTGAAGAGGTTGTACTTGATTATGAAGGCAACGAAAAAGAAAATGTTGAAGCCTTTGATGTTGACCTGGCATCAGAAATTAAGAGGGAGCCACTAGAGCAAGATTTTCCTTTATACATCGCTGAAGTTGAAGGTGAAAAATACTACATCATTCCTTTAAGAGGGGCTGGGTTATGGAATGCTATCTTTGGATATATTGCCTTGCAAGATGATGTAAATACTATCAAAGGTGCTGTTTTTGACCATTTAGGAGAGACTCCGGGCCTTGGTGCAGAGATCACTCAGGAGTGGTTCAGGGAACGCTTTGCAGATGAGAAAGTATTTGATGAATCTGGTAACCTAATTGGAGTTTCTGTTGCAAAAGGGCCTTCAAGTACTTCTAAAGATGACAACAGGGTAGATGCCATTTCAGGTGCTACTATTACAGGTGATGGTATTTCAGATATGATCTCTGAAAGATTGAGACATTACTTACCATACTTCAAGACCCAAACAGACTTAGAAGTTGCAAATAATTAAAATATTATGGCAAAGGAAACACTTAAAAAACCTGAATTAACGGTTCAGGAAATAAAAGATCAGAAGGAAGCTAAAAAGAACGCCATGGTGCTGTTCTTATCAGATACTGATGAAAAAGAAAGTTTTCTGTCCAAACGGAACAGGAAATTACTTACAGATCCTTTAGATGATAATAACCCTATTACTGTACAGGTATTGGGGATATGTTCAGCTTTGGCGATTACCGTGCAGTTAGAACCGGCAGTTGTTATGGCTATAGCGGTTACCGCTGTAATGGCATTTTCAAACATGATCGTTTCAATGTTGAGAGATATGATTCCCAGCAGGATCAGGATTATAGTTCAGCTTGTGGTTGTTGCATCCCTGGTTGCCCTGGTAGATCAGGTGCTAAGGGCTTATGCTTATGATGTGAGTAAACAACTTTCGGTGTTTATCGGGCTTATTATTACCAACTGTATTGTAATGGGACGTCTGGAAGCATTTGCATTAGGTAATGGAATTTACAGGTCGTTCCTGGATGGTGTAGGAAATGCCGCAGGTTATGGATTGATACTTATTGTTGTGGCATTTTTCAGGGAATTATTAGGATCAGGGAAATTGTTTGGATACGAAGTTTTGGGTCATAAAGGAGCTACTCTCGCAGAATCTTCAGGTTTGTATGCTTTTGGATATGAGAATAATGGATTAATGCTTCTGTCTCCTATGGCTTTGATAGTTGTTGGACTCCTTATTTGGTGGCAGAGATCCAGAAACAGAAAATTAATTGAAGCCTAATTAATAACAGCAAACAGAATTATAATGGAATATATAAATTTATTTGTTCAGAGTATTTTCATAGAGAACATGATCTTCGCCTATTTTCTTGGGATGTGTTCTTACCTGGCGGTTTCAAAGACAATGAAAACAGCAGTAGGGCTTGGTGCAGCAGTAATTTTTGTACTTAGTATTACTGTGCCAATAAACTTTTTGCTAGATCAATACCTTTTGCGTCCCGGCGCATTAAGCTGGTTAGGTGCAGAATACGCAACTATTGACCTAAGTTTCCTGAGTTTTATCATGTTTATTGCTGTTATTGCGGCAATGGTGCAACTTGTAGAAATGATCGTTGAAAAATTTGCTCCCGCATTATATGGAGCACTTGGTATATTTCTTCCGCTTATCGCGGTGAACTGTGCTATTCTTGGGGGTGCTTTATTTATGCAGCAAAAAGCCTTTACCGGAATTGGATACGCATTGACTTATGGGTTTGGAAGTGGAATTGGTTGGTTTCTTGCCATTATTGGTATTGCGGCTATACGGGAAAAGATCACTTATTCAAATGTTCCCGCTCCTTTAAAGGGTCTTGGAATAACCTTTATTATTACAGGTCTTATGGCTTTAGGGTTTATGAGTTTTATGGGTATCAAAATATAAAAAGAAGATATGACAGTTATTATAGCAAGCGTAATCGTATTTTTAGTATTGATCTTAATTTTGGTAGGAATGCTTTTGGGAGCCAAAGCAAAATTAATTCCTTCCGGGCCGGTTAGTATTAATATCAATGGAGAAAAAGACCTGGAAGTTGGATCTGGTGGAACCTTACTTTCAACCCTGGGTGAAAATAAATTGTTTTTACCTTCTGCCTGTGGTGGAGGAGGAACTTGCGTTCAGTGTAAATGTATAGTATCTGAAGGTGGTGGAACTATTTTGCCTACGGAAGAACCACATTTTACACGTAAGGAAATTGCACAGGGATGGAGACTCGGTTGCCAGGTGAAAGTAAAACAGGATATGAAGATCCAGATTCCGGAAGAAGTCTTCGGAATTAAAAAATGGGAAGCTACCGTTACCAGAAATTATAACGTTGCTTCTTTTATAAAGGAATTTGTGGTTGAAATTCCGGAAGATATGGATTACAAGGCCGGAGGTTATATTCAAATCGAAATTCCGAAATGTGAAGTGAAATTTGATTCCATGGATATCACCGCTCACCCGGAAGAACATCCTGAGGATCCACAAAAATTTAAAGACGAATGGGATAAATTTAATTTATGGCCGCTCGTTATGAAAAACAGTGAAACAGTTGAAAGAGCATATTCTATGGCTTCTTATCCTGCTGAAGGAAGAGAGATCATGTTAAATGTTCGTATTGCAACTCCACCCTGGGATAGGGCTAAGAATGGCTGGATGGATGTAAATCCTGGTATTGCTTCTTCTTATATTTTTTCACGTAAAGAAGGAGATAAGGTTGTGATCTCAGGTCCTTACGGAGAGTTTTTTATTAATGATAGCGAAGCTGAGATGTTATATGTTGGTGGTGGAGCAGGGATGGCACCTATGAGGTCTCACCTATACCATCTTTTCCGTACATTAAAAACAGACAGAAAAGTGAGCTATTGGTATGGAGGTCGTTCTAAAAGGGAATTATTTTACACAGAACATTTCAGAGCTTTAGAAAGGGATTTTCCTAACTTTAAGTTTCATTTGGCACTTTCAGAACCTATGGATGAAGACAACTGGAAGGTGAAGAAAGACCTTGATGATGAAGGAGATGGTTTTGTAGGATTTATTCACCAGGTGGTAATCGATAATTATTTATCACATCACGAAGATCCGGAAGATATTGAATATTACTTCTGTGGTCCGCCGCTTATGAACAAAGCTGTACAACAAATGACAGAAGATTTTGGTGTACCGCCGGAAAATGTAAGATTTGATGATTTTGGTGGATAACCAAAAAGCGAATAATTTAAAAACAGCTGCCTTTGGGTAGCTGTTTTTGGTTTGCCTCATTTAGAGGGTCATTCATTCCTTACTTTTTTGCCGTAAGTTTTGATTAGTTGTAATTTTGTCGTGCTATGGAAAATAATCTTACCAAACAGGAGCTGCATAATCTTGCGATGAATATCGTTGGAAAAGATTTGGAGGATAAAGGATATGAGTTTTTAGGAATTAAGAGCCAGTTGAAAACTAATCCTCAATTTGTTGCCATAAAGGAAAAAAAGCTCCATTTTGTTGTAGTTAGGGCAATTACTTATCCCAAAGATCCACGTAAATATGATCTTAAACTTATGGAAAAGGTTAAAAAACACGCTTTAAAATATAATGCACGAACATTCTATGCAGGTGTTGGCTTGGCCAATTCATTAAATTACGAAAAACCCGTTACAAGGGATGACGATTATATAGTTAATTATGAAGGTTTACAGGAAATTGAATAAGATAAAATTTTTGATCCCCTTTTTCGTACTAATAGCATGTAACTCTTCTGAGGTACAGGAGCAGGTTTATTCGGGAGAAGCATTGGGAACAACTTATCAGATCAAATATTTTCATTCGGAAGAATTAGAAATGGAAAAAGGATTGGATTCCATTTTTGAAGTAATTAATTCATCCATGAGTACCTATCAGGCCGATTCAGATATTTCACGAATTAATGTTGGAGACACCTCGGTAACAGTTGATGAAAATTTCAGGCAGGTTTACCTTTTGTCAGAACAAATATACGCGGAAAGCGGAGGTTACTTTGATCCTACTGTAGGCAAAATCGTAAACATCTATGGGTTTGGTCCCGTCGCCGGAGATGAAAGAGTAGATAAAAGGGAGATCGACTCTCTAATGGATTACGTAGGTTTCAACAAACTCGAACTTACAGAAGACAACCTTATTAAAATGGCACAGCCGGGAATATACCTCGATTTTAATGCTATTGCAAAAGGCTTTGCAGTAGATGTTATAGGAGATTATCTGGATCAGAACCGGGTTCAGGATTATCTGGTTGAGATTGGAGGAGAACTCACTGCTAAAGGAATCAATGTTGCTAAAGGACAGCCCTGGGTGGTAGGCATTGATGATCCAGGTCAAAGTCCAGGGGAGCGCTCTCTGCAGGCGGCTGTTAAGCTTATTGACAGGGCCATGGCCACATCGGGAAATTATAGAAAGTTTAAAACCGATTCTCTTACAGGACAGGCTTTTGTGCATACAATTAATCCTCTGACGGGCTTAGCTGAAAAGAGCAACCTGTTGAGCGCATCTGTGCTAGCTGAAAATTGTGCTCTTGCAGATGGTTATGCCACGGCATTTATGGCAATGGGATTTGAGGAATCTCTTGAGATGCTTGAAAAGATCAAAAATGTAGATGTTTTCTTTATTTATGCTGAAGGAGATGACGAGCCAAAAGTGTTTACTACTGAAGGTTTTGAGGAAAATTTAATTCAAAATTAAAATTACTTACTGCACACCGGAATAATTTCCCCGGCAGCAAGGCGATACCTATTGATCTCAGAAGGAGATAAGGTTTCAGAATAATCAACTTCCTCTACTTTAAATCCTATGCTTCTCAATTTGTCAAAATAATCTCTTCCGTAGACCCGTACATGATCATATTGTCCAAAGATCTTTGCACGTAACTCCCGGGATGTAATACTATTATCTTCAAAGGTTTTCTCCCTTGACAGGTCCTGAGGGATCTGAAGGATCGCAGTACCTCCCGGTTTCAAAACGCGGTATAGCTCCTGCATAGCCTTTGTATCGTTTGGAATGTGCTCCAGGACATGATTACATAGAATAAAGTCGTAGCTCTCGTCTTCAAAAGGCAGATCACAAATATCAGCTTTTATATCGGCAAGAGGTGAATTAAGATCTGTGGTGGTATATTCCAGGTTATGTAAATTCCTGAAACGCTTATAAAAGGCCTGCTCCGGCGCAAAGTGCAGCACCTTGAGGTTTTCCCTGAACAATCCGGTTTCGGCCTTTAAATACAGCCATAGGATCCTGTGGCGCTCTAAAGAGAGGGTAGAAGGAGAAAGAACGTTTTCCCGTTGTACTTCATATCCATAAGGCAGGAACTTTCTGAATTTTTTTCCATCAATAGGATCTTCGTACTTATTTCCTTTTAGCGCAAGTTGCAGAAACGGTCTTGCGAGATAACTTATTTTAATAAGAAGGGGCCTTGGTATGGTATTGAGAATTACTTTGAATAATTTCATACTTCAATATCTCCCCAATTTTCTCCGGATTTAATACGGTATAATTGCATCTCAGATACTCCAAATTGTTTTGCCAGCACCCGGATCCTTGTTTTTCGGTTAGGATCAAGTAACTTCTTCTTTAAAATAACCGCCTGGGCATAAGTAAGCTTGGAATAAGTTGTGGCTTGTCTTAACTTTCGCTTCAGTTTGTTTTCCTTAACATTGGGATTGTCATATTGATGGCTGGTCCACTGCTCTTTATTTACCCATGCAAGGTTATCTACGTGGTTTTCGTGTTTGATGTAATTTTTGTGAATCACATATTGCTCATCTTCAGATCTATTAAGGAATAATTCGGCGATTACGCGATGAAAATAATAACTTTTATTTTTTCCGGTTTTAAGTACTACTACAAAAGATAAATAACCCGCAGTTTTTCCGCCGGTCAATAATTCTCCTTCCGGGTTTTTCACAAAACTTATTACCCGGCCAAAATTGGAAACTTTATAAATAAACCTGTCCATCCAGATTTCTTTGTGCAGTGTCTCCCAGCGCTCTTGTCTATAGCTTTTGATCATATATTTCAGACCTGAATTTATCTTCTTCGTCGCTTTCAATTCCAAGAGCATCGTAGATGTATTTGAAGGTAGACAACAATTCGGGTTTTCCTTCTACAATGGCAACATTATGTTCAAAATGAGCACTTGGCTTCCCATCAGCTGTTAAAATGGTCCAGCCATCTTTCAACTGTTTAATTCTTTTTGTTCCCTGGTTGATCATAGGTTCTATAGCGACCACCATTCCTTCGATAAATTTTTTACCCCTTCCGCGTTGGCCATAATTTGGCATTTCCGGGTCCTCGTGCATTTTTCTGCCCAATCCATGGCCTACAAGTTCCCTTACCACTCCATAACCTCTTTCTTCACAATATTTTTGAATTGCAAATCCAACGTCTCCTACTCTGTTTCCTATTCTGAATTCATCAATACCTCTGTATAATGATTCTTTGGTGACCTTTAGCAACTTTTCTGTTTCAGCATCAATTTCACCAATTGGAAAAGTATAAGCGTGATCTCCGTAAAAACCTTCTTTTATGGCCCCGCAATCAATAGAAATAATATCTCCTTCAACTAAGGGTGTGGAATTTGGAACTCCGTGTACCACCTGGGTATTAGGACTCATGCATAGTGTATTTGGGAAATCATACAAACCTAAAAATCCCGGAATTGCATTTTGTTCCCGAATATATTCTTCAGCCAGTTTGTCTAGCTGTAATGTGTTAACCCCGGGTTTTATTTCAGATGCAAGCATTCCTAAAGTGCGTGATACAACTAAGGCGCTTTCTCTCATTATTTCTATTTCTTCCCTGGTCTTTGGTATGATCATGATTTTAATTTAAGCTAGTGTAAAACACCATATCCTAATTTATATTATTTTATCTTTTTATGCTGAATTATAGAGGTTTTAAGCGGGTGTTATATTAAAAATTTCCCTCCATCCTAATTACATTGTATGATCGTCCGGCTCTTTCGGCTTAGAGATTTATCAAAGATTTTTTCAGGGTAATTTTGATTACCAGTATACCAACTAAATATAAGGCCATACAATCAAACGATCTGCTGAATTCTATAACCTGATCAATTTGTACACCGGATCAACGGATAGCTAAGTTCCTCAAGATGATAATTATTCTAGAGATAAGATCCGGATCACTACAATGTTGATTTTTATCCACAACAGTTATTTAAATTCCGCTGTGGTTAATTCCCTGTACGTCTTAAAAAATGGTAAAGAAAATTAACTCAATTTTTTTAGAAAAAAAAGGAACTAAATGTTTATCTCAAGTAGGAATGTTTATAATCCTCGTCAGATACGATTTGTGCAATATCAGCCTCAATAGATTCTCGAGGATATTCCACGTATCTGTTTACTTCTTTCCCATTTTTCATAAAAATAAAAGTAGGTACACGTTGCATATCATATCCTTCTTCCAGATTTTCAGGAGTAGTTTTATTTCGGGTTACTCCCACCATCTTAAGTTTGGAAAGATCATATCCGGCTTCGTCAAGGATCTTAAAAAAATGCGGGACTTCTCTTCGGCTATCCGGGCACCAGGTTCCCATAAATCCAACGATCTCAAATTCAGAAATATTATTCTTTATAGTTTCCATGGCTTCGGCTGAAGGTTCATAATCTTCATATCCTGAGTTAAACCAGGCTGCAAAGTCTCCTTGCTGAAGATCTTCTTTTACAAATTCTCCTACGATCATGCTCTGTTCTTCAGAGGTTGTTTCCACAGCTTCTGAAACGGGTTCGGAAACGGCAGGTGTAGAAGTGTCATTGGAATTTCCGCAAGCGGAGAGAATTGCTAGTAATAATATGTACAAACTCATTTTCATTGATTTTAAATTAAAGATTCTTGTGTCATTAATTCAGGCTTGGTTATTCCCATTAATTGGAGAATAGTCGGTGCAATATTACCTAAATTACCATTATTAATGGATTTTATTTCATGATCAACTAAAATAAGCGGAACAGGATTAGTGGTATGAGCTGTATTAGCTGATCCGTCGGGGTTGATCATCATTTCACAATTCCCGTGATCTGCAATTACAATTACGGAATAATTATTTTCTTTAGCCGCCTCAACAACATCACCCAAGCACTCATCTACTACTTCGCATGCTTTTATAGCAGCTTCAAAAACCCCGCTGTGGCCAACCATATCAGGATTTGCAAAATTGAGGCAAATAAAATCTGCGTCCTGAGATTTTATTTCGGGTACGATCTTGTCCCTTATTTCGTATGCACTCATTTCCGGTTGAAGGTCATAAGTGGCTACTTTAGGGGAATTACACATAATTCTCTTTTCACCTTTAAATGGTTTTTCCCTTCCGCCGGAAAAGAAGAAGGTCACATGTGGGTACTTCTCTGTTTCTGCAATCCTTATCTGGGTTTTGCCCATATATTCCAAAACTTCTCCCAGGGTTGTATTTACATTATCTTTTCTAAATACACTATATACGTTGGTAAATGTTTCATCATAAGTGGTAAGGGTAACAAAGTACAGGGGCAATTTCTTCATATTGTATTGCTGATTGTCTTCCTGGGATAGCACCTGGGTTAGTTGTCTACCACGGTCTGTCCTGAAATTGAAAAAAATCACTACTTCGTCAGCTTTTAAAGTTGCCACAGGATCACCTGAGTCATCGGTTAGAACCAATGGCTCCATAAATTCATCAGTTACATCATTGTCGTAGTTTTCCTGCATTGCCACAGATGCATTTTTTGTTTTTCGCCCTGTACCCGAAACTATAAGATCATAGGCTTTTTGCACCCGTTCCCAGCGATTATCTCTATCCATGGCATAATATCTCCCAATTACAGAGGCCAGTTTGCCATTGGTAAGTTTTAAATGTTCTTCTATTTCTTTTACAAAACCGGTACCGGAGTGGGGGTCAACATCCCGGCCATCTGTAAAGGCATGAACATATTTTTCCCTGATCCCATATTCCTCTGCAGCTGTAAGTAAACCTTTTAAGTGATTTATATGAGAATGAACCCCTCCATCGCTTAATAATCCCATAAAATGGATTGGTTTGTTATTTCGCTTTGCATAATCGAAAGCCTGCTCAAGAACTGGTTCCATGCTTAGACTTTTGTTTTGAACAGCAAGATTTATCTTTGCAAGATCCTGATATACAATTCTTCCGGCACCCAAATTCATGTGGCCCACTTCACTATTCCCCATTTGCCCATCCGGCAATCCTACGTTCATTCCATGAGTAAATAATTGTCCATTGGGATATTCCTTTATCAGGGAATCAAAATAAGGGGTTTTAGCCTGGGCTATCGCAGAAAGGTTGGGGTCCTGCGTAATTCCCCAGCCGTCTAAAATCAATAGGATAACTTTTTTGCTCATTGCAATTATTTTGTTTAAAACGTAAAGATAAAAACTAATTACTGCCTTGCAGCGTAACCTCCTCATAAGTTTTGAATCTTGACTTAATTGTTAAAATTTAAATTTAAAATTTATGAGGCAATTGTGAAATAAATTATGTTTAAATTCGTTATCTGTTGAAGTTCTCCCGTGGCGGAAAATTACGTAAGAGCTCACAGGCGGATCTTAGAAAGCTTATAATGAGGATAATCGGAGTTTCTTCAGGTTATTTACTTTTTATTTTTCATTTATTGAAATAAATATTTATTTTTTGCACGTTGGTATCATGTTTGCTCAATTTTAACACAACAACCAATTAAAAACCTACTTTATGACGCACAAAATAATCACCGTACTTGCCGTTTTACTTTTTTCTTTTGCATTTACAACCAACTCTATCGTTAGCGAAAATCCCGAATTAGTTACTTCCTCAGATCTTATGGAGAAGACTTTAGTTCCCACACTTTCAGTTGAGGAGGAAATTAATCAGCTGTACACCTTATTTTCAGAAAAAAATACAAGCCTTCCCAATTTGGAAAGTTTTAAAAACGGGATGTTAGGATATTATAAATTAGAGGATAAGGATCTTGTTAAAAAGGAAATTCTTACTATTATTGATTTTACTTTGTCTTCTACTGAAAAGAGAATGTGGGTTTTAGATATGGCCAATCAAAAAGTACTTCTTCATTCTGTAGTTTCCCATGGAAAGAATACAGGGGGAGAATTTGCCACTAATTTTTCCAATACCGTAAATTCTCTTCAAAGTTCTCTTGGATTTTATGTTACCGGAGAAACCTATGTGGGTGGAAATGGATTGTCCTTATTCATTGATGGAATGGAAGAGGAATTTAATTCTAAAGCACGTGAGCGCTATGTTGTAATACATGGGGCTAATTATGCAAATCCTGAATTTATAAGCAGCAGAGGAATGTTAGGCAGAAGCTATGGATGTCCTGCTGTACCAACTGCGTTAACCAAAGAATTTATTGATACAATAAAAGGAAATTCTGTATTGTACATTCATTCTAATGACGAAACCTACAAAAATAATTCAGAAATGATTAGAGCTTAAGTGGCTTTTCTCAAGGCTTCAAAAGTCCTAACGTCATAATCATAAATATCAGCAGTAAATTTTGTGGATCCGCTTTCCCTCCATGCGGTCCAGTAAAAATGATGGACCTGAACTTTTTGCTTCATCTCAATTTGCTTAGTATCTCCATCTGCAATGATCTCATCTATGTCTTCAGATGAGTATTGATCCTGATCACTCAATAAATATTTAGCCAGGTCTACAGCATCTTCAACTCTTACGCAACCAGAACTTTGATCCCTGGAATTTCTTTCAAATAAGGCCTGTGAGGACGTATCGTGCAGATAGATAAAATATTCATTGGGGTAAATTATCTTCAAACGCCCCAGGGGATTTGATTCTCCCGGATTTTGCATATAGGTCAGGGATTTTGCTTCCTCGCTTCCCCAGTCTATTTTTCGTGGATTTAACTGCTTCCCGTCTTCATCGTACACATTAATATTTTTATTAGCCAGATAATTTGAATTTTTCCTCATTCCGGGGATCACATCATCATTCTGAATGGTTGGAGGAATGGTCCAGGTAGGATTAAAAACTATATATTCCACAGTGTCTGAAAAAATCGGGGTTTTTCTTGCTTCAGTACCTACCATGGTGCGGTGAGTCCTTACAGTATCATTGTCTTTAACAACATGCAGATTGTAATTGGCAATATTGATGATGATATGATGTTCTCCCAGATCTCTGGGATACCATCTCCATCGCTCTAAATTGGCCAGGATCTGCTCATAGCGTTCGTTGTAATCTATATTAAGTAATTTGATTGTAGTATCCCCAATGATCCCATCACTTTGCAGGCCATTAGCCTCCTGAAACTCCTCAATTGCTTTTTGTACTTCATCAGAGTTTGTGGTGTTGGTGGAGTCAATACTATCTAAATAACCTAATGTCTTTAATCTTTCCTGAACAAAAGGGATTCGATCATCATCTTCGCCATGCTTTATCATTTCCCCTTCTGGAATATTTTCCCATCCTTCGAAGTCCTTGCTAAGTTCTTTATATTCCTTTGCAGAAGCGATCAATTGGGAATAAATAATGTGTTTAGGCCGTAATTCCTCAATAGCCTGTTCCAGATCATTCTGCTCTATCAATGATTTTAAAAGTGCGATAGTATTCATTTCGTTTTTAGGAACATCCCAGATCTCGTGGAGATCTTTTGGATTTAATTTTCCGTTAAGAAGGTGGTTAGAATATTTGAAAAATGCATCTGTAAGTAATATATCTAATTTGCTTTTCTCCTGATCATTAAGGGAGTTGAAGTTTTCAAATTTATTCTGGATTTCGTCACCGTGGTAATCCTCAAAATAAAGTCCCTCATCTTCGGCACTTTCAAATGTTTCCAGGAGATCTGCTCTAAGATCGTCATTGCTCCAGGCCGGACTATGATCCCTTTGCTCATAAAAAGCCATTACAGAATCACTTTGAAATAATCCCAGTCCTTCAGGAGAGGCAAGGGCTTGTTTTATTTCTGTTTCACTTCCCAATTCTGTTTCGTCGGAAGAAAACCAGGAATTATTGCCGCCAGATTTGTTATTGTTGTTGCAGGAGATAACAAGCACTCCCAAAATGGTAAACAAAAAAATGCGCTTTAACTCACTTAAATTCTTGTGGGGTATATATTTCATAATTTTTTCCTTTAAGATCTATTCCCACTTATTTTTTTAGAAGTGAGATATAGATTAGTACCAACAAATTTGTATCCAAAGGTGTTTTTTTACCCTTTGCATAAAAATTTGAAGCAGATAATGCACCTAATATAATATCGGAATTTGGCACCTAAGCCTAAGAAAATAATCGCACTTTAGTTTATTTCAGAATATATTGCAAGGGCAAATTATCTGAGACTATTTTCCACAAAGGCTTTACTAAACTTTTACATCCTGGTATTCCTTGTTAAGGTCAAACTGAACTTCTGCAAAAGGACATAGAGGATCAACCTTGTAATCATTTTTCCTTGCAAATTCAACCGTTCTTCTAACAAGTTGAGAAGCAAGCCCCTTACCTTCAAGTGCAGGCCGGGTTTCGGTATGGTCTATAACGAGTATCCCATTATCTTTAATAGCATAGGTGAGCTCAGATGTAATTCCCTTTTCATCTTCCAGGTAGAACATTCCCCTTCTCTCGCTTTCTTTGTGTTTTATTTCGTTGTTCATTTTTTAGGGTTTAAAAATATCATCAACTATTCCGTAACCGATGGATTCTTCAGAATCCATCCAATAATCTCTATTAAAATCTTTTAGTATTTTTTCTACAGGTTGGCCACAGTTTTCAGAAAGGATCTTGGCGCTCAATTCTTTGATCTTTAAAATTTCAGCTGCCTGGATCTCAATATTTGATGCCTGCCCCCGGGTTCCTCCGCTGGGTTGATGTATCATAACTTTGGCATTCTGTTGAATATATCTTCTACCCTTAGTACCCCCTGAAAGTAAAATAGATCCCATTGAAGCTGCAAGACCGCTACAAATGGTGGCAACAGGGCTTCTTAAGGTTTGGATGGTATCATAAATAGCAAAACCATCTGTAACAAAGCCTCCCGGACTGTTGATAAAGAATTGAATCTCCTCATCACTTTGAGCATCCAGATATAAAAGGTGGTCTATTACATGTTTTGCATTTTTTCCATTGACCTCTCCCCATAAAAATACTTTCCTGTCTTTTAATAATTGTTCATCTATAAGATCCCGGGCTTTTCCTGTTTTAACTTTCATGTGTGGATTATTTGTATTTGTTTTAAAAGTAGTTATTATAAAAGGTAAGTCAAACCACTTCCTATAATATAACTACTTTACCGGCTTCCGAAGGTTTTATTTTCCTTTGAATACCAAATGCTAAAATTATGATTAATTTCGCAGAAAATTGCAGGATGGAATTGGCATTTAACAAGATTTTAAAAGAGGAGCTTCACCAAATTCTCCCTTTAATGCTGGAATATGGGGAATTTCAAACCGAGGAATCTTTATTGAGAGCACGTTTTGAGGAGATGCTTGAGCAGAATTACGAATGCTTTGGGGTATATCTAGGCCAGGAGTTGATTGGGGTTTTTGGATTGTGGTTTATGACAAGGCACTATGCCGGAAGATCCTGTGAGCCGGATCATGTTTATCTTAAGCCTGTTTACCAGAATAAGGGGTTTGGTAAGGAAATTTTCAGGTTCATTTTTGATTACGCTATACAACGGGGATGTGAAACAGCTGAATTAAATTCGTATGTACACAACTTCAAATCCCATAAATTTTACATGAATCACGGATTTGTGATCAAGGGATATCATTTTTTAAAAAAGCTATAATATTTTTTGGAAGATGAAAAATTTAACGGTTATATTTGCAGCGTAACGCGGGAGTAGCTCAGTTGGTAGAGCGTCAGCCTTCCAAGCTGAATGTCGCCGGTTCGAACCCGGTCTCCCGCTCCAGGATAAACCTCATCTTAATTATTAGATGGGGTTTTTTTATTGCGGAAAAATAATAAAACAAGAAGACCGGGTGAGCCCCGATAGCTATCGGGGGTCCTGAGCGCAGCCGAAGGGAACCCGGTCTCCCGCTCATCAGAAAAAACCTTATAATATTAGATGGGGTTTTTTATTTCGGTTTATTCATACAAAGAGATCGGGTAAGCCCCTTTAGTAAGCGCAGCCGATGGGAATCCGGAAAAAATGACCCGGAGATAGTCATAAAGTGAAATCATATTCTCTATAAAATAATCTCTTAGAATTTATAGCTTTTCTGGGTGTTCTTCGGCAGGAAATAGATTTATTCCTTCTCACTTACCCTTCAAGATTTTTCGTAAACAGGTTCTAAGATAGAAATCTGCTATTTTTAATTTTTATTTTAATAATTAAAGATTTACTACAATCCTTAATAGGTAATCCTCCGGTAAATCAGTTGGTTCGTACTTGTTGCTGAAGGTTTGATTCAAAGCTGTTGACAGTAAACAATTAACTGAGTTTTCGCTTAAACTGTAATTACTTTTTCTGCGATTTATAACGGCGGCGGAAACGGAAAAAATTACCTATTTGTATTTTCTCTGCTTTTAATTTTTAAAGCAAACGCACAATATCCTCAATTTACAGTTGTGGAAGAGGGAAATAAAAAATCTTATTACAGTTCTCAACACTTAATTAAAATTTCTATGTTTTTTGGTCAATTTAATGATGGTATACTTCTATGATTGCACTAGGAAGTAAAATATAATCAACTAGTGTTCCATACTGATAATCAGCACCTGTAGACGGTTGGTAAGAATTGTTGAAATTCTTCTAAAGCTTTCTACTATTAAAATATTTTTAAAGAAATAAATTTTTTTAATTGTACAAGAAAAGTGTTTTTATATTATTTTCGTCCTAATCAACTGTTTTTCATAAGCTTGTGAAAAAGTATCTATCCGGCAGGCATAGCCTCACTGAATTTTTTATCTTCAGTTTCCTGTTTTCCTGGTTGGTATGGTTGGCTATTATATTTTTTGCTCCCGCTGAAGATCTCCTTCTTCCGCTTATTTTTCTTGGAGCTTTTGGACCTTCCTTAGTAACAATTTTTCTTATGCTGCTAAGAGGTAATAAAGAAGAGCAAAAGGATTTTTGGGACAGGATCATCAATTTTAAACGTATTGGATGGAAGTGGTATCTGGTCATACTCTTCATTTTTCCTTTGATCTTACTTTTGGGATATAGCTTTTACAGTTTAGTAGTAGGAGGAGAGATGCCACTACTATCAGATTATACCGGCGGGATCACTTCAATAGGTGATTTTTTATTTCTCCTGGGAATTATGTTGTTAGGAGGGCCACTGGCAGAGGAATTGGGGTGGAGGGGGTACAGCCTTGATCTTCTTCAGGAAAAGTGGGGAAAATTGAATGCCAGTTTAATTTTGGGGGTAATTTGGGTTCTATGGCATCTTCCGTTATTCTTTATAGAAGGTACTTCCCAGCACCAAAAGGGTTTTGGAATAGCTTTCTGGTCCTGGTCTCTGCAAATCCTCCTAATATCGGTGATCTTCACCTGGGTGTATAACAATACTCAAAGAAGTATACTAGGTGCAGTATTTCTTCATCTTATGGCCAATTTTTTCTATCCTTTGAACCTCGATTCATCCGGAGAAATAATTTTTTCTATCGTACGCCTTGTTGTGGTGGCAATTATTGTCCTTACCTGGAACTTAAAAGAAAAAGCTATTATAAAAGCTTCTTTTCCGGATCCTGTTTAATTATCGGCAGATATTAAAATATGGACAATCCTGTCATAGTGGTAAGTTTTTCCAAAGCTGCCATGCCCAGTTCAGAATTGCCTTTTTTATTTAAGATGGGACTCCAGACGGCAACAGAATATTGTTCGGGGTGAATAGCTACAATTCCACCTCCCACACCACTTTTTCCGGGTAATCCCACTTCAAAACTAAATTCCCCTGCTTCATCATAGAATCCGCAGGTTTGCATCAAGGCATTGATCCGCTTGATCTTAGTGGGAGAAAGGATCTTTTCACCGGTTCCCAGGATCTTGCCATTATTGGCAAAAAGCATAAATGCCTTTGCCAGCTCCTCACATGACATGGCAAGCGAACACTGGTGAAAGTAAAAATCTACAATGGGTTCAACATCATTTTTAATATTTCCTAAAGCCTTCATATAATTCACCAGGGCATAGTTTCTATAACCGGTAGATTTCTCAGACTCTGCTACTTTATAGTCATAGTCGATCGCGTTGTCTCCGCTAATTTTCCGCACAAACTCCAGAAGTTCCTTTTTTGGATCTTTAAGATTGGAGACCAGGATATCTGCAATAACCAAAGCTCCGGAATTAATAAAAGGATTTCTGGGCACCCCGCTTTCATATTCCAGCTGAGTTAGAGAGTTAAAAGGATCTCCGGATGGTTCTACATCAACGCGTTCCCAAAGATCTTCCCCTAGAAGTTTCATGGCAATAGAAAGTGTAAATACCTTAGAAATACTTTGTATTGAGAATTTTTCGGTACTGTCTCCAAAGGAATAATTTTCATTAACCCCTTTATACAAATGCATTCCAAATTTTTTAGGATCCACTTTTGCCAATTCAGGAATGTAAGAAGCAACTTCTCCAAATACATCGTGATATCTCAGGTCTTCGTGAATGGTATCGATAATTTTTTGGTAATCCATGTTAGTTTAGATCAGTTAATTTACAATTAGGTGCCAGCTCGAAAGGTACTTTATCTACTTTAAAGATCCTTGAAGATAAAGTTCCTTTTAACACGATTTCTCCTGCACTTAGCTCCAGCCAGCTGCCTTCTCTCAAACCTACCACCGGCTGAGTGTTCAGGGTATGGAATTCTTTTATCCTGGTTTCCCGTGTTTCCCCTTTATGGGTAGAATTTGTATCGGGATCTAAATAATGTGCATTTATATTAAAAGGAAGGATTCCTAAAGTTTGAAAACTAGGAGGATAGATAATAGGCATGTCATTAGTGGTTTGCATGGTAAGCCCCGCAATGTTTGTTCCTGCACTGGTGCCAAGATAGGGTTTACCGATTTTAATTTGCTTTTTTAAAACAGGCATTACCTTTAATCGGTACAGTTTCTCTACCAATAAAAAAGTATTCCCGCCTCCTGTAAATATCCCATCACATTCATTTAATGCCTTAACAGGATCCTGAAATTCGTGTAAACCTTTTACCCGGAATGGTAATTTACCTAATGCTTTTTGAACATGCTCAGTATAATCCTGATGCGATATACCTCCGGGTCTGGCAAAGGGAATAAAGATTATTTCACTGCAATCCTGAAATAAAGTTGTGATCTCAGGAAGTAAATATTCAAGATAGTTTTGTCCGTGAAGCGTTGAGGTACTTGCCAGTATAGCATTTTCCATATTTATATTTTCTACTGTTGAACTTCTGCATTCTCTGTACTATAAAGGGGTGCGAATTTCAGAAAGATTTTTCGTAAATTTAAGGAATGCCGGGCTTTAACAAAAGTTTAGGTGAGACTTATATTTTTAATAGAAGCAGTAGTTGTTTCTTTAAAATCAAAATTTACAAATGAAAAACTTACTTATAATCTTTTTAATTTTTTTCTGCGGACTTACACTTAGTGCTCAAACCCAGGAGCGAATTATGATATCCGGAACTCTGGAAATGCCTCCTGGTGACGATCGTGCCGGCATATCTATTTTTAATGTAAATACTAATCGCGGTACTGTCACAGATAATGAGGGAGAATTTGAAATAGCGGTAGCAATAAACGATAGTGTTCGGGTATCATCTGTGCAGTTTCAGGAGTTTACAGTTATTATGGATCAGGGCATTGTTGATGCCGGGAAAATGAATATAAAAATTAATGAGGTGGTAAATCTTCTTCCGGAAGTAGTAGTGAATCCTTATGATCTCACAGGGAATGTAAGTGTAGATGTGGTACGGCTTCAGGTAGTTGAGACGCCGGATACCCTAACAGCTGCAGATGTTGCTGACCCTTATGCAAATCTTGAAACTCCTCCAAGGAATGATGCGATGGAAGAAAGCGACAATATACCCAGGCTGGTGAATGGATTAAATTTTGTAAACTTGTTCAGGGAATTACTGATTTCAACCCGTAGGGACCAGGTACAACAATCTGAAGCCAATGTTGATGAACAGGTAAGGCTTCTTATTAGCGATGAATTCTTCAAGGAATATTTAGATATTGAAAAAGAAAATATTCCGGAGTTTATTTTCTATGCAGACGATATGGGACTTGATGAGGATATGCTGAAAGAAGGGAATGAACTGGACCTGATAGATTTTCTAATAAAACAAGGTAAAAATTTTAAGAAACAAGCTCGATAAATAACCTTCAATAACAGCAATTAATATGGTTAAACAATGGATATTGATTGCTATGGGATGTACTTTGTCGTTTTCAGTTTTTGCTCAGGACAAAAAAATCCTGGAGGGAAAAATTGTTGCAGATTCGCTGATGGAATCCTCAGTTAATATTATTAATAAGTCTCTGCAAACGGGAACAGTAAATGCAGCTTCAGGCAATTTTAACATTGAGGTACGCGTAAATGACACTTTGTTGTTTTCTTCCTTACAATACAAGAGGCTGGAAGTTCCTGTTACCAGTGATGTTTTTCATAAGGGTTATCTTATTGTTGATTTAACTGAGGATGTCAATCAATTGCCTGAAGTAAATGTAAGCAACATCACGCTTACCGGCAATCTTAGAAAAGATCTGGCCAATATTGAAGTGGTAGATGATCTGCCCGTGGATATGACTTTTCGGAGTTTACAAAAAGAATCAATGTTTGAATCAGACAGGAGAGAACATCCTGAAACCCCTGTGAATCTCGCTCTGAAGCAAAATGAAATAGGTTATGGCGCAGAAGGAATGAATATTTTAGGCGGATTGGGCATCCTTGCAAACCTTGTTGGGATCAAAAGTAAATCATCACCTGCTTATAATCCACCTGAAGCTTCCTCAGTGCAGATCAGAAAGCTTTTTGATGATGAATTCTTCAAGTCCAGTCTCGGTATCAAAGAAGAAAATATCCAGGATTTTATATTTTACCTTGATGATGTTGGCCTTTCTCAACAATTATTACAACCAGGAAAACGTTTGGCATTAATTGAGGTGTTAATAGGTCATAGCGAAAAATATAATGATCAATTAATAAATAAAGGCTGATATAAAATTAAATTCTCCCGAATATTAAATTTTAGGAGGATTAGCCTATGCCCGATTTAATTATTTTAGTTAAGAGAAAATAATGATCTTGGAATATTTTTTGAAGTAGGCTCCAAAGTACCTTCCCCAATGCATTAAATTAAAATAAATGAAAATTAAAATTACCCTGCTGGTTTTGGTCATTGCCATGTCCTCCTTTGCAGCAGTACATAAATTCTATGTAAGCGTTACAGAAATTGAATACAATGAGCAAGGGGAAAGCCTCCAGATTATCTCACGTGTATTTATAGATGACTTTGAAGATGTACTAAAGAAGCGGTATGATCAGAGTATTACCCTGGGAGAGAGAGAATCTGCAGGAGTAGATGCGCATATCAAAAAATATCTGGAACAAAAGCTTCAGATAGAGGTGAATTCTAAACCTGTATCGGTGAACTTTTTAGGAAAAGAATACGATAATGATATGTTGGTATTTTACCTGGAAGTTGAGAATGTAGAAGATCTAAAAACTATTCAGGTTAAAAATACAGTGCTAATGGATCTTTATGAGGAACAAAAAAATCTTATCCACGTTGAGTACCAAAACAAGATCCAAAGCCTGGTCCTTACCAGCGGGAAGGAAGTAAATCAATTTAATTTCATCCCATAAATTGTGATACAGCAATTAATCGCTATTTTTAGCAAATTATAATCAATAAATTAAATGAGACAATTCAATTCAACACTGCTGGCCTTTTTGTTTGTATTTACAGCAGGATCTTTTGCCCAGGAAGTAGATACTCAAAAGGAGGAAGAAGTGCAAAAAGGGCATGTTAATGAGAATAAATTCCGACAGTTGTATGATCAATATTCTACGCCCAACCAATACCGAACAGGTTCCGGGGCACCGGGAGAAGCTTATTATCAAAACCACGCCGACTATAAAATGGACATTGAGCTGGATGATAAAACCCAAATTTTGAGTGGTGTTGAAACCATAACATATCACAATAATTCCCCAGATGATTTAGAATACCTGTGGGTGCAGTTGGATCAGAATATAAGAACAAAAGATTCCCCTGCATTGCAAAATAACCCTAGTGGAATCTCCCCTGTGTCACAACCTGAAGGTTTTGTGAACCAGTTCTTAGAAGAACCTTTTGATGGTGGTTTTAAAATTGAAGAGGTAACTAAAGATGGTAAAGCATTACCATACACTATTAATTTTACGATGATGCGGATTGACCTTCCAACCCCATTAAAAGCAGGAGAAAGTTATTCCTTCAATATAAAATGGTGGTACCAGATCAATAATCACGTGAAAGACCGTGCAAGATCAGGATATGAAGATTTTCCTGAAGACGGAAACAAGGTTTATGTCATAGCTCAGTTCTTTCCGCGCATGGCAGTTTATAATGACGTAGAAGGGTGGCAGAATATGCAATTTTGGGGTAGTGGTGAATTCGCTTTGCCATTTGGTGATTACGAAGTAAATATTACCGTTCCTGCAGATCATATTTTAGATGGAACAGGAGAGATCACAAACAGGAAAGAAGTTTATAGCCGTGAAATGATGAGAAGATTTGACCAAGCTAAAAAATCTTTTGATAAACCGGTCATCATTGTAACTCAGGAAGAAGCCGAAGCTGCCGAAAAAACTTTTTCGAATAAAAAGAAAACCTGGAAACTTAAGGCCGAAATGGTTCGGGATTTTGCATTCAGCACCTCAAGGAAGTTTGTTGTAGATATGATGAATGTTGACGTAATGGGAAAAGAAGTAATGGCTGTTTCCATGTATCCTAAAGAAGGAAACCCCTTATGGGAAGAATATTCTACACGTGCGGTAGCTAGTACCCTAAAAACTTATTCAGATCTTACTTTTCAGTATCCTTACCATAAAGCCATTTCAGTTCATGCAATGAATCAGGGTATGGAATATCCAATGATCTGTTGGAATTACGGAAGACCGGATAAAGACGGAAATTATTCAGAAAGAGAAAAATTCGGAATGATAAGCGTCATCATCCACGAAGTAGGGCATAACTTTTTCCCGATGATCGTGAACAGTGATGAACGCCAGTGGGGGTGGATGGATGAAGGTTTAAATACTTTTCTCCAGTACCTGGCCGAGCAGGAATTTGGTAAAACTTATCCGGAATCTATTTCTCCGGCTTCAGTTTACCCTTCCCGTAGAGGAATACCCGCCAATATTGTCCCTTATATGAAAGGAGACCAAAGATTTATATCACCTATAATGAGCAATCCGGAAGAAGTTTATCAGCTGGGTAACAATGCCTACGGAAAACCGGCAACTGCACTTAATATACTTAGGGAAACAGTTATGGGAAAAGATCTTTTTGACTACTCATTTAAGACATATTCTCAGCGCTGGATGTTTAAGCATCCTACCCCTGAAGATTTCTTCAGGACTATGGAAGACGCCTCGGGAGTTGACCTGGATTGGTTCTGGAGAGGTTGGTTCTACACTACAGATAATGTAGATATAGGAGTGAAGGAGGTCAAAAAATATTATGTAACAGACAAAGTCACTGAAGATGGTGCCGAAATGCTGGAACGTTACAATGTAACAGATCCGGAAAAAGCAAATTATGTGTATGTTGTTGAAGAAGGCAGTGAAGAATTTGACGAGGAAATGAAAGGTAAGGATGCCCTGGAAAATGCTCCCAAATTAAATGAATATATTATGGATAATTTCACTCCTGAAGAACAGGCCAACCTGAAATCTCCCCGGTACTTTTACCAGATCACATTTAATAAACCCGGAGGATTGGTAATGCCAGTTATAGTAGAATATACTTATGCTGACGGCAGCACCGAAAAAGTTACATATCCTGCACAGATCTGGAGAAAGAATGATGCTGAAGTAAGTAAAGCTATTGCAACAGACAAAGAAATAACCAGAGTAGTGGTAGATCCGGATATGGAAACTGCCGATGTAAACGTAGATAATAACAGCTGGCCACAGGATACACGACCGGATAAGTTTCAGGAATTCAAGAGCAATTCGGGAGAATAATTTTTTTTTAAAATTAAGCCGACTTTAACGAGTCGGCTTCTTTTTTAGTCAAATTTGTAGCTATATTTGTAGCCTATGATAACACTTCCTTTATTCATTAGTGGTGCTGAAATTGCCTTTATCATGTTCATCCTGGTAATGGTTTTTGGTGCAGATAAAATTCCGGAAATAGCCCGAGGCCTTGGAAAAGGGATGCGGACATTGCGTGATGCTTCTAATGATATAAAGAGCGAGATTCAAAAAAGCGCCGATAAGCAGGGCTTAAATACCGACATTTCTAAAGATGTCAAAAACGAAATCAGCAAGGTTAAGGAAGACATTGATGAAATAACCGGCTCGGTGAAACGACGGTTTTAATGCTTGAACGCATTTACCAGTGGGATCGGGATCTGTTCGTATTTTTAAATAATTTAGGAATAGAATCTTACGACGGCTTTTGGATATTCGTTACCAATATCAGGCACTGGATTCCTCTATACATAATAATTTTCATATTATTTTTCACCGCCTTTTTTTGGAAAAAAGCGCTTTTCAACTCTCTTTTTCTATTAGCTGCCTTTTTTACTACTTTGGGTTTTACCAATTTTACCAAAAATCTTGTAGTGCGCTTACGCCCTAATAATGAACCCGAATTACTTGACCTTATTCGAATCCTGGATACCCCTACAAATTATAGTTTTTTCTCCGGCCATGCCTCTGCTTCATTTGTGGTAGCAACCTTCGTGGTTCTTTCCTTAAGAAAGGTTTATAAATGGATCTATGTAATTTATATATGGCCCATCCTGTTTGTTTTAAGCCGGGTTTATGTTGGAGTGCATTATCCTCTGGACCTTATAGTGGGTGCTCTAGTAGGAATACTTTTTGCGCTGCTATTTTATATCCTTTACTCCATGGCAGGAAAAAGATTTTATTAAAATATTATTTGACCCTTGTAATACTTAAACCATCTCTTATGGGAAGTAAGACAGTTTCTAAGCGAGGATCTTCAGCAATAAGCTTATTGTAGATGATGAGGGCTTTGGTAGATTCATCATCTTCTTTAACCTTTTCAATAACTTTTCCGCTCCACAATACGTTGTCTGTGAGCAAGACCCCTCCCGGTTTTATTTTGTCAATGATCAAATCAAAATAAGCCGGATAATTAGGTTTATCTGCATCCATAAACACCAGGTCGAATTTGCAATCAATGGTGGGAATGATGTCTAAGGCATTCCCAAGGTGAGTGTGAATTTGATCGTTAAAGCCGGAAAGTGAAAAATATTTTTTCTGAAAATCTACCAGTTCTTCATTGATATCAATAGTATGAAGCTCCCCGTCTTTTTGCAAACCTTCAGCCAGGCATATTGCTGAATACCCCGTATAAGTCCCTATTTCTAATATTGCTTTAGGGTTGATGATCTTGGAAAGTATGCTTAGAAGCCTGCCCTGGTAATGACCACTAAGCATCCTGGGCTGTAATATTTTTTGATATGTTTCCCTGGAAAGCCGGGCCAGTAATTCGGGTTCCTGCTGGGTATGGTTTACCGCATATTCATCAAGAGCTTCAGGGATAAAATTCATAGTTCTATTTTCACAAATTTAAAGAAACTCCCGGAAAAATCCTGATTATTTAAATATTGAAAGCCGGCACTCCCCGAACCTGAAATTAAATGGTATTTTTACCAAAATCCTGTTGCTATGAACTTTATTAATTCCCGTGAATTTGCTCGAGCTCTGGACGCAAATGATGCGCTGGCTCATTATAAATCTGAATTTATTTTTCCGAAAATAAAAGGGAAAAATGCCATTTACTTTACAGGTAATTCTTTAGGCCTGCAACCCAGATCTGCCGGAAAATATGTGGATGATATAATGGAAGATTGGGCAAATCTTGCCGTAGAGGGGCATTTCCAGGCTGAAAAACCTTGGTGGGATTATCATGAGCGATTTTCAAAAAAGCTGGGCAAACTGGTTGGTGCCAAACCCGAAGAAATTACCGTTATGAATACCTTAACGGTAAATTTGCATTTACTGATGGTATCCTTTTATAATCCTGAAGAAAAAAGATATAAGATCATATGCGAAGAAAAAGCTTTTCCAAGTGACCAGTATATGATCGCCTCACAAGTAAAATTTCACGGGTATGATCCTGCCGATGCTGTTGTTGAAGTAAAAAAACGACCGGGGGAACATCATTTTCGAACAGAGGATATTTTAAAAAAAATTGAAGAAGTAGGAGAGGAGTGTGCCCTGGTTTTAATAGGGGGAGTGAACTACTATTCAGGGCAGGTAATGGATATGAAGACCATTACTAAGGCAGGTCACGCTGTTGGTGCCAAGGTGGGTTGGGATTTGGCTCATGCCGCCGGAAATATTGAACTGGAACTGCATGACTGGGATGTGGATTTTGCAGCCTGGTGTAGTTATAAATATATGAATTCCGGCCCCGGAAATGCCTCGGGTTGTTATATTCACGAAAAATATCACGGCCGAACGGATATACCGCGTTTTGAGGGTTGGTGGGGACATAATAAGGAACGTAGATTTTTAATGGAACCTCATTTTCAACCAGAACCCAACGCCCATGCCTGGCAAATAAGTAACGCCCCCGTTTTAGCCCTGGCACCTTATTTGGCTTCGGTTGAAATGTTTGATGAGGTGGGTATGCCTGCACTTATTAAAAAGAGGGATTTGATCGTGGCGTATCTTGAATTCATACTACACGAAATTGACAGGGAAGTAAAAGGGAATTTTGAAATCATAACTCCTCCTAAACAGGAAGATCGTGGCACCCAACTTTCAGTTTTTCTTCACGGGGAAGGTAAAGAGTTATTTAAGTATTTAATGGAGAATGGAGTCATAACAGATTGGCGGGAACCAAATGTTATTCGATTAGCTCCTGCACCTTTTTACTGTTCCTTTGAGGACATGTTTGAATTTGGACAAATTTTGAAGAGAGGCATTTTAGAATAATTTAAATTTTTGTGCAATGGTAAAAAAGGGGTTTATCTTATTAGGTTTTCTATTGGGAGTTAATTCGGTTTGTTCCCAGGAAGTTCAAAACGATCCTGCTCTTGAAAAGGAACTTCAGGAAATCATAGATGATTTTAAAGGAGTGGCGGGAGTTTATGTATATAACCTCGCAACAAAGAAAGAAGCCGGAATATATGCCGATACTGTTTTTCCCACTGCCAGTATAGTAAAGGTTCCTATTCTTGCCGCACTATTTCAAAAAATTGAAAATGGAGAGCTGAGTTTGACAGATTCGCTTTTTTATAATAAAGAGCGCATTTATGGGGGTTCGGGATTAATGCAGTTCTATAAAGACAGCACCAAAACCGATCTTCGTAATGTAGTAACTCTTATGATCACTTACAGTGATAATGTAGCTTCTTTATGGAGCCAGGAACTTGCAGGAGGTGGAGAAGAGATTAATAAAATTATGGAGGGCATTGGATTAACCCATACCCGCGTAAATTCGCGTACCAAAGGCCGGGAAGAAATATGGGAGAAATATGGATGGGGCCAAACCACACCGCGGGAAATGGCTTCCATATTGGTAAAAATTCGAAATAGAGAACTTGTTAGCGAAGCCGCCAGTGATGAAATGTACAGGATGTTGAGCAATTCTTTTTATACCGAATATTCACTTTCGCAAATTCCGCCCTATGTTCAGGCTGCCTCAAAACAAGGGATGGTAAACCAATCCAAGTCTGAACTGGTAATGGTCAATGCTCCAAATGGGGATTATGTATTTTACATTGCCACCACGGACAATGAAGATGAATCGTGGAAATTTGATAATGAAGCCTGGGTCTTACAAAGAAAAATATCTTCATTCCTTTGGAATTATTTTGAACCTGATGCAGGCTGGAAGCCTGCAAAAGATTCAGAAGCTCTTATCCAGGGACAAGAACCTTAATATCCATTATTTTATCACTTCAATATCGTCAAAGAATAGTTCAAAACTTCCGTCCTCGGTTTTGTGCGATTTTGCAACTGTAATTCCATTATAAGTTTCAAGGTCTTCCCAGGTGGTGGTTAAGGTTCTGCCCTCTGAAGATTCAAATGTCCATTCTTCAATAATGTTATCCTCATTGAGATACAGGTGATATGTGTCTCCCGGGGTATATCCTCCATCGCCGGCATATTTCACTGTTAGCTGCTGCATTTCTTGCTGGCTTATAGGAGCTACAGCCATTCTGTTGAAGTCTGATTCGTATTCGCTCCATACCAGTTGATAGGGAAATAAGAACCAATAAGTGTCATTGATAAATTTTTGATCTGCAGCCGTTTCAGTCTCGTCAAATTCTCCATCCTTATCATAACTAAAACGTTCCCCGTTTTCAATAAGTTCCACCCGCTCTTCTTGAGGGTACCAGTTCCAGGTTCTTGAACTTCTTATTGTATCATTGATCTTTACATTAAATGAGAAATTGATTTGCTTTACATCATCAAAATTTTCATAACCGTATGCCATGGCAACTTTTTTGGCTGTAGCCTCACCGGTTTGTGGTGATCCTTCAGTAACTGCAGAATTTTTGGTGTCGTTTTTACACCCCGTTAGCAATATGCCAACGGTTACAAAGAATAATATTTTTTTCATAACTAATGATTTTTTCTAAAATTAGGAATATTACCATTAAGAGGGCATTAGAAAGAAATTTAAATTGCATTTATTGTCATTCCTCCATCAGCCACAATATTTTGCCCTGTGATATAAGAGGATTTCTCCATGGCTAAAAATGCAATTATTGCAGCTATTTCTTTGGCCTTTGCAATTCGTCTTAAAGGAGTGCGTTCTTTTATGCTTTTCATTTTGTCTTGTTGAGACAAAAAACTTTTGGTAAGCGGGGTTTCAGTAAACCAGGGAGAAACAGCATTTACCCGTATTCCATCTTTTGCCCATTCGCAGGCAAGGCTTCGGGTTTGTTGTAACAAACCTGCCTTTGCCATGGCATACGGTGTCCCTGTACCTACATCCTGAAGTGCTGCTACAGAGGAAACATTGATTATGGAAGCAGTACTGCTTCTTTCTAAAAAAGAATGTAGCATCCTGCTAAGCTCAAAAGGAGAAATTAAATTGATATTCAGTACTTTTTGGTATTCTTCTTCCGTGTAGTCAAGGGCTTTTTTACGAATATTTATTCCTGCATTATGTACCAGGATGTCCAGGTTATTCCACTTATTTTCGATCCACTTATATATCTTTTCCCTGTCTTCTTTAACAGAAACATCAGCCACTAATCCCGTGGCAGCAAAACTTTCAGACCTTAAATGTTCTTCGAGGTCTTTTACCTCGTTTTCGTTTCGGGCAGTAAATAGAACTTCTGCGCCAAGATCTAAAAATTCAAGTACAGTAGCTTTTCCTATTCCTTTAGTTCCACCCGTTACCAGAGCAGTTTTTCCATTTACATTCCACATGAGTGATTAATTTGATAATTATAAGGCATAAAAAAGCCCTTTAAAAAAAGGGCTTTCATATTTAGGTTTGAATTACATTCTCCTACCTGTAAGTAATTTGTAAAGAATCAGGATCACAGCTACCACAATTAATATGTGAATAATGCTTCCTAGGTCTGGAAAGGCAAAGTAACCTACTAGCCATCCGATTACTAATAATACTACGATAAGCCAAATTAAATCTCTCATAATTGTTGGTGTTTAAAGTAACCTTAGTTACTGTTTAATAGTTATTGATTATTTAGGGTTAAGCATACTTAAATTATATCAGGTAAAAATGCCATTTAAAACCAATAACCTGATTAGTTATTTATCCTTCGAATTTATGCATTAGCTGTAGGAACAAAAACCTTTTTAACTAGTGTTTAACTAATTTATTGAAAATTTTCGAGATTTTTAATAATTTTTCTAAATTATAATAGGTGAACGGCTTTTCAGCTTTCCTTCTGAGGTATTTTTTTGCTTTAGTCGGAGCCTTTTACATCTTGCAAAATTTGAGTTGGTAACAAACAAACAAAAAGGATTGTTTATGTAAACAGTTTATTATAAGAGGTTAACGAATTTTTTAATTTTCATAATTACTTTTTGCCTTACATTTTCTTGAAATATGATCTAATTTCTTTTCCAGGCCTTGCATAATGGAACCGGTCCAATAATTCCGGAAGAGCATAACCGTCCAAACCATTAATTGCTACTGTGTTAGCATCTTCTAGTCTTAACCAGCCATCCGGCATTCGGATTCCTTCTTCAAAATAGAGGTGCTCTATTGAGGCTATAACCAGAATGGTATTGTTTTCTTTGATGTTATATTCATTAAGGTACCGGCAGCCCATCTTAATTAACGATTGTTTTACATATGGAGCATCAAAGGCATGAAGATACTCTTCTTCCAGGCCTGTTTCCAGAAATTCTGAAGTTTTTTCATCATATTTTGCGGCAGTTTGATGTGCCTGTTCAATCATGTTCTTATTGATATGATTTACGGTAAAAACTCCTGTTTCTCTTATGTTTTTATAAGTATTCCTGGGAACGGTTGTGGGTCTGAGAATAAATCCTATCATTGGCGGGTTGCTTCCAATGTGGGTAACAGAATTAAAAACGGCTACGTTAGTTCTTCCGCCTTTTGAAATGGTTGCCAATAAATTTGCCGATTTATACCCGGTGCAACTATTAACAAGATTGCTCCGAAATAATTCATCCAGTTCGTCAATATCGGAAATATGGTAATGTTTCATATTAAAAAAGAGGTCAATTTTTAAAATTGACCTCAAGTTAATAATATCCGGGTTAACTACTATAAGTTTAGCCTTCGTTCTCCATTTTATTGATCCTGATCTCATAATCATCAATAACTTCCCTTACAGAATCAACATTGTCTGAAGATTTCTGGTGGGCGTCTTCCATTGCTTTTTCAAGATCTTTATCCGGATGCTGAAACAGATCTGTAATTACATGATTAATTTTGTCAATAATACTTTCCTGACTGTTTTTAATGTCTTCTAACTTGGCTAAAATTGCCCGCATTTGATCCAATTTTTCCTGATCCATAATTTTTAATATTTTGTAGTAAGCTCTCCTTTATCCAATTGATTCTCTGTAGGATTTATATCAAGGCCTTGCCAATCACTAAAGGCTTGGTCTATCCTGACCCCTGTGAATGAGCTATTATTTGTTTTTAAAGATATGATTAGAAGTAATAACCGGTGTTAAACATAAGGTAAATGGCAGTATTTTAACTTTTTTTGAATTTAATATAAAACCAGGTGAGAGCACAGGTATAACAGCTTGTGAAAAAGGTTTGTATTTGTATGCATTTCCCATTAATTCTGTATTTTTACGCAGGATAATGAGGCGCCGCAGATAGTATCCTATATTTTAATTGTCAGTACCACTGCTCAAAGGTATTTAAAGCAACAAATGCAAAAAGTAAAAAATATAGCCGTTATAGGCTCCGGGCTTGTAGGATCTTTATTGGCCATTTACCTTCGTAAGAGGGGGCATACTGTTACAGTTTTTGACAGAAGACAGGATGTAAGAACTGTAGAATTTTCCGGAAGGTCTATTAATCTTGCCATGTCCAACAGAGGATGGAATGCTTTGAAAAAAGTAGGTATAGAGACAGAGATCAGGAAACTTGCCTTGCCTTTAGATAAAAGGGCTATGCACGTTACGGGGAAGCAGGTTTATTTCCAAAAATACGGCAAAGAAGGGGAAGCGATCTATTCAATTTCAAGGGGGGTTTTAAACCGCCGTATGATAGATCTTGCAGAAGAGGCGGGTGCCGTTTTTAAGTTTGAAGAAAAGGTTTGGGATATTGATCTGGCTGAAGCGAAGATCTATACCGGAGAAAGTGAGAAAAGTGAATGGAAAGAATATCAATATGATGTTGTCTTTGGTGCAGATGGGGCATTTTCCAGGGTAAGACACAAAATGCAGCGCCAAAGCCGATTCAATTATTCACAAAATTTCATTGATGTTGCCTACAAGGAGCTCACAATTCCTGCTAATCCAGATGGAACGCATAAACTTGATAATGCTTCTTTTCATATATGGCCTAGAGGGGAATTTATGCTTATAGCTATGCCCAATCTAAATGGAAGTTTTACCTGTACTTTGTTTTTGCCATTTGAAGGAGAGGTCTCCTTTGAGAACATTACTACAGAAAAAAAGGCAGAGCAATTCTTTACTACCTATTTTCCCGATATTAAAGATGATATTTCAAATTTGACCCGTGATTTTTTTAATCATCCTACCAGTGCTATGGTAACTATGAAGTGTTTTCCATGGACCTATGAAGATAAGATCGCTTTGGTAGGAGATTCTGCCCACGCCATTGTACCATTTTATGGACAGGGTATGAATGCAGGATTTGAAGACATTGCCGTTCTGGATGACCTTATGGATGAATATGGAGATGACTGGAAAACCATATTTTCTGAATATCAAACCTCCCGAAAACCTAATGCCGATGCAATTGCAGAATTAAGCTACCGCAATTTTGTTGAAATGAGTAACAAAACGGCTAGTTCAGATTTTTTACTGCGGAAAAAGATTGAAAATTACTTCACAGAAAAGTTTCCCGATAAATGGGTGCCATTATATTCCAGGGTAACTTTTTCAGATAAACCTTATGCTGAAGCCCTGGCCATTGGTGACCAACAGCGAAAAATAATGGATGAGGTCATGAAGCTTAATGAGATTGAAGCAAAATGGAACAGTAAAGAAGTGGAAGATATGATCCTGGACATGTTGAAAAATCAAAGATCTATTTAATGGTCTTCCTCCTCCTGTGGCACATCTAAATTTAGCCGCTCATATACTTCGTGTAGAGAGTTTTTATCTTCAGAAAGAATAATTAGTAAATCGTTAGGCTGGATCTTTGTTGCTCCGTTTGGAGTAAGAAACTTTTCATTTCGGGAGATCATGGCAATGATAGCTCTTTTTGGAAATTTCAAATCTACTATTTTCGTTCCTACAGAAAAATTATTTTCCGGAATTATGATCTCTCTAATATTGGATTTTACTCCGTCACTTAAAAAAGTATCTACAGGGGATTTTATTTTGGCTTTTCCCGGCAGTGCAACGTGAAGCCATTTTGCAACCAGGGATAAAGTAGTTCCCTGAACAAGAACAGAACTAAGGGAAACGAAAAATACGATATTGAAGATCATATCTGCCTTATCTATTCCGGCCAACAGGGGATAAGTTGCAAAAACAATTGGAACTGCACCCCTAAGCCCTACCCAGGAAATATACCACCTTCTGCGCATTTTCATTTTAAAGAACATAAGGCTTATAAAAACGCTTAAAGGCCTGGCTATAAAGATCAAAAATACCGATACGAAAATTCCAATTCCAACCACCGGCAAGACCTGGCTTGGAAACACAAGCAGACCTAAAGTAAGGAAAAGGACAATTTGCATCAACCAGGCCAGACCATCAAACATTCGCATGATAGTTCTTTTGTGGATAATGTCACGGTTCCCAAGGTAGACAGCAGAGAGATATACTGCGAGAAAACCATTGCCTCCAAGAAAATCTGTTGCAGAAAATGATATAAACATTAAAGCAATAGCGAGTACAGGATACAGACCTTCAAAATCTAATTTTATCCTGTTAATAATGATCTTGCTCATTTTTCCGAAACCTAAGCCCAGAACCCCGCCAATGATAATTTGCTGAAGAAAAAATGGAATAATACTGTATACGCTTTGATCTGGGTTTAGTACCAGGCCTAAAAAAGCAATAGTCAGGAAATAGGCCATGGGATCATTACTCCCACTTTCCAGCTCCAGGGTAGGCCTTAATTTGCTTTTTAGAGCTAAATTTTTTCCTCGTAATATAGAGAATACAGCTGCAGCATCGGTGGAAGAAACAATAGCTCCAAGCAGCAGGCCTTCATAAATGGTAAAATCTGTGATAAAACTTACGAAAAACCCAACCAGAATTGCAGTGATAAGAACTCCTAATGTAGAAAGTGAAATTCCCTGCCACATTACAGGTTTTATACTTTTCCAGCTGGTATCCAGGCCCCCTGAAAAAAGAATGAAATTAAGTGAGACAATACCTATAAACTGCGCCAGCTGAGGGTCCTCGAAATTTATTTTTCCTATACCTTCAGATCCAGACAATATGCCAACCATAAGGAATAAAACCAAAGTAGGGACCCCGAATTTATAAGAGGTTTTTCCTGCCAATATGCTAATGAATAACAGGAGGGAACCAATTAACAGAACATTTTCAGTGGTAATATCCATGGAGCTGGTTTGGGGTGTAAAAATAGAAAACTATAGCGTTTTGCCGGAATAAATAAAGAAATGAAGCTTTTTGAGCTTCATTTCTTCAACGAAATATGTTTCTGTTTTTAATTTGTGTGATCTTCTCTTAAGAGGTGAGAAAAATTTTGTTTGAATTTATTCAATCTGGGTATGGAAACCTTTTGAATATAAGGATTTCCCGGATTTAATTTTTCATAATCCTGATGATAATCTTCTGCAACCCAAAATTTTTGAAAGGGTAAAACTTCAGCTGCAATAGGTTGATCATATTTTTTACTTACTTCAGTTTTTATAGCCTCAATTGCTTCTTTTTGTTCCTGATTTTGAAAAAATAATATAGACCTGTACTGTGAGCCTTGGTCCGGTCCCTGGCCATTCACCTGGGTAGGATTTTGAGAACCGAAATAGATTTCTACTAATGTAGGAAAATCAATAACTTCCGGATCATAAATAACTTCAACGGCTTCTGCGTGACCTGTGGTACCGGTATTACTGGATTCATAAGTGGGATTTTCAGTATGACCACCCGAGTATCCGGATATAACCTCGTCTACACCCTTCACACTTTCATAGATGGCTTCAACGCACCAAAAGCACCCACTGGCGAAATAAGCCTTAGCCATATTATTTTCCATAGGTACCTCTATGGGTTCCGCATTTGCAATTTCTTCTTTTGTTACCGTTTGAGTATTCCCGTTTCCACAGGAGAATAAAAAAATGCTAAAGGTCAATATAAACAGGGATCTCATACTTATTTCTTTTTGTAAATTCCTTCTAAGGTTTTTTTGCCGTAAATGGCATAGTCCATAGCTAAGTCGCCGTTGGAGGTAAAACCTAACCAATTCATTTGCAAATCTCCATTAGCAATTGAAGTAACTGAAGCTATAGGAATATTTGTATCAAATGTATCCCAGGGAATATTTTCTCCGGTAGTGTTTTTGGCCGAAGGACCTACTAAAAAGAGGTTAACTGTGTTGTCGTTACTTCTTTTCATTCTTGTCTCAATATACATTTCACCGGGGATCAAACACAATTCTGAGGTGGAATTATAATCAATATCTAAACAATAGCAATTACATTCTTTATCGCTTTCCTCTCCCAGTTTTATAAAGGTACCACTAAGGCTTGCTGTTTTTTCTGAACCTTGTTCCTGTCTTACGTTGTTACCACTGGTATCATGGCCGGGATCAATTTCACCTGTTTCCATTTTATTAGCATTAGCATTATCTCGGGTAACTCCACTTTCAGTAGGAGAATATTCAATATCGGTGTTATTCACCGGGTCATACCCCGCTTCAGGTTCATTTTTACAGGAAACTATAAGTAGAAAACTAAAAAGGCCGAGGACATACATTTTGTTAATCATGGAGTATAGTTTAGGACTGGATAAAGTTAGACCATAAATAGAATATATGTGTGAAAGGAGTGTTAATGCTAGATTTATGTAGAAAGCAAAAAAAAAGGGATGTTTAAAGCCTGGCTTTAAACATCCCTTTTCAAATCTTTTTAAAAATTATGCTTTAGAAAAGAAAGCAGCCATTTTTTCCTGCTCTTCTCTGGCCAGGTCTTCATCAACCAATATCCTGCCACTGTGTTCGTCAGTAATAATTTTTCTTCTTCCGGAAATCTCTACAATTACCTGGGGTGGGATGGTAAAGTAAGAACCACCTGATGCTCCTCTTTCAACGGGAACAACGGCAAGTCCATTTTTTACATTATTTCTAATACGCTTATAGGCGCTCACTAATCGTTCTTCAATCTGATTTTCAAAATCCTGAGATTTTTGGCTCAGCATTTCTTCTTCTTTCTGAGTTTCGGCAAGAATGGCATCAAGTTCACCTTTTTTGTGAGTCAGATGTTTTTCCCTGTCGGTAAGGCGCTCCTGGGTTTGAGCTATGATCTCTTTCTTTTGCTCAATTTGAGCCCTGTATTCTTTAATATGCTTTTCTGCAAGTTCTATTTCCAGTTCCTGGAATTCAACTTCTTTGCTTAAAGCATTAAATTCACGATTATTACGAACGTTCTTTTGTTGTTCGGTATATTTTTTTATTGCCGCTTTTGAATCGTCCATAAGAATTTTTTTACTCTTTATGTCGTTATCAATAACTTCAAGATCGGCTTCTAATTTTTTAACACGTGTATTTAGTCCGGCTACTTCATCTTCTAAGTCTTCTACCTCCAACGGAAGTTCGCCTCGTACATTTCTAATTTCGTCTATTCTAGAGTCAATTAGTTGAAGATCGTACAACGCTCTTAACTTCTCTTCTACAGTAACATCGGTTTTTTTTGCCATAGTTAATAATACTTGATAGGATTGGTTTTTGTGTTCGCTAAAATAAGTGCAAAATTACTAAATTTTTTGCTAAGATGCGAATGTATTAATTCTTTTGTGTATTGTTCACTTTCATAGTGCCCAATATCTGCAAGTACCAGCTTTCCCTCGGCTTTATAAAAATCATGATATTTAAGGTCGGCGGTTATGAAAAAATCTGCTCCTGCATTTTTGGCTTCTTCAATGGCAAAACTTCCGCTGCCACCTAAGACTGCAACTTTTCTTATGGGTTTTCCCAAAAGATCAGAATGCCTTATACATCCTGAATGAAATGTAGATTTTAACTGGCTTAGAAATTCAATTTCGCCCATGGTTTCAGTAAACTCTCCTACCATTCCCATTCCTTGATGCTGGTTTTTATTATCCAAAGTAATGATCTCATAGGCCACTTCTTCGTAAGGGTGGTGCTTAAATAAACTTTTCAACACCTTTGATTCTAAATGTGAAGGAAAGGTTATTCCTATTTGGGTCTCTTTTTCATAATGCACCTTTCCCCAGGAGCCAATTGAAGGATTAGCTTCTTCATTAGGCATAAAGCTGCCTGTTCCTTCAAGGTTGAAACTGCAATTCTCGTAATTTCCTATAGAACCGGCACCTGCTTTAAATAATTTTTGCCTTAGCTCCTCTGCCTGTGCAGTTGGAATATAGGTGGTAAGCTTTTTTATTTTGTTTTTTGCAGGAATAAGGATCTTAGTATTGACCAGGTTTAATTTGTCACAGATCATTTTATTTACTCCTTCAATATGATTATCCAGGGCAGTATGAATGGCATAAATAGCGATGTTATTTTGTATCGCTTTTATCACTGTTCTTTCTACATAGTTATTCCCATTTAGGCGTTTAAGTCCAGAAAATATGATGGGATGAAAACTTATTATTAGGTTGCAGTCTTTTTCTATCGCTTCGTCTACAACCTCCTCCAGCGTGTCTAGTGTAATTAATATGTTGGAAACTTTTGTTTTAGAATTTCCAACCAATAAGCCTACATTGTCAAAATCTTCTGCGGTGGCAAGGGGAGCAAATTGTTCCAGATAGTCTAAGACCTCGGCAATTATCATGATATCCTATTTTAAATTCAAATATAATTATTCTACTTTCGTAATGATGAGTATCCTTAGAAAAATCCTAATTCCCTTTTCCTTATTGTATAGCCTTATAATCAGGTTGCGAAATTATTTTTACGATATAAATTTATTCAATTCTATATCCTATTCTTTTCCGGTTATAGGAGTGGGGAATCTTAGTGTTGGAGGTACAGGTAAAACTCCTATGATAGAATACCTGCTGAGACTGCTTATGCCGGAATACCGGGTAGCGACCTTAAGCAGGGGGTATGGGCGTAAAACCCGGGGGTTTCACCTTCTCCAGGGCACTGAAATAGCATCCATGGTTGGGGATGAACCACTTCAGTTCAAGGTCAATTTTCCCAATGCCCGGGTAGCGGTAGATGAAGACCGGCAAAGAGGGATCTCCCTGTTGCATTCTGAAAGCTCTCCTGAAGTGATCTTACTTGACGATTCTTTTCAACACAGAAAAGTAAAAGCAGGATTAAATATTCTATTAACCTCTTATGGAAATTTATACGTAAATGACTTTGTTCTGCCCACCGGAAATTTAAGAGAACCTGCAAGTGGAGCGAGCCGTGCAAATATAGTAGTAGTGACTAAATGTCCAGAAAACCTTAAAGCCCGGGAGCAGGAAAAAATTAAGGGAAGCCTTGGGGTCAAAAACAATCAGGAATTGTTTTTTAGTTATATAGGCTACCATAGTAAAATTTGCAGTGAAAAGGAGGAGGTTCCTATAAAGGATATAGAGGGAGAAAAGGTTTGCCTGGTAACGGGGATAGCCAACCCCACACCCTTAGCCAATTTTCTAACCAGGCAAAATATAAACTTTGAACATCTTGAATTTCCTGATCATCATAATTTTTATCCAAAGGACCTGGAAAGAATTGCCAAAGCGCCTTTAATTATAACTACAGAGAAGGATTACATGCGACTAAAAGACTTGTTTAGCCATCAAGCCTTATTTTACCTTCCCATGAAAATGAAATTTTTAAATAATGCTCTAAAATTTGACAATCTAATAGAAGAGTTTATTAGAAATGAAAAATGAGGTGCACTCTGCACCTCATTTTTTCTTTCGGCTAATTCAAACTATATAATTCCGTGCTTGCGCGATTTATATAATTCTACTAACCATATATTTTCAAAGAATATGCCAAACTTTAGGCCGGAATATTACTGGCAGCAAGGTGGGTATTTATTTTATGGAAAAATTCTTCTGTCTTATAGGGTTTCGGAATAATATCTGTAAACCCGTTCAAATAGAATTCATCGAGATTTTCATCCAGTGTTACAGCAGTAAGAGCTACTATTGGTATTTGATCATCAAATTTCCTGATCTCAATAGTTGCTTCAATTCCGCTGATACCGGGCATGTGAATATCCATTAGTATAAGGTCAAAATGATTATTTTTCACCTTCTCAATGGCTATGGTACCATTATCGGCAACGTCACAAACCACCTGATGTTTTTCAAGAATTTTACGGGTGATCATCTGGTTGATCTTATTGTCTTCAACAATCAGGATCTTTTTATTGTGCATGATATCATTGGAAAGTACAGCAGCTGGAACCTTACCAGATTTTGATACTACCGGTTCAAAGGCTTCAAATTTAAGATCAAAACTAAAAGTTGAACCTTTCCCTAATTCACTATCCAAATGAATTTCACTGTTCATTAAGTTAAGAAGATTCTTCACAATGGAAAGGCCAAGACCTGTACCCCCAAATTTTCGGTTTATCTGAAGAGAACCTTGTGTGAAATTCTCAAATATTGCGCTTTGTTTTTCCTTTGTTATACCTTCTCCATTGTCCCTGATCTCAAAGTGAAGAAACAATTGCTGGCCTACCTGATTAACTCTGCTAACATTTATCCAGATATCTCCATTTTCAGTAAATTTTATGGAATTTCCTATTAAGTTAATTAAAATCTGAGAAATCTTTAATGGGTCCCCTTTTAATTTTTTTGGTATTTCAGGATCAAATTCAAAGTGTAATTTAGTGTTCTTGTCATCTGCAGAATTTTTCAGCGCGATCAAAACATCTGATATTCGCTTCTCCAGATTAAATGAAGTTTCAAGGATCTCAACTTTACGGGCTTCAAGTTTATTGAGGTCCAGAATATTATTGATTAGAGAGAGTAAATATTCCCCGGAAAATTTAAGGGAATTTAAATGCTCTTTTTGATTCTCGGTTGGACTTTCTTCCAGCAACAAATGGGTGAGGCCGGTAACCGCATATAGAGGAGTTCGTAATTCGTGGGTAATGGTTGAGAGGAATTGTGCTTTTGCCAGGGACGCTTTTTCTGCATTTTCCTTTGCTATTGTAAGTTCATCATTCTTCTTTTGAAGCAAATCATTTGCCCTGGCCCTTAAATTATTATTCTTATATAAAGAAAGTGTTAATAAGGAAAGGATCGTAATTAATGCCACACTCAATATGGTAGTTAACTTATTTACTTTTAACGAACGTTCCAGGCCGGCATTTTGTTTTGATATTTCCTTGAGATTATTCCTCATAGCATCAACTCCATACCTGGTATTTGCATCTAGAGCCAAAGCCTCCCGGTTCATGTTATAGATCGAGTCTCTTACATTATCGCTTATTTTCAGAAAATTTAGTGATTGTTCATAATCTCCTTTTATTTCAGAAATTTGACTTAGCAACTTGTTGGAAGACATGATCATACTTCCAAATTTATTAGCCCTGGCAACGGATAAAGATTTTAATGCTTCATTTTCGGCGCTGTCAAAATCCTTCTTAATTAAATAAGTCCGGCTTTGAAAATAATGCATTCGGGATTTTTCATAAAAATTGTCACTCTCCTCTAAATAAGTTTCAGCTTTATTTAATTCTTCAAGTGCATTGTTTACATTTTCAATTGTATTTCCGGAATTTAAATAAATGCTGGCCCTGTTAATACTTACAATTCCTAAAAACTCAGCATTATTTTCTTTAGCATAATAATTTTCTGACAGCGTGAGATATTTAAAAGCCCGGTCAAAATCATTTTTTGCATTGAAGATCTTGGAATAATTTAAATAGCTATAGGCAAGGCCGGGATCGTCATTGATCTCTCTCTGAATTACTATTGCTCTTTGAAGCTCTGTTATAGCGCGATCATAATCGTGGCGAATATAAAACAGCTGAGATAATACACTGCTTGACATCGCTATGTATTTTTGATCGTCAATTTGTTTGGAGAGTTCCAGTGCCTGGTTCAGCTGGTCTAATGCTTTTTCAAAATTTAGAACATTTACAGATATTTCCGCCTCATTTAACAAGCGCTGTATATTAGTATTTATATCTGAGATCTCTTCCTGACTTTTTTCCTGAAATGCTGCAGCCGGGTAACAGCCTAGTAGGAATATAAGCAAATAAAGTAGGTGCTTCATTGGGGGTGTGGCTGGTCAATAATAATGTTAAATATAGTTATTTCTTTGAAACGAAAGAAATTAAATCTATAAGTCGGCTTGAATATCCAATTTCATTATCATACCAACCAATCAATTTGATTAAATCACCCCCTATTACCGAAGTCATTTGTGAATCAAATATGCAGGAGTGGGTATCACCTATAATGTCTACAGAGACAAGGGGTTCCCGGGTGAAACTTAAAAACCCTTTCAAGTAGGTATTTGATGCTTCCTCAAATACCTTATTTACTTCTTCAATGGTCGTAGACTTATTGACATTCAGGGTCATATCTGTAAGGGAACCATTAGGAACAGGAACCCTTATCCCACATCCGCCTATTACATCTTTAAGATCCGGAAAAACTTTGGTTAGTGCTTTGGCAGCTCCGGTTGTGGTAGGAATAATAGATTGGGTAGCTGCACGGGACCTCCTCAGGTCGCGGTGGGGTTTATCGTGCAGGCTTTGATCTGAGGTATAAGAGTGTATGGTTGAAATATAAGCATGTTTGACACCAAAATGCCTGTGAATAACATCCAGCATTGGAGCAGCATTGTTGGTAGTGCAAGATGCATTGGAAATAATTCTTTCATTTCCGTCAAGAATTTTTTCATTAACTCCCATGACCACCATTTTTATATTTTCATCTTCCGGTGGAACTGCGAGTATAACTGTTTTCACCCCTGTGCTTAAATGGGATTCAAGATCAGGAGTTTTTTTAAATTTACCTGAAGATTCAATAACGTAATCTACCTGATAATCTCCCCAGTTTATATCCCGGGGGTGCGAAAAATTAAGCAGAGGTATTTCTTTCCCATTCAAAATTAATTTTTGGGACGAAGAGGTTATTTCTGCTATTAACCTTCCGTGAATGCTGTCATATTCTAATAAATGTGCAAGAGTGGCTGCATCAGCAATATCATTTATTGCTGCTATTTCTATTGTGGGATGATCTATCAACAGCCTCAACAGGTTACGGCCTATGCGGCCAAAGCCATTAATGGCAATTCTTATTTTTTCAGCCATTTGGCAGGAGGAGAGATTTATGTTAGGTGTTTTTGTGCTTTGTATGATGATCTTACAAGGGGGCCGCTTTCAACGTGGCGGAATCCTAATTCTAAGCCAATGGTCTCGTATTTTTTAAACTGGTCTGGAGTTATAAATTGCTTTACAGGTAAATGCTTTTTACTGGGTTGTAAATATTGCCCGATCGTTACGATGTCAAGGCCCACACTTCTAAGATCGTGAAGGGTTTGGATCACCTCTTCTTCTTTTTCCCCCAAACCAAGCATGATGCCTGATTTAGTTCGGGTAATGCCCTGATCCTTTAAATACTGTAAAACCCCAAGGCTGCGTTCATATTTGGCCTGTATTCTTACTTCCCGGGTCAAACGTTTTACAGTTTCCATATTGTGGGAAACTACTTCAGGATGAACATCTATAATTCTGTCAATATTCCTTTCATTCCCCTGAAAATCCGGAATAAGCGTTTCTAATGTGGTTTCCGGATTCATTCGGCGAATCGCTTTAACAGTTTCCGCCCACAGAATAGAACCCATATCTTTGAGATCATCACGATCCACACTGGTTATAACAGCGTGTTTGATTTGCATGAGTTTTATAGATCGTGCGACTTTTTCAGGTTCATCCCAGTCTACCGTTTGGGGCCTTCCGGTTTTAACACCGCAAAAACCGCAGGACCTGGTACAAACATTTCCAAGGATCATAAAAGTGGCAGTTCCTTCACTCCAGCATTCCCCCATATTAGGACAGCTTCCAGAGGTGCAAATAGTATGCAGGTCATACTTATCTACTAGGCCTCTAAGATCACTGTATTTTTTTCCTGTGGGAAGTTTTACTCTTAGCCATTTTGGTTTTGGAGCCGGTTTTTGTATAGTTAAAGTATCTGTACTCATAGTAAAATTCTTGGATCCAAAGATACAATAATATGACGAAATGTATAAACTGAGAGGCCTCAACTTTTAATGTTACATCCCCCTCCTGGTTTCAATTATTTGAGACAATAATTTTTTTGCCCTCAGTAGTTTGACCTTAATATTATTTAGAGGTTCATCAAGTTCTGCAGCGATTTCCTTGTAAGTTTTTTCCTGAAAATACCGGAGATTAATAACTTCCTGATAAGGGGGTTTCAATTGTTTAATATCGCTTAGCAGTTGGGCCAGGTGTTGCTCATTTATCAAAATATCTTCTATGGAAGGAGTTTCATCGGCAATCCGGTTTACCTTTTCATTAGATTCATCAGCAGTTTTACCACGAATAGAGGCATTCTTTTTCCTGATCAGATCTATGTGTATGTTTTTGGAAATGGTGATGAGCCAGGTTTTAAAAACATATTGATTATCAAATGTAGAAAGTTTATCAAAGGCCTTGGAAAATGTTTGAATGGTAATCTCCTCGGCATCATATTCATTTTTTGTCCTTTTTAACTGAAAAGCATATACTTCTCCCCAAAAAGTATCTAATAAATACTTATAGGCTGCCTGCTGGCCCGCTCTGGCTTGTTCTATCTGGTGCAGGAGAGGGGCCTTATTTATTTCCAATTAGAAGGTTTTGAGATAAGATTTGTACTAAAGATACCAAATTGCGTGAATACTAAAAACAGGTCAAGGAGAGGGATCATCCAAACAATATCCATTTCATTCAGTTTTTTGGCAGATTTCCAAAAGACAATATATTGTATTACCAACCTTATAAGGAAGATTGCAAGTACTACTTCCCAGTACACCTGAAAAAGTAGTAATCCAATTACCAGGACCCAAAAAAAGAGCTGCGTAACAAAGAAGGTGCCTAATAAAAATTGGTGTAGGGGTTTATATAACCGGGCGGTTGAAACGTGCCGCCTCTTTTGATTATACCAACCTCTGAATGTTAAATTGGGAATACTTCGGGTTATAGCCTCTTTATTAAAACAAATGGCAGTGTTATCATTGGTTGCAGCTTGATTGACGAAAAGGTCATCATCACCTGACCGCACATGAAGGTGAGTGGCAAATCCATTTTGTGCATAAAATTCTGAGGTAGTATAGGCAAGGTTTCTGCCTACTCCCATATAGGGAATTCCTAGTTTAGCGTAAGAAAAGTATTGAATAGCAGTGAAAAGAGTTTCAAATCGAATTAATTTGTTGAGCAAAGAAAATTTTTCCTTGAAATACCCACCGTATCCTAATATTATAGATTTTTCTTCCTGGAAATGAGAAGTCATATTTTCGATCCAGAGATCTGTTTCAGGAGCGCAATCTGCATCAGTAAACAGAAGATATGGATTTAAAGCTTTTTTTATTCCCAATGTTAAGGCATATTTTTTCTTTCCCCAAAAAGCTTCATTATTTTGAACATCCACCAGTTTTACCCTGCTATCCTTATTTTGAAAATGCTTTATAATCTCCAACGTATTATCTGTAGAAGCGTCATTAATAATGACCACTTCAAAATCAGGATAATTTTGTTTTAATATAGCAGGAATAAATCTCTCCAGATTTTCAGCTTCGTTCTTTGCACAAACAATAACAGATATTGGTGTTTTTCCCGAAGGTTGAGTAACGGGTGAAGCAGAAGCAAAACTAAAATATCCTATGTAAAATAGGATATTGATAAGCGCAATGATTATAAACAGAACAAATAAAGTTATTGCCATATATACTAATTGATCTTCTTAGTATCTGAGCAGTCTTTAGCTTCATCTGGTAGCTTACCGCAAAAACTGCAAGCCTCACCGTCTTTGTTTAGAAATGGATTTTGACTTGCACAAGTGCCTGCAAATTTTCCGTCCTTTTTACCCAGAATTTTAATTGCAATTCCGGCAAATGCAAGTGCCAAAAGAATTATAGTTATTATTAAAAGTTTCATAGCTTTTTTCTCTTATTGCAAAAATAAGAATAAAAAAGGGTCTCTAAAAATGTAATACCTAATTAATATAACCTTTACACTATTTAACTAAAGTTTAAACGCAATACGTTTACAATGTTGACATTGCAAAGTAAATTAGCCTCACTAATTCAACAAAAACAGTAATTATGAAACTAAGTAAATTTTTAATAATTGCAGTTCTATCAGGAGGGATTGCCTTTACCTCATGTCGTAACAACGAAAGAGGACTAGATGATGATGTGGAAGTAATGGAATCTGAAACAACAGATTCAGAACTTAGAACTACCATGGATGATGACAATTACGTGTCAACCAGAATTCGAGACAACCGGAATCTTTCTACTTTTAGTGAGAACATGGAGAGAAATCAGGTGACAGACAACTGGAACCGAACAAATCGTGAAGGTGCTATGGCTACGGAAGGTACAACTGGTACCACAGACCAGGGAACAGCTACAACTTCAGGTCAGGGTACTACCACTGGTACAACAGATCAAGGTACTACAACAGATCAAGGTACTACCACCGGACAGAATCAAACAACTACCGGACAAAATCAAACAACGACCGGCCAGGGACAGGCCACCGGTCAAACCTCAGTGACCTATACCATCTTTGCGCCATCTAATGATGCTTACGAGAGTCTTACTGAGGCCCAGAGAAATGAAATGATGGATGATCAGAACAGAGACAGAAATGCCGCTTCTATGAATTACCTTATGGTGGAAGAAAGGCTAACTGAAGAAGATCTAAGAAGTCAAATTCAGGCTAATGGAACCCATACCATAAGAACAATGCAGGGAGAAAACATAACTGCGGTTCTTGACGGAGATGAAATTATATTACGGGATGCTTCCGGGAATGAAGCAAGAATTATTGAGACTGATTCAGGTGCCTCAGACGGAGTTGTTCACGTAATAGACAGGGTATTAATGCCGAGTGATCCCGGGCAAAATGCAGCGGGAAACAGATCGACAAATAATACCGGTACCAATAATACTACTACCAATACCGGAAATTCCAGATAAGGTTTAATTTTAAGCATAAAAAAAGGTTGACAAATTTGTCAACCTTTTTTTATGCTCATTTATACTAAAAGATATTTACTTCGGGCTGTAATTCAATTTGAAAATGTTTCAAAATCTTCTTTTGAACTTTTTTGGAAAGACTTAGGATCTCGTGACCCGTTGCTGCCCCGTAATTAACTAACACTAAAGCCTGATTTTTATGAACACCGGCATCACCTTCTCTGTACCCTTTTAGTCCAACACTTTCTATTAACCAGCCTGCAGGAATTTTCACCTCTTTCTCAGATATTTTATAAAACGGGATTTCTGGATGGATCCTTTGTAATTCTGTAAGTTTCTCAATACTTACCACAGGATTTTTAAAAAAACTCCCACTATTTCCAAGGATCTTTGGATCTGGTAATTTTTGTTGCCTGATTTCTATTACGGCATTTGAAATATCCTTAACAGAGGGATTGGAAACACCTTTTTGTTTAAATACCTCCTGTATAGCTCCATAGTTGGTGCTTAATTTATGATTTTTGGTCGTGAGCCTGAAATTAACACTGGTTATAATGTATTTCCCTTTGTATTTATTTTTAAAGACGGAATCTCTGTACCCAAATTCGCAGTCCTCATTATTGAATTCTACCTCCTCCAGGGTTTGAATGTCTATAGCTTTTACTGAAACCAAATTGTCTTTGATCTCCACTCCATAAGCTCCGATATTTTGGATAGGTGTAGTGCCAATATTTCCGGGAATTAGGGAAAGATTTTCAAAGCCACCCCAATTGTTTTCCAAGGTCCATAAAACCACATCATGCCAATTTTCCCCTGCATTTACCCTAATCAAAACATGATCTTCACTTACTTCCAAAACTTCTTTGCCTTTTATGTCAATATGAAGCACCGTAGCATTGATGTCCCGGGTTAGAAGCATGTTGCTCCCTCCTCCTAAAATAAAAAGATCTTCAGAATAGTTTTGTTTTAATGCATCTTTCAGGTCTTTGAGGGAAGCTGCCTTAATGAAGGTACGGGCATTGACATCTATGCCAAATGTATTAAAGGATTTAAGGGAGGTATTGTGCTTTACCTTCATTACTGATTGTATTCCTTTAAAGCTACTTTTAAAATTTCGATAGCCCGTTCAAGATTTTCTTTCTTTAGAACATATGCTATCCTTACCTGATTTAATCCTGTGTTGGGGGTAGAGTAAAATCCTGCTGCAGGAGCAACCATTACCGTTTCATTATCTAAATGAAATTCTTCCAAAAGCCATTTAGCAAAATCATCGGTATCTGCAACCGGGAGTTCAGCAATACAATAAAATGCTCCCTTTGGGGTCGCTACTTTAACCCCTTCTATAGATTGTAATCCTGAAATTAAAATATTTCTTCGGGTGGTATATTCTTCAATAACATCGTCAAAATAACTTTGAGGTGTTTCTAAAGCTGCCTCACTGGCTATTTGCTCAAAGGTAGGTGGGCTTAATCTCGCCTGGGCAAATTTCATCGCGGTATGGATAACTTCTTTATTATGGGAAACCAAACAACCAATTCTCGCTCCGCACATGCTGTAACGCTTAGATACCGAATCTATCATTATGGCGTGATCTTTTAATTCCGGGATGCTCATAATGGAAAAATGAGTAGCACCATCATAGGTGAACTCGCGGTAAACTTCATCTGAAACTAAAAATATATCATGCTTCAGGGCTATTTTAGCCAATTGATCTATTTCTTCTTTTGTATATAAATATCCTGTAGGATTACCGGGATTGCAAATAAGAATAGCTTTAGTACGAGGGGTAATCAATTTTTCAAACTCTTGGATAGGAGGAAGGGCAAAATTGGTTTCTATTGTTGACTCAACAGGAATAATATTCACACCAGACGCTGTTGCAAATCCATTGTAGTTTGCATAAAAAGGCTCGGGAATGATAACTTCATCTCCGGCATCGGCAATAGTACCCATGGCAAACAGTAAAGCTTCAGAGCCTCCTGTTGTTATAATGATATTATCACTTTCTACCGGAATATCTTTTTGTTTATAGTATCCCGCAAGTTTGGTGCGGTAACCTTCAAAACCTGCTGAATGGCTGTAAGCGAGAACTTCTATGTTATGGTTTCTTACTGCATTAAGAGCAGATTCAGGAGTCTTAATGTCTGGCTGGCCAATGTTGAGTTGATAAATTTGCCTTCCTTTTTTTATAGCTGCTTCGGCAAATGGCACTAGTTTTCTAATTGGGGATTCCGGCATGGAAATTCCTTTTGCGGAAATTTTGGGCATAAGTACGGTTTGATTATTAACTGATGCAAAAATGCAAAAATTTAAGGAGAATCCATCTGTTGAAAATATCATTTATATCTCAATTTTCAGTATTTTAAATAAAAATTTGAAACGTTTTTGCGTTTTTATTTTTAGTTGCTTCGCTCTGTTTCTTTCCGCGGTAGCACAGGATGATTTTAAGATTGAGAATGGAGAGGATTATTTTGAATTGTCTTTTGAACTTGTAAATGATCTTGTAGTAATTCCGGTAGAAATTAATGGAGTGGAACTTTCATTTCTCCTGGATTCCGGTGTAAATAATACTATCCTATTTAGTATCGGGGAGGAGGATTCGCTTCAGTTAAGGAATTTGGAAACCATCTACTTAAGAGGTTTTGGAGGTGTTGAACCTGTCAAAGCCGTAAAATCCTCCGGAAATATGGTTCGAATAGGAGAATCTGTCAATAAAAATCTGATCTTTTATATGGTTTATGATAATCCTGTAGATCTGTCTAACAGGTTAGGAATTCCTATTCATGGTATTATAGGTAATGATCTGTTTCGGGATTTTATAATTGAATTGAATTATATAAGATCCAAACTTAAAGCTTACCGGCCAGATTCCTATGCGTTTAAGAAGTGCAGGAAATGTGTTGATCTTGACCTGCATTTCTATAAAAATAAACCATATATCAAAGTAAATGGTATCATTGAGAAAAATTTAGTTCCACTAGATCTGTTGGTGGATAGCGGGTCGGGAGATGCGCTATGGATCTTTGAAAATAAAGATGAAGGGATCACGATCCCGGAAAAATGTTTTGAGGATTTTTTGGGATTTGGAATTGGAGGAAGTGTTTATGGCCAAAGGTCACGTATTAAAAGCCTTGACCTTGGAAATTTGACTCTTGATGGAGTAACGGCAAGTTTTCCTGACACGCTGTATCTGAAAAACATAGTGACATTTCAATCCAGAAATGGCAGCATGGGAGCTCAAATTTTAAGACGTTTTCATGTAACTTTTGATTATCCAGGAAAAAAATTGCGGTTAAAACCTAACAAAAACTTCAGGGAGCCTTTTGAATATGATATGAGCGGCGTTGTTGTTGCTCATGATGGATTTACAGTAATTAAAGATCTTATGAGAAATCCTTTGCCTTTAAGGGAGGATGACCCAAATCAAACTGCAGCTGGAAATTTAGTCTACAAAAGCACATATAATATAAAATATGCTCTTAAACCCCTGTATAAGATAGTAGAATTAAGACCGGATTCTCCTGCTGAAAAAGCAGGTTTGAGGAATGGCGATGTGCTTATTAAAATTAATGGTAAAAATGCCTATAATTTAAGCCTATCCAGGATAGCTTCCATACTGAGTTCTTCTGATGGAAAAAAGATCAGACTGATAGTAGAGCGGGAGGGTGTACAAAGAAAATTTACTTTTGCTTTAAAAAGGATCCTATAAAAAAAGCTCCCGTAAAACGGGAGCTTTGGAAGTGCTAATCTGTATCCAAAACCTTTCCTTTGATCTTTACTGCCTTGGTAGGTTCATCGGCATTGGAGTTAATACTTATAGTTCTCCTTATGGGCCCCACAATATCAGTATCGTATTTCACCTCTATTTCTCCTGTTTCACCGGGAGGAACTGGGGATTGTGTCCATGAAGGCACCGTACATCCACAACTGGCATACACATTTTCTATTATTAAAGGTGCATTCCCGATGTTGGTAAATTGAAAAACCCTTACTCCATCACTGCCTTTTGCAATTTCTCCATAATCTATAACTTCAGTTTCAAACTGAAATTTCGGGGCGTTTTGAGCGGTAATCACTGAAAAACCACCTAAAACTACTATTAAAAATGAGACTATTGTTTTCATATTTTCTGCATTTTAATTAAGTAAAGATAAGTCCTTTTAAGGCAAACACAAAAAGCAGATATCCAAAACTACTTCTTTTATAATCCTGAACTTATAAGTACTTTTGCCATTATTTCAAAAATCAGACCACATAATGGCATTAGCCCTAACATACGATTCACAAAAGGTTGAAGAAAAATGGTATAGCTACTGGATGGAAAATAATTATTTTCATTCAGAAGTTGATGGCCGTACCCCGTATACTATTGTAATACCTCCTCCTAATGTTACGGGAGTATTGCATATGGGCCATATGTTAAATAATACTATTCAGGATGTGCTTATTCGCCGTGCACGTTTACAGGGATTTAATGCGTGCTGGGTACCTGGAACAGACCATGCTTCTATAGCCACAGAGGCAAAGGTCGTAGCCAAATTAAAGGCTGAAGGCATTGATAAAAACGATCTTTCCAGAGAAGAATTCTTAGCTCATGCCTGGGACTGGACGCATAAACACGGAGGTATCATCTTGGAGCAACTAAAAAAATTAGGGGCCTCATGTGACTGGGAGAGGACTAAGTTCACTATGGACGATAATATGTCTGCCTCTGTAATAAAAGTTTTCGTGGATCTTTATGAAAAAGGATTGATCTACCGGGGCTATCGAATGGTGAACTGGGACCCTGAAGCTAAGACTACTTTAAGTGAGGAAGAAGTTATATACCAGGAAAAGCAGGGGAACTTATATTATTTGAGCTACCAGGTGGAGGGAACTGAGGATACTGTGACTATTGCTACTACAAGGCCTGAAACAATTCTGGGCGATACTGCGATCTGTATCAATCCTAACGACGCCAGATTTTCTCATTTGAGAGGGAAAAAGGCAATCGTTCCCCTGGCAAATAGATCAATTCCCATTATTGAAGACGATTATGTAGATGTAGAGTTTGGAACGGGATGTTTAAAAGTTACTCCTGCACATGATATAAATGATAAAGCTCTTGGCGATAAACACAATCTTGAAGTTATTGATATACTCAATGATGATGGCACCCTGAACTCTTACGGATTGCATTATGCAGGTAAGGATAGATTTGTTGCAAGAAAGGAGATTGTTAAAGAACTTGAGGATCTTGGGATCCTGATCAAAACAGAATCTCACCTAAACAAGGTTGGAACCAGTGAGCGCACAGGGGCAGTGATAGAACCTAAGCTTAGCGATCAATGGTTTTTAAACATGAAAGATCTTGCTCAGCCGGCACTTGATGCTGTTTTAAATAAAGAGGTGAATCTGGTTCCTGATAAATTTGTAAATACCTACAAGCATTGGATGGAAAATGTCCGGGACTGGAATATCTCCCGCCAGCTGTTGTGGGGCCAGCAAATACCAGCCTATTTTTACGGAGATGGAAAAGAAGATTTTGTAGTAGCTGAAACTGCTGAAGCGGCATTGGAAAAAGCTAAAAAAGTTTTGGGTAATGAGAACCTAAATGCCGGGGATCTTATACAGGATACAGATGCTCTTGACACCTGGTTCTCCTCCTGGTTATGGCCCATCAGCGTGTTCAATGGAATACTTGAACCTGAAAATAAAGAGATCAATTACTATTACCCTACCAATGATCTTGTCACAGCTCCTGAGATACTGTTTTTCTGGGTTGCAAGAATGATCATTGCGGGTTATGAATATAGAGGTGAAAAGCCTTTTAACAATGTTTATCTTACCGGGATCGTACGCGATAAGCAAAGGCGTAAAATGTCCAAATCCCTGGGAAATTCTCCAGATCCTTTGGAATTGATAAACCAATATGGTGCAGACGGAGTTCGCGTTGGAATGTTGTTGAGTTCTCCTGCTGGTAATGATCTTATGTTTGAAGAAGATCTATGTAAACAGGGAAGCGGTTTTATCAATAAGATATGGAATTCATTTAAACTTATTAAAAGCTGGAATGTAGATGCGTCTATAGAACAACCAGGATCATCAAAAATAGCCATAGCATGGTATAGATCGCAATTTCAAAAATCTCTTTCAGAAATTGAGGATCATTATTCAAAATACAGGATAAGTGATGCTTTGATGGGTACGTATAAGCTTGTATGGGACGATTACTGTTCCTGGCTACTTGAAATGGTAAAGCCTCCTTTTGGAGAAGCCATTGATAAAAAAACCTATGAAGAGGTAAATGCTATCCTTGAGGAGAATCTAAAGATTCTTCATCCTTTCACGCCTTTTATTTCTGAACATATTTGGCAGGAATTAAAAGAGCGGAGCAGGGAAGAAGCATTAATTATTTCGAAATGGCCTGAAGCAGCAGAAATTGATCAAAAATTAATTGATGACTTTTCTTTTGCTTCGGAAATTATTGGAGGAGTAAGAAACATAAGAAAATCTAAAAACATTTCTTTCAAGGAAAAAATTAACCTGAGTATTCTAAATGCTGAAAAAGTTTCAGAAAGGTTTAATTCTGTGATAAAGAAGCTTGGGAATATTTCTGAAATATCCTATATAAATAAACCTGTAGCAGGCGCATTATCTTTTCGGGTAAAATCTAATGAATATTTTATTCCAATTGAAGGTGCGGTTGATATAGAGGCGGAAAGAATAAAACTTCAGGAAGAGCTGGATTATACCCGTGGTTTTTTGAAGAGCGTAGAGAAGAAGCTCGCTAATGAACGTTTTGTAAATAATGCCCCTGTGGACGTAGTGGCGGTAGAAAAGACAAAACAAGCAGATGCAGTTGCTAAGATCGAAGTGCTGGAGGCAAGCCTGGCATCTCTGAAACAGTAATTCATTAAATGAAAATATACAGGGGATAAGTCATTTAAACTTCCCCTATATATTTTTCAACCATGTCTACATATTTTTCCTTTGCCTCTGCCTGGGTTAAATTTTCCACCTGTAAAAGGGCATTAGCCTTGAAGCCACTTCGAATATCTTGATCTTTTTCCGGTAAATAAGATCCATTATGTGATGTCGCTTTTTTATAATAGGCATAGAAGTGCAACATGATATCCGGTGGGAATTTCAGGTGAGTCTGACAGGCCATTTTATAGGCTTTGACAAACTTACAATCAGAAATTTCTGTCATTTTCATCTATTCAAATTAGCAATAACGCTCACTCCCCCTTTAACTTTATCCTGGAGCTCAACTTCAATTTTTGTATTCAATGGCAAGAAAACATCTACCCGCGAACCAAATTTTATAAATCCACTGTCACTACCCTGAAGGACTTCCTGTCCTTCTTTAGCGTAGTTTACGATTCTTTTGGCAAGGGCACCGGCAATTTGGCGGTAAAGGATCTCCCCAACGGCTGAATTCTCAACTACTACAGTTGTACGTTCGTTTTCTTCACTTGATTTCGGATGCCAGGCAACCAGGAATTTTCCCGGATGGTATTTGCTGTACTTCACTTTTCCTCCCATGGGGTGGCGGGTGACATGAACATTAATAGGGGACATAAATATAGAAACCTGCAACCGCTTATCTTTAAAATATTCTTTTTCAAAAACCTCTTCAATAACAACCACCTTTCCGTCTACGGGAGAAACTATAGTGGCATCATTTGGCTCTGTGAGTCTTTTAGGATTCCGGAAGAATTGGAGGATGAGTAAAAGGATAATAATACTCACAACCAGTATTGAAAACTTAATCCAATACGTGTTAATTGATAAATATGAAATTATATTTATAGCAATTAAAAGAATTGCAGTAAATGCAATAATGCGATATCCTTCTTTATGAAACATGTTCTACAATTAATAAATATGCATAAATAAACGGACTGGAAAAAATAATGCTGTCTAATCTATCATATAGCCCACCGTGTCCCGGCATTAGTTTTCCACTATCTTTCACACCGGCCTGTCTCTTGAATTTAGACTGTATCAAATCTCCGAGTGTACCAAAAATACTCAATATAATTGCCATTCCCAACCAAAAAGGAACATCGCGGTAATGTGTGAATCTAAAGATGAAGTATCCTCCAATACAGCTAAAGATTAAACCTCCCATAAAACCTTCAATGGTTTTATTAGGAGATATTTTTTCATATAATTTATTCCTACCAAAATTTTTGCCAACAATATAAGCAAAAGTGTCATTGGTCCAAATTAAAATAAAAACCCCGACAACTAAACTTGGATTGAAAGTGCCGTTATAGGTGGGGATAAGAGTTAAGAAAACGATTGAGGAAATTAGGTAAAAAATAAGGATAATATATTTTTTCTTTTCAAAAACCGGAATTTTCCGAATGAAAAGAAGATCCTTCACCAGAAAAAGATTTACAAATATTGTAATGCATAACAATAGGATGGTGGCCCTGGGAGAAAATTTCAGGTAACTGAATAAAACAAAGAAGAAAATGTGAACTATGTAAAGCGCGTAGCTTTTTAATCTTAGTAATTTTTCAAGTTCCAGTAGACATACAAACCCTAAGAGAAAGAAAAGAGTAATAAAAATGAATTCTGAAGAGAGTATGGAAACAACCAATATGGAAATATACAGCAATCCTGAAATAGTTCGAATAATAGATTCCCTCATGCTTTATAGATCTTCCCGAAGTAGCAAATATAAGTTTTTTGTACTACTTCCATAACTCATGAAATCTCCTTCTTTTTGGGTTTCAAAACTCTTTATGGTTGTTATATTTGAGGGTATGCGTTCTTTATTGTTTGATTTTATTCCTCTTAGTCCTTCTCCTATAGTGTCAACCAATTGGCTGGTAGATGCAAGGATTATAAAATTGTCTGGTAATTCATTTAATTTCTTCTCCTTAATTTGATTGGATGAAATAAGGATAGAACCATCATTGGCTATTAGGTATTCACAGGTAGAAAGAAAGAAAGACGATGTTCCGGATTTAGTAAATTCTAAATTGAATTTATCAAATTTATTTTTCAGGTTTGGATCAAAGCAGCAACTGGTGGTTTCATACCAGTCGTTTTCAAGTAGAATATTATCAAAGGCCTCAACTACCTCCTGGTCATTTTCACAGTATAAAAATTTACCGCCGTTGTTTTTGAAGTTAAGCATAAAACGCTCATCGGTTGGCAGTTTAAGATCAGGCATATATTTGCCCCTGTCAGTTTTATCTGAAGCGTCCTGACCTTTGTCTGATTTAGATTTAGGGTTTAAAAATTTTCTAAATAGACTCATAATGAGATATAGGGTTATAGCACATGTAATCCAAAGGTAAAAAATCTTAATCTAACACGAGGTCAAATTAAGATTTTTTACATTAGATTATTAACTTATTTATTAACTGAAGTATCCTCAGTTATTTCAGTGTCTTCAGAAGAGTTTGGACCCTGAGCGCCCTTTTTAGTTACCAAAGGCACTTCTTCTTTTTTATCGAAAGGCCTGTCTCCAAATATTTTTTGCAAATCATCTTTGAAGATCACTTCCTTATCAAGAAGAATTTCAGCCAGCTGGGTTAGCTTATCTTTGTTCTCTGTAAGCAACTGTATTGCTCTTTGATATTGAGATTCAATAAGATTGGATATCTCTTTATCAATCAGTTCAGAAGTTTTCTCGCTGTAAGGCTTGGTAAAATTATATTCACTCTGTCCACTGGAATCGTAAAATGTGAGGTTTCCTAACTTCTCATTTAATCCATATATAGTCACCATTGCTCTTGCCTGTTTGGTAACTTTCTCAAGATCGCTTAAAGCTCCGGTAGAGATTTTGTTGAAGATCACCTTTTCGGCAGCACGACCCCCAAGGGCAGCACACATTTCATCAAGCATTTGCTCGGGCCTAACAATTAATCTTTCCTCCGGCAAATACCAGGCAGCTCCCAGGGATTGGCCCCGTGGTACGATAGTAACCTTAACCAGGGGTGCTGCATGTTCCAGCATCCAACTTGCAGTGGCATGGCCTGCTTCGTGAAAAGCAATTGCTTTTTTCTCATCTGGGGTAATGATCTTGTTCTTCTTTTCAAGTCCACCCACAATACGGTCAACCGCATCAAGAAAATCCTGTTTTCCAACAGCTTTATTGCCTTTACGGGCCGCTATAAGAGCAGCTTCATTACAAACATTTGCAATGTCGGCTCCGGAGAATCCGGGAGTTTGTTTTGCGAGGAAATCAACATCTAGTTCTTCAGCAACCTTCTTTAAAGGCCTTAAATGAACTTCAAAAATTTCCTTACGCTCTCTTACATCCGGAAGGTCAACGTAGATCTGGCGGTCAAAACGCCCGGCTCTCATTAATGCTTTATCCAGAACATCTGCGCGGTTGGTAGCGGCAATAACAATTACATTGGTATTTGTACCAAACCCATCCATTTCTGTAAGTAGCTGGTTTAGGGTATTTTCTCTTTCATCGTTAGATCCGGAAAAATTACTTTTTCCTCTCGCACGCCCGATAGCATCTATTTCATCAATGAAAATAATGGAAGGAGATTTCTCTTTTGCCTGTTTAAAAAGGTCACGTACCCTTGAAGCTCCAACACCTACGAACATCTCTACAAAATCTGATCCTGACAGAGAGAAGAAAGGAACTTTTGCCTCTCCTGCAACCGCTTTAGCCAGTAATGTTTTTCCTGTTCCCGGAGGGCCTACCAATAATGCACCTTTGGGTATTTTACCACCTAACGCGGTATATTTCTCGGGTTGTTTCAGGAAATCAACGATCTCCTGTATCTCTTCCTTAGCGCCTTCAAGACCTGCAACATCTTTAAATGATGTTTTTACATCTGTATTCTGGTCAAAGAGTTTAGCTTTTGATTTACCAATGTTAAAGATCTGACCTCCTGCGCCACCACCGGCACCGGAACTCATCTTACGCATTATAAAGATCCAGATTCCTATAATAAGAATAAAAGGTAACAAGGTTAAAAGGATATCTCCCCAAACATTAGATTGTGTGTTATAGGTTACAACAGTATCAATATTTTGATCTTCTTTGACCTCTTGAATGGTGTTTTCAAAATTCTGAAGATCTCCAAATTCAAAGGTATAAGCCGGATTGTCTCCTGCAGCAAATAGTTCGCTTTCAGTTGCCTTTCTATGAATATCTTTTCCTTTAGCCTCTTCAGTAAGATAAACCTTTGCCTGATTTCGGTTTACAATAACCACTCGATCTACATCACCTTGCCTTAAAAAGGATTCAAATTCTGCGGGATTTGTTTTGGCTGGTTCATTGAACCCTCCTCCGCCAAAGAAATTGATCCCCAAAAAAATCACAATAATCGCCGCATATATCCAATATGCATTGAATTTTGGTTTTTTTGGCTCTATTTTTTTATTTGATTGCTTATTCGCCATCCTTAAATTCTAAATTAATTTTTAATAGTTTGTTTTAATGGTGGTTGTCTTTGCATCCCCCCATAAACTTTCAATATCGTAATACTCCCGGATGTGTTTTTGAAATACATGAACTACAACAGTTACATAATCCATTAACACCCATTCTGCATTATCACTTCCTTCAATGTGCCAGGGCTTGTCCTTTATGGATTTACTTACGATTTTTTGTACGGAATTAACGATGGCGTTTACCTGTGTATTTGAAGTACCACTACAGATAACAAAATAATCACAAACAGTGTTTTCAATTTCCCTTAAGTCAAGAATATCGATGTTGTTCCCTTTTACCTCTTCTATTCCTTTAATGATGTGAGCAATAAGTTGATCGTTGTTCGTTTCTTTTTTTGCCATTAAATTTATTTCTTTACGCAAAGTTATCACTTTAAATCTTTTTCCCGGCTTGTTAACATAACATTTAACGCCAATAATTAGTCTATTTATATACATGCGTATTATCAAAGTTAGTGCCACTGAATCAACAAATACCCTGGCAAGGGAATACTATCAATCTAACAAGGGTGTAGGGCCCTTTTGTGTGGTAGCAGAGACCCAAACATCTGGTAGGGGACAAAGGGGTGCGGGATGGGTTTCTAATGGAGGTGAAAACCTTACTATGAGTGTGGTTTTTCCAAAACCTGCCTTAAATTCCGAGGAACAATTTTTATTGAGTACAAGTACAGGAATGGCTGTTTTGGAAAGTTTAAAAGAGCTAAAAATTAACCTGTTAAGCTTAAAATGGCCCAACGACATTATGGCAGCGAATTATAAAATAGGCGGGATCTTAATTGAGAATATTCTTAGTACTGGCAACATAGCAGCTTCAATTATAGGAATTGGTCTCAACGTTAATCAAGTAGGTTTTCCGGGGTTGCCAAAAGCTTCTTCATTAAGAACTTTAGCTGGAAAACATTTTGACCTGGAGGCTGTTAGAAGTTTGTTATTGTTGAACCTTCATAACAATCTACAGAATCTGGGCAAAATCTCTTCAGAAAGTGCAATAGTAAAGTATGAAAGTGTACTTTTCCGAAGAAATAAGGTCTCGACCTTTGAACTGCCAAACGGAAACCTCTTCAGCGGAATAATCAAGGGAATAACTCCCACCGGACATTTAAAAGTTGAGGTGGAGGATGAACAACTGCGCTTTTATGACTTAAAAGAGCTAAAGCTGCTTTTTTAAACCTCTTTTATGTTCTCACTTAAGGTGGTAATGAACTTTTTTAATGGGCCTTTGACCATCATCGCCATCATAGTATTAAATTTTCCTTCAAAAAATAATTGAACCTCACTTTGTTCTTCTCCTGCCGGTTCAATAACCAGGTCTATGGTGAAATCAAATTTTTCAGCAGTTGAACCTAAGATAATTAATTCCGGTTCACGGGTTTCTTTGATCTGCAATTCTATTTGGGGCATTCCCTTAAGGGCAAATAGAAAACTATTTGGTGAGGTTACTTCAAATTTCTCAAGACTCTCTGGCATTACCTGCTGGTAATTTTCAACATTGTTCAGGAAGTTATACATTTCCTGCTGGCTCTTTTTTGTAGTTACTTTTGGACTTTCTAAATTCATAGTTACGGTTTCCAGTTACTGGGGTCTTGTCGCCAGGATTTTAAGGTTCCGGCTTCAGATTGGTTAATATAATTAGTTTTTAATGCAGTCTCAATCAGCTGGTCATAATTACTTAAGGTGTGAAGGTCTATATTGGCATCTTTAAAATTATCTATGGATGTTTTAAATCCGTAGGTGAAAATTGCCAGCATACCTTTGATGGTTACCTGGGCTTCCTTAAGAGCGTTAACCGCATTTAGACTACTGTTCCCTGTGCTAATTAGGTCTTCGATCACCACAACATTCTGGCCTTTATGCAAAACTCCCTCTATTTGATTCTTCCTGCCGTGGCCTTTTGGTTCAGGACGTACGTAAACAAAAGGAAGATTCATAATTTCGGCTACCAACATGCCAATCCCAATAGCTCCGGTGGCAACTCCTGCGATTACATCTGGCTTTCCATAAAGTTCTTCAATCTGGCGGGCAAATTGTTCACGAACGTAATTTCGAATGGGAGGATAGGATAAAATTATTCTATTATCACAGTAAATGGGAGATTGCCATCCACTGGCCCAGGTAAAGGGTTGTTGTGGTTCTAATTTTATTGCTTTAATTTGCAACAATAATTCAGCTGTTTTAATCGCTGTTTCTTTATTTAAAATCATACTGCAAATGTATAAAGTTTTTGTAAATGATATTCCCATGATTTTGTCAACTAAAAAAAATTATGGTGATATGTATACCTCCATTCCTATAAAAACAGCGAAGTTTAATCAAATCCTGAAGAAGATCACAGATGGAGAATTAATGTATGTCAACCTTTACCATGAAAAGGAGGAAAAATTACTTAAACATCTTTTTAAAAAGCTGCCACTGGTAATTGCCGCAGGGGGAATGGTGATAAATGATAAAAAGGAAATTTTATTTATTTACAGAAATAAACGCTGGGATCTGCCAAAAGGTAAAACTGAAGATGGGGAGAGTATAGAGGATTCGGCTATAAGGGAGGTGATGGAAGAAACAGGGGTGCAAGATCTGGAGATTACAGGGTTCTTACAAAAGACCTATCATATTTTTAAACGCAAGGATAAATTCAAATTAAAAGAGACGCATTGGTTTGAAATGTCCACTTCTTATGTTGGGGAACTAGTCCCTGAACATAAGGAAGGAATTAAAAAAGTAAAATGGAAAGATTTCACCAAAACTAAAAAAGCCCTGACAAAATCCTACGCCAATATTAAATTACTTTTTCCTAAGCAATTTTTAACGGCTGACCCTAAAGACAGGGTAGCGTAAATGTGCCGTTTCATAATTGTCTGAACTTTTGTGTAGCCAGTCAAGCTGTGCTTTAGGATCATTTGAAAAATCCCTGTCTTCTCTTTTTTTAGTCTCAAATTCCTCCTTAAGGTCCGGGTCTTCTTCTAATAATTGTTTAGCGACATCTTCAAAAACATAGGGAGAAAAACCTTCTTTTTGCTGAAGAATCGTGTCGAAAAAATTCCAGTTGAAGAAGGAATCAGTAGTCACGGGCTCCAGAGTTTCCAGTAAGTATCTTACCGCGGGCTGGAAGGTTTTAATATACAAATCACCCTTTCTAAAATTTACGGTTTCAAATTGTTTGCTAACCTCGGTATTATAATGAGGGTAATGACCTTCATAAGGACTGGTATAGGTTTCATAATCTTCAATTCTATAAACTTCAACCAACATGGCGGTATCCTGTGCAAAAGGGGTCATTTCTACCTTATTCTCTCTAAGTGTGTTCACCACGTTCCACCACCCCTGCGGAATAATATATGCCCTGGGGATTTCAATCTTATCTGAAGGGACAAACGTATTATAATATTCTATTTCTTTTTCAAACGGCTGTTCCCTGTCGTATGATAGCCTTTCTCCTCCTGTGAGTTCGCTGGTAACAGTTTCCCCTTCATAACCTTTAAAATCTATTGTGGAAACGGTACTGCTGTCCACTTCAAAATTTACAGGATAAAACCTTTCTGTTAGATACTTTCGTTGTGCTCTTGCCCTAAGATCTTTAATGGTAGCATAATCTCTTTCAGAAACATCTATTAATGACTGTAATGCTCTATAGGTTCCTTCCACCCGGTCCTGATATGGTTTTAGCATATGAGTTTCTATCATTAAACCCAGGGTGTTCCACAAAGCTGCATATCCTGTGGAATATCGCGGATTATCAAGAAATTGTACAATACCTTCATCGGGAACTTCATTAAAAACATTTACGTAAGGCGTGATCTCCCAGTCGTGTTCCCATAAGGATCTCTCAAATGATGGGATCATACGGTTTTGAAGATATTCTCCCAGTTCTCCTCCCAGTTTATTATGTTGTGTAAAAAGGTGAGTTAGGGTGTATTGATAATCAGCTCCGTTACTTACGTGGGTGTCTACAAAAATATCGGGATTTACACTATGAAAGATTTCGTAGAAGCTTCTGGTATTCCTGGTGTCGGCTTTAATGAAATCCCGGTTTAAGTCATAGTTTCGGGCGTTTCCTCTAAAGCCATATTCTGCAGGCCCATGCTGATTGGTTCGGGATGTTGAATTTCGGTTTAACGCTCCTCCAACGTTGTAGACAGGAATAGTGACAAGAATTGTGTTCTTTGGTTTGGGAAGGGAGTCTTGTGCCAGATCCCTGAATAACATCATTGTGGCATCAATTCCATCGCTTTCCCCGGGATGGATCCCATTGTTTATAAAAACGATTGTATGATTTTCCCGCTGACTGTCAATATCAAAATCTTCATCAGGACTATATGTCACTAAATGTAGTGGCTCACCGCTGTCTGTCTGGCCAAATTCTTTGATATCTATTGAGGGGTAGGCTTGAGAGAGTTGGGTGTAATATTCTATGATCTGCGCATAAGTAGCAGTTTCTGTGCCTTTGGAGCTTTCAAAAACAGTTTCAAAATCATAATCCTGAACTAGCCTGTATTTAGATAAATCACAAGAAGTCAGGCAGATAGCTGCCAGGAGGGCTGCATAGATTTTTTTCATAAGAAACTTAAAATTAAGGTTATAAACATACCTATAATCTCAATAGGCACCAAAACTATTATTTTCTTTAGGCAAGTCCTTACTTGTTAAAGTAAACCTAATCCTAAGTAATATTCTTTTAAGCTCTATATTATGAAGTATTTTTATTTTTTATAAAAGTAAGGGGATTCTAATGGAGCAAGTTAAGATCGCTTAAAGGGTGTAAAGAGTAAGATAACCTATCTGAAAAATCTAATTACCATAAGTAATAAAGAAACCTTATCACGAATTGTATATTTAAGTTACTAAAATAGAGGTGGCTTAGATTGTTTATACTGCAAATTAAATGCTTCTGGTTCTTAATCATAAACTATCCTTTCTATTTGGAGGATCTAAGATTAATTTATTGAAATTGAAAAATAAAATAGTACTTCTGGTTTTCCTGATTGGTTTTGGGAAAATTTATTCTCAAACAGTCACAGGAAAAATCATAAATGCCACCAATAATTCCCCGCTTGAAAATGTGAATATACGGGACCGGGAGTCAGGCAACATTGGTATTTCAGATCTTCAGGGAAATTTTCGTGTTGATTTAAATAGGTTGCCGGCTGAACTGATTGTTTCAGCCATAGGTTTCGAAAACAAAACAGTAAAGGTAACAGCTTCAAATGAGGCTGTAAATATTTACCTTATACCTGGCCTGGAAGATCTTTCCGAAGTAATTATAAGAAGTACATTAATACCTGCAGAACTTAGAGAAATACCTGCGGCCGTAAATGTCATATCAGAACGGGATCTAAACCGGATAGACCAGACAAATTTTGCCCAGGCTTTCAATAATGTCCCCGGGGTTTATGTTAATCAGGGCGCACTTAATACTACTAAACTCAATATTAGGGGTATAGGAGCCAGGTCTCAATATAGCACTAACAGGATCCAGGCGTACTTTAACGGAATACCTCTTACCACAGCTGAAGGGGAGCTAACTCTCGATGATTTTGACCCTGAATCTCTTTCCAGAGTAGAAATTATTAAAGGTCCGGCTTCAAGTATTTTTGGTGCCGGATTAGGAGGTGTCATTAACCTTTATGCTGCAGAAGCGGTTCCGGGAGAAACCCAGGCTTCAGTGAGAACCACTTTCGGAAGTTTCAATATGCAACGCAAAACTGTCTCAGCCTCACATGGTACAGAGAATACATCCCTGTTTGTCAATTACAACGATATGAAAACCAATGGCTTTCGGGAAAACAGTGAATACAATAGAAAATCCTTACTTGTCAATGCCGGTCTCACTACCAATGGTGGAAATAAGCTCGATTTTTTGGCTAATTTCACCCGATTGAAAGCTTTTATCCCAAGCTCGATAAATGAAGAGGATTTTAGAAATAGCCCCGAGGTAGCTGATGCCAACTGGGCAGAGTCGCGCGGATTTGAATCGTATGACAGGGGGCTTTTGGGAGTTTCCTATACTCATAATTTTTCTGATAATTTCAGCAATATGACCAGCGTATTTTTAAACTTTAGAGATGCCTATGAGCCACGTCCTTTTGATATATTGAAGGAGGAGCGTATCTCTGCAGGAGCCAGGACCCGGTTTAATTTAGATACTTCCATCCTGGAACTGGATTCCCAATTAAGTTTTGGAGCTGAATATTACAGGGAATGGTACGAAACCGGAACTTTTGAGAATTTATTCCGACAATTTGAAAACCAGGGAAGTGTATTGGGAGAGCGGTTGAGCAATAATGAGCAGGATAGAAATTATTCCAACATTTTCGCACAGGCAGCCCTCAATGTTTCTGAAAGACTTCGAGTAGAAACAGGTATGAATATAAATGTAACCAAATACAGTCTTTCCGATCTTTTTGTCCAGGATGAGGTTGACCAAACCGGGGATTATAAGTTTAAAACAATTATTTCTCCAAGATTAGGTATAACCTATGAACTTGATGAAGCTAAAAATTTATACGGATCTATAAGCCACGGCTTTTCTATTCCCGGGGTTGCTGAAACTTTAACCCCAGAAGGACAAATTAATACAGACCTGCTACCGGAGACCGGTATTAACTATGAAATTGGGTTTAAAGGAAACTGGCTGGACAATAAATTATATACAGAGGTAGCGCTATATTCTATACAAATTGAAGATCTCCTGGTGGCGCAAAGGGTTGCTGAAGATAGATTCGTAGGGATCAACGCCGGCGAAACGAGCCACAACGGCATGGAATTTTTAGTAAATTATTCCTTTAGTTTATTTCCTGAACTTCAGTTGCGGCCTTATGCCAATGGATCGCTGAACTTTTTCGAATTTGAGGATTTTACCAACATGGACAATGATTTTAGCGGAAACAGATTACCGGGTGTTCCGGAAAGTACTATAAATCTTGGAATGGATGCAATTTATAAGAATTTGACGCTCTACACCAATTTACTTGCAGTAGGAGAAATACCTCTTAATGACGAAAATTCAGGTTTTACAGATGATTATAAGCTCGTGAATGTAAGAGCAACCTATGATCTCGAGCTTATCCCAAATTTATCGGCTTTATTCTCTGCAGGAGTAAATAACATTTTTGATGAGAAATATGCGGCCAGTGTCCTTCCTAATGCCGTTGGGTTTGGAGGCGCAGCGCCAAGGTATTACTATCCGGGGAACCCGCGTAATTACTATGCAGGGTTCGGACTGGAATATCAGTTTTAGTTGCTGCTTAATTCAAGGAAATTATTTGCTTTCAGCTACTGATTTGGGAACCATGAAGGCAAAATTTCCGCCGTTCTTTCTTACATCCCTAACCACCGAAGATGAGATATGGCTTTTTCCGGAAGAAGCAATTAAAAATACGGTTTCTATGCCGGCCATTTTGTAATTGGTCTGGCCAATGGTCTTTTCGTAATCCAGGTCTACAGCATTTCGAAGCCCACGAAGAATAAAACCGGCATTTTCTTTTTTGCACAAATCTACCGTAAGGCCTTCATACGACAAGACCTTAATTTTCTGTTCCGCTTTAAAAGTTTCCGCGAGAAAATGGATCCGCTCTTCGAGGGAAAACATATATTTTTTATCGGCATTTATGCCTATAGCAAGGATGATCTCCTCAAAAAGGGGAAGGGCTCGCTCAATAATATCAACATGTCCTAAGGTGATAGGGTCAAATGAACCCGGAAAAACAGCTTTTCTCATTTTGCGAATGTTATTTGCCAAATATATTAAATCTTATCTTTTGCAAGTTTTACTTAGGAAAAGTTACTTTTTTTACCCTTAAAGGGTGTGGGTACTTTAAAGAGCACTTTCAATGGCACTTCCAAAAAGATCTTTTAAACTTATACCGGCCTTTGCTGCCTGCTGTGGTAAGATACTGGCTTCACTTAAACCGGGAGTAGTATTCATCTCAATAAAATGAGCTTCATTATTGTGAAAAATAAACTCAGATCTTGTAAACCCTCTCATTTTCAGCTTTGCATAAATCTTTTTCGCCAGTTCCTGTACTTCTTCTGTTTGTTCATCTGAAATTCGGGCAGGGGTGATCTCCTGGGATTTGCCTAAATATTTAGCCTCATAATCGAAGAATTCATTTTCCGAAACAATTTCAGTTACGGGAAGAGCAAGTATTTCCCCTTTGTAGGTAATAACTCCTACAGAAACTTCAGTTCCGTCTAAAAAAGATTCTATGATAATTTCATCGTCCTCTTTAAAGGCAATTTTTGTGGCCTGTTCAAGATCTTCGGCTAGTTTAACTTTGGTGATCCCAAAACTACTTCCGGCTTTATTCGCTTTTACAAAACAAGGGAGGCCTACTTTTTCAATAATCTCTTCTACTTCAATTTCATCACCTTTATTGACAAAATAATTTACGGCAGTTTTTATGTCGTAGGGTTTAAGAACGCTTATAAGATCGCGTTTATTAAAAGTAAGTGCAGCCTGGTAAAAATCACACGAAGTTTGAGGAATTCCTACCAGATTTAAATATGCCTGTAGCAAACCATTTTCACCCGGTGTTCCATGAATGGTATTGAAAACACAATCAAATATGATTATTTTATCATTGATCTTTACCGTAAAATTGCTTTTATTAATAGGGTAAGGAGTATCATCATCTGCCACTACAAACCAGGAATGCTGTAAGATATGCACCCGGTAAGGTTCATATTTTGTACGGTCAAGATTTTTATAAACCACATTTCCGCTGTTGATCGAGATCCGGTATTCACTGGAATACCCGCCCATGGCAATGGCAATTTTTTTCTTCATTTTAAATATTCAGGCATGATTTGCGTTAACAAAAATATGACTAATAAGGTATGGCACCAAACTCAGTCCTTTTTATATCTTTGCAAATTATAAATAATCTATGGGCATCTTCAGATTTATCTTCAGCAAAACTTTTTTAATACAATTGGGTTTAGCCGTTTTAGTATTAGTTCTTATTGCATTTTTGACCCTACAATGGTTGGAATATTCAACGAATCAGGATCAGCGAATTGAGGTGCCTGATCTTTCAAGGATGTCACTAAATACAGTAGAGGACAGGCTGGATGATATGGATCTGAGATTCGAGATCCTGGATTCAGCCAATTATAATCCCGATTATCCACCCTACGCCGTGATTGACCAGGTCCCTCTGCCGGGTAAGGAAGTAAAAGAAAACCGAAAGATATATTTAACGCTAAATCCCTCGGGATATGGCAAAATAGAAGTTCCGGATGGATTGATCACGAGAACCAGACGGCAGGTAGAGCCTACCCTGAGGTCTTTAGGTTTTGAAATAGGCGATGTAACAGAAAAAGATGACATTGCAAAAGATGCCGTTTTAGAATTAAGGCACGAGGGAAGATTGGTTAATCCGGGTGACGAGCTTATGAAAACATCTGTCATCGATCTTGTGGTGGGAAATGGCAAAGGGCGTTATTTAGACCAATCTGAAGAAGAAGATAGCCTGCTGCTTGAAGAAAATGAATATGAAACAGATTACGATGACGAATTCTAATATAGATCCTGAACTTGAAACTCAGGATGACGATCTTTACGAACACCACAAATTTACTGCAGATAAAGGCCAACAGCCACTTCGGGTAGATAAATACCTGATGAATTACATCGAAAATGCCACCCGGAATAAGATCCAGAAGGCTGCAAAAGATGGAAATATATTCGTCAATAATACTGTTGTCAAATCCAATTATAAAGTAAAACCGGGGGACGTGGTACAGGTGATGTTTGAACACCCGCCTTATGAATTTTTACTTACCCCTGAAAATATTCCCCTTGACATAGTCTATGAAGATGATTCCCTGCTGGTTGTCAATAAACCGGCAGGAATGGTGGTGCACCCCGGCCATGGTAATTATAGCGGTACGTTGATAAATGCCCTGGTTTATCATATTGATAACCTTCCGAATAACAGTAGTGAAAGACCCGGTCTGGTGCATAGGATCGACAAAGATACATCCGGACTTCTAGTGGTGGCAAAGACCGAAAATGCCATGACCCATCTTTCAAAGCAATTTTTTAAAAAAACCAGCTCCCGTGAATACGTTGCATTGGTTTGGGGAAATGTTGAGGAGGAAGAAGGAACCATTGAAGGCAATATTGGTAGGCATCCCAAAAACAGACTTCAAAATACCGTTTACATAGATAACGATGAAGAATTAGGGAAACCTGCCGTGACCCATTATAAAGTGCTGGAAAGGCTTGGTTATGTTACTTTGGTTTCGTGTAAACTGGAAACAGGCCGTACGCATCAAATTCGGGTGCATATGAAATATATTGGGCACACTCTATTTAATGACGAGCGATACGGAGGTGATAAAATCCTGAAAGGAACCACTTTTACAAAATACCGTCAGTTTGTGGAAAACTGTTTCAAAATACTTCCGCGGCAGGCGTTACATGCTAAAACCCTTGGATTTGTACATCCTGAAACAAAAGAGTGGATGAGCTTTGACACACCGCTTCCGCAGGATATGGTAGATTGTATTGCAAAGTGGAGAAAATATTCTGTTAATCAAAAAGATTACTTAGACGAGTAGCCCAATCCTGATGATAAATAAATTTAATTGCCTGCTACCAATTGCATCTTATATATTGTAATAATTCTTCGAAAAATTTTCTCTCAAACTTAATAAAGCCTATCAATAGTTGTATTAGGAAAGATAAGGTTACAGGAGTTGATTCCTTTGTGGCAAAATCTTATTTTTACCGGCAAACAGGGTGAATCAGACCAAAGAGTGGATTGTTGTGCTCTATAGATCACCTTTTAAAAAACATAAACTTTAATGAAATTAGTTTTATCCCCTGCCAAAAGTCTTGATTTTGAAAGTGAGCTCCCTACGAACAAGCATACAAAACCTGGTTTTCTTGATACTACAGAAAAGATCAACAAAAAACTTTCTCGTTTAAGTAAAAATGAGCTCGCCGAGCTTATGAATATAAGTGCTATACTTGCAGAGTTAAACTATGAGCGTTACAAGGAATTTGAACCGGAACATAGATCTGAGAACTCAAGGCCGGCCATCTATGCTTTTGACGGTGATGTATATACAGGTCTTGATGCATATACTATTCCTGTGGAAAAGATCGACAGATTACAGGACACAGTGAGGATTCTTTCCGGAATGTATGGGGTTTTGAAACCTCTGGATCTTATGCAGCCTTATCGCCTGGAAATGGGAACTTCAATTGGAATAAACAGGAAGAACAACTTGTATCAAGTTTGGCAACAAAAGGTAACAGACGCATTAAATAAGGAGATGAAAAAAGATGAACTTTTTGTTAACCTGGCAAGCATGGAATATTTTAAGGCAATAGATGCAAAAAAACTTAAAGTTCCGGTTATTACTCCTGTGTTTAAAGATCTAAAAAATGGCAAACTGAAGATCATAAGTTTCTTTGCAAAAAAAGCAAGGGGCTCTATGGCAAGGTTTATTATTGATAAAGAGGTAAATTCTATAGAAGGATTAAAAGGTTTTGATTACGACAATTATCGATTTAGCGAAAGTGAATCAAAAAAGAAAAACGAGTTGATTTTTATCAGGTAAGAGCATATTGATCCTGATGTGGGAATAATTGGAAGAAAAGGTTTTCGTAAGGAAGCCTTTTTTCATTTAACATAGTTTTAAATATTTACCGGCTGTCTTACTTCAAAAGTGCCTCAAAATTTAATAACTTCGGGGAAATATAAGGAAAAGCATAAATATAAGATAATGAAGATAAAGAAGGTATTAGTTGCAAACAGGGGGGAGATCGCCATAAGGATCTTTAGAGCATGTACAGAAATAGGATTAAAAACTGTTGGTATCTATACCTTTGAAGATCGGTATTCCCTTCACCGATATAAGGCCGATGAATCTTACCAGGTAGGGGAAGATAAAGAGCCGCTTAAGCCTTATCTTAATATTAAGGCTATAATTCAGGTTGCTAAATCGAATGGCGTTGATGCAATACATCCGGGATATGGATTTCTTTCTGAAAATGCTGAATTTGCCCGGCAATGTGAAGAAAACGAAATAATATTTATTGGTCCTAAAGTCTCGGTTCTAAAATCTTTGGGAGACAAAGTAAGAGCAAAAGAAGTTGCTGTCAATAATAATGTTCCGGTTATTCAGAGTAATAAAAAAGATCTTGATTCTGTGGAAATTGCTTTAGAAGAAGCAAAAAGGATTGGGTATCCCGTGATGCTAAAGGCTGCTTCCGGTGGGGGAGGCCGTGGAATGAGAGTAATAAGAGAAGAAGAAGAACTTAGGTCTGCTTTTCCGGAATCTAAAAGGGAAGCCGGCAATGCCTTTGGTGATGATACCGTTTTTATCGAAAAGTTTGTCGAAAATCCCAAGCATATTGAAATACAGATCGTGGCAGATAACCATGGGAATATGGTCCATCTTTTCGAAAGGGATTGCTCAGTGCAGCGTCGCTATCAAAAAGTAATAGAATTTGCACCCTCCCTGGGATTAAAAGAAGAAACTAAACACAAATTATACGAATACGCCCTTAGCATATGCAAAGCCGTAGATTATAATAATATAGGTACCGTCGAATTCCTTGTGGAGGAAGATGAAATTTATTTCATAGAAGTTAATCCGCGTATCCAGGTAGAACATACGGTAACAGAAATAGTTACAAATATTGACCTGGTGAAAGCCCAGGTCTTTATTGCAGGCGGTTATAAGCTAAGCGACGAGCAAATAAAGATTGGTAGTCAGGATTCTTTGGAAACCAATGGATTTGCCTTGCAATGCAGGATCACTACCGAAGATCCTACCAATGATTTCAAGCCGGATTATGGTACTATTACAACATATCGTAGTGCTTCAGGTTTCGGGATACGACTGGATGCCGGAAGTGTATATCAGGGAGTGAAGATCTCTCCTTTCTTTGATTCTATGCTGGTGAAGGTGTCTGCAAGCAGCAGAACATTGGACGGCGCTTGTAGAAAAATGAGGAGAGCTTTGGCTGAATTCAGGGTAAGGGGTGTGATGACCAATATGGCCTTTCTTGATAATATTCTTAAGGATAGTAGATTTAGAGAAGGGGAGGTTACCGTAAACTTTATTAAGAATAATCCTGAACTTTTCCAGATTAAGGAAACCCGAAACAGGGCTACAAAACTTGTGGAATTTTTAGGGGATATTACTGTGAACGGAAATCCTGATGTGAAAATCATAGACCCTACCAGAAAGTTCATTTTACCAAAAGTTCCAAAATTTGATGAATATGGTGAGTATCCCAAAGGAACAAAAGATCTTTTAACTGAATACGGACCCGAAAAATTTGCCTCCTGGTTGAAGCAGCAGGAGAAAGTTCAGTTCACAGATACCACCATGCGGGATGCTCATCAAAGTCTACTTGCTACCCGAATGAGAACTTATGATATGCTTAAAGTAGCAGAAGGTTTTGCGAAAAATCACCCCCAAACCTTCAGTATGGAAGTTTGGGGAGGAGCAACTTTTGATGTTTGCCTGAGGTTTTTAAAGGAAAATCCGTGGGAACGTTTACAGCTGCTTCGTAAAGCAATGCCCAATATATTATTGCAAATGCTCTTGCGGGGATCTAACGGAGTAGGATATACTGCATATCCCGATAATCTCATCGAGCGTTTTGTTACAGAATCCTGGGAAAATGGAGTCGATGTTTTTAGGATATTCGATTCCCTAAACTGGATGAAGTCTATTGAACCCTGCATCAAATATGTGAGAAATAATACCGGCGGACTTGCTGAAGCTTCTATGTGTTATACCGGAGATATTTTGGACCCAAAGCGCACCAAATATACCCTGGAATATTATGTGCAGCTGGCAAAACAAATGGAAGATGCCGGTGCTCATATTTTAGGTATAAAGGATATGGCAGGAATTTTAAAACCTTATGCGGCTAAGGAATTGATTTCCGCATTAAAAACTGAGATCAATATCCCTATCCATCTTCATACTCACGACACTTCCTCAATACAATCTGCAACTTATCTCAAGGCAATTGAAGCAGGGGTAGACGTGGTGGATGTTGCTATTGGAGGATTGTCAGGATTAACTTCTCAGCCCAACTTTAACGCCATAGTTGAAATGCTCAAACACCAGGAGATTGGACCTGATTTTAATATGGATAAGCTCAACGAATATTCTCATTACTGGGAAGAGGTTCGTAACTACTATTATCCCTTTGAAAGCGGATTAAAAGCCGGGTCTGCTGAGGTATTCAAACATGAAATTCCGGGGGGACAGTATTCCAACTTAAAACCGCAGGCGGCGTCTTTGGGCCTTGCAGATCGCTTTCACGAGATCACCGATATGTATTCCCAGGTCAATGAATTGTTTGGTGATATTGTGAAGGTAACACCAAGTTCAAAAGTGGTGGGGGATATGGCCCAGTATTTAGTAAGTAATAATTTAACTATAGAGGACGTACTTGAAAAAGGAGATAAGATATCATTTCCTGAATCTGTAATAAAATTCTTTAGGGGAGATCTGGGCCAGCCGGTTGGAGGGTTTCCTGAAAAGATCCAGAAGCTGGTACTTAAAGATGAGCAGCCTTATCAAAATAGGCCTAATGCCCATTTAGAACCTATAGATTTTGAATCTGAATTTAAAGAATTCACCAATACCTTCCAGGACGGAATGGGAAGAACGTTAAATATTACAGATTTCCTGTCCTACAAGTTATATCCTAAAGTATACACAGATGCTTATAACCACCATAAGGAGTTTGGCAATGTGATCACTATCCCAACTAAGAATTGTTTCTATGGCATAAAACCGGGAGAAGAGATCATTATTGAAATGGATAGAGGAAAAACGCTGCTTGTGGAACTGGTTTCCATTGGGGAAGTTGATGAAGATGGAAAGGTGGATGTGTTTTTCAAAGTGAACGGACAGACCAGGGCAGTGAAGGTCCAGGACAAATCTGTTAAAGTCGTGAAAGTGGCTCATACCAAAGTTGACAAATCAAATGAAAAACATGTAGGCGCACCTTTGCAGGGATCTTTAGCGAGTATTCTTGTAAAGCCGGGACAGGAGGTTAAAAAGAATGAGCCACTGTTCATAATAGAAGCTATGAAAATGGAAACAACTATAACTTCAAATATGCAGGGAGAAATTGATAAGGTGGTTATTCCGGAAGGAGAAATGGTTTTTTCAGATGATCTTGTGGTAGTTATGAAGTAAAATAGTTTTAGATGAAGAGGCCGGAAAAATTAAAATTTCATCACACACATCCATATCAACCGTTCATTCCTGAAAACGCTACAAAACTTATTGTGGGCACTTTACCTCCTCCTCGTTTTACAACCGGAGAACTAAAAGAAAGAGATGTAGATTTTTGCTACGGAAGCAGGGATGGAATGCTTTGGGTGATCCTGGACAAGATGTTTGATCTAAATCTTACGTTCGAGAATACAGCCTTTGCCATTGAGCAGAGAGAAAATTTTTTAAGAAAAAGAGGTATTGGCATCTGCGATATGGTAGAAAGTAGTCGCAGAGATAAAATAGATGCTTCAGATCTGGGAATGCAGCAGGTGGAATTAAGAAATATGATACAAATCCTCCGTGATCACCCAAAAGTCGATACGCTGCTGTTCACCGGCGGCAACAGTAAAAACGGACCTGAATATTTTTTCAGAAGACATCTAAAACAAATTGAAGATGATATCAAGTTAAAAGTGATATCCAATGAAGTGCCGCGGGTGCATCAGTTTGTTCTGGACGGAAGGTTGATCAATACCGTTTCCCTTACTGCTCCCTCAGGTTCTGCTAACCGGGCAATAGGAGCAATTGAATCATATAAGTATATGAAACAAAAAGATCCTGAATTCAATACTATTGATTTCAGGATCCTTCAGTATAAAGGGTATTTTTAACTTTATCAGGAAAAACTACTGTAATTCGTTTTTATCCTGTTGAGCCATAGTGGTGGGTTTCAGCTTAAATTTTTTCCGTTTAGGCCTTAATCGGCCACTGGTTCCAAGGGCAATTTTCCCTCTTTTGGTTTTTTTATCTCCTTTACCCATCTATTTTTTATTTTGTTGATCTTTTATTGTTTTTTCGTCAACATCAAAATCTTTGGGCCTTCTTGTGTCTCCTATATCAGTAACACTAAGAGGGTCTTTAGTACCTTTTCCGTCTTTCCTTGTTCTTCTTTTATCATCTATACGTCCCATAATTTCCAATTTTAAGTTTCCTAAAGATAAAAAATAAGAACCTTAAAGTATATTAAAAGCCTGTTAAAGGGCGTATGGAGTTAACAAAGGAGGAGGTTCCACCGCTACCGTTGACGGTTAAATGCTTGACAAATGCACTCCCTATTATCGCTCCGCTGGCAAATTTGGTAGCATCCTGAAATGTTTTCTGATCGCTTATTCCAAATCCTATAATTTGCGGATTTACAAGCTCCATTGCGGCTATTCTTTTAAAATAGGCTTTGGTCTCCTCTCCAAATCCTTTAGTAGATCCTGTGACACTGGCACTGCTAACCATATAAATAAATCCGTTGGAAACCGAATCAATAAATCGAATTCTTTCATCAGAAGTTTGTGGCGTGATCAAAAAGACATTGATCAATCCGTACTTTTCAAAAATGGATTTGTATTGTTCGTTGTAAACATCAACCGGAAGGTCCGGTATGATTAATCCGTCAATCCCGGTTTCCCGGCATTTTTTGCAGAATTTTTCCACCCCGTATTGTAGCATAGGATTAAAATACCCCATCATGATCAACGGAATATTTACTGACTCTCTGATATCCTTTAACTGCTCAAAAAGAAGATTGGTGGTCATTCCGTTCTTCAAAGCACGGGTAGAACTTTCCTGGATCGTTGGCCCATCGGCCAGCGGATCGCTAAAGGGAAGCCCGATTTCAATGAAATCCACGCCGCTTTTCTCCAGGTCCTGAATGATTTTTTTGGTGTCATCGAGTTGGGGATAACCTGCGGTAAAATATATAGATAACAGTTTTTTACCCTGTTTGTCTTTTTGTAATGCCTGTTTTATTCTGTTCATTATAACATGATCAAATAGTCTTTGCACAATTAAAAATAGCAAAGGCTAAAATTATTTATAAATTAAAATATTCGATATAGGTGCTTAGATCCTTATCTCCGCGTCCGGAAAGATTAACCACCACAATGTCATCTTCTTTAAATTTTCTGTCTTCAAATATGGCCAGCGCATGGGAAGTTTCAATAGCCGGAATAATTCCTTCCAGTTTTGCCAGTTCCATCCCCGCCTTCATAGCGGCATCGTCTGTAATGGAAATAAATTCCCCGCGGCCTGTTCTAAATAAATTGGCGTGCATGGGACCTACTCCGGGATAGTCCAGTCCGGCAGAAATAGAATAGGGTTCTGTGATCTGCCCATCTTCCGTTTGCATAAGCAAGGTTTTGCTTCCGTGAATAATACCTTCTTTTCCCAAAGCTGAGGTCGCGGCACTTTCCCCGGTATAGATCCCTTTTCCCGCAGCTTCAACAGCTATGATCCCAACATCGGGATTATCCAGAAAATGAAAATATGCTCCTGCGGCATTACTTCCACCTCCAACACAGGCCACAACATGATCAGGATTTTCACGCCCTTCTTTTTCCTTAAGCTGAACCTTTATTTCTTCAGAAATTACCGCCTGAAATCGCGCTACCATATCCGGATAGGGGTGCGGCCCAACCACAGAACCAATTATATAATGAGTATTGACAGGATTGTTGATCCAGTCTCTAATAGCTTCATTGGTGGCGTCTTTTAACGTGCGGCTACCCGATTTGGCAGGTACAACTGTTGCTCCAAGCATTTTCATCCTTGCTACGTTTGGTGCCTGTCGCTCAATATCTACTTCGCCCATATATACAATGCATTCTATGCCCATCAATGCACATACAGTTGCCGTGGCAACTCCGTGTTGCCCTGCTCCGGTTTCAGCAATGATCCTGTTCTTGCCAAGGCGTTTTGCCATTAATATCTGCCCTACGGTATTGTTCACTTTGTGTGCACCGGTATGGCAAAGATCCTCCCTTTTTAGATAAATCTTCGTTTGGTATTTTTGGCTGAAACGTTCTGCTAAATAAAGCGGAGTGGGGCGGCCTACATATTCCCTGAGCAAGTAATTAAATTCTTTCTGAAATGATTCCTCTTTCATAATGTCAAGATATTGCGAGCGCAACTCTTCTACATTGGGGTAAAGCATCTCGGGAATATATGCACCCCCAAAATCTCCATAGTACCCCTTCTCATTAGCCTGATAAGTCATCGTATTTGACATTGTACTTTGTATTTTATTCGTATTTATATTTCTTTCCTTTTCAATAAATCTTGGTTAAGGCTGATAAGAAAACGGCGGAATTTCCAACTAAATGGGCTGTAAACCCTTTAAACTATTGCTAAATTTATTTAAATCTTCAATATTCTTTTCTCCCGGTGCTAATTCAAATTTGCTGTTTATGTCAACAGCATATAAAAGATGTTCTTTTCCATTTTTATGGAAAACAGAGATAAATTTCCTAATACTTTCTAATTCCTCCAATCCAATTCCGCCACTCAAAAAGAACGGAGTAGTGGAAGGGTAATCTTTCAGGATCTTCCAGTCAAATGTATATCCGTTTCCGCCTTTGTTTTTTCCTTTGGTATCAAATAAAAAGAAATCTACCTGACCTTCATATCCTTTCAATCTGCTGAAATTAAATTCGTCTTTGACAGAAAACACCTTAATAATCTCTATTTCTGAAGCAGCATCCCTTTGTTTTAAACTGTCTCTTAATACTTTACAAAATTCTGCAGATTCCTTTCCGTGTAACTGAAGGGCCTGAAAATTATATTGTTCGACTTTATTAAGAATGAATTCCAATGATGCATCTACAAATACACCAGTCTTTTTAATGCTGCCTGGTAATTCCGGAATTTCCGTTTCAAAATTTCGAGGTGAATCGGGATAAAAAATAAAGCCCAGATAATCCGGATTCAAAGAAGCGACATCCAGAATGTTTTCAGGAGCTCCCATTCCGCAGATTTTTATCTTTATCGGGCTTGCTTCTGGGGGATATGTAGACGATATTTCCTGCATTATTTTTCTAATTGTGCAATAAACTCTGCCGCGTTTTTTCCGGGATCATTGGTTCTCATAAAATTTTCCCCGATCAAAAAGCCGCGGTAGCCATATTTTTTTAGATCTTCTATTACTTCTACAGTACTTATACCGCTTTCAGAAACTTTTACAAATTCTGAAGGAATATTTTCAGAAAGCACTTTGCTAATATTTGTATTCACTTCGAAATTCTTCAGATTCCTGTTATTCACTCCCAACATATCCAGGCTTGGCATTAAAGATTTCTCAAGCTCCTCCAGGTTATGAACTTCCAGAAGCACCTCCAGATGTAGACTCTGCGCAAACTGGGATAACTTTTTTATCTCATCCCTACTAAGAACCGCAGCAATAAGTAGGATCACATCTGCTCCGTTTGCCTTAGCTTCTAGAAGTTGATATTCATCAATAATGAATTCTTTCCTCAATAAAGGTGTATTAACAGATGCCCTGGCCAGAATAAGATCATCTAAGGAGCCCCCAAAATATTTTGCGTCTGTAAGTACGGACATTCCGCAAACTCCTGCTTTTTGATAACCCCTTGCCACATCCTGAACATTCAGGTCCTGGTTAATTACCGATTTTGAGGGGGATCTTCTTTTATGTTCTGCTATGATTCCCGATTTACTGCTTTTTAGGGCATTGGATAAGGAGGTTGTTTTTCTTTCAAATAGCGGAAATCTGGTAAGATCCCTTGAGGAGATCAGTTGCTTTTTAAGAGCGACTTCCTTTCTTTTATCTGCTATGATTTTATCTAAAATATTCATTCCTGTATTTTATAGCCTGTTTTTATTTTCCTTAAAATTATCGGCTAAATTCCTGTAATTTCTCTAAAGATCTTAATGCCTTTCCGGACTTTAGTGATTCCCGGGCTTTCTCAAATCCTTCTTTGGGAGAAAGATCTTGTGCTGTGGCGATGGCCATTCCGGCATTAGCGCATACCACGTCCTGCTGAGGTTGTGTTCCTTTTCCCTTCAAAATATTCAGAAAAATTCTAGCTGATGATTCGATAGAACCTCCACCCTCAATTTCAGATTCTTTTAATGGTTCAACTCCAAAATCTGAAGCTTCAAGCATTCCTTCAGTTTTATTAGAGATGGTTTTGGCGGGACAGGTAAGTGAAATTTCATCATAACCGTCTAAGGCATGAAGGATGGTGAAATTTTTATCGGTATTCTGATAAAGATATCCGTACATCCTTGCAAGTTCCAGGCTAAATACCCCCACCAGTTGATTTTTGGGAAATGCCGGATTTACCATGGGTCCCAACATATTAAAAAAGGTTTTTACGGCAAGGGATTTTCTAATAGGTGCCACATTTTTCATGGCAGGATGAAATAGGGGAGCGTGTAAAATACATATTCCTGCTTTATCTATACATTTTTCCAAAAAAGCGACATCATCGCTAAACTTTATTCCCAGGTACTCCATCACATTGGAACTTCCACTCACTGAGGAAACGCCGTAATTTCCATGTTTTGCAACAGGAACTCCGGCTCCTGCAGTGATAAAAGATGAAACTGTAGATATATTAAAAGTGTCTTTTCCATCCCCACCGGTGCCGCATAGATCTACCGGAGCGTAATCTTTAAGATCAACTGCAAGGCAAAGCTCAAGAAGCGCGTCCCGGAATCCTTCCAGTTCTTCAATAGTGATACTTCGCATCATATAAACTGTTAGAAAAGCTGCAATCTGGCTCTCGTTATATTCTCCGTTGGAAATATTAACCAGGGCCTCCCGTGCTTCGGCCTTAGAAATAGTTTCGTGATTGATAAGTCTGTTTAGTAATTGTTTCATAGAAAATCCTGCTGCTCTTTGTAGAAGCGGTTTAGGAGATTTTTGGTGTTAAACTTCAGTTTTTATTTGAGATCCTATTTCCGTTTTATCTGTGGTAGAAGAAAGATTCTTAATTCCAAGAACCCAGTTCCGGATCATTTTTTTACCGTCTGGAGTTAATACCGATTCCGGATGAAACTGCACGCCTCTTACGTCATATTCTTTGTGGCGTAAAGACATCACCTGCCCGTTTACATCATAAGATGTTGCCTGAAGACAATCTGGTAATTCCTTATCTACTACCCAGGAATGATATCGGCCAACTTCAAACTCCTGCTCCAGTCCATCAAATAAAATTTCGTCATCAACAAATAAATTGATCTTAGTGGCAATGCCATGATATACCGATTCCAGATTAATCAGTTTGCCTCCAAAAACTTCTCCTATAGCTTGTTGTCCCAGGCACACTCCAAGAATGCTTTTAGTGGGAGCATATTCTGCCACAATAGCTTTTAGAAGTCCGGCTTCATCAGGAATTCCGGGGCCGGGGGAGAGCAGGATCTTATCATATTGAGCTACATCTTCAAGATTTATCTCATTATTTCTGCAAACCGTTACCCGGCATTCCATTTCTTCCAGATAATGGACAAGATTATACACAAAGGAGTCGTAATTGTCTATGACCAGTACAGATGGCCCGGTCTTAATTTCCTGTTCACCGGGTCTTTCAGGATTATTACTTTTTATTTCGTTCATTTTCTTCGTCATTTTCCACCCTGATGAAGGGTAGTAAGTTGTTAAATGTCTTCCGCCAGTTCCAGGGCTTTTGTTAATGCTCCCAATTTATTATAAACTTCCTGTAATTCATTTTCTTCATTTGATTCAGATACAATTCCTGCACCCGCCTGATAATGCAAATGGTGGTTCTTACTTACAAAAGAGCGTATGATAATGGCGTGATTGAAGTTTCCGTCAAAATCCATAAAACCAATTGCTCCGCCATAGGCACTTCGATTAACATTTTCATATTTCTCAATAAGGGTCATCGCACTGTGTTTAGGTGCTCCACTTAATGTGCCCGCAGGAAAAGTGTCTGCCACAACCTGCATGGTGCCCGTGTTTTTGTTTTTCACCCCTGTTACTTTACTTACTAAATGTATCACGTGCGAGAAGAATTGCGTTTCCCTATATTTTTCAACTTTAACATTGCTACTGTGGCGGCTTAGGTCATTCCGGGCGAGATCAACCAGCATCACATGCTCCGCATTCTCTTTTTCATCGCCTGCTAGCTTTTTGGCAAGTACGGCATCTTCTTCATCATTTCCTGTACGTCTGAAGGTTCCGGCAATTGGATGAATTTCTGCCTGATCTCCTTTTACAACAAGCTGAGCTTCCGGAGAACTTCCGAAGATCTTGAAATTTCCGTAGTCAAAATAGAATAGGTAAGGAGAGGGGTTTACACTTCGAAGAGAACGGTAAACGTTGAATTCATCTCCTTTAAAAGCCTGAGAAAATCTGCGGGAAAGCACCAGCTGAAAAACATCTCCCCGCTGGCAATGCTTTTTTCCTAATTTCACCTGGTCGCGGTAATCCTGATCTGTAAGATTGGAAACAGGTTCATTTTGTCTCTGGAAGTTATAAGTGGCGAAATTTTTTACCTTTAGCAATTGCTCAATTTCTTCCAGATTACTGGCAGCATTGTAATTGTGGTCAAAAATATATGCTTCGTTATTGAAATGGTTGATGGCAATAATGTTTTGGTATACGGCATAATAAAAGTCGGGTATTTCCAGGTTACCTTTCTTTTTGTTGTTGATCTCTATTTTTTCAAAATATTTAACTCCGTCATAAGCGATATAACCAAACAGCCCGTTGTTGATAAATTTAAAGGAGGCATTTTCAGTTTTGAATTGCCTGGAGTATTCCTGTATCCTCTCGGGGATATTAATATCAGAAGTTATTTCAGTTTTGTTGATGCTGCCGTCAGGATAGGATTCGGTAAGAATTTCGTTTTCTGCCTTTAGATATGCAATTGGATTGCAGCAGATGTAGGAAAAACTATTGTCGCTGGCGTGATAATCACTGCTTTCCAGCAAAAGACTGTTGGGATATTTATCCCTGATCTTTAAATATACACTTACCGGAGTAATAGTATCAGCAAGTAATTTTTTATATGATGTTTTTAAGTGATACATAAAGCAGCTTGAATGATTTAATAAAAAAAAGGCTTGTCGTGAGACAAGCCTTTTGTATATGAATAATACTATAGCAGTGTTACTTCACGAGTTGTTGACGTAAGTTGCTCCACCACCAGGTATGTATATTTTCATTTTTCATTCTTCAAATATAACGCACAAATTTAAACTGACAAATAAAAATCATCTTTGAATGAAAAATAAGCCGCAAAGAATACGGGTATATTCTTGGCGGCATTATTTAAATAGAATAGGTCACTTAAAATTTCAAATTAACTTTAAGATCGAAATTATCATAGATGGTATTGTCTCCTAAATTGTCAAAGAAACTACCTGACCCGTATCTAACATTAAATTTTGACCTGTCAATGGTTAAATTTGTTGTAGCTGAATTTTCGTTCCAGTTTAAGTCAAAGGTAACAGGATGAGTTTCTTCTTTTATGGTAAGATTGGCAACAGCACCGAAATTTCCATTGTCTTTTTCGGAAATGCTGGTGATCACTAATTTTGCGGTAGGATGGTTCTCTATCCCAAAGAAGTCATCAGATTTTAAATGGCCTTCAAGTTTTTCTTTGTTTTCACCGGTAAGGTCAGTTACATTTATTGAGGTCATATCCATCACAAATTCTCCGCCAACAGGTTTCCCGTCTTCAACATTAAAATGTCCGCTTTGTAAATTAATGTTACCGGTGTGAGAACCTGTTACTTTTTTTCCAATCCAGGTAATGTTACTTTCTTTGATCTTGATTTCTTCTTTCATAGTTGTAAATGATAAAGTGGTTAAAATAATTACTGATGCAGCTGCACCTTTTAAAATTTTCTTTTTCATGATTTTTATTTTTAATTATTATTAAAGTTATTAATTTGTTCAGACCAATTTTGTATATACAAATGTTATATTAAATTTTTTTATGGTCTAAGTTTTTCAAGCAATTCATTTAATTGCCGGATCTCCCGAGGAGACAAATTATTAGCTATCTCGCTTTCTGTTGTTTCTATAACAGGATCAATTTCTTTCAACAATTCCATTCCTTTTTCAGTAATAAATATCTCTATTTTTCTTCTGTTTTCCTCGCAAACCGATCTCTCTACCAATTTTTTTTCAAGTAGTTTATCTACCAGTCTTGTGGTGTTGCTCATTTGATTTACCATCCTGTCCTGGACAGTACTTAAATTGGCAGGTTTTCCCTGTTGCCCTCTCAAAATTCTCAGGACGTTAAATTGTGGAACCGAAATATCGAATGGCTTCATGGCCTCTGCAACTTTAGTAGAAGCGAAATTTGATGATAACATCATGTTGATCACCAGCTTCTTTTTTTCAGGCAATGGCTTTTGCGTTTTTAATATTTCTTCAACCTTCATTTTTGTTGCTACAATATTTGTCTATACAAATGTAAATTAATTTCTGAATAAGAATAATATTTTTTTGTTAAATTAAATTGAAATTTTTTTCAAGACAAATAAAATCCCAATCCGAAATTTTTGTAATTTAAAATGATTCATTAAGATTCTCTTATATTTACCTTTTAAACCAACGATTAAAAATCAATAAAAAAAATATATGAAAAATTTAACTCAGGAGCAATGGAAAGAAGGAATAGAGAATGATGAAAACGCCTCTATTCTGGACGTAAGGACCGAGGAAGAATATATAGAAGGTTATATACCTAACTCTACTAATCTGGATATTTATAAAGGGCAGGAATTCCTGGATGAAGTGGGTAATCTCGACAAATCAAAAAGTTATTATGTGTATTGCAGGTCGGGCGCCCGTAGTGCCCAGGCCTGTGCTTTAATGAATCAAAATGGAATTGAAAACACCTACAATTTAATGGGAGGAATAACCGAATGGGAAGGTGATATTAATAAACAATAGGATCATGAAAAAGAACATGCTTGCAGGGTTTATAATTCTGCTGCTCATTTGTAGCTGTAAAAAGTCTGCTGCCGAAGAAATTAAAGTTGTCACTGCGGCAGAAATGGAGGCACACCTTAAATATGGTGAAATTCAGGTGGTTGATGTGCAGCCTCTGGATGACTATAAAAAATCCCATATCTTAAATGCACAGAATATTATGTTTGATAAAGATTTTCAAAAAAATCTGGAGAAACTCGATAAAAATGTCCCTGTAGCGATCTATTGTACTTCCGGGAAAATAAGTCCTGAAGCAGCTAAGATAATTCAACAGGCAGGATTTAAGAATATTTATCTGTTAGAGGGGGGAATAAAAAAATGGAAGGCCGAGAAATAAGTTTTACGCTTTTGATTCTTCTGAAGTTACAGGCAGGTCTCTTAGTAAACCATCTAATGAATTAATTTTCTTTAGATGGTTTTAATTTTTATGATATTTAATTACCTTTTTTACATTTTTTCCCGAAAATTATATGCTATTATCTTAATTGATGAATGTTAATTTTCATATAATTCCAAAACTTTAACAAAACCTTCTATTACACGGCTGCTCCGCACTTGGACGATTTTTTACGCCTTTCATCGAGAGTTTATATTGAATTTCAGCAAATAAGGATTTTTTTAATTGAATATAAAGCTTATTTTAGAGCAAACTATTAACTAATTATTAATTAAAACCAATCTTGATGATGTTAAAATTCAACTTAAAATTAGGCGTTGCTGCATTAGTGGCGTCAAGCTTTTTATACTCCTGTTCCCAGGACGAGAAGCAACAAGAAGAAGAGGCCGTATTTACCGAAATGGATGACAAGTTTGATTCACAGGCCATAGAAGGACAATATATTGTTGTTTATCGCGAAGGTGCTGTGGAAGATGTAGGAGCAAAATACCCTGACAATTATAATAAAGCTCAGGAAGCTATGGCTGAACAAACCAAAAGAATTTTATCTGCAGCTTCTATTTCAGACGCAGAGATCGTGAATGTTTATAGTAGAAGTATTAGTGGAGCAACTCTAAGATTGACCAAAGACCAGGTTCGGGAGCTGAAAGGAAAAAAAGAGGTTAAATATATCGAACAGGATAGAATAGTTACCTTTGCGCCGCCTTGCGGAACTAAAAACGGACCTCCATGTGAAACTGATCCTGAACCGGAAGAGCCTGGAGATGGTGATTCTACACAGGAAACTCCATACGGGATCTTACGAGTAAATGGGGTAGCAGGTTATACAGGTACCAATGTAGCCTGGATTGTAGATTCAGGAATTGATTTGGATCATCCTGATCTAAATGTTGATGCTTCCAGAGCTTTTAATGCCTTTACCTCAGGAAAAGACGGTCAGTCTGCTGATGACGGGAATGGACATGGTACTCATGTAGCAGGAACTGTTGCCGCAATAAATAATAATGTTGGTGTAATAGGAGTTGCTCCGGGAGCTACGGTAATACCGGTAAAAGTGCTTGATAGCCGTGGTAGTGGTTCTTATTCAGGGGTAATTGCCGGTGTTGACTTTGTAGGCGCTAACGGTAAAAAGGGTGATGTCGCCAATTTAAGTTTAGGAGGGCCTGTTTCAGATGCTCTTGATGATGCTGTTGTTGCTGCTTCAAGCGGTGGAATATGGTTTGCTTTGGCTGCAGGTAACAGTAGCGAGGATGCAAATCTTCATTCTCCTGCAAGAGCGAATGGTACTTATGTAGTTACTATATCAGCTCATGATGTGAATGATGTTTTTGCCTACTTCTCAAATTTCGGTAATCCTCCAGTTGATTATGCTGCTCCAGGAGTTGCAGTTAAGTCTACCTGGAAAGATGGAGGTTATAATACCATAAGTGGTACTTCAATGGCCTCTCCTCATGCGGCTGGCGTTCTTTTATTAGGTGCTGCCAGTACAGATGGTACAGTAACAGGTGATCTGGATAATAATCCTGATCCAATTATAGTGCATTAATTAAAAATTTGTAATAAAGGAAAAGGTTGCTTTAAGTGTTTGGAATTTATTTTTCAGCAAACACGAAAAGGCAACCTTTTCTTATTTTTTATAATTAGGACGGGCGGGTATAATTTATTTTAGATCCCGACGTTAATTGAATAGCAAAACAGGTGTAAATTATTTTTTTATAAATATATTTACCCCCGATCAAAAATCTGTTAGAACCCACATTATATGAAAAGACTTTTTATTATTCTCATTTGCCTTGGTGGTTTTCATACCGGGGTCCAGGCTCAGGAGTTCCAATTTGGATTAAAAGGAGGGGTTAATAAAACTTACGGTGGCCAGATTACAGGAATAGCATCTACCCCTGTTTATACCGATGATACCTTTAACGCTGAGGGAGAAATAGGATTTCATGGAGGTGCATGGGTTCAATTAAATTTCGGAAGGTTTTTCTTAAGGCCAGAAGTAGTATATTCCAAATTAGAGTCCAGGTTTGATTTTCCAGACAGTCCGGCGATATATAATGTAGATGAATTAAGTGTTCCTTTTTTAGCGGGGTTTAATATTTGGGGTCCCCTTGATGTTTATGCAGGTCCGGCTTACAAAAAGATCATGGATGCCAGACTTGAAGGCGCTGAGCCAACTGATGATCCGCCTTTAATTGTTGTGCAAAATTTTCCAATTTCCGCTCAAGTAGGAGCTAAGGTAGAATTCGGGAGCTTTGGAATTGACGTGAGATATGATAGAACTCTTGCTACCGAAGAAACTCAGGGAGTTGATATTGTGAATAGTACATATGGTATTAATCGAGCAAATTTTGATGATGCCCGATTGAACCAGATCATAGTTAGCCTTACCATAAAATTATTTGACAGCGAAAATGCGGGAAAGAAAAGAAGAAGAGGCGGAAGCTGTTATTTTTAATAATATAATATATATATAAATTAAGACCGGTTATTGCCGGTCTTTTTGTTTCTGTTTTTTACTGCTGTATTTATCATTTAATCCCTTACCCTCTAGAATTAAAGGGTAGACCTTTTCAAGTCTGGCTGACTTTGTTTCCTCCTTCTTCGCCTCTGCTATATAGTTGATATAATCCTTTTGTCTTCCGGGGGTAAGTTGAGTAAATGGCTGTTTGAGGTTTTCATCTTTTTCCATTAAAGCCATAAAAGCTGGGGAGGACCCGCTTTTACTGCCGGGTTTATCTGCTTCATTTTTTTCTTCCTTTGCCTGCTTTATGGTTTCATCAATATAACTACTTATTACCTGAAGATCTAAGATATCGCCTTTCTCAAATCTTATTTGTCTCATAGCCTACGTCTTACCTTCCTGTGCATTGGTAAGTAAAGCTGTATTTTCCTCCAGAAGGGCTCCCTGAAAAAATTATATTGCACAATGTTTTTTAAATGCCGCGATGCTTATCAGGTTTTTGCCTTAATACATATAAACAGGAGCTCCCCATTTGACGGTTTCTTCCAGGCCGAACGATCGAATTAATTTTTGAAAGCTTTCGAGCTCCTTTTTCCAGTGGCCATGTTTTTCGATATATTCCTCAGTTTTTAATTTTTGCCATTTTAATTTATTTATATTTTTCCTGGGTAATTTCCGCGATTTTCACAATTACAGCAACTGCCTTCTGCATGCTTTCTACAGGAACGTATTCGTATGGTCCGTGAAAGTTGTGGCCCCCGGCAAAAATATTAGGGCAGGGAAGACCCATAAAACTGAGTTGTGACCCATCTGTGCCTCCTCTAATAGCTTTTATTAAAGGTTCAACATTCACAGCTTTCATTGCCTCTTCAGCAATATCCACAATATGCATTACGGGTTCAATTTTTTCTTTCATATTATAATATTGATCCGTAATTTCAATGGTCAGTACCTCCCTCTCGTATTGAGTATTTATCTCGTTAATGAGATTGCGCATCATTTCCTTTCTTGCTTCAAACTTGTCCTTATCGTGGTCACGTATTATATATTTTAATTTTGTTTCTCCTACATCTCCTGAAATATCTGACAGGTGGAAAAATCCCTGCAAACCTTCTGTATGTTCCGGTGTTTCTAGTCGGGGTAGAGAATTTATAAAATCCTGAGCGATATAAATGCTATTGACCATTTTATCTTTCGCATATCCCGGATGTACGCTTCTTCCATGAATAGTAACTGTGGCTCCTGCTGCATTAAAATTCTCGTATTCCAGCTCTCCTACCTGGCTGCCATCCATGGTATATGCCCAATGGGCTCCAAATTTTTGAACATCAAATTTATGTGCTCCTCTTCCTATCTCTTCATCAGGAGTAAAACCTACCCTTATTTCCCCGTGGGGGATATCAGGATTATTTACCAGATATTCCATGGCAGAAACAATTTCAGTTATGCCGGCCTTATCATCGGCCCCCAACAGGGTGGTGCCATCTGTTGTTATTAATGTTTGTCCTTTGTACCCGAGCAGATCATCAAAATAATCCGGTGAAAGAACAATGTTTTTATCAGCATTTAGAACAATATCCTGTCCGTTATAATTTTCTATGATTTGAGGCTTGACGTTGGTTCCCGAAAAATCAGGGGAAGTATCGAAGTGACTTATGAAACCTATTGTGGGTACTTCATGAGCGACGTTGGCAGGTAAGGTTGCCATGATATATGCATTCTCATCGATTTCCACCTCCTGCAGGCCGATTTGTTTCAATTCCTCAGCAAGTTTTAGTGCCAGATCCCATTGTTTATTAGTACTTGGAGTATTGGGATTATCAGGGTCGCTTTGGGTGTCAATTGATACATAATTAATAAATCTGGAAATTATACTTGATTTTGAAATCATGGGTTATATTTTTTATGCAATTTAAGAACCTTTATACAGGTATAAAACCTGTTGTCCATAAGAATCAAAATTTTTAAATTTTTTATTTTTGAAAGCAGCTTCAAAAGGCTGCTTTTGCTATTTATTACACCAAAAGAATTTCTATGCCATTGTCCTGAATAAGCTTATTTTTGCACAAATAATTGATCTATGTACAAAGCTGTAATACGGCCATTGCTTTTTAAATTTGATCCCGAAAAAGTTCATTATTTTACCTTTGACACGTTAAAAGCTTTATTTAAAATTCCGGGAGTTGCTTCTATAGTAAAAGACTGGTTTCAAATAAAAGATAAGCGTCTTGAACGGGAGGTTTTTGGATTAAAATTTAAAAACCCTGTTGGACTTGCTGCAGGATTTGATAAGAACGCCAAGCTTTACAAAGAGCTGGATATTTTAGGTTTTGGTTTTATAGAAATAGGCACAGTAACTCCCAGGCCGCAACCCGGTAATGAAAAACAACGGCTTTTCAGACTTAAGGAGGATGAAGCTATAATAAACCGCATGGGTTTTAATAATGAAGGAGTAGAAGCAGCGGTGGTCCGGTTAGAAAAAAACAAGAAGGTTTTGATCGGCGGAAACATCGGTAAGAATAAATCTACTTCCAATGAGGAGGCAGTTAATGATTACTTACTTTGTTACGATGCTTTATTTGATCACGTAGATTATTTTGTTGTAAATGTGAGTTCCCCGAATACGCCTAATCTTAGGGAGCTGCAGGATAAGGAACCTCTTACCCATTTGTTAAAAACCTTACAGGAAAAGAATGTAAAAAAATCTCAACCAAAACCCATTTTGCTTAAAATAGCTCCAGATCTTACAGATTCTCAACTTCTGGATATTATTGAAATTGTCAAAAACACTCAAATTGCCGGCGTAATTGCTACAAATACTACGATTTCAAGAGATGGCCTGGTTTCAGGTAATAAAGCTGAAATGGGGGGAATGAGCGGCAAACCTTTGAGAAAACGATCTACGGAAGTGATCAGGTTTCTATCAGAAAAAAGCAATAATGCCTTTCCAATTATTGGTGTAGGTGGGATACACACTCCTGAAGACGCAATCGAAAAATTAAAGGCAGGTGCAAGCCTGGTTCAGTTATATACAGGTTTTATCTACGAAGGACCGGGCCTTATTAAAAAAATTAATAAACAGGTTCTGGACCAGGAACTTTAATAGTAAATGATCCAATTTGCTGGAAAATCTAATCCCTTTTACAATTGCCTCTGTATTGCTAACGGTTTCTCCCGGACCGGATATTATTTATGTACTGATGCAAAGTATTATAAACGGAAAAAAAGCCGGCCTGGTAACTACTTTCGGATTGGTGTCGGGAATATTAATTCATACCAGCCTGGTGGCATTTGGAGTTTCGGCAATTATAATGGAATCAGAAGGGCTATACCTGCTCATTAAGTGGTTGGGTGCATTGTACCTCTTCTATCTCGCATTTAAAACGTGGAAAAGTAGTTCTGAAATCTCTTTAGATCAAAAAGTTGGCCCTAAAGCGTATCTTTTGCCTTTGTTCAGGCACGGATTTTTTATGAACGTGCTTAATCCTAAAGTTACCGTTTTTTTTCTTGCCTTCTTTCCGGGTTTTATTTGGGACCCTTCAGGAAATACCATCTTTCAATTTTATATTCTGGGGTTACTTTTTATGTTTCAGGCATTATTAATTTTTGGAACGGTAGCATTGCTTTCCGGGAAAATATCCTTTTACCTGAGAAAGCATCCTTCTTCAGGAATAATTTTAAAGTGTGTACAAATATTAATTTTTATAGGAATTGGTATCCTAATCCTGCTTTAAATTAAATGCTTCGAATTTTTGCATAAACGTGAGACATTATTTTTTTGCTCTCAATTTTTTATGTTTAAAAAAGTAACAGGATTTGATTATAATTAATAATAATTTTTTCTTGTTTTTTGCCAACTAAATTTTTAATGTATTTTTTAAATCATTGGCAACGCCATTGGACAGGACAGTTAGAAAAATTAGTTGAACAAAAGTTTATTTAAATTAAATCTAAATAAACTTTGCCTAAACGATTAATCGTATTTATATTTGCTGCAGAATTCTAACGTTATTTAAAACTAATCTTAATAAGAATAAAATGAAAAAAGAACTTGCCTCAGCATTAATTTTTGGAGGATTAACTTTAACTTCTTGTACTTCAGACGATAATCCACTTCCTGTGGAAAACCAATTAGAAATTCCTGCAGATTATACCTTTTCCAGAGATGGATCTTCTACTGTTAACTACAGTGGACAAACCACCCGTTTAGTTATGGTTAAAGAGGTTTTCTCAGCATTTAATGATTTTGATAATACCACAGAGGAAAGCCTGGCAAACATGTTTTCTAATATTAATGATCCTTTTTCTAATGCAGATCTGAATAATTCAGATAAAAGTATCAAAAGCAAAGTTGCTGCATCTAAAGAATATTTTTCTACCAATTCTGTGGAAAGCAATGCAATTAAAAATGAATTTGAAGATTATATAAGTGAACATGTAAATGAAGTATATGTAAACCAAAATGAGTTTGCTGCTCCAGGAGTTGCCGGTCAAATGGCAGATGGTTCCTCCGCAAGATTTGTAAATTCAAAAGGACTGGAATTAGATCAGGCATTTGCCAAGGGTATGATTGGAGCCCTTTTGACAGATCAAATGTTAAACAACTATTTATCTACCCAGGTTCTTGATGAAGGAGATAACGTGAGTTCAAACGATGCTGATGTATTAGAGGAAGGGAAAAATTATACTACAATGGAGCATAAATGGGATGAGGCTTACGGCTATCTTTATGGCGATCCATCAATTCCTGCATCTAATCCTAACAGCGTTTTAGGAGAAAGCAATGATCGTCTTCTTTTTAATTATTTAAATTCAGTAAATAATGATCCTGATTTTGAAGGGATAGCAGATGAGGTTTTTGAAGCTTTTAAAACTGGCCGTGCCGCAATAGTGGGTGGGGATTATGATCTTCGGAATGAGCAAATAGCAATCATAAAAGAGAATATCTCTACAGTTATAGGAGTGCGTTCGGTATACTACCTGCAGAAAGGAAAGATTGGGATTGAAAACGAAGATCTTGGAAATGCGTTTCACCAGCTATCTGAAGGTTACGGTTTTATCAACAGCCTGCGCTTCACTCAGGATCCTCAAACCGGGGCTCCTTATTTATCTCCTGATCAAATAGAACTTTTTAAAGAACAGTTACTTGAAGGAAACGGTTTCTGGGATGTTACTCCTGAAACCCTTGATGCCATTTCACAGGCCATCGCTTCAGCTTTTGGATTTACCGTAGAAGAAGCTGCATTATAATTTGCATAAAGAAGAAATATAAGGCAGATACAACATCTGCCTTTTTTAAATATCAAGAATATGACTAAACCTGAAAAATTACTATTTATATTATTTTCGGCGATCTTAGTTATCTCCTGTACCACAGATGATGAAGAAGAGGGTGGCCCTGAAACCGGATTTGACCGGGAAGCTCTGCTCGCAAATTGGGCAGATAATATCATAATTCCTTCTTTTGAAAATGTTACAGGGGCTACGCTGGATCTTGAAGAAGAAACCCAAAAATTCACCCAGGAACCAACAATAGCAAATTTAAATGCGCTGCGGGAATCTTTTAAAGAAGGATATATTTTGTTTCAAACCGTTTCGGTTTTTTCTATTGGCAAGGCAGAGGAAATTAATTACCGGGCAAGGCTTAACACTTATCCGGCAGATGCCTCTGGGATTAATGCCAAAATAAACTCTGGAGAATTTAATTTAGAATTACCCTCTTCGTTTGATGAGCAAGGTTTTCCGGCCCTGGATTACTTAATTAATGGCCTGGCAGATACAGATGATGAAATTGTTGGAATTTTCAATTCAGATCCTAATGCTGAATTTTATAAAAACTATTTGAATGAACTTTCTGAAAATATCAATTCCTTATCACGGGAAGTTCTGATAGATTGGAAATCCGGATACAGAGATACCTTTGTAAGCAATACCAGTTCTTCAAGAACAGGGTCTGTAGATCGTTTGACAAACGAATATATAAAGTACTATGAAAAGTTTTTGAGGTCAGGAAAAATTGGGATTCCTTCCGGAATTTTCACAGGAAATCCTGTTCCTGAAAATGTTGAAGCCTTTTATGCTGATGCCCTGTCAAAGGATCTTTACCTAAAGGCGCTGGAGACTGTGCAAAACTTTTTTAATGGTAAACATTTTAACAGCAGCCAGAATGGTTTAAGTTTTAAGCATTACCTGGAATATCAAAATTCCATTAAAGGAGGCGAAGAACTGGAAGATCTTATTAATGCTCAATTTGATGCAATTCGAAACCAGGCTACTTCCTTAAGTCCTGATTTTGTGCAACAGGTTAAAAGTAATAACAACATGATGCTTGAGGCTTTTGATGAACTTCAAAAAAATGTAGTTCTTCTTAAGGTAGATATGATGCAGGCACTTTCTTTAAGTGTAGATTATGTAGATTCTGACGGTGATTAAGCCTTCACTGGTCCAATGGTAAAGAAACTCTCAACATATTTAAATAAACAAACGGAAGCCGCCCCTTTGGCGGTTTTCCGTATTTTGTTTGGTTTTATGATGTTCCTGAGTATCGTGAGATTCTGGTTGAACGGCTGGATTGAAAAGCTCTACATTGAACCAAACTTTCACTTTTCCTATTATGGATTCGATTGGATTAAACCCCTTGGCAACTTCACATATTTAATATTTTTATTATGTGCACTTGCAGCACTTATGGTTGCCGTAGGATATAAATACAGGGTGGCCATAATCGTCTTTTTTTTAAGTTTCACCTATATTGAGTTGATGGATAAAACCACCTATCTCAATCATTATTACTTCATAAGTATTGTTAGTTTTTTACTCATTTTCTTACCGGCTAATGCTTACTTTTCGTTAGATGCTTTTAGGAGCAGGGAAAAAGCTTTTCAAATGATTCCCCGCTGGTGCATTGACAGTATCAAGGCCTTACTTTTTGTAGTTTACTTTTATGCAGGACTTGCAAAATTGAATTCAGACTGGCTTTTAGAGGCTATGCCTTTAAAGATCTGGCTCCCGTCAAATTACGACCTGCCGTTAATGGGGAATCTCTTAGAACAGGAATGGGTTCATTATATATTTAGCTGGTCCGGGATGATCTATGATCTAAGTATTCCGTTTCTGTTACTTTATAAGCCCGCAAGAACTTTTGCATTTGCGATGGTGGTTGTTTTCCACCTGTTAACCCGAATTCTATTTCCTATTGGTATGTTCCCCTACATCATGATCGTAAGTGCTCTTGTGTTTTTTGATGCAGGATTACACCATAAAATATTAAACATCATAGCCCGGGTTTTTTCTGTTTCCAAAAATATTTTTGATAATAAGCGTCAGCTGTATTTCTCATCCCCCAGAAAACAGATCACTCTTTCTGTTTTAACGGTTTTCTTTGCTATTCAGTTTTTGTTTCCCTGGAGATATATGTTATATCCCGGAGAGTTGTTTTGGACAGAAGAAGGCTTTAGATTTTCCTGGAGAGTAATGCTCATCGAAAAAGCAGGGTATGCACAGTTTAAGATCGTAGACGGGGAGACCGGCAATAGATTTTATGTTGATAATTCTGATTTTTTAACTCCTTTTCAGGAAAAGCAAATGGCTACCCAACCCGATTTTATAATTGAATATGCCCAGTACCTGGCAGATCATTTTAAAAAGGACGGGCACCAGAACATAGAAGTTTACGTAGAAAGTTTTGTGGCCCTCAATGGGCGTAAAAGCGCTCCTTATTTTAATCCGGAAATAAATTTACTCAGCCTTCAGGATTCTTTTCAACACAATAAAAATATATTACCTTTCAATGATACGATCCAGGGCTTGTAGTTTACTTATTATTCTTATGTTATCTGTTATTTCTGCAGCAGCACAAAATTCTTTAAGCGGAAGAGTGTTGTCTTCCGAAGATAATTCCTCCATTGCCCAGGCTGAAATTTATAATAAAACCACCGGAAATCTCACCATTTCTGATGAAAACGGAAATTTTATCATTGAAAATTTATCTGATGGTGTTTACGAATTTGCAGTATTCAGCTTTCAGTTTGAGGTAAAAGAATATAATGTAACGTTGAATGATGATCAACAAATAATTTTCTCACTTTCCCCTTTAGCCGAAAATCTTTCAGAAGTTGTTCTTACTCAAAGACGGGAAAGAGTATTTGCCTTAAGAAGCCTTAGAGATGTTGAAGGAACTGCAATATATGCCGGTAAAAAGAGCGAAGTGATCTCAATGGAAAAGGTTGTTGGAAATCTGGCCGCGAATAATGCACGGCAAATCTTTAATCAGGTGGTTGGGCTAAATATTTATGATAATGGAGATGCAGGCTTACAACTTAACATTGGTGGTCGGGGGCTAAACCCAAACCGCACACAAAATTTCAATACCAGGCAAAATGGCTATGATATTTCAGCAGATGTTTTGGGTTATCCGGAAAGTTATTACACTCCGCCTCCCGAAGCCCTCAGTGAAATTCAGGTGATACGGGGAGCAGCATCTTTACAATACGGAACCCAATTTGGAGGTTTGATCAATTTCAAATTCAAAGCTCCTAATCCTTATAAAGAGATCGAACTCGTTTCAAGGCAATCCTTAGGTTCTAATAATTTGTTTACCAGCTTTAACAGCTTAAGCGGAACCGTTGGAAAATTTAGCTATTACACATTTTACAATTATAAGGAAGGTGAAAGTTTTCGTCCTAATTCCCAATTTGAATCACATAATGCTTTTGCGCATTTAGGCTGGCAATTCAAACCTGGAACAAATCTAAGTGTAGAATACACCTATTTAGATTATTTGGCACAGCAGCCGGGAGGGCTTACAGATATGCAATTTTACAGCGATCCTTCCTTTAGCAATCGATCCCGAAACTGGTTTGAGGTGAACTGGATGCTTTATGCGCTAAAATTTGAACACGAAATTTCTGAGAGAACGGAATTCAGCTTAAACCTGTTTGGTCTGGATGCTTCACGTAAAGCGGTGGGTTACCGGGAAAACAGGGTTTCTCAACCTGATGATCCCGAAGTACCCCGGGAATTACTTGTAGATAATTTTAATAATTGGGGAGCGGAGGCAAGGCTGCTTACCAGGTACAATTTGTTCCGGGAAGAATCGATCTTTTTAATAGGTTCAAAATATTATGACGCATATAATACCCAAAGGCAAGGCGCGGGAAGTGCGTCTGCAGGCCCGGATTTTCAACTGGCCAATAATGAATTTCCGAATTATTCGCGTCAGTCACAATTTGCATTTCCGAATAAAAACCTGGCGATCTTTGGAGAGAATATTTTTAATATAACCAGCAAATTTTCAATTACTCCGGGGGTAAGATTTGAGTATATCAATACACAAGGAGATGGAACTTATAAGAACATTGTCTTAGACCTGGCAGGAAATGTGCTGCTCAATGAAACACTTTCAGATAACAGAAAGTTTGACCGGAGTTTTGTCTTATTCGGTATTGGTAACAGTTACAAAATTTCTCCTGGTGCTGAACTTTATGCCAACTTCTCCCAGAATTACAGATCGGTTACTTTTAGTGATATAAGAGTTGTGAATCCGGTATTTAGGGTTGATCCCAATATTACAGATGAAGAAGGTTTCACCTCTGATCTTGGCTTAAGGGGAAGAATTAATAACCGGTTTTCCTATGACCTTAGTGCTTTCGGACTTAAGTATAGCTCAAGGATAGGGGAAGTCTTAAAGCCTGAAGAACGTATCAATGCAGGTGGTGAGACAGTAGAGACCGGAAGGATCGTGCGATTTAGAGGAAATATTGGAGACGCCTTTATTTACGGAGTAGAAGCTTTTGCCGACTGGAATGTGAAAAACACATTTTTTGAAGAGCAGAATAATTACAGGCTCAATTTCTTCATCAATTCTGCTTTTACAAAATCTGAATATATTGAATCTGAACAAACAAATGTGGAAGGGAATCAGGTTGAGTTTATTCCTGAATTAAATTTAAAAACAGGAATGAATTTCGGATATAAGAATTTGCTTGGCAGCCTGCAGTACACCTATTTATCCAGCCAATATACAGATGCTACAAATGCGCCCCAAAATAAGGATGATTCTCAAAGGGGAATAGAAGGGGCAATTCCGGCATACGGAGTTATGGATCTCTCTCTTTCTTATGCTTACAAGATGTATAGATTAGAATCGGGAATTAACAATTTACTCAATAACAGCTATTTTACCAGGAGAGCAACGGGTTATCCGGGTCCCGGAATAATTCCCGCACAACCTTTAACCTGGTACGCCACTTTTCAGATCAAGCTCTAGCTGCCATTACCAATTTTAATATGCTGCGTAAAATACTATCTTTGGAGCTATGGAGAAGATCAAATTAATTGAATGCCCCCGGGATGCAATGCAGGGAATAAAGACCTTTATTCCTACTCCTGTCAAGATCAGGTATATTCAATCTTTACTGCGTTGTGGATTTGATACCATAGATTTCGGAAGTTTTGTTTCTCCTAAAGCTATCCCACAAATGGCAGACACTGCTGATGTTCTGGCAGGCCTTGATCTTTCTCTTACTAAAAGCAAGTTGTTGGCCATAATTGCCAATACCCGCGGAGCACAGGACGCTTCCGTACATCCGGAAATTCAATATTTAGGATACCCTTTTTCTATTTCGGAAAATTTTCAAATGCGAAATACCCATAAAACAATTGCTGAATCTGTGGAAACTCTTGCAGAAATTCTGGAGATTGCAAACCGCACCAATAAAGAAGTGGTGGCTTATCTCTCCATGGGCTTTGGAAATCCGTATGGCGATCCCTGGAGTGTTGAAATAGTTGGGGAATGGACCGAAAAATTATCAGGAATGGGGGTGAAGATACTATCGTTATCTGACACTGTTGGAACTTCTACTCCTCAGGTAATAGAATACCTGTTTTCAAATCTTATCCCACTTTATCCCGAAATTGAATTTGGGGCTCACCTGCATACCACTCCTGCCTCCTGGCACGAGAAAGTAGATGCAGCATATAAGGCCGGGTGTTATAGGTTTGACGGCGCAATTCAAGGATTTGGAGGATGTCCCATGGCAAAAGACGAACTTACCGGGAATATGCCTACAGAACGAATGGTCTCCTATTTCAATGCTAAAAAATGTGAAACAAATGTCAAGATGACCAGTTTTGAATCTTCTTATAATGAAGCCACAAAGATCTTTACGGAATTCCATTAATGAACTTTAAAACACTTCTTTACTATTTCCAAAATATTGTGTGGTTATAACAAGGGCAAAATCTTCAAAATCTTCAGAGATACCTGCAATAAATTCAATTTTTGTTATTTAAAATAGTTCTAAATAGGTATATTTGCCCCACTTAAAAACCCTATAAAATTCGATTTCATGAAGAAATTAATGTTTGGAATGATTGCATTGATTATGTTCAATTCCTGTAAAAATGGTTCCAATGATGAAAACTCACAAGCTGAAGCTCAAAATCAGGAAGTAAACGTTTACACCCACCGCCATTACGAGGCCGATCAGGAGTTATTTAAAAAATTCGAAGAACAAACCGGAATTAAGGTCAATGTTATTAATTCCAATGCCGACGAGTTGATACAAAAAATGAGTATGGAAGGAGAGCAATCCCCGGCCGATGTTTTAATAACTGTAGATGCTGGAAGACTTACAAGAGCAAAAGATCAGGGACTATTGCAGCCAATAGAGTCTGAAACTCTTGAATCTACAATTCCATCACATTTAAAAGATGCAGAAAATTACTGGTTTGGTATCACCAAACGGGCACGGATCATAGCTTACGCAAAAGATCGTGTTAATCCTGAGGAGCTTACAACTTATGAAGATCTGGCTACAGATAAATGGGAGGATAAAATATTAATTCGCTCATCCAGCAATATATATAACCAGTCCTTATTAGCTTCCATAATTGTAAATAATGGCGAAGACGGTGCAAAAGAATGGACCCGGGATATGGTAGAAAACATGGCTCGTTCTCCTAAGGGAAGTGACAGAGATCAGGTAAAAGCTGTTGTTGCCGGGGAAGGTGATTTAGCTATTTTAAATTCCTATTATGTTGGTCAAATGTTGAATTCATCAGATCCTGAAGAGGTAGAGACAGCTAAAAAAGTTGGTTTGCATTTTCCAAATCAGGATGGAAGAGGAACACATATAAATGTTAGTGGGGCAGGAGTGGCCAAATATGCTCCAAATAAAGATAATGCCATTCGCTTTATTGAGTTTCTAGTATCTGAAGAGGCACAGGAAGTTTTTGCCAATTTGAACTATGAATATCCGGTAAACCCTAATGTAGAACCTGCTCCATTGTTACAGGAATGGGGGGAATTCAAAGAAGACACCCTCAATTTATCTAAACTGGGAGAAAATAATAAAAAAGCGGTAGTGATATTTGATGAAGCAGGCTGGAAGTAGTAGTAATATTTTTTCTATAAAATATAGGTTAAAGCGTCTAAAAAGAGATAGTAACAGATGGTCAATTTTCACATTGGCCATCATTCTTTTTATCGCCCTACCAATCATTTCCATAGGAGTTAAACTTTTTGCCGGTCCCGGGGAGACCTGGGGTCATATTGTAGATAATCTTTTACTTGATTACATAGGAAATTCCCTTTTCCTGGTATTTGTTTGTAGTTTTTTAGTGCTGCTTTTCGGAGTATCATCGGCCTGGCTGGTGGCGCGCTTTGAATTTCCGCTAAGGAAACAAATGGAATGGCTGTTAATCCTTCCTCTGGCAATTCCTGGATATATTGTCGCTTATGCTTATGCAGGGGTTTTTGACTACGGGGGAAGTATGGACCTGATCTTTCGGTGGCTTGGTTGGGATTTTATACGTATTGATATCATGAATAAAGCCGGATTGGCTTTTGTTCTTAGCATCTCGCTTTTCCCTTATGTTTATGTAAGTTCACGTGCCTTCTTTCTAAATCAGGCTAATAACCTCCTGGAGGCTTCCACTATTTTGGGAGTAGGTGAATTTAAGTCATTTTTTAAACTGATGTTACCTCTTGCCCGCCCGGCTATTATTGCCGGTCTTATCCTGGTGCTTATGGAGGTGCTCAATGATTATGGGGCCGCCCAGTATTATGGAGTGAATACCTTTACTACCGGAATTTTTCGCGCATGGTTTTCTCTTGAAGAACCTGAAACTGCCGTTTATCTTTCAGCCCTGCTTATCGTGATCGTTTTTGCCTTGATTCTATTTGAAAAATGGCAAAGGCGGAATATCAAAGTTTCTTCAGCAAGGTCGAATAACACCTATATTCATAGAAAAAGCAGCAGTAAATTTTCGCAATTTTTAATTCTGCTGGTTGTTTTAATACCAGTTGTTTTAGGTTTTTTTATTCCCGTATTGCAATTGATATACTGGGCCACATTAACCTTTGAAAAAGTATTTGACCTGGATTTTCTAATGCTCTCCCTACAGAGTTTCGGTATAGCCATTTTAACGGCAATGATAACAGTCCTTTTTGCCACATTTTTAATTTACTTTTCAAAATGGAGTTTTCTGGGGTTTATTAAAAATATTGCCAGAATGGGAATATTAGGATATGCAATTCCGGGTGCGGTGATCGCCATTGGAATTATGATCCCAACCCTCGCCTTTGATAAATGGCTCATAGGTGCATTGGACTACCTCTTTTCTATTAAAACTGGATTATTGATCAATGGAACACTTGTGGCACTGGTATATGCCTATTGCGTAAGATTTCTTGCTGTGGCTTTTAACCCTATAGAATCTACTTCTCTGAAAGTTAGCAATACCATCCCCGACTCATCAAAAATGCTTGGCGTTGGAAATTTAAAAACCTTTTTTCGAATTGAATTTCCTTTGATAAAAACCGGAATACTAAGTGCTTTAATCCTTGTTTTTATTGATGTGTTGAAAGAATTGCCTTTAACTTTAATTTTGAAGCCCTTTCATATAAATACATTAGCAGTGAAGGCTTATGAATATGCCAGTGATGAAATGATCATGGAAGCGGCAATTCCTTCATTATTTATTATCTTCACAGCAGCGTTACCGGTTATTTTTTTAAATAAATTACTTATTAAAAAATAAAATGCTTAATATAAAATCGCTTTCTAAAAGTTTTGACAAGGGTAAAAGTTTTGCTCTTAAAGAGGTGTCGTTCAAATTGGAGAAAGGGGACATTTGTGCTGTTGTAGGAGAAAGCGGTAGTGGTAAAACCACTCTTGTACGATTAATAGCAGGCCTGGAAAGACCAGATCACGGAAGCATCGAGCTGGAAGGAACAGAAGTTTCATCCATAAAAAAGCTGGTGTCTCCTGAAAAGAGGAAAATAGGTTTAGTGTTCCAGGAATATGCCTTATTTCCCCATTTAACGCTTTTGGAAAATGTTCTCTACGGAATTTCCAAACAAAAGAATAAAAAACAGCGGGCAAAGGAAATGCTGGAACTGGTAGGTTTAACAGCTATGGAAAATCGTTATCCTCACCAGCTCTCGGGCGGGCAGCAACAACGGGTTGCTCTTGCAAGGGCTCTTGCTCCAAATCCTTCTTTGCTTATCCTGGATGAGCCTTTCAGTAACCTGGATGCTATGTTACGAATGCAGTTGCGAAGCCAGGTTTTTGAAATTATAAAGAAAACCGGGGTAACTGCCATTTTTGTCACTCACGATACCCAAGATGCACTTTCTGTTGCCGATGAGATCCTTATCCTGCAGCATGGGGAAGTAATTCAGAAAGATGCGGCGGCCAATTTATACATAAAACCTAATTCCGTTTACGTTGCTTCCTTATTTGGAAACACCATTCAGCTCAATAAAGAATTACAATCTGCCTTTGAATGTCCTTTAAACGCCAATTGCTGTCACGCAATCAGGAATGAAAGTCTTACAATAAATTCAGAATGTGAGTATGTTACCTATGCCAATGTGCTGAAAAAAACCTTTTTGGGAGATAATATTCAGTTGTTGTTAAAGCTTGACAACGGAGAGCAATTGACCGTTTTGACTAAGGAAAGGAACATTGCTGATAAAATTAAGATTGGGTTTAACTCAAAAGATGTTTTGGAATTCACCTCTTAGCCCGGTTTGTTTCCCTTCCCTCATAAATATTTAGATATCAAAAACTCACTTGGGCACAGTGCTTATTTTTAAGTTTAAAAACGTATATTTGCACGCAATTAATCTTTAATTGCTATGACTGCACACGATTCCAAAATAATAGGCGAAGGATTGACTTATGATGATGTCCTGCTGGTTCCTGCCTATTCAGAGGTATTACCCAGAGAGGTAAGTATCCGATCAAAATTCACCCGAAATATTCCGATCAATGTTCCTATAGTGTCTGCTGCTATGGATACTGTTACCGAAAGCAAAATGGCTATTGCTATGGCAAGGGAAGGTGGGATTGGAGTCCTTCATAAAAATATGACCGTTGATCAACAGGCCGTTAAAGTGCGAAAAGTAAAACGTGCTGAAAGTGGAATGATCATAGATCCTGTAACCTTACCTATTACCGCCACCGTAAGTGATGCTAAAAATAATATGCGCGAGCATAGTATAGGGGGAATTCCTATTATTGACAAGGACGGAAAACTCCTGGGAATTGTTACCAATCGTGATCTTAGGTTTGAAAAAAATGAGAACCGGCCAATTTCGGAAGTAATGACTTCAGAAAATCTGGTTACCGTTGCAGAGGGTACCTCAATGGAGGAAGCTGAAGAAATTTTGCAGCAACATAAAATTGAAAAACTTCCTGTTGTTAACGATAATAAGATACTGGTAGGCCTGATTACCTTTCGAGACATTACAAAACTTACGCAAAAACCTATTGCCAATAAAGATAGTTACGGGCGTCTAAGAGTAGCTGCGGCCATTGGTGTCACGGGAGATGCAGTAGAACGTACCGAAGCTTTGGTGAATGCCGGGGTAGACGCTGTGATAATTGATACCGCACATGGTCATACCAAAGGTGTGGTAGAGATCCTGAAAGAAATAAAAAAGAATTTTCCCGATCTGGAAGTTGTGGTAGGTAACATAGCAACCGGAGAAGCTGCCAAATATCTTGTAAATGCCGGGGCTGACGCGGTAAAGGTGGGGATAGGACCCGGATCTATATGTACAACAAGGGTTGTTGCAGGAGTTGGATTTCCTCAATTCTCTGCAGTACTGGAAGTGGCTGCTGCCATCAAGGGAAGCGGAGTTCCGGTAATAGCTGATGGAGGAATCAGGTATACCGGGGATATTCCCAAAGCGATTGCCGCCGGGGCAGATAGTGTGATGCTGGGTTCACTTTTAGCAGGAACCAAAGAATCACCGGGAGAAACTATAATATTTGAAGGTAGAAAATTTAAATCCTACAGGGGAATGGGGTCTGTCGAGGCCATGAAAAAAGGTTCTAAAGACAGGTACTTCCAGGATGTGGAAGATGATATTAAAAAACTTGTTCCTGAAGGTATTGTTGGTAGAGTTCCCTATAAAGGAGATCTTGAAGAAAGTATACACCAGTTCATTGGAGGCCTTAGGGCAGGAATGGGATATTGCGGAGCTAAGGATATAGATACTTTGAAAGAAACAGGAAAATTTGTGAAGATCACCTCTGCCGGAATTCACGAGAGTCATCCTCACGATGTAACAATTACACAAGAAAGTCCTAATTACAGTAGGTAATAAAATAGATCATAAAAAAAAGGCGGCCCGGAAAAAATCTGGGCCGCCTTTTTTATTATTTTCTTCTCTTCTTTACGGAGTACTAATTCCCAGCTTGGTAAGAACTGCATCAGTAATATCGTACTCGGGATCTGAAAAGGCAAGCGCATTGGCACTTGCATTTATGATCTGGGTATACTTTTGTTCAGAAATAACCTCCTTCATTGCACCGTCTATTTTTTCATAAAGCGGTTGCGTTAGTTCATTTCTTCGCATCTGGATCAAAACCGAAGCTTTTTGCCTGAAATTTTTGATCTCATTTTCCAGTGAAATGATCTCCTCTTCTTTAGTTGCTTTCTCTTCTTCAGAAAAATCAACATTTTTCTCCCGGTAATCGGCTACAAGAGTTTCATAGTTCTTGATGGTATTTTGAAGATCTTCCTGAAGTTCAGTGTTATAAGTCTTCAAACCTTCTTCTACAGTAGAGATCTCAGGGAGCTGTCCTAAAATGTAATCTGCATCAATGGTTCCTACCTTGCTTTGTGCCTGGCTTACAGTAGCTGATAATACAGCGATTAAAATAAAAATAGAGTTTTTCATGGTGTTTAATTTTGTTCAAATATAAAAGGGCCTTTTAAATAATTGGAAATAAATTTAATTTTATTATACTTCTGTATAGACAGTAGCACGATGAGGTTTTAGAACGTCGCGATAGTTTGGGATCTCAGATTCCGGGATCACCCAAAATGCTAAAGAATGCATATCACTTACTGTTTCTACTCCGGTGATGGGGAAAGCCTCAAGACCATTCTTTTTTATAAAATCCTTAAGGTGAATTTCGTGATGCTGGGCGGTTGGTAATCCGTGGGGGCCTTTGAAGTCCCAGATGAATTTTATTTTTCTCTCCATATATTACATTAAGATTATTTAATATTCCTCTATGCAAAAGTTCTGCCGCAAATTAATGAATTTAGGATACCTGAAAATTTTTACATTAGGCAGTTTTCTTAAATCGAGTCAAATGCTAAAATCTATTTTACATTCTGACTTTTCTTGGTGCTGTTTTTGTATGAGTGATATTGAATAAAATTTCAGGAAAATATATAATTTCCTGAATTTGAAATCGTTTGTAGTAACAGCTTGTTTTAGCAAACAGTTTTATTATTTTTGCGGCGGCTTGTGTTGTAGCGGAAATAATTGATAACAATGGCAGGCATAATTTTATATAGTTAATGCAGAAATACACCTTTAAAATTATTCTTGCCCTGTGTGGTTTGATGTTTCTCACAGGATGTGAATATTTTGAGGAGGAAGAAAGAAAGGTAGTAGCCCGGGTAAATCAAAGTTACTTGTTTGAAGAGGATATTGATGCGCTGGTTGATGAGAATGTAACAGCAGAAGACAGCGTTTTAATTGTTTCCAATTTTATTACGCGGTGGGCAACTCAGCAATTGTTGATAGATAGGGCAAAATATAACCTAAGTTTGAGCAAACAAGAGGAGTTTGACGATCTGGTGAATAATTACCGAAATGAGCTTTACACAAAAGCATATTTGGATGCGCTGGTAGCGAAACAATTGGATACCTCTTTGAACGGAAAGGAAATTGAAGGTTATTACGAGGAACATTTGGAGAGTTTAAAACTGAATGAAGACCTGGTAAAGCTGAGGTTTATTACGCTGGATAAAAATGCTTTGGATATTCCCGACATAGTGAAAATGTTCAGAAGGTTTAATGAAGAAGACAAGGCAGAGCTTGATAAAATAGCCTTACAATTCAAGGCATATACCTTTAACGATTCAGTATGGGTGAGCACAAAATCTGTATATAATAAAATAGGACCCCTTAATGATTCAAATAAAGCCCAATTGCTAAAAAAATCTAATTTTCTTCAGCTCGAAGATTCATTAGAAGTATATTTGGTCTATGTAAATGATATATTGTTGAGAAATGATCAGGCGCCGCTGGAATATGCAACTTCCACGATAAAGCAGATCCTTCTCAATAAAAGAAAAGCCGAATTGGTTAAAGAATTAGAAAAAGATATAACTCGAGATGCAATTGAAAACAAACAATTTGAAATTTATAATTAGAAGCTTCGCAATAGTATGCTGTTTTGGCCTTATCGGGCAAAATAGTTTTGCGCAGCAAGTGATAGTAACAGACAGTACTGCCATTCAACCAAAACAAGATGTGGTAGCGGCACAAACCCCAACGGAAGGTTTTCAGAGATATAAAGTTGATGGAATTGCCGCTGTGGTTGGAGCTTATGTGGTTTTGGACAGTGATGTAGATATGATGTACCAGGATCTAAAAAGTCAGGGAGTCTCTACAGCCGAATATGATGACTGCCAGCTTGCAGGAAGTTTGCTGGAAAATAAATTGTATGCCCATCACGCCATTCAGGATAGTATATTAGTTTCAGATGCTGAAATGGGAAATATGGTTGAACAGCAAATGAACCAGATGGTTGGGCAAATAGGTTCTATGGAAAAGCTATTGGAATTCTATAAAAGAGAATCTGAAGCCGAATTCCGCACTGAATTGTTGGAAATAAATAAACAAAGAGAACTTGCAAACCGGATGCAGCAAAAGATCATTGAAGATGTTGAAGTAACTCCGGACGAAGTTAGGGCTTATTTTGAAGCAATTCCTGAAGATGAACGTCCATTTTTTGGAGATGAGGTTGAAGTTGCTCAAATTGTTATTGAGCCCGAAATTCCTCAAAGTGAGAAACAAAAAATAATTGATCGCCTCAATGAGATCAGGGAAGATGTAATAGACAATGGTGCCAGTTTTAATACCAAAGCCATTATGTATTCTCAGGATCCCGGATCAAGTAAAGAAGGTGGTAGAATGGTGATAACCCGTAAAGATGGTTTGGATAAGGATTTTAAAGACACCGCTTTCAGTCTTCAGGAAGGGGAAGTAAGTGAACCTTTTGAATCTCAGTTCGGGTTCCATATTATTAAGGTAGATAAGATCGTTGGCCAAAATCTGGAAATTCGGCACATCCTGATGATCCCTGATGTAACTACAGCAACTGTTGAAAAGGCTAAAAAGCATATTGACAGTATTCGAACTGCAATAGTAAATAAGGAGATCACCTTTGGGGACGCTGCAAAAAAATATTCTGATGAAGAAGAAACAGCAGCAAACAGTGGTAGACTGATCAATCCTACAACCGGGGAAACCCGAATGGAATTGACCAAAACTCCTCCTGAAATGTATGATGATGTTGTCAATTTAAAAGAAGGGGATGTATCCTTAATATTAACAGATCAGGATCGTACCGGCAGGACCATATTTAAAATCATTACAGTAAACAAAAGATTTCCTGAACACCAGGCGAGTTTCGCACAGGATTATATGAAGATCCAGGAACTTGCACTTCGGGACAAGCAGTTTAAAGCTATTGAAAAATGGCAAAAAGAAAAAATAGGAAATACGTATATAAAGGTTAATGGTAAATACCGTGACTGTGAGTACACCAGCAACTGGTTAAAAAAATAATTTAAATGTCTGATGTTACCGCGGTAGAAACTTTTGTAAAAAATCACCAGCAGCTTAAGCAGGAAATTGCTAAAGTAATTGTGGGGCAGGAGGAAGTTGTGGATCAAATCCTGCTTTCCATATTTGCCGGAGGACATGCATTACTCATTGGGGTGCCGGGATTGGCAAAGACGCTTATGGTAAATACCATTGCCAGAGCTTTGGGTCTTGATTTTAAAAGAATACAGTTTACACCAGACCTCATGCCCAGTGATATTCTGGGTTCGGAAATATTAGATGAGAACAGGCAATTTAAATTTATTAAAGGGCCTGTTTTTTCTAATATCATTCTTGCCGACGAAATTAACCGGACCCCGCCTAAAACCCAGGCAGCTTTACTTGAAGCCATGCAGGAACGGGCAGTAACTGTGGCAGGGAATCACTATAAATTAAGTTTGCCGTATTTTGTTCTTGCAACACAAAATCCTATAGAACAGGAAGGTACTTATCCCTTGCCGGAAGCCCAGCTGGATAGGTTTATGTTTGCAATCCATCTGGATTATCCTTCGTTTAGCGAGGAAGTGGATGTAGTGAAAAACACAACAGCCAATTATTCTGCAGATATTGTACCTATGTTTATTGCCAATGACATTATTGAGATTCAGCAGTTAATTCGCCGGGTCCCTGTGCCGGATAATGTGGTTGAATACGCAGTTAATCTGGTAGGAAAAACAAGACCTCAGGGAAATACAGCTCCCGATATTGTGAAAACTTATGTAGATTGGGGTGCAGGTCCCAGAGCTTCTCAAAATTTGGTACTGGCGGCAAAAGCACACGCCATTGTTAACGGCAAATTTTCTCCTGATATTGAAAATATTCAGGCAGTAGCCATTGGAATTTTAAGACACCGTATTATAAAAAATTATAAAGCGGAAGCAGAAGGCATTACCGAAGAAAATATAATTAGAAGTTTGTTTTAAATATTCAAAAGGCGTATTTTTCAATATGATCCACTTATTGTTAAAATACAGAATAGCTGCTGCTATTTTATTTTTTGTTCTTTTAGGAGTGTTTCTTTACTCTCAGGCCACAGTTACCCGTATTGAGGATGCAGGAATTATAACCTGGGTTAGTTTAATTTTGTTGCTGTTGTTCTGGGCGATTGTCTTTATAGATATATTTCGATCAGATGTATATAGGAAAGGGCTATGGCTCTTTGCAATGTTTATACTACCTTATCTTACCCCGGTATATTATCTGTTTCAAAGAAACAGGCTTCAGTTTTTGAAGGAAAGCGAAAATAAGGCGGCCAGGTAATTTGGCTCATTATTAATTTCGCAATTTACATTCCTAAAATCACGATATATACAATAAATGGTGATGGCATCTGTCAATTTTTAAAGAATCAACAGGAAAGCTACAGTTTCTTCTGTAATTTTTAATTTTGTTCTAAAATTCGTAATTTTGCAAAGCTTTTCAGAAAAATATAAAAAACATACATATGGCATACGATATAGAGATGATCAAAAGGGTTTATGACAATATAGGCCAACGTGTAAATAAAGCGCGTGAAATTGTTGGAAAACCTTTAACGCTTTCAGAAAAAATTCTTTATTCTCATTTATGGGAAGGGGAAACTAAGCAGGCCTTTACCAGAGGTAAGGATTATGTAGAATTTGCACCAGACAGGATTGCCTGCCAGGATGCGACGGCACAAATGGCCCTTTTACAATTTATGCAAGCCGGAAAGAAAATAGTTGCAGTACCTACTACAGTGCATTGTGATCACTTGATCCAGGCCAAAATGGGAGCAGCCATAGATCTTCAGGCTGCAAATAAATCAAGTAGTGAAGTATTTGATTTTTTAGAGTCTGTTTCAAATAAATATGGAATAGGCTTTTGGAAACCCGGTGCAGGAATTATTCATCAGGTTGTACTTGAAAATTATGCCTTTCCGGGAGGTATGATGATTGGAACAGATTCTCATACGGTAAATGCCGGAGGACTTGGAATGGTCGCCATAGGGGTAGGTGGTGCAGATGCAGTTGATGTTATGGCCGGAATGGCATGGGAACTAAAATTTCCTAAATTAATTGGAGTAAAATTAACCGGAAAACTTTCCGGATGGACAGCTCCTAAGGATGTGATTTTAAAAGTTGCCGGTATCCTTACCGTAAAAGGTGGAACCGGTGCAATAATTGAATATTTTGGGGAAGGTGCCCGCTCAATGTCGGCTACCGGAAAAGGAACTATCTGTAATATGGGAGCTGAAGTAGGAGCGACTACTTCTACATTTGGTTATGACGATTCCATGGAAAGATACTTAAATGCTACAAACCGTGCCGATGTTGCTGAAGCTGCCAATGCAGTTAGAGAACATTTAACCGGAGATGATGAGGTGTATGCCAATCCTGAACAGTATTTTGATGAAGTAATTGAGATCAATTTATCTGAATTGCGCCCTCACCTTAATGGACCATTCACGCCCGATCTTGCCACTCCTATTTCTGAAATGGCTGTAAAAGCTAAAGAAAATGACTGGCCAATCAATGTAGATTGGGGATTGATAGGGTCTTGTACCAACTCTTCATATGAAGATCTCACCCGGGCCGCTTCTATAGCCAAGCAGGCAGTTGATAAAGGAATAAAAGCAAAATCAGATTTTGGGATCAATCCCGGTTCAGAAACTATTCGTTTTACAGCAGAGCGGGATGGTTTACTGCAGATTTTCGAAGACCTTGATGCCACTATTTTCACCAATGCCTGTGGTCCGTGTATAGGACAGTGGGACAGGAGTGACCGTAAAGGAGACGAAAAAAATACCATCGTTCATTCCTTTAACCGGAATTTTTCAAAACGTGCCGATGGTAATCCAAATACACATGCCTTTGTAGGATCTCCGGAAATGGTTGCCGCCATTGCAATTGCAGGAAGGCTGGACTTTGACCCAACCCGCGATAAATTATTAAATGAGAACGGAGAGGAAGTAATGCTTGATGAACCTACCGGAATTGAGTTGCCTCCAAAAGGTTTTGATGTAAAGGACCCTGGATATGTGGCGCCTTCTGAGGATGGAAATTTTGTAGAGGTAAAAGTTGCTAAAGACAGCGAAAGGTTGCAGTTGCTGGAACCTTTTGACCCCTGGGATGGTGGTAATATTACAGGAGCAAAATTATTGATAAAAGCGCTTGGAAAATGTACTACAGACCATATTTCCATGGCAGGGCCCTGGTTGCGCTTTAGAGGACATCTTGATAACATAAGTAATAACATGCTTATTGGCGCTATAAATGCTTTCAACACTAAAACGAATTACGTAAAAAACCAGCTCACAGGGGAATATGATGGTGTTCCTGTTGTGCAGAGAGCTTACAAAGCTGCAGGAATTCCTACAGTGGTGATAGGAGATCATAATTATGGAGAAGGGTCATCACGAGAGCACGCAGCTATGGAACCTCGTCACCTTGGCGTAAAAGTGGTTTTAGTAAAATCTTTTGCCCGTATTCACGAAACAAACCTGAAAAAGCAGGGATTATTAGGAATTACTTTTCAGAATGAATCTGATTATGATCTTATTCAGGAAGACGATACTTTTAACCTGATCGATCTGAAGGATTTTGCACCGGATAAACCGTTGACAATTGAAGTAATTCATGCCGATGGAAGCAAGGATATTATTAAAGCAAATCATACTTACAATCAACCTCAGATCGAATGGTATAAGAATGGTTCTGCATTGAACCTGATCAAGAAGCAGAGTGCTGCTTAAATTTTAGAGATATTTAAATTCAAAGATCCCCTATCTGCATGATGCAGGTTGGGGATTTTTCTTTACCGGGTAAGCTCTATATCTGGTAAAAAAACCTTTTTAAAAAATAAACCTTCGGAATGAACCGAAGGTTTTAAATCAGCTTTGTTAGTACCCCTAATAACGCTGCTGATCTATGCTTGAGAAATCCGAGTAATATAGCGCTATCCGTTTTCTTACTTTCCCGGAAGTTGTACTTTACTTGCTGCATCTTAAATCCTGTTCAAAAATAAAAAACAGGTTAGGAAGTGATTAATAAGCCTATCATCATTAACAATATTTTAACCTTTTATTCAACTGGCTTAAAGTCTTTTACTATTATTAATTATAATTTAAATTTTACATCGATTTATGCACGACCTTTGGTCAGTTAAAATTATCTAAATATTATTTGAATAAGTAAACGCATGCATCACAGGTTAGACATAGGTAACAGATTAAAAGAGTTGAGGAAAAAAAATAAATTTTCCCAACAGTTCGTTGCAGAAAATCTTTTTATTTCTCAAGCTGCTTATTCCCTGATAGAAAATTCTCAAAATGGGATTGTCGCGGAGCACGTGGTTGGGTTAAGTAATTTGTATGAAGTAACTACAGATTTTATTCTTAAAGGGGACAAAATGCTTATAAGGATCTCTCCTTCTCATGGTTTTGTGCCATATATTAAAGCTACTGCTCACGCAGGTTTTGTCAAAAATGCACCGGCAGATTTAGACCAGGTGGATGTAGAATGGTATAGAATACCCGGATACAACCCTACCCAGGATCACAGGTTGTTTGAAGTTGAGGGTGATTGTATGGTACCAACAGTTTTTGCAGGGGATATTGTCATCTGCCAGAAACAACATAATTGGGATAAGATACTAGATAATTCCCTTGTACTGGTAGTAACTAAAGATGCATTACTTATAAAACGACTGCGATTAAGAAAAGAACCCGGATTCTTTCTCTTTGTAAATGACAATCCGGAGGAGGATGAATTCATCAAAATTCCTACACAAAAAATCAAAGAGATGAATATGATAATAGGAAAAATAAGTAATATTTTGGTGCCACATCATACGATGGCTTCCAACGGAAAATTACAGAGTATGGAAGAGTCAATTGAATTTCTCAAAAAAGAGGTTTTTTCCATCACCAAAAAGCTGAATTCGCTGCGTAAATAGCCTTATTTGCGTTAGGACTATCTTTTAAATTTTCTTTTCTTTACTGTTCAAATAGTGTAGAATGAAACTCTTTAAAAACCAGTGGTCTAACATTATTATTGCTGTTTTAATACTGGTGCTTATTATTCCGGGAACCCGGAAACCAATACAAATCTTTTTCAACAAAATTCTTTCATTTAGCCCTTCGGTAACCTCTGAGGAGGATAGAGGATCTATTGCGGGTTACAATTGGTCCCTTGAACAAAATAACAAGGACAGGAAAGATTTTTCGGAATATAAGGGCGAGATAGTGCTGGTTAATTTTTGGGCCACCTGGTGCCCTCCCTGCATTGCTGAAATGCCAAGTTTCCAGGAACTGTATGTAGATTACCAGGATAAGGTAAACTTTATATTTGTTTCTTCTGAAGATCATGAAACTGTACGGGGGTTTTTGAACCGTAATAAATATTCGCTTCCGGCCTACCGGCCTCTTAGTCAACCTCCGGAGCCTCTTAATGGTAACACTTTACCTACAACTTACTTAATTGATAAAGAGGGAAACATCGTAATACAAAAAGTAGGTGCGGCAGACTGGAATAGTCAAAGTGTTAGGAAAACGATCGATGAACTGCTGGCGAGATCTTAAGGAATAAAGGCCTTATCAAGCTTAAAAACCAAAATTTTAATGTTTATCTAATAGCAATTCCTTTACCTTCAAATTCTGATGCCGTTAGCACCTTCGATCTTACTCCATGATCCAGTATTTAAAAATATGTGCTTTTAGGGCGGCTGAACTACTACTTAAAATATTTAAAAGGAACCCATAGCATCCCAAAACATTCTCCCTCGTCCTTACCTAAATGTTTATGGTGCATTTTATGAGCACGACGAACCCCTTTTGCATATCGGTTATTGGCATTTCTTAATATCTTGAACCGTTGATGTATGAAAATATCATGTACTACAAAATACGCAATGCCATAAGCCAGGATCCCAAATCCTATGGGTAAAGCTATCCAGACCCCTTCATAACTCCAAAGTAAAAAGCAGCCTATACTAATTAATGCATAAAAAACAAAGAAAAAATCGTTTCGCTCCCACCAGCTATCATGGTCTTTTTTGTGATGGTCCCGGTGCAGTTTCCACAGGAAGCCGTGCATTACGTACTTATGGGTAAACCACGCCATCCCCTCCATTATCAAAAATGTGGTAACAAATACCACGATCCAAAGTAGTGTTTCCATTATAATATATTTAACCTGTATGAAATATAGGATTTTGCCAGTAATCCTGCTTTTTGATAAACAGGGACACTTATACGGCTGTTCTTGATCTCATGCGAAGGTACTTTTTTAAGTTTATTTAATAATTTACTATAATAAATATATGCTGTGTAAACTCCGAATTTAGCCTCTGGCGGCAATTGAACTATACCTTTATACCCAGCAAGAAAATCTGCTTCAATTTCATCAATGATCTTCTGTTTGCTTACTTCGTCCAGGGCTTCCAGGTTAGTATTTGGAAAATAACTTCTGCTCAAATCTTCAAAATCGGCTTTAAGATCTCTGAGAAAATTCACCTTCTGGAAGGCAGATCCTAAACTCATTGCAGATTCCCGAAGCTCTTCATACCTTTTGACATCCCCATTCACAAAAACTTTTAGGCACATTAATCCTACCACATCAGCACTTCCATAAATATATTCTTTGTATTCTTCCTGAGTCAAATATGTTGATTTGTGTAGGTCAAGACGCATACTTTTCAAAAAAGATTTGTACAGGGAAGGATCAATTTGATATTTATGAACCGTTTCCTGAAATGCATTTAAAATAGGATTTAAACTTATTTTGGCTTCTATTGCTTTTTCAAGCTCAATGGTGAAATCGTTTAACAGATTTTCTTTGTCATAATCGTGAAATGAATCTACTATCTCATCAGCAAATCTTACAAATCCGTATATATTGTAAATATCCTGTCGTATAGAGGGGGCCAGCATTTTTGTAGCCATGGAAAAGGAGGTGCTATAAGCATTGGTCACCGCCTTACTGCAGGTTCTGGATACGGTATCAAAGATTGATTTCATAAAATATATTCCTTTTGAATTAATCCGGAAACCAATTTACCTGAAATTAAAGAAGGAGGTACTCCGGGCCCCGGCACTGTTAACTGTCCTGTGAAAAATAATCCTTTTACTTTTCCACTTTTTAGTTTGGGCCTTAAAAATGCCGTTTGTAATAAGGTATTTGCCATTCCATAAGCATTCCCTTTATAGCTGTTATAATCCTTTATAAAATCATTGACGCAAAATGACTCCTTAAAAATAACATTATTAGTTATATTCTGATCTGAAATATGTTCAAACCTCTGCATAATTTTTTTAAAATATTCCTCCCTTAATTCAGGGGTATCTTTCAATCCCGGTGCAAGTGGAATCAGAAAAAATCCATTTTCACAATTTTCAGGAGCGGTCCCGGGATCTGTCACTGAGGTAAAATTTGCGTAAAATAAAGGTTCTTCAGGCCATTGGGGCTCATCGTAGATCGCCTTGGCATGTGCATCAAAATCTACATCGAAATAAAGATTGTGGTGGTTAACATTTTTCAGCTTTGTATTAAATCCTACATAAAAAAGTAGGGAAGAGGGGGCAAAGGTTTTCTTTTCCCAATACGATTGGGAATATTGCCGGTATTCCTTACTCAAAAGAGTTTCACTATGATGGTAATCTGCACCGCTTACCACAATATCTGTTTCAAATTTTTCCTGATTCACCGTTAAAGAGGTAACAATGTTTTGTTCAACATTTATTTTATGTACTGCTGAATTTGTTTTAAACTTCACACCCAGAGATCGGGCCAGATTTTCCATGCCTTCAATCACCTTGTACATTCCTCCCAATGGATGCCAGGTTCCCAGCCCAAAATCGGCATAATTCATAAAGCTGTAAAAGGATGGAGTGTCACTGGGTTTTGCTCCAAGAAATAACACCGGAAATTCCAGGATCTGAATTAATTTCCTATTGGAAAATTCTTTTCGTACATCCTTTGATATGGTGCTAAAAAACTGTCCTATTTTTTTTACCGTATGCGGGGTGACAAGTTCCAGAGGAGAGACTCCCGGCCGGTATACCAGCTCCTTTATGGCGATGTTATAGTTGCTTTGCGCCTGGTCTATAAATTTTTTAAGTTTTAAGGAACTACCCGGCTCCTCTTTTTCAAATGCTGTATAAATTTTTTCCAGAGTATCTCCTATACTTATACTTTCCTTGTTTCCGAAAAAAACGGTGTAAGCCGGGTCCAGTTTTTCAAGCTCATAGTAGTCTGAAGGAGACTTATTAAAATCTCCGAAAAATCGTTCAAAAACATCCGGCATCCAGTACCAGGAAGGCCCCATGTCAAATGTAAATCCCTCCTTTTTTAATTGTCTGGCTCTCCCTCCAATTTGGTCATTCTTTTCAAAGACGGTAACCTGATAACCTTCTTTAGCCAGGTAACATGAAGCTGCAAGGGATGCAAACCCGGAACCTATTATACTTACTCGGTTTTTCATTCCAGTTGATTAGCAAATTCAGTTATAGATTTAAATATTTTAATGTGTGGAGGTTGTTTAGAAGGATCAATAGATTGTATCCTTGAACCAAAAAGGCTGAGTTCTTTTAAACTGTCACGGCATAGTTCATTTTCAAATTCTGCAATAAAATCAGAAACTTCTTTAGGAGCTATAGTAAGATAACTAATAAACTTGGGATTTGGGTGTATGTCCAATAGGTATTTCATATCTTTTATTGGCATACTAGGCCCCAAATAAATAGTTTTGCGGCCGCTGAAATTTAGCTCATAATTTAAATATAGGATTCCCAGGTCGTGAATTTCATTCTCCGGTAAAAATAAAATGTAAAGATTATCATTGGAGTAATTATCGCTATCCTCCAATTGGGCAATATTGAGATATAATTTTTGTTTGATCAATCCCACCAGAAAATGTTCGTGTACGGGATTTATGGTATCAGTTTGCCATAATAAGCCAATTTCATCCAGGAGCGGCAGAAATATATCGTGAAAGATCTTTCGGAAAGACTTTGTTTCCAGGAGGCTTTTATAAGTATTGTTAAACAATGTCTGATCAAAATTTATCATGGCAATCTTAAAAGAATTGAGTGCCCTGTTCTCCTGGCTGGAACTGGCGGCAACGCTTTTTACCATTTTTGAAATTTCCTGATCTGAAAGTTTTGCTATGCGGGAAATTTTATAACCGTGGTCATTTAAAAAAGTTACATTCAGAATTTTTTGTAGATTAACCAGATCATATGTCCTAATGTTGGTATCTGTTCTCTCAGGAGTGAGAATATTATATCGCTTTTCCCAAATACGAATGGTATGGGCTTTTATTCCACTGAGATGTTCCAGATCCTTAATGCTGAAATTTTGTTTAATGTGTTCCATATATTTGAAAAAAGAATAGACAAATCTAAACAAAATTGGAATTATCTGGATTTATAAAATGTTAAATGTTTAATATTTTTTATAAAAGGTTAAACATAATTTTAGTTCTCAAAACGTTTTGGCTGCTTTGAATGTACGGTTCTTTCCTTATAAACTCAAAAAGGTGTAAACTTGTTCCTATTTAAAATAAGTAAAACTTTATACCAGCTAATTATTGGAGTTCTTATATGCTAATGAAAAGCTTATCTATCTTGTTGTTTCTACTATTTGCATTTTCGGCATATAGCCAGAATCCCAATGATTGTGGATTTGCCTTGCAAATTTGTGGCAACAGCAGTATTGGTCTGGAGCCTGCGGGAGTAGGAGAAGATGAATTTTTATTATCAGGTAATACAGCCCCCGCTTGCTATAGTTTTAACAACAATACTATTTGGCTTTTATTTCAGTTTGATGAAGCCGGAACATTTACCTTTGATCTCATTCCCGATAACCCCGGGGATGATTATGATTTTGCAGTTTACGGTCCAAATGTCTCCTGCACATCACTTGGTTCTGCGATAAGATGCTCCAGCACCAATCCACAAGGTGCAGGGGTAACGGCAGATACCGGGTTGAATATAGATGAAATTGATACCACTGAGGGTCCGGGATCTGATGGTAATGGATATTTAAAATTTATTGATGTCCAGGCGGGAGATTATTACTATGTAATTGTAGATAGGGCACATGGATCTTCAGGTTTTTCTATTGACGCTACGGGATCTGCCATACTTCCACAACAGCCAACGGCCAATGATGTTTCTGATCTATTAAGTTGTGATATTACTGGAGACGTTGACGGCTTCACCGAATTCAACTTTGATGACCTCATTCCCCAGATCATTGGAGATCAAACCAATCTTGAGGTGACTTTTCACCAAAGTTTAAATGATGCCAATATTGGAATTAATGATTTAGAGATATCTTACACGAACAAAGAAAATCCGGAGACTATATTTTACAGGGTAGTAAATAATAATTCCAGCTGTGTAGATGTAAATGATTTCAAAATAGAAGTTCCCACTGAATTTGAAATTGCCCTGCCACAGGACCTGTTTGTTTGCCAAAACTCCTCTTCGGTTTCGCTTTCAACAGATGCAGGATATGCCTATTACCAATGGAGTACCGGAGAAGAAGGTCCCGATCTTAATAGTATAGAAATTTCTGAAGTTGCTGATTATTCAGTTATTGTGACCAATGAAAACGGATGCAGAGCATTTCAGTCTACCACCACCATAGGTTCTGAAATTGCTTCAATAAAAGAAATTAACGTAAAGGATTTAAGCGGAGAAGAAAATAGTGTGGAAGTGGTTGCAGAAGGAATAGGGGATTACGAATATTCTCTCGATGACATGGCTTATCAGGATTCTAATATTTTTCTGAATTTGCCCAACAATTACTATACGGTATGGGTAAGGGATAAAAAAGGCTGTGGAATTGTTTCAGAAGCTTTCCTGGTTCTTGATTATCCTAAATTCTTTACTCCGAATAATGATGGTTTTAATGATTTTTGGAAAATTACCGGAATCTCTGAATTCCCAGGTTCTAAAATATTTATTTATGACAGGTATGGAAAACTTCTGAAAGACCTGAGAATAAGTTCCAGAGGTTGGGATGGTGTCTTTAACGGTAAAGAACTTCCAACAAGTGATTACTGGTTTACACTGGAACTGGATGACGGAAGGGAGATCAAAGGAAATTTTACTTTGAAGAGATAGTAAAGTATGGATATGTCAGAGAAACAAAAACAAGGAAATATAAAGATAAAAAGTACCCGGAGCGGGACTTGAACCCGCACGCCCTAATGGACACATGGCCCTCAACCATGCCTGTCTACCAATTCCAGCACCCGGGCAAAAAAGCACATTGAAAAGACTTTTCAAAGGGCTTAAAAATTGTTCATGCAAAGCCTGAACCTGAACTTATAAAAAGATGATCTTACCGAATCTATGCTTTGGAAATAAAATTCTATTCAACAATATCCGATAACAAAAGTGATCTGGCTGGGGCTCGAACCCAGGCCCCTCCCCTTAAAAGGGAGATGCTCTACCAACTGAGCTACCAAATCTAAAATGTAAATGAACTAATTCGAAAAAAAAATCTTCAAAATTAACAGTGATCTGGCTGGGGCTCCCTTCGGCTTCGCTCAGGATATCCCGATAACTATCGGGACTCGCCCAGTTAAATCTCCAAAATTAACAGTGATCTGGCTGGGGCTCGAACCCAGGACCCTCTCCTTAAAAGGGAGATGCTCTACCAACTGAGCTACCAAATCCTTACTGCATTATTTCTCAAATGCGGGTGCAAATATACTATCAATAATTTATTTTTCAAGAGTAAATTGATATAAATTTGCAAATGTTTCGAATTAAAATTTAAACCTCTCTTTTTCAGTATGAAAATTTTTCTTTGTGGTTATATGGGATCCGGTAAATCTTTAGTGTTACACTCCCTTTCTCAAAAATCAGGATATCCAAAGATCGACCTCGACGACCAAATTAGCCTGATCACCGAAAATACGATATCCGAAATATTTGATCTTAAAGGAGAGTTGTTTTTCAGAAAATTAGAATCCAAAGTTCTGGAGGATATTCTTCAGGAGCCAAAATCACTTATAGTTGCTCTTGGGGGAGGTACGCCTACATACGGGAATAATCTTCAGCTTATCAAAGAAGCTGAAGATGCTAAACTGGTATACTTAAAAGCTTCTATTGACTGTTTGACTGAACGTTTACACAAGGAAATGGATGAAAGGCCGCTAATAAGTCATCTCAATTCTAAAAAGGAACTTGAGGACTTTATACGCAAACATCTGTTTGAACGCAGCTATTTTTATAACCAGGCAGATATAATTGTGAATGTTGACCAAAAGACTCCCCAGGAAATTACCCGGGAGATCTGGATGCTATTAAAGTAATTCTACCCGGTCCTTACCTTTAGAAAAATGCACCTGTACCATCTCATTCAGGGAAGTGGATAGGGAAATTCCTTTAAAATCTGCTTTTACAGGATATTTTTTGTGGCTTCTGTCTACCAGGACTGCAGTTTTAAAACGTTTTAAGGGAACTTCAAGAAAATGCTTAACCCCATAAATTAAAGTGGTGCCGGAATTAAGGACATCGTCTGTGAGTACAATTGATTTATTAATATAATCTGAAGAAGGTAAAGATGTCTCTACCTTTTTTAAAGGATTTTTCTTGTCTATTTTCACCTCACACAGGAGGATCTCCAGATCGGAAATTTCTTCCAGAACTGCTTTGAGTTTTTTGGCAAACAAGAATCCGCTTTTAGAAATACCTGCCAAAATGAGCTGAGATTCATCAACGTTGGTTTCGTAGATCTGGTAAGCAATACGTTTAATTTTATGTTCAATTTGTTCGCTGTTCAGGATAATATTCTTTGCAGGCATAGTGATTCTAAATTTTCTTAAAGATAAAAAACAATTCCGTCCCCTGTCGGGCAGGAAAGGAATTATAACAGGTTTCCAATACCTCAATTTTATACAAAGGTTCAAAGTAAGTCAAATATTCTTTTCTGGTCCCTCCAAAGGGAGGCCCTTCGGCAAGAAATTCCCTTTCAAATAAAACCCCTGCAAATCTTCCTTCATAGTTCAACAGGGATTTTGTTTTTATAGCAAAATCATTTCTTTTTTCAACAGGTAAGGCACAAAAAAATGTTTGTTCCAGAATGAGATCAAAATGGCCTTCCAGGTCAAAAAAGTCTTTACATAACAAATTTTCTTCAGGAAAAGAGGGGACTCTTTCTTTTAAATTATTTAACGGTTCCTGTGCAATGTCAATAACAAAAACATTTTTAAAACCATTGAGAAATAAATATTCAGCCTCGTAAGCATTCCCGCTACCGGGTATCAGGATCTTCAGGGATTTATCCTCAAGCTGGTCTATATAATCTTTGATAGGCGGAGAAATCTGCCCCAGGTCCCATCCTGTTCTTTGCTCCCGGTACCTGGAAGCCCAATATTCCTGATCCAGTTTCATTCAGATTTATCTTTCTTCTCCGGTTTTTCAAGATCTTCTTCAGTATCCAAAAGTTCGTCAATGTCTCTTCTGTCTTTTTTGGTGGGTCTGCCCGTTCCTTTTTTACGATAATACTCCTGCGAGTACTTTAAGAGTTCTTTATTGGCAAAAGCTTCTTTTGGAGTGATATCATTTACATAGAGTCCGGCTATTTTTGCACCAACACGGCTGGTGGGAAGATCAAGTACCTCTATCTCGTAGTCTATCTGTTCTTTTCTAACCGTTATCTTATCTGTAGCATAGACTTCCCTGGACGGTTTTACATTTGCCCCGTTGATCTTTACCTTTCCCTGTTTACATGCATGGGTTGCGATGCTTCTTGTTTTAAAATAACGCACGCACCATAAATATTTGTCAACTCTCATTTTCCTGGCCTTAAATCTGACTTTATCTTAAACAAAAATACAAGATTATTGTATCTTGCGGCCTTAAATTGATGTAATGATGAGATTGAAAAAGTTGTTTTTATTTTTTGTTTGCAGTAGTACTTTATTTATAGGTTGTAGTAGCGATGATGACCAGGTGGAAGAAATTCCGCCACGTGACCGTGGAGAACAGGCAATAGCAGATGAAGAAGCTCTTTTGGCTTATCTTGAAACGCATTTTTATAACTATGACGATTTTCAAGATCCTTCTGAAGATTTTGACTACAGGATAAGATTTGATACCATAGCCGGAGAAAATGCCGATAAAGTTCCCTTAATTGAGTCTGACCTTCTGATGACACGGTCTATGACCATGGATGAGGTAGATTATAATTACTACGTATTAAAGATACGTGAAGGTGCAGGAAATAAACCCACATTTGCAGATTCTACTTTTCAGGACTATAAAGGAGAATTACTTAACCGTACCTCTTTTGACCAAACAGTAAATCCTGTGTGGTTTGACCATCCTGGCACAATGTCTCAAAATAATCCTGGTATTGCAGTAGATGGCCTTACAGAAGCGATGACTGAATTTGGAAGTGCTACAGATTTCACGGTTAATCCTGATAATACGGTTAGTTGGTCAAATGATTTTGGGGTAGGAGCGGTTTTTGTTCCTTCGGGATTGGCATATTTCAATAATCCACCCCCAAGCATTCCCGCCTATAGCCCTTTGATCTTTAGTTTTAGATTATATGTGGTAAATGAAGCAGATCACGACAGGGATGGTATTCCTTCTCACATGGAAGACCTGGATGGGGATGAAAATTTGCTGAACGATGATACCAGCGGAAATAACACGCCAAACTATCTTGATCCCGACGATGACAGGGATGGTACTCCCACCCGGGAAGAAATAATCATTAATGAAGACGGAACAATTGAATTTCCTGACACGAATGGAAACGGAATTCCCGATTATCTGGATCCTGATACGTTTGAGTAATAAACCAAGATGAAATAAAAAAGCCGCAAATTGCGGCTTTTTTTGTTCGGAATATTATTATTAATTCAGAGCATAGGATAAACTCAGGATCCATTGTGATGGCCTGGAATCTAATCTGAAATTACTATCTGACGCCATTTCTCCAAATGCATTATTTTCCTTAAAGGCGCCTTCGTATCTGAGATCCAATCCAAGTCTTCCCAGGTTCAATCCACCACCCACCTGGTAACCGAGTGTGATGTCATTCTCAACCTCTGAAATTGCTAAAGTGGAATTTTTAATTTCATTTTTCAACATGTACTGAAATGAGGGGCCTGCTTTTATATGTAAGGGGCCGAGTAAATTAATGCCTAATAAAATAGGAGCATCTATTTTACTTAGGTTATAATCAAAGGCATTATATTCTGTTTTAAGTTTGGTGTAAACTATTTCTGGTTGAATGAATATCCCCACAATTTCTAATTTCCCGTAGAATCCCAGGTGGTATCCCGTCTTCTCTTTTCCGTTTTCAATTGTGGAAGCATCACCTATTACCTGCGAGTAATTTTCATATTCCCCTGTGGCTCCATAATTTAATCCTCCTTTAATTCCGTAAGAAGATTGGGCCATTGCGCTGCTGCCAATTAATAAGAGGGCTGCTACAATAAATGTTTTCATAATATTTCGTTTAGCGTTAGGTCCTTGTAACGCATTTAAGATGCCAATTATTTTTTACATAAAATACAAAACCCTCTAATTGCTAAATTAGAGGGTGTTATTTGTGATTATTTTAAAACTTATTTTCGATTCTTAACTTTTTCTGCTGCATTCACTATAGCTTCTGCATTAAGGCCATATTTGGCCATAAGTTGCTCAGGAGTTCCACTTTCGCCAAAGGTATCCATAGTAGCAACAAATTCCTGTGGGGCAGGATGATTCATGCTCAGGGTGCGTGCAACGCTTTCCCCCAATCCTCCCAGGAAGTTATGTTCTTCAGCAGTTACAACACATCCTGTTTTCTTCACAGATGTAAGAATAGCTTCTTCATCCAAAGGTTTAATAGTGTGAATATTGATCACTTCAGCGCTAATTCCTTTTGCTTCTAATTGTTCTGCAGCCTGTAAAGCTTCCCAGACCAAATGGCCTGTGGCTATTATAGTAACATCGTTTCCTTCAGAAAGCACAACAGCTTTTCCAATTTCAAAATTTTGATCTTCAGCGGTGAAGTTGGCAACTTTTGGCCTTCCAAATCTTAAATAAACAGGCCCTTCATGATCTGCAATTGCAAGGGTGGCAGCTTTGGTTTGGTTGAAATCGCAGGTGTTGATCACTGTCATACCGGGAAGCATTTTCATCAATCCAAGATCTTCAAGGATCTGGTGAGTTGCACCGTCTTCCCCAAGAGTAACTCCCGCGTGAGATGCACAAATTTTCACGTTTTTATCAGAATACGCCACACTTTGCCGGATTTGGTCATATACCCGTCCGGTAGAGAAATTTGCAAAAGTTCCGGTAAAAGGGATCTTGCCGCCAATTGTCATACCTGCTGCAATTCCTATCATGTTTGCTTCAGCAATACCTATCTGAAAGAAACGCTCAGGGTGATTATTTTTAAAATCATCCATTTTTAAAGATCCGGTAAGATCGGCACAAAGAGCAACTACATTTTCATTAGTTTTTCCTAATTCTGTTAAGCCTGCCCCAAATCCGGACCGTGTGTCTTTATTTCCTGTATTAGTGTATTTTTTCATTTTGTATTTTCAATTATTATTAAAGGTTGAGGAAAAATTTAATCCCCCTATGAAGCTAAGGGTTATTAATAATCTCCCAAAGTTTCCGGATTTTGTGCCAAAGCAGTTTCCAGTTGCTCATCATTTGGAGCTACCCCGTGCCACTTATGAGAATACATCATAAAATCTACTCCATGGCCCATTTCTGTGGTCATAAGTATACAAACAGGCTTGCCTTTCCCGGTGCGGCTTTTCGCTTCATTCAAACCTTCAATAACTTTTAAAATATTATTCCCTTCAGCTATTTCAAGAACCTCCCATCCAAAAGCTTCAAATTTTGCTTTTAAATCTCCCATAGGAAGGACATTTTCTGTAGAGCCATCTATTTGCTGCCCGTTAAGGTCTATAGTTGAAATAAGATTATCCACCTTATTTCCTGCTGCATACATAATGGCTTCCCAGTTCTGGCCTTCCTGTAATTCCCCGTCTCCGTGAAGAGTATATACCAGTCGGGAATCCTTATTCAGTTTTTTGGAAAGTGCAGCACCTATTGCTACACTCATTCCCTGGCCCAATGATCCTGAAGCAATACGTACTCCCGGTAAGCCTTCATGAGTGGTAGGATGTCCCTGAAGCCTGGAATCTATAAGGCGAAAGGTGCTCAATTCTTCCACAGGAAAATATCCGCTTCTGGCCAAAACACTGTAAAAGACCGGGGAGATATGACCATTGGATAAAAAGAAAAGATCCTCTCCTTCCCCATGCATATTAAAATTGCTATTGTGCTCCATGATCTCCTGATACAGTGCGGTAAAAAATTCGGCACATCCCAAAGAGCCCCCGGGATGACCTGAATTTACCTTGTGTACCTGGCGTAAAATGTCGCGGCGCACCTGGCTTATAAATTCTTCTAGTTGTTGTGTGTTTGGCATTGTTGTGTTGTTAATTTTTGTATTGCCCAAAAATAAGTTTTTAAATACGTAACTCAAAGCCGGATTTTGCCAGTTATCAACGAATTACCCGTTTTAGCTAACAATTTTTAAATTCAGCTTCCGTAAATTTGGTGATTACTTGAGTATCTTTGCAGCACTTAAAAAATACTATGACTTTTGATCTATTAACTACAGATCCCGGTAGTAAGGCCAGAGCGGGAAAAATCACTACAGACCACGGAACAATTGAAACCCCTATATTTATGCCTGTGGGTACTGTGGGTTCAGTTAAAGGAGTACACCAAAGAGAGTTAAAAGAAGAGATAAACCCCGATGTGATCCTGGGAAATACATACCACCTTTACCTAAGGCCCCAGACAGAAATCCTTCGGAAAGCAGGGGGGCTTCATAAATTTATGAACTGGGATAGAAATATTCTTACTGATAGCGGCGGGTACCAGGTGTATTCGCTTTCAGACCGAAGAAAGATCAAGGAGGAGGGTGTAAAGTTCAAATCTCACATCGATGGGTCTTACCATACCTTTACCCCGGAAAATGTAATGGAAATACAGCGTACCATAGGAGCAGATATTATTATGGCTTTTGATGAATGTACACCATATCCATGTGACTATAGGTATGCTAAACGATCTATGCACATGACCCACCGGTGGTTGGAAAGATGTATATCGCATCTTGAAAAAACACCGTATCTATATGATTATACCCAATCTTTTTTTCCCATTGTACAGGGAAGTACCTATAAAGATCTTCGGAAACAATCTGCTGAATATATTGCATCTGTGGGAGCTGAAGGAAATGCCATTGGTGGACTTTCTGTAGGGGAGCCTGCAGATGAAATGTACGCCATGACAGAGGTAGTCACTGAAATTCTTCCGGAAGATAAGCCCAGATATCTAATGGGAGTAGGTACTCCTATCAATATCCTTGAAAATATAGCGTTGGGAATAGATATGTTTGACTGTGTGATGCCCACCAGGAATGCGAGAAACGGAATGTTATTCACTGCCCATGGTACCGTTAATATTAGAAATAAAAAGTGGGAGGATGATTTTTCTCCTATTGATGAAATGGGCTTGACCTGGGTAGATACAGAATATACCAAAGCTTACCTAAAGCACCTGTTTTCTGTAAATGAAATGCTTGGCAAGCAAATTGCTACTATTCATAATCTTGGTTTTTACCTTTGGCTTACCCGGGAAGCCAGAACACAAATATTGGCCGGGACCTTTCCTGCCTGGAAAAATAAAATGGTTCAACAAATGAATAAGCGACTGTAGATTGAAGATCCTTGACTGGTACATATTAAAGCGTTATTTAGGAACTTTTGTCCTGATGCTGGTTTTGTTCATACCAATTGGTATAGTAGTGAACCTGGCAGAAAAGATTGGGAAGATCCTGGAACATGAAGTTCCGTTAATCGAGGTGCTTATCTATTATCTCAACTTCACCATTTACTTTATAAATCTTCTTTTTCCGCTCTTTTTGTTCCTTTCGGTTATATGGTTTACTTCCAAACTTGCTATGAACACCGAAATCATCGCCTTTCTGAGTAGTGGGGTTTCCTTCTGGAGATTTCTAAGGCCTTACATTATAGGTGCCACCATAATTTGTATAGGAGCATTGGTGTTAAGCATGTATTTGGCACCCCAGGCCAGTAAAGGGTTTAACGAATTTAAATACGGTTACCTTAAAAAAGGTACTGAAGTACAGGAAACAAATGATGTCTACCGACAGATCAACGATTCAGAATACATTTATGCCAGTAATTTCCAGCCGGCTACAAATTCTGCAAGTAATTTTACTCTTGAACATTTTGAAGGAAATGAGCTGGAATTCAAAATAAGCGCCTCCCGTTTAAAATTTAATGAAGAAGATTCTACTTACTCCCTCACAAATGTGAATACAAGATATGTTGGTGAAAATGATGATGTGATCCTTCATGAAAGAACCAAGGATACTATTTTACCCTTTGAATTTGATCAATTAACTCCCGTATCATATATAGCTGAAACCTTAAACTATACTGAACTTAATTCTTTTATAGAACAGGAACGCAGGCGGGGATCGGGAAATATGAACAGATATCTGGTGGTAGCTTATAAACGTTGGAGTTTACCGGTTTCTGCCTTCATTTTAACCATTATTGCCGTAGCGGTATCTTCAAGAAAGCGACGTGGAGGGATGGGGATGAACCTGGCCCTGGGAATCACCCTGGCCTTTATTTTTATATTCTTTGACAAGGTTTTTGGGACTATGGCCGAGCAATCTACCTTCTCACCGCTTATCGCTGTGTGGTTCCCCAATTTTGTATTTGGGCTCCTGGCTATATATCTCCTGTATAATGCTAAGCGATAAATTAAAGAGTTACCTACATTTTCATTTCATTGTATTTATCTGGGGGTTTACAGCTGTACTGGGTGCCCTTATATCATTAGATACCGTTCCCCTGGTATGGTACAGAATGTTGTTGGCAAGTGGCTTTATTTTGATCTGGATCAAATGGAAAAACAGGATCTTAAAAGTCTCACCCCGTTTATTTCTTGTCCTGGTGATCGCCGGAATTATAATAGCCCTGCATTGGATAACTTTTTTTGGAGCCATTAAAGTTTCTAATGTTTCCATTACACTGGCGATGCTTTCCACGGGTGCTTTTTTCACTTCAATTTTAGAGCCCATTTTTTATAAAAGGAAATTTATAGGCTATGAAATTATTTTCGGATTGATTGTAATTTTTGGGCTTTACACAATTTTTAAAGTAGAAACGGAATATACCCTTGGAATTATCCTGGGATTAATTTCGGCATTCCTATCGGCTATTTTTACTTTGATGAATGGAAAGCTTATCAGGCACAGTTCCCCTGCAGTAATTTCTTTTTATGAGTTGTTGACAGGAGTAGTTGCGATTAGTATTTACCTGGCGTATATTACCATTAGCAGTGGTGGAAAAATGGGGTTTGGAGATGATTTCTTTAGTATATCCTCTCAGGACTGGATCTATCTTTTGATCCTGGGCTCAATATGTACTGCTTATGCTTTTATAGCTGCAGTGGCTGTGATGAAACATCTAAGTCCTTATACCATTATGCTCACCATAAATCTGGAGCCTGTCTATGGTATTTTTCTCGCCTTCCTTGTTTTCGGAAATAAAGAGCAAATGAACCCGCAGTTCTATTATGGAGCAGCTATAATCCTTGCTACCGTTATTCTCAACGGCTATCTTAAAACTAAAAGGAAAATTTATAGATTATCATAGGAAGTCTTCCTTTCAAAGTTTGTTATATTTGTAAGCTAATAAAAACACCTTCACTTCATATGGAATATTTAGATTTTGAATCACCCATTAAAGAGTTAGAAGATCAATATCTGAAGGCCTGCAATATAGGTTCTGAAAGTAAGGTTGATGTCACTGCTACCTGCAGACAGATAGAGAAAAAGCTGGAAGAGACAAAGAAGAATATCTATAAAAACCTTACGGCATGGCAGCGGGTACAATTATCCCGGCATCCCAACAGACCATACACCATGGATTACATCAATGCCATTTGTGGTAAAACATTTCTGGAGCTTCATGGAGACCGTAATGTAAAGGATGATAAAGCAATGATAGGTGGTTTGGGGAAAATAGGAGATCAAAGTTTTATGATCGTTGGCCAGCAAAAAGGATACAATACCAAAACCCGTCAATACAGGAATTTTGGGATGGCTAATCCTGAAGGCTATCGCAAGGCACTACGCCTTATGAAATCTGCTGAGAAATTTGGAATTCCCGTTGTTACTTTTGTAGATACCCCCGGAGCGTATCCCGGTCTTGAAGCTGAAGAACGTGGACAGGGAGAAGCAATTGCACGAAATATCTTTGAGATGACTAAGCTTAAGGTGCCAATTATTGTGGTAATTATAGGTGAAGGTGCCAGTGGTGGAGCCCTTGGTATAGGAGTAGGAGATAAGGTGCTCATGTTGGAAAATACCTGGTATTCAGTTATCTCTCCGGAATCCTGTTCTTCAATTCTCTGGAGAAGCTGGGAATATAAGGAAATAGCGGCCGAAGCTTTAAAACTTACCGCCAAGGATATGAAAAAGCAAAAACTAATCGATGAGATTGTGAAAGAACCTTTGGGTGGTGCACACAGTAATCGGGAAGAAACTTTTGAGACTGTAAAAAATTCCATATTATCTGCATTTGAGGAATTAGAAAACTTATCACCAACAGATTTGGTAAATCAAAGAATGGATAAATATTCCAATATGGGAGTATTTAAAACCTAGTTCTTTAATCATCACCCTTTCAAATTAATCCGAGGCGAGTACTTCGGATTTTTTTGGCCTTATTAACAAAAATATTTAGTTATCAACAGGCAATTGTTTATTACGGTTAATGAAACTGACCGTATATTTTTAAGAATGTCTTAACAATTTATTTACATTCGTAATATGGAAAAAGTCACTGCCCCCCAAAACATAAAATATGGATCTGGAAATATTATTAATCTTGAAAAAGGGAAAATACCGCCGCAAGCGGTTGATTTAGAGGAAGTTGTTCTGGGAGCAATGATGATCGATAAAAAAGGTGTTGATGAGATCATTGATATACTGAACCCCGATGTTTTCTACAAGATCGCACATCAATTTATTTTTGAGGCAATTTATAAGCTGTTTGAAAACACCGAGGCAATTGATTTATTAACCGTTTCCAATCAACTTAGGAAAGAGGGACGTCTTGATAAAGTGGGAGGAGAATATTACCTCATTCAGCTCACTCAAAAGGTATCCTCTTCCGCGCACATTGAATTTCATGCGCGTATCATTCTTCAAAAATATATTCAGCGAAGCCTGATCAAGATCTCAAATGAGATAATTGAAGCTTCTTACGATGAAGGAACAGATGTTTTCGACTTGCTGGATACTGCGGAATCCAAATTGTACGAAGTAACTCAGGGGAACATAAAACGATCTACAGAGACTGCACACAGTTTAGTGATCCAGGCAAAAAACCGGATCCAGGAAATATCTAATAAAGATGGATTAAGCGGGGTCCCTTCAGGTTTTGATAAACTGGATAAGCTTACTTCGGGTTGGCAGCCAAGTGATCTTGTGATCATTGCTGCACGTCCCGGTATGGGTAAAACAGCTTTAACCTTGTCCATGGCGAGAAATATTGCGGTTGGCAATAATATTCCGGTAGCGTTCTTCTCCCTGGAAATGTCGGCTGTACAGTTAATTACCAGGCTTATTTCTTCAGAAACAGGTTTGTCTTCAGAGAAACTGAGAACAGGAAATCTGGAGACCCATGAGTGGGAACAACTTAATGTTAAGGTGAAGGATCTTGAAAAAGCTCCGTTATTTATTGACGATACACCGTCTTTGTCTATTTTCGATCTTCGGGCCAAAGCCAGAAGGTTATCTTCCCAACACGGGATAAAATTAATTGTGGTAGATTATTTGCAGTTAATGACCGCGGGAAGTTCAGCCAAAGGAGGAGGGAACAGGGAGCAGGAGATATCAACTATCTCCAGAAACTTAAAAGCTCTTGCCAAAGAATTAAGTATTCCGGTGATAGCGCTCTCACAGCTATCTCGTGCGGTTGAAACCCGTGGAGGAAGTAAGCGACCGCTTTTAAGTGACCTTAGGGAATCCGGAGCAATTGAGCAGGATGCTGATATTGTTTCATTTATTTACAGGCCTGAGTATTATAAGATCGACGAATGGGATGATGAAGAAAGATCCCCAACGGCAAATCAGGGTGAGCTTATTGTTGCCAAGCATAGAAATGGTGGTTTAGATAATATTCGCTTGAAATTCCTTGGACATTTAGGGAAATTCGATAACTTAGAGGACTTTGATTCGCCGTTTGAATATCATTCAAAAATGAATGAAGCGGCCAATGATGATACCTTTAAAAGTAATCCTTTGCCCAATCCAAGTGCTAACGAAGCCTTTGGAAGTGCAATGAATGACGATGATGATGACGATAATGACGTACCATTTTAAAAAATATTTTGAGAGCTTAATTATTCTCTCCCGTAAAAGTAATACCAACAGAAGCAGCATAAAAACAATGGTTTTTATGCTGCTTCTGTTTTTTGCTTCGGCAAATATGTGGAGCTCAGTGATCCTGATTCCTATGGATGCAAAAAATCAGGAGAATCATCTTAAAGCTTATGGAATTACCTATTATGCCCTGGAGAAAAATTTAAATGTCAGATGGCTTTTGAATTATCAGGGAGGTTCTTTTTTGATCACTGATACAGAGGAGCTGCGTAGAGAATGCCGCATTAGAGGAGTGTCCTTTGAAGTAGTAAGCGACAATAAGGTTGAAGCTATATTGCAGGAAATAGAAAGTCCCTCAAAGAATATGGAAGCCGTGGTACTGGAAAAAGCTCCAAAAATTGCGGTGTACGCTCCTCAAGGAAATAAACCCTGGGATGATGCAGTGACTATGGTGTTGTCTTATGCTGAAATTCCTTACGAGACTATTTATGACGAAGAAGTTTTAAGCGATAACCTTCTACTATACGACTGGCTCCATTTACATCACGAGGATTTTACAGGTCAGTACGGCAAATTCTACCGTAATTACAGAACCACTCCCTGGTATATCAATGATAAAGCTGAAGCCGAAGCGCTGGCATCGAAGTTGGGATTTGCAAAAGTGTCTGAGCTTAAGCTCGGGGTAGCATTAAAAATTCGTGATTACGTGGTTGGTGGCGGATTTATGTTTGCCATGTGCAGCGCAACAGACAGTTTTGATATTGCCTTGGCAGCCGAAGGGGTTGATATAGCTGAGCCCATGTTTGATGGTGATCCAAGCGAACCGGGTTATCAGTCAAAAATAGATTTTACCAAGACCTTCGCCTTTGAAAATTTTATCCTGGAACGAAATCCTATGGTATATGAATTCTCTTCAATAGACATGACCAATAAGCGGCAGATGAATATGGAAAGTGACTATTTCACCTTAATGGAATTTTCTGCGAAATGGGATCCTGTTCCCACTATGCTAAACCAAAACCATACTGTCCTGGTAAAAGGATTTATGGGTCAAACCACCGCTTTTGATGCCTCCACTATAAAATCTCCTGTTCTTGTATTGGGAGAAAATAAGATCAACGGAGAAGCAAGATATATACACGGAATTAAAGGCCAGGGTTTTTTTACCTTTTATGGGGGGCATGATCCTGAAGATTATCAGCACAGGGTAGGAGATCCAAAGACCGAACTGGAATTGCATCCCACCTCCCCGGGATACCGGCTCATTCTCAATAATGTATTGTTTCCCGCAGCTAAAAAGAAGAAGCAAAAAACATAATAGCTAAATTGGATTTGGGTTTAAATGTTCAACAATTAACGATTTGCAATTCAAATAGTTTGGGTTTGTAGAAGGTTGATCTTTTTTACAACCCTTTAAATATATTTAAATCTCCAGCGACTCTTATCCTAATATAGACAGCCACCAGCACTTCTGGAAATACGACCCTGTTGATTACAGCTGGTTAGATGGACCTTTAAAATCCCTTAGAAAAAATTTCTTGCCTGAAGATCTGGAGCCTCTGCTTAGGGCGCAGAACTTTGATGGTTGTATTGCTGTACAGGCAGCACAAAACGAAAGGGAAACAAATTTCCTCCTGGAACTGGCTGCTCAATATGATTTTATTAAAGGGGTTGTTGGCTGGTTGGATATGTCGTCTCCGGATTTTCACAAAGAGCTTGAAATCCACTCTGATAATCGATATTTTAAAGGCCTGCGACACGTTGTTTATGATGAACAGGGAGAGTTTTTTTTAGATCCTGTTTTTCAGAAGGGTATAGCACAGCTTCAGGAATTTCAGTTAACCTTTGATCTTCTAACCTTTGATTATCAGCTTCCGGGTGCGATCCAATTAGCACAAAAATTTCCTGATCAGGCTTTTGTTTTGGATCATATGGGAAAACCAGTAATTTCTGAAATGCCTTCTCAGGAGTGGGAGCAAAATATAAAAGAATTGGCCTCCTGTAGTAATGTGTACTGTAAATTGAGCGGATTGATTACCCAGACAGATGATTTCGAATGGGAAAAGAAAGATTTCTATCCCTTCTTAGAAATAGTTTTTGAAGCTTTTGGAGAAGAAAGACTGATGTATGGATCTGACTGGCCGGTGTGTTTGGCTGCCGGCTCTTATCAAGATACTGTTGAAGTCGTGAAGGATTATATGGACATTTCATACATTGAAGCGAAAGGCATCTTTGGAAGAAATGCTGCAAAATTCTATGGAGTGTAAAAGTGGGAAATATATGATTTCTGAGAGCTAATAAGCCAATTTTCCCCGAATAAAGAATTAAAATGCTAATGGCAATGAATAAAATTTTTCAAAAACAAATTATCCTTAAACCTAAACCACGAGGTTTTCATCTGGTTACTGATGAAATTCTTAATCAATTTCCGGAATTAACTGAAATTAATATTGGGATGTTTTCGGTTTTCATAAAGCATACTTCAGCAAGCCTTACCATAAACGAAAATGCAGATCCTACCGTCAGGAAAGATTTTGAGAGTCACTTTAATAACATGGTTCCTGAAGGTCAACCCTACTACAAACATACTTTTGAAGGTTCAGATGATATGCCGGCTCACTTAAAAGCATCCATTTTGGATACGGGACTTCAAATACCCATTACTAATGGAAAATTAAATTTAGGAACCTGGCAGGGAATTTATTTTTGTGAGCACCGGGACGAGGGAGGTTCCAGAAAGATCATTTTGACTGCTTTTGGAAACTAGAGTAAATTTGAAATAGTAAAATTATTGGTGCTATAAGATTGAATGAAGGAGAAGGGATTAAAAAAACCAGGCATAAAAAAATCCCACTATTGAAAGTGGGATCTTGATTTATAAGAACGTTAATCGATTAAATTTATTTTTTTACTTTAGTAACAATAGCTTCAAAAGCATCAGGATGGTTCATTGCAAGATCGGCAAGAACTTTTCTGTTCAAGTCGATGTTTGCAGATTTCAAACCTCCCATAAGCTGAGAATAAGACATTCCGTGTAACCTTGCACCTGCATTGATACGGGTGATCCAAAGGGAACGGAAATTTCTTTTCTTGGTTTTACGGTCTCTGTAAGCATATAGCATTGCTTTGTCAACCGCATTTTTTGCTACTGTCCAAACGTTTTTACGACGTCCAAAGTAACCTTTTGCCTGTTTTAGAACCTTTTTTCTTCTGGCTCTCTTGGCAACTGAATTTACTGATCTTGGCATATTTTAATTGTTTTTTGTAGCAGGCGTCCATGTTGGAACTTGTTATGCCTGACTCCAGGGTTTATAAATTGTTTAAACCATTAAAGGTTCAATTACTTTAAACGTAACTGAGCTTTAATATTTGCTTCATCCGCCTCATGTACCAAGGTACTGTGGGTTAAAGCAAGCTTACGTTTTTTAGACTTCTTTGTTAAGATGTGACTTTTAAACGCGTGCTTTCTTTTGATTTTACCGGTACCCGTAAGCTTAAATCGCTTTTTGGCACTGGATTTTGTTTTCATTTTAGGCATGCTCTTTTTATTTATTAATTAACGTTCTTATTTTGTTTTTCGCGGAGACATAAACATGGTCATACGTTTACCTTCCAGTTTCGGCATTTGTTCAACTTTGCCTATTTCTTCTAAATCCTGTGCAAGACGCAATAACAAGATTTGACCCTGGTCCTTAAAAACAATAGACCTTCCTTTAAAGAATACAAAAGCTTTAAGCTTCGCTCCATCCTTCAGGAATTTCTCGGCATTTTTCTTTTTAAATTCGTAGTCGTGATCATCTGTTTGAGGACCAAATCGAATCTCTTTAACTACCACTTTCGTGGCTTTCGCTTTTAATACCTTTTCTCTCTTTTTTTGTTCATAGAGAAACTTTTTGTAGTCCATTACTTTGGCTACAGGTGGTTCGGCATTTGGAGAAATTTCCACAAGATCAAGTTCTTGTTCTTCTGCAATTTCCAGTGCACGCTTTATTGGATATACTCCAATTTCAACGTTTTCACCTACTAGTCGCACTTCATCACTACGGATTTTACCGTTAATGCGGTGTTGATCTTCTTTAATTTCTCTAAGCGGTCGCTTCGATCTTTTTCTACGTATTGCTATGGCTATATAATTTTAATTAAACTTTAAACGTTTTAAGCGTTTTCTTTATTTCTTTATTTACTAACTCGGCAAAGTCTTCTATGGACATAGTGCCAATATCACCTTCCCCGTGCTTACGTACAGAAACTGTACCATCATTCTCTTCCTGCTCTCCTATGATCAGCATATACGGGATTTTACTCATTTCGGCTTCCCGAATCTTCTTCCCGATAGTATCATTCCGGTTATTTGCCTGAGCGCGAATTTCGTGATTTTCCAACAAACTCAAAACTTTTTGTGAGTATTTTTCGTATTTCTCACTGAGGGAGAGAATAATAGCTTGCTCGGGCATTAGCCATAGCGGAAAGTTCCCTCCGGTATTTTCAAGCAGCACTGCCACAAAACGTTCCATACTGCCAAAAGGTGCACGGTGGATCATTACAGGGCGGTGTAATTCGTTGTCACTTCCCTTATATGTCAGGTCAAAACGTTCAGGCAAATTGTAATCTACCTGAATTGTGCCAAGCTGCCAGCTTCGTCCTAAGGCATCTTTTACCATAAAATCCAGTTTAGGGCCGTAGAACGCGGCTTCCCCGGTTTCGACTACGTAGTTCAGTCCTTTTTCATCGGCAGCTGAAATTATGGCACTCTCAGCTTTTTCCCATACATCATCGCTTCCTATATACTTTGCTTTATTTTCAGGATCTCTTAAAGAAACCTGGGCGGTAAAATCTTCAAACCCTAACGATTCGAACACATATAATGTAAGGTCAATAACATTTTTAAATTCAGCATCCAATTGATCTGGAGTACAAAAAATGTGTGCATCATCCTGGGTAAAGCCTCTTACGCGGGTCAAGCCATGTAATTCCCCACTTTGCTCATAACGGTAAACAGTACCAAACTCGGCAAAGCGTTTGGGCAGATCCCGGTAACTCCATGGAGAGGCATTATAAATCTCACAATGGTGGGGACAGTTCATGGGTTTAAGCATAAACTCTTCCCCCTCATTTGGGGTTTTAATAGCCTGAAAACTATCGGCACCGTATTTTTCGTAATGTCCTGAGGTTATATATAATTCTTTCTGCCCAATATGAGGAGTTACCACCATTTCATATCCGGCTGTTTTCTGAGCTTTTTTAAGAAAGTTCTCCAGGCGCTCGCGCAAAGCCGCACCTTTTGGCAGCCATAAAGGTAAACCTTGTCCAACTTTTTGAGAAAATGTAAATAACCCGAGTTCTTTTCCAAGTTTCCGGTGATCCCGTTTTTTAGCTTCTTCCAAAAGTTCCAAATATTCCTTCAAATCCTTTTGCTTTGGAAAAGAAATTCCGTAGATCCTGGTAAGCTGAGGATTTTTCTCATCTCCTCTCCAGTATGCTCCCGCTGCACTGGTTAATTTTACCGCTTTAATAACGCCGGTGTTTGGAATATGTCCTCCACGGCATAGATCTGTGAAGGTGTCGTGGTCGCAGAAAGTGATCGTTCCGTCTTCCAGATTTTCGATCAACTCTACTTTGTAAGGGTTATTTTGTTTTTTGTAAAAGTCCAGAGCTTCTTCTTTGGAAGCAGATCTCATTTTGAAATCGTGTTTCCCACGGGAGATCTCCAGCATCTTATCTTCTATTTTTTTGAAATCATTTTCAGATATCTTATGCTCTCCGAAATCAACGTCATAATAAAAACCTCTTTCAATTGCAGGTCCAATGGTTAATTTAATTCCGGGATATAATTGCTCAAGAGCCTGCGCCATAACGTGAGAAGAGGAGTGCCAAAATGCCTTTTTGCCTTCTTCATCATTAAAAGTATATAATATAAGACTGCCATCTGTGGAAAGTGGAGTAGAGGTCTCTACAATAGTATTATTGAATTTTGCAGAAATTACATTCCGGGCCAGGCCTTCACTTATGCTCAAAGCTACATCCATTGGAGTACTGCCGCTTTCAAATTCTTTAATAGTGCCATCCGGCAAACTTATCTTTATCATTATTGGTTTTATTATTCCGCAAATATAATAGGATAAATGCGGTTGCACAATATAGTAGGTATATATTCCTGTATATATAAAGGCTTCTCCTTGGTAGCTGTTTTCTTAAGTAGTTTTCCTCTATATTATTTGATGTAAAATTGCGGTTAATGATTGCTCTCAGTTTTCCTAAAGACCTTTTCATAAGGAGAAATAGATTTTAAGTCATTCCCGGCAATATTTTTATTTTTTACTAAGGTAGTAAGTGCGGTAAATATTTTTACTGAAGTTGTTATTAAACGGTATCTCAGGGAGTTGGGTTTTGGATTAATTTTTATTTAAATTATTCCCGGAAAATCCTTGTGGGGAAGGAAAAAAGGGGTGTATATTTGCAGCCGCTAAGAGAGAGGGTAGCACTTCAGGAATAGCTTACGTTCATTGATTTTTGTTGACTTCTGAAAAAATTGGTAAAATTTTGATCCTGTTTTTTCGCCGAAATTATTTTTTTAAAAATTGTTTGCGGGAAAGGAAAAAAAGAGGTGTATATTTGCAGTCGCTTAGGGTTTAGGTAATATGATCCGCAGCTGATAGTTCATTGATTGGTCAAAGATATTTTGATCAGGAATAGGTAAAGATAATGTTGGTTTGAATTTTAAAAAATTAACTCACTAAAGTTTTTATTTTAAATAGAAATCGTTGTATATTTGCCCCCTGTCTTTTTTACAAAAAGCAGGAAGTTCTTCTTACAAAAGTGCCCTAAAAAATTTAACAAATTTATTTTTGGTTGGTAAAGAAAAACAGTTGTATATTTGCAGCCGCTTACAAAATGAGTGACGGGCTGTCTGGAGGGCAGCGAAGTTCTAATAAAAATACTGAAATAAAATCCCGGGTGGGTAATTGAGGGAAAAGGTTCGACTCCTTTTATTTTAACGAGTGTCGCAATTGCGGCGAAATGTTCATTGATATATTGAATTGACAGCGCGTTTCACTACTTAGGTAGTGGAGCAAAGAAATTAAATTAAGACTAGAAAAGTCATTTTGAGTGTCTCTTATTTATAAGAGATAGAAACAACCTTGGTAATTGTAAATTTATTTAAAGATTAACGATGAAGAGTTTGATCCTGGCTCAGGATGAACGCTAGCGGCAGGCTTAACACATGCAAGTCGAGGGGTAACAGGGTGCTTGCACCGCTGACGACCGGCGCAC
>JAGXIL010000061.1 GCA_024635655.1 Gillisia sp. | reverse complement strand
TGCATTTAATCCTTTTCTTCCTTCTTCAAGATCAAACGTTACTTCGTCATTCTCTCTGATTTCATCAACAAGACCATTTGCGTGTACAAAATATTCTTTGTTTGATTCTTCGTCTGTAATAAATCCAAATCCTTTAGAGTCGTTAAAAAATTTGACAGTTCCTCTATTCATTATATATAAATTTAATTTGAGCCAAAGATAGGAAATTTTATCGGTTACCAAGTTTTTTAACAGTTTATTAATAAAAAACTTTCTCAGCCATGCATTTGAAATTAATTATATACGGGATAAAAAAAAAGATGCTCTCTAAAAAGAAAGCATCCCTTATGATAAGTTTTAAAATAATCTTATCCAGTCATTATCTGTTGTAGTCTTTGCTGCAAAGCTGGATCTGCCTGCATAGCAGTAGCTATTTGCTGAAAACGTTCAATGCTCAATCCCTCAGAAGTAATTATTTCTTCCATGTTCTTTTGGATCTCCGGTTGCATTGCCTCAATCTTTTCAACAGCTTTTTCGTGCTTTTTTAGATCATCTTTAGAAGCACTCACTTCCTGGTTTTGCATCTTAGCCTGGTGTATCTCATTAAATTGGGCAATTTCTAATTCCTGCTCCTCTACGGCAGCGATCATTTTCTTTTGAGATTCTTGTTCTGCAACCTGAATTCCTTGGTATGCCTTGGCAAATTTGGATAATTCGGCGTCAGATACTTCTACTTTTTGTTGTTCCTGCTGTTGTGGTAGTTGTGGGGTTTGAGCGTAAGCAGTTGATCCCGCTAAAATTCCGGCACAAATTAACAGCGCATTTACATTCCTTTTCAATTTCAACATTGTTTAGATTTTATATTTAATAAATTTTGAGGCGCAAATTATCGGGTTTAATTCGTTCGATCAAGAATAAATTGTTAAAATTTTGTTAGAACTTGATGTTTTAGGTCAAAGATTTTTCGTTCAAGGCTATATTTTTCGGCCATTCCGGAGATATTCAAACAAACCAAAATTTAATGCATTTTGTTTCTTGCTTTTTTGGAACTAATATTGATTACTAAATTCACAACCTAATTTTTCATTCCTTGATTAAAAGATTATTTACAAAAAACCGGATCCTTTTTCTTTTAGGAGGGATTTCTTTTCTCTTGTTCTCATCTTGTAATGGGAAGAAAGCTGTTGACGATGCTGAGGATAAAAATGTGAGAAGGGATACGGTAGTTATCGTTCCTGAAAAAATACCGGAGCCGCGTTTAGTAATTAATTATTTTGTTGATTCCCTTGCCACTACGGAAGAGCTTGACAGCCTGTATACAAGATTTTCTGAGGAGGAACAGCGTTTCATATTTGCTCTTAATAGGATCGAAAAAGTTAGGGTGGGAGTAGGGACAAAACTTATTATTCCGGATACTTTAATTACAGATGTAATTAAATATTCGCCTTTTCCTGAAAACCTTAGCCTCCTGGACTCCATTCCTAAATCTGTTATTATATCCCAGAGAGTGCAGGCGTTTGGATTGTATGAAAATGGCAATTTGATTAAATGGGGACCCGTAAGTTCAGGGAAGTTGTCCACACCTACTCCAAACGGCCTGCACTACGGAAATTACAAAGCCAAGCGAAAGATCAGTACGGTGAATTCAGACTGGATCCTGCCTTACTACTTTAATTTCATGAACTTTGAAGGAGTGGGTGTGCATCAATATTTGCTGCCTGGATTTCCTGCAAGTCATGCCTGTGTACGGCTGGATATGGAAGATGCTAAATATATTTATGATTGGGCAGAGCAATGGAAATTGGATAAGGCCGGAAATATTGTAGTAAGGAACGGAACCCCTTTTATGGTGTTTGGAGAATATAATTACGATGATGAGGCGCCATGGTTTAGTCTATTTACAGATCCTGATTCAAACCTTCTTACCGAAGCAGAGATGGATACCATCAAAGACTATGTAAGAAGATATATGAAAGATGAGCGAAACTTTATACAGGAGGAGGAAGACATTGAGGAGGTTCTAGTGGTGAGATGATATTTATAACTAATTTTAGAATTAAAAAGTTTAAAATGCAAAATCAAATTTTTAAAGGATCATTATTAATAGCACTTTTCTATCTCCTGCTTCCTGCACATGTTAATGCACAGGAGGAGACCTCAGTAATGATAAGGGTACAATCTAAAGACGCAAAATTCATTGGCAGCTCTATTGGGGGGGCGAAGATCATAGTCAAAGAAGAAACTACAGGAAGGGTTCTTACAGAAGGATTGACAAAGGGAAGTACAGGTGAAACAGATTTGATCATGAAGGCACCCCTTGAAAGGGGAATGCAATTGACCGATGATAAAACCGCAGGTTTTCTGGCGGTTCTTGAAATTGACAAACCTGTTTTTGTCACTATAGAAGCTATTGCCCCCTTTCAAAAGAAGCAGGCTGCCGTTAAATCGAGCACGCAGCTTTGGATCATTCCCGGCAAAGATATTATCGGGGATGGGGTTGTTTTAGAAGTTCCGGGTTTTGTGGTTGATATCTTATCTCCTCAAACCCATGAACGAATAGCTTCAGAAAAAGAAATTGATATTACGGCTAATGTGGTAATGATGTGCGGATGTCCTGTTACCAGTGGCGGAATATGGGATGCCGACAAATATGAAGTGACTGCAATAATTTCGCAGGAAGGTGAAAAAGATCAAGATCTTCCACTAAAGATAGGAGATAAACCAAGTACTTTTTCAGGTAAAATATTTTTTCCAAATGGAAACTTTAATGTAACCGTCTATGCTTTTGATCCGGCCACGGGAAATACCGGCCTTGACAGCACTAATATTATCATAAATTAGAAATTAGAAAATTCAGCAACTGCCAAAATCTAAGTTTAAGCCATTTACCTAATAACCTCTTTCAATTCTTTATTTTCCAGCAATCCTAAAGACCTGATGGTTCTTAGAACCCCATTTTCATTGTTGTCAAATTCTGTTACGTGAGTACTGATATCCAGAATTTCAGTGTGGGCATTTTTCATAGCATAACTGTATTTGGCATTCTGCATCATTTCCAGATCATTTAAATAATCTCCGAACACCAAAGTCTCCTCAGGGGAAATATTCAGTTTCTCCTGTACCTCTTTAATTGCATTGCCTTTATTTGCGGAAAGGGAAGTGATATCAATAAAGATCCTTGCTGCAATGGCAACTTTATAATCTTTTTCAAATTCTTTAAATGAGTGGTAGCTGTTTTCTTCCACTCCCGCCCAGTCACAAATTGTCACCTTGAGTATAGTGTCTTTTACAGAAGTAAGATCTTCGACATATTTCAGCCTCTTATAGTATTTGCTAATCTCATTAATAAACTTTTCGTCTTTACTTTCGACATATGCCGATTCTTTGCCACAAAGCACCAATTGAACGTCTTTTATTTCTCTTCCTATTCTAATAAATTTAATGGCAGCTTCAGAGTCTAGTGGGTTTACGTATAGTTCTTTCCCTTTATGGACAACATGAGTTCCATTTTCAGCAAAAAAGATCATCCTGTTTTTGATGCGGCTAAAGTTGGACTCCAGATTATAATACTGTCTTCCGCTGGCAACAGCTAAAAAAATATCTTTTTCAGCCAGGGCTTCTTCTATTTCCCAGAAATCAGGATGGATCTCGTGCTTATCGTTTAGTAAGGTCCCGTCCATATCGGTTACGATCAATTTTATCATAGCAATATTTTAATTGGCAAAGATAAAAAAACGCAATCCTGCGGAAGGAGTTATAACATCAAATTAAGATTTTTAAAAGTTAATGCAATAACCATATAATATAAAAGAAGTGGCCGTCTAAAATAGTTATTAGACGGCCTCTTTCAATATGGAATTTTTTTTTAAAATAAAATAGCATCAATTATACCACCTACGATCGCCAGTATAATTGCCAGCCATAAGGAAGGAAGGAAGCCTACGGTCTTAAAATCTTTACTTACTTTATCGGCTATTTCAATAATAATAGCATTACCAATTATTCTAATAATCAAACCTAAGCCTATAAAGTAGAAAAGACCAAGAGTGAAAATATTAAGAATAAGAGCTATTAATCCGCTGAATATACCAATGACAAGAGCAACAATAATAGCAGTTTTAAATCCTTTGAGTTCAACTTTGCTCATGTAATTTGCTGCGACAAGCAAAATTGCAGCATCGATGAAAATGTGAAGAATCCATTGTAACATATTTTTTTTATTTTTAGTTAGTTAGATAATTAAAGATATTAAAATTTAATTAATTGCTTTTATTTAAAGATCTGTATTAGTTACTGGAATTTTTTCACCCATGGCCGCGGGGATCTGATTTGAAATAATTTCGTATAAGGCTTTAAAGTTGGCTAATTTTTCTCTGCGTATTAAATGATCTTCAGTTATATAATTATTTGATTCTGCGGGATAACCGCGATAACTCAGTCCCAGGTTTTTAGCAATAAATAAGGTTCTGGGAAGGTGAAATTGCTGGGTTACCACTATAGCGCTGGGAACCTCAAATACGGCATTAGACCTGTACATGCTGTCATAAGTATCAATTCCTGCCGGGTCTATATAGATGTGGGAGTAGGGAACCCCCAGATCTACCAGGTAGTTACGCATGGCGTTCACTTCATCATAATCCTTGCTGCGGTTATCTCCACTTAAAAGAAATCTTTTAACTTTCCCGTTCCTGTACAATTTTAAACCTGTATCTACCCTGTCCTGCAGTATTGGAGACAGGGTACCATCAGAATATACACTGGCTCCCAAAATAATTACAGTATGAGCTGCCGGCAAGGATTCTATAGTAGTAAAGGTGCGGGAATTTGTTGCCTGGAAAATATAGACGCTTAGCCCCAAGATCAGGATCAAGCCAAAGGTTAGTACAAGGAGGAAAACAAGAGATATTCTTTTAAGCTTGGTCATAAAGAAAGCTTATTAACGCATTTTCATTAAAAGTATTATTTATTTTAAGCATTAAATAATAAACAAGGGGTAAAACAGTACGGCTATTGCTAGAATCAATACAGATCTTTCCAGATGGCTAAAGTATTGTTTAAATTTGCAATTGAAACAGGAGAATAAGAAAATGGATAATATTAATGCCTTAAAGTGGCGATATGCCACTAAAAAATTTGACAACGAAAAACTTCTACCGCCTCAAAAAATTGAAGTACTAAAAAATGCTTTTAATTTAACTGCCACCTCCTACGGTTTACAGCCTATAAAACTTGTTGTTGTACAAGATAAAACGCTACAGGAAAAACTGGTTTTATTTTCTATGAACCAGAAGCAGATAGCCACGGCCTCTCATGTTCTGATCATTTGTATAGAAGAGGGGGTAGATAAGGAATTTATTGAAAAGTATTTTAACCTGGTTCACAGGATAAGAGCTACTCCAAAAGAAATACTGAGTCCGTTCAAAGATTTTTTGATTGGAGATTTTGAAAAGAAACCTGTAGATGAGATCAAACTATGGGCTACAAATCAGGCCTATCTCGCTTTAGGCACTCTCATGACCGTTTGTGCTACAGAAGCTATTGATGCTTGCCCAATGGAAGGTTTTGAACCTGAAAATTACGATAAATTACTTGGGCTGGATGAGATGAATTTGCGATCTGTCCTTGTTCTTCCGGTAGGTTACCGGGCAGAGGATGATGTTTTTTCTGAATTTAAAAAAGTGCGTCGCTCCCTTTCAGATGTTATAATTGAAATTCCGCCTTCAGCTAAGTAGTGCCAACTTTTAATATTTTACGTATTCGGTTATTTCAAGACCATAGCCTATCATTCCTACACGTTTTGTTTTTTGGGCATTAGAAAGCAATTTGATCTTGTGAATTTCGAGGTCGTGAAGGATCTGAGCTCCAATACCAAAATCTTTGCTATCCATAATAATTGGTGGGGCTTTAATTTCACCTCTTTTCTGGCGTTCCTTTAGCTCTGTTAGCCTGTTTAGTAAATTAAGCGATTGGCTCCCCTGGTTTATAAACACAATGGCACCTCGTCCCTCCTCATTAATGGCCCGGAACATGGTGTCCAGTTTCTTATCAGCATTATTGGTAAGGGTTCCTAAGATATCATTGTTTACCAGGGTGGAGTTTACCCTCACCAGGATCTCTTCAGAAGGTTTCCAGGAGCCCTTTGTAAGAGCAAGGTGTATCTGGTTATTTGTAGTTTGTTTATAGGCTCTTAACCTAAATGTTCCGAAGCGGGTTTGAATATCAAAATCCTCCTTTTTCTCAATAAGGGAATCGTGCTGCATTCTGTAGGCTACGAGATCTTCAATAGAAACTATTTTCAAATTGAACTTACTGGCAACTTCCAATAATTGTGGAAGCCGTGCCATTGTTCCATCTTCATTCATAATTTCAACAATGACCCCGGCAGGCTGGAAACCGGCCAAACGGGCAAAGTCTATTGCCGCTTCAGTATGGCCCGTTCTTCGCAACACCCCACCTTCTTTTGCTTTCAACGGAAATATATGTCCGGGCTTGCTTAGGTCAAATGGCCTTGTTTCATTATCAATTAAAGCTTGAATGGTCTTGGCCCTGTCTGAAGCGGAAATTCCTGTAGTCACTCCTTTTCCTCTAAGGTCAACAGAGATGGTAAAAGCAGTTTCCATGGGATCGGTATTATTCCCTACCATCATTTCCAGCTTAAGCTCCTTACATCTTTCTTCTGTTATAGGGGCACATATCAATCCCCGGCCATGAGTGGCCATAAAATTGATCATTTCGGGAGTGACTTTTTCAGCAGCTGCGAGAAAGTCCCCTTCATTTTCACGGTCTACATCGTCTACCACAATGATGATCTTTCCATCACGAATATCATCTATTGCTTCCTTTATAGTATGAAGAACAATTTTATTAGGAGTTGAAGTATTGTAGGCCATTTAAATTTAATTGAGGCTGCAAAGGTATTTAATCTAATTTGTTTCTTTCCTTCTATTAAACAATTTTTTGATCAGTTTGCCTATAGGCTCTGCTATATTCCCAAAGCCAATCAAACCTTGATCTGTAGTCGCCCTGTAGGTGAAAAATACACCAAGAGGTAACATAATTAAAGTGGAAAGCCAGGAGGCCAAAATAGGACTTATTGTTCCTTCTTCTGCGCTGTTTTTGGCAAAGATCCCTATAAAGTGATAAGTCAGGAATATTAAGATCGCGATGACCATAGGTAAACCCATACCTCCTTTACGAATAATGGCTCCAAGAGGGGCCCCGACAAAAAACAATACGATACAGGCCAGAGCGAGTACATATTTATCGTGCAGGGCAATCTCAAACTTGTTTAGCTGCTTTGCGCTGTTTCTGAATTCCTGCTTTTTTACATCTACTGTTGCCATTATACCATTTACCGTTCCTAAAGCCAGATTCACAATTTGCAGGGATTTCTCTGCATCATACAATTCCAGAACAGAATTCTCAATGGCCGGAACCGTATCTTTGGGAGTGTAGTTATTTGCGAACTGGGTTGCCCCGGTACGCAAATAAATGGTATTTGAAAAGCGTTGTCTTTCTTCATTTATAGATGTGGAAAAGGAATCAATACTCTGGGAAAGTTCAGAGATCTTAAGCATGTTTTGGGAGTTGCGGTAATTTTCATCCTCCATGTCAACATCATTAAAATTGGAAATGTCTATATTGATAACATATTCCTCAAAATAACTTTTTGTAAAGGGTTTGTTGGCGCGTTTGGCCGGATCATTCTGCGGAACGTCATTATAATGATTTCCATCCCTGAGAATAAGTGAAAGTATCTCACTGTCTGTACTCCCTACAAGTTCTCCCGTTTTTGCTTTAATTACCGTCAAATTCCCGTCTGAAGTTGATTTTTGGTGAATGATCACGTCATTTAAAAACCGATCATTGTCTCCATATTTGTTTTCCACCTTAATATTAAAATCACCTACATCATTAAATACTCCTTCAGAGATTGCCATAGCCGGTTTCAATTGGGCAATGTTCTTTCTTAGATTTATGGATTTGAATTCAGCGGCAGGAATGACATTATTGGCAAAGAAAAATGCAGTCAAACTAATTAGAACTATGAATGCAGTAAGGCTTCTCATAGCCCGTTGAAGAGAAATCCCGGAAGATTTCATAGCTGCGAATTCATAGTTTTCAGCAAAGCTTCCAAAGGTCATGATGGAAGACAGCAAAATGGTAAGAGGAAGTACTAGGGGGATCAATTTTGGGGAAAAATAGAGCAGGAACTTTAAAATAATTCCTGCATCAAGGTCTTTTCCGGCAAGTTCACCTATGTAAAGCCATATAGTCTGGAGTACAAAGATGAACATGAGTATAACAAAAACTGTTATAAATGTTTTTAAGTAACTTACAAATATGTACCGGTCAAGTATTTTCAAAGTTAATCCAGCCTGTTGATGTAGTAATCTTTATAACGCCCTTCAGAAAAGGTAAAAAGATTCTTAGCCAGAGGTTGATTGGTCTTAAAACTCTTTACAGTAATAGTTATCTTGGTATCATTATCCTGTGTCAGGATCATATTGTATATATGTTTGGTCTGGCTGTCTATACCCAATAAAATATTTTTAACTTCAGCATTGCTGTCTATTGGCGTTAGTTTAATGTACTGTATCTTTCTTCCCTTCACATCCTGGGCAATGTCCCATTTGTAGTTGTACCCATCATTATAAAAAGTAAACATTTTGGAAGGTGTAATATTATTGTCATCTTCCTCAACGTAAGTAGAAATATTGATTTCCTGATCTTCAGGAATAACAGTGTATATTTTATCTCCATCAAAGATCTGAGTGGTACCCATAAGGTTTAAAACATATTTATCACCGTCTATACTTACATCCCCCCGTGTTTCCTGACTTACATTCTCGGCAAGATTTTCAAGGCTGTATTTAAAATCTACAACCATATTGTCGTATGAGTTTACTTTAGCGCTTACCTCGTTTAACAGGTTTTCGGCCTTATCAGAATTTTGTGCATTTATTGAAAAAACACTTAGCAGGGCTATTATAAAAATGGAAAAATTTTTCATTACAATTTGTTTAATAAAGCTATTCATTATTTAGTAGTTGATCCAGCGATACCATATCTGTTACTAAAACCTGCCTTGCCTTGCTTCCTTCAAAAGGTCCCACAACTCCTGCGGCTTCGAGTTGATCAATTATTCTTCCTGCGCGGTTGTAACCTAATTTAAGTTTACGTTGCAGTAAAGATGCAGATCCTTGTTGGGCTATAACAATGACTTCAGCGGCTTCGCGAAACAGTTTATCGCGTTCACTTACGTCAATATCAAGACCTGTGCCACTTTCCTCATTATCATACTCGGGAAGGAGGTGAGCATCCGGATAGGCCTTTTGAGAGCCTATGAATTCTGTTACCCTGTCAACTTCCGGGGTGTCAACAAAGGCACACTGTAGCCTTATCAAATCATTTCCCTGGGTAAATAGCATGTCCCCGCGCCCTATCAATTGATCTGCACCCTGGCTGTCTAGAATTGTACGGGAATCTATTTTTGATGTTACCCTAAAGGCGATACGTGCAGGGAAGTTGGCTTTTATTATCCCGGTAATCACATTCACCGAAGGCCGTTGTGTAGCGATGATCAAATGGATCCCAATAGCCCTTGCCAGCTGTGCCAAACGTGCAATAGGAGCTTCAACCTCTTTTCCTGCAGTCATGATAAGATCTGCAAACTCATCAACCACCAAAACGATATAGGGAAGGAATTTGTGACCATTTTCAGGATTTAATTTTCGGGCCTTAAATTTCACATTGTATTCCTTGATGTTCCTCACCATCGCATCTTTTAAAAGATTGTAACGGTCATCCATTTCAATACAAAGGGAATTCAGGGTATTTATAACCTTGGTATTGTCTGTTATTATTGCATCTTCTGTGTTAGGAAGTTTAGCCAGGTAATGTCTTTCTATCTTATTGAAAAGAGTAAGTTCCACTTTCTTTGGATCTACCAGCACAAATTTGACTTCGGCAGGATGTTTACAATAAAGCAGGGAGGTAAGAATTGCATTAAGTCCTACAGATTTCCCCTGTCCGGTAGCACCCGCCATCAGTAAGTGAGGCAT
>JAGXIL010000060.1 GCA_024635655.1 Gillisia sp. | reverse complement strand
CCGGTTGTTCTGTCCCGGGCAACTATTGAAGGGCTGTCTACAACTACTTTATCGTTGTGGATCACCAATGTATTCGCTGTTCCTAAATCTATTGCTATTTCTTCAATGAGAAAATCGAAAAATCCCATATTATCTTTGTTGAGGTTAGGTAAATGTAGTAAAAATTAATGTTTAAAATGGCGTGTTCCCGTCATCACCATAGCAATATTATTATTGTTGCAATAATCAATGCTTAATTGATCTTTTATAGATCCACCGGGCTGAATTACAGCAGTTATTCCCGCAGTCCCTGCGATCTCCACACAATCTGGAAAAGGGAAAAAGGCATCACTGGCCATTACTGAACCTGAAAGGTCAAAATTAAAGGCCGTTGCTTTCTCAATACTGTGTGTTAAAGCATCTACTCTGGAAGTTTGGCCGGTGCCACTGGCAAGTAACTGTTTGTTTTTAACTAAAACGATGGTGTTGGATTTTGTGTGCTTGCAAATCTTGGAAGCAAATATCAGGTCATTTAACTCTTCTGAAGAAGGTTTATTGTGGGTTGCCCGTGTCAATTCCTCTTTGTTATCGGTCTTGTTATCCCTGTCCTGTACCAGCACTCCGTTTAAGCATGTGCGAACGAGTTGGTTAGGCAGTTCTACTTCTTTTTGAACCAGTATGATCCTGTTCTTCTTTCCGGATAAAATTTCCAGCGCTTTTTCAGAATAAGAAGGCGCGATCACTACCTCACAAAATAAACTGTGGATTTCTTCAGCAGTAGCGGTATCTATTTCTACATTGCTTATCAAAACCCCGCCAAAAGCTGAAACGGGGTCTCCCGCCAAAGCATCTTTATAAGCATCTACGAGATTTTCCCTTTGCGCAAGTCCGCAGGCGTTGTTATGTTTTAAAATAGCGAAAGTAGGTGCGTCATTTTTGAATTCATTCATCAAATTCACGGCTGCATCTACGTCAAGCAAATTATTGTATGATAATTCCTTCCCGTGTAACTGATCGAACATCGCTTCAAAATCGCCGTAGAAGGTTCCGCGTTGATGTGGGTTTTCCCCGTATCGCAATTCCTTGCCGGTGGTAAAGCTTTGTTTAAATACCTTTTCTTCAGTATTGAAAAAGTTGAAGATGGCAGTATCGTAATTAGAGGAAACATTGAAGGACTTTGCTGCGAAACGCTTCCGGTCATCGATGCTGGTTTCTCCTTCATTCTTTGAGATCAACTCAAGAAAATCTGAATAATCATCAACCGAGGAAACACAGATCACATCTTTAAAGTTCTTAGCTGCTGCACGGATAAGAGAAATTCCGCCGATGTCAATTTTTTCAATAATATCTTCTTCAGAAGCTCCTGAGGCAACGGTTTGTTCAAAGGGATAAAGGTCCACGATCACAATGTCAATTTGGGGGATCTCAAATTCCTTCATTTCTGCAACATCACCGGGGTTATCCTGCCGATTTAAAATTCCACCGAAGACTTTTGGGTGCAAAGTTTTGACACGGCCTCCCAATATGGAGGGATAAGAGGTCAAATCTTCTACAGGGGTCACTTCTATACCAAGATCTTTGATAAATTGCTCTGTACCACCCGTGGAAAAAATCCGGATTCCCAGGGTATCCAGCTTTTTTACGATGGGTGCAAGCCCATCTTTATTAAAAACCGAAATAAGTGCAGATTTTGCTAATTTTAAACCGTTCATTCTGATGTGTTTGTTAAGCTTGCAAAAGTAAGTAAATCACTATAAAATCTAAAGATCTCCGCTTTTATTTCTTAAAAAAATTGTAACGAATAACAAGGGGGAGCGTCTTATGGTTAATACACGCAAAACACCTGTCTTTACTATGTTGATTTATTTAAGGTTGCTAAGTGAAAGTTTCAATTTTGCTATTAATGCATTAAAGAATAATAAGCTAAGGACTTTTTTATCGCTTTTGGGTGTGACCATTGGAATTTTTTCGATCATCGCGGTGCTTGCAGCGGTAGATTCCCTGGAAAGAGAAATTAAAGGAAGCTTAAGCTCTTTAGATAACAGTACCATCATTTTAATGCGGTTCAAATTTGGACCCACGGATGTTCCCTCCTGGAAGCGGGAGCAATTTCCGGATGTATCCTATGACGAGTATCAATATTTGCAGAGGAACATGCTGGATATTGAGGCTATAAGTTTTTCCATGAATGTACCACGGGAAACGCTCAAGGCCGGAGACAAGACTATCACAGGAGTTGCCATTTTACCAATAACAGAAGGATATTATAACATAGAGGCTCTGGAGTTCGAAAAAGGCAGGTTTTTTAATGAATCTGAATCTGTTAGCGGAGCTCCGGTTGTGGTTTTGGGAAATGCCATTGCCACAAACCTCTTTGGAGATCTTGACCCCATGGGTAAGGAAGTTCGCCTGTACGGAAGAAGATTTGAAGTAATAGGGGTCCTTGAAAAGGAGGGGGCAAATCTTTTTGGCAATTCTAAAGATGAATTTGTGATCCTTCCCGCAAATGTGGCCCGCCGGATCTATGGCGATAACAACAGATCTTCCTTTCCTCAAATTACCATTAAACCTGAATCAAATGTTGATAATGCAGAATTTATTGCACAGGTAACTCAACAATTAAGAAGCTACCGAGGACTAAAACCCGATGAAATAGATAACTTTTTTGTGAATCAATTACAGGGTTTTGCAGATCTTATTGACAATATCACGAGTCAGATGAATTTTATAGGACTTATCATCAGCGGATTTTCGCTCCTGGTGGGCGGATTTGGGATTGCCAATATTATGTTTGTGAGTGTAAAAGAAAGAACGAATCTTATCGGGATCCAAAAATCCCTTGGCGCTAAGAATAAATTTATCCTGTTCCAGTTCCTTTTTGAAGCCGTAATACTATCTGTTATTGGCGGGCTGGTAGGGCTGTTTCTGGTGTGGCTGGTGTCAATTGGGGCCTCCACCTTTACAGGGGAATTTGAATTTGTGTTGTCTCCATGGAATATGTTCGTGGGTACCGCAGTTTCTGCTGTAATAGGGTTGATCTCAGGGATCATCCCGGCAATCTCGGCATCTAAATTAGATCCGGTAGAGGCTATACGGACGGGGATGTAAGTTTAAATTCCAAAAATTCAAATTCCAAATTCCAAAAACAAAAATTTAATTCTGTTTTCTTTTACAGGTTTAGGTTTTGAAAACTACAAAGAGACAAAATAATATTCGTGCATTTGCGGCTTCTGTTTCCCGCTGAATTCGCAGATCTTAAATCCGCAGACTCCGCAGAAAAAACAAACTGAAAACTTGAAACGGAAAACTAAACCCCAAATTCCAATTCTGAGAACCGGCAACAGAGAATTCTTTCCCTTTTATCTCCCGCTGAATTCGCGGATTTTCGCAGAATATTTTTTTACCCGGGACGTATTATACACTAATAGACGATTATATCCCGTCCAGACTTTCCTCTCTCCACTTTCCACTCTCCACTCTTCTTCTCCGGAATTTTTATGCCTGAACATACCGACAACTGAGAACCGACAACTGAGAAAAGGAACTTTAAATCACCTCCGCCACTTTTTCATTGACCCACTCCAGAAACCGTTCATCTTCTTCAGTGAAAGGATCGGGGGTGTTGGAGTCGATATCGATCTGGCCTACGTTCTCACCATGTACAAATAAAGGTACTACGATCTCAGCTTTTACATTAATGCTGCAGGCAATATAATTATCCTGTGCCTGTACATCGGGCACTACGAAATTCTGGTTTGAAACGGCAACCTGGCCGCAAATGCCTTTTCCAAAAGGTATAATTGTATGATCTGTAGGTTCACCTGCGTATGGCCCCAGCTTTAATTCCTCTTTGTTGCCATTTTTGAAATAGAATCCTACCCAGTTGTAATAGGAGATATTTTCTTTTAACAGTTCACAAACCTCCTGCAGGCGCTGGTCTGTAGTTTTGTTTGTATCCTGTAATATAGCTTCAACTTTTGGTTTTAATTCCTGAAGGGACATAGCGTTTAAAATTTTTGTAAAAGTATTTAAATAATAAGTTTCTTAGCTTTCAATTTTATATAAATTTGTTAAAACAGGTTCTTTCTTGCTCCAGCTATTTAATAAATATAAATCGGTACTTCGGTTCATTCTCATCTTCCTGGGAAGCTATTTTATTTTAACCCTGTTCTATAATATTTACCTGGAGATGTCTGGTTCAGATCAATATTATCCCGATTTTTTCACTTATCTGGTAGCGGTTCAAAGCGAGGCTGTTATTGAGACCTTGGGATATTCTTCCAGAATTGCCCCGCACCAGCAAGAAGCATCTATGAAACTTTTTGTCAATGATTATTTTTTGGTGAGGGTTGTAGAAGGATGTAATTCCATTAGCATCATCATCCTTTTCGCTGCGTTTGTGCTATCTTTTTTCGCTAAATGGAAGACTACACTGCTTTACATATTTGCAGGTGCGGTAATTATCTATGTTATGAACATTGTGAGAATAGCTATACTCTCTATTGGAGTCTATGAATATCCTCAGTACACCGAATTCTTGCACAGCATTATTTTCCCCCTAATTATTTACGGAACCGTTTTTATTTTGTGGATAATCTGGGTTCGGATATTTTCTAAAACCACCGTTCATGAAAATAGGGTATAGAGCTTTAGGCATTGCCTTTCTGGTAGCATTTCTGGTATTGATCAGGTATTTCGAATCCTGGCTCTTTTATGATCCGTTATTAGAATTCTTCAGTTCAAATTATCTTCAGGACAGGATCCCCACTTTTGAAACCACAGAATTACTGCTACACGTCTTTTACAGGTTTTTCCTTAACAGCATAATTTCCCTGGCAATAATATATATTGCCTTTTTTGATGCCGGCATTCTCAAGTTTTCGATTTATCTCTATTTGATCTTGTTCCTTATTGCTTTCCCTGTTTTTATGTTTTTGATCCTAACCATAGAGAACCAGAATTTTCTTGCGTTGTTCTATGTGAGAAGATTTCTCATTCAACCTATTTTTGTGATCATTCTTTTACCGGCTTTTTATTACTATAGGTTAGTTGTACGCCAGGGCAATAAATTTGAAAGTAATTCCCTTAAAAACTAAAGTCCGCAGACTCTGAAGAGCCTATTTTTGTACACGAGAGGGATTTACAACTCTTTCGGATCAGGCAATATATACACTGAAACAAATTTTTGCTTACCTTTGACGCTTCATGGAAAGACCATTACATAAAACGCTTTCACTTACATTAGCCCTTTTGGTGTTGATGTCTACGTTCTCGTTTACTGTAGATAAACATTTCTGCGGAAGCATCCTTGTTGATAAAGCCGTTTTCTCTGAAGCAAAAACCTGCGGCATGGATATGCATTCCGAATCAGCTTCTGCTGAAGATTCCTGCTGTACCAATGAAAAAACAGCGGTTGATGGCCAGGATGAATTGAAGATCTCTTTTCAATCCCTGGATCTTGATCAACAGGTTTTTCTTACCACTTTTACCCATTCTTTTATAAATCTTTTTGAAGGAGCCCCATTAGAGGTTGTCCCTTTTAAATATTACTCTCCACCTTTACTGGTCACCGATATACAGGTGCTGGACCAGGTTTTTCTAATTTGATCATTTAATGCAATTTATGATCAGGATATTTTCTGATCGCACTTCCCATTGATCTGGCCACAGCCTGGCATTTCAATGTCCTGAAGGATTTTGTCATTAAATAATCAATTTGGATGTTCAAAAAATTTATTTCCTATTTTCTATACAACCGGCTTATAACCATTTTGGTTCTGGCGGCGTTTATCGCCTGGGGTATGGTTACTGCTCCCTTTGACTGGGATACCCGTTTCCTCCCCAATGATCCCGTGCCGGTTGATGCTATTCCCGATATTGGGGAAAATCAGCAAATTGTTTTCACCGACTGGCCGGGCCGGTCTCCTCAGGATATTGAGGACCAGATCACTTATCCGTTGACTTCTTCCTTACTGGGAATAAGCGGAGTGAAATCCATAAGGAGTACCTCCATGTTTGGGTTTTCCAGTATTTACATCATTTTTGAAGAAGGTGTGGAATTCTACTGGTCCCGCACCCGGGTTCTGGAAAAACTGAATTCCCTGCAGGGAGACCTGCTTCCCGAAGGAGTGCAGCCTACCCTGGGCCCTGACGCTACGGCGCTGGGACAGGTATACTGGTATACCCTGGAAGGAAGAGATGCAGAGGGCAATGTAACGGGAGGCTGGGATCTTCACGAGCTGCGCAGGATCCAGGATTACTATGTGAAACTTGGGCTAAGTTCCGCTTCCGGGGTTTCTGAAGTTGCTTCAGTTGGTGGGTTCGTCCAGGAATACCAGATCGATGTTGATCCCGATGCCTTGCGGGCCTATGGACTGGGAATAGACCGGGTGATGATGGCAGTGCAAAATTCAAACCGGGATATAGGTGCCAAAACTCTCGAAATAAACAAAGTTGAGTACATGGTCCGGGGGTTGGGCTATATTGAATCTATAGAAGACATAGAGAATACTGTTGTAGCAGTGAATGAGAATACACCCGTGCTCGTTCGGGACCTGGGGAGGGTGACCCTTGGACCGGCTGAAAGGAGGGGAGTTCTTGACAAAGGAGGAGCCGAAGTAGTAGGTGGGGTCGTGGTAGCAAGGTATGGATCCAATCCGCTGGAAGTGATCCAGAACACCAAAGATAAAATTCAGGAGATCTCTGCCGGATTGCCTCAAAAAACTCTTGCCGATGGAACTGTAAGTAAATTAACCATTGTTCCATTTTACGACAGGACAGAACTTATCCAGGAAACTTTGGGTACTTGGGAGGAAGCCTTGTCCCACGAGATCCTGATAAGTATCCTGGTGATCATAGTCCTGGTGCTCAACCTGAGGGCCTCCCTGTTAATTTCCAGTTTACTACCAGTGGCGGTATTGATGACCTTTATAGTCATGCGCTACTTTGGAGTAGATGCCAATGTGGTTGCTCTCTCAGGAATTGCCATAGCCATTGGGGTCATGGTAGATGTAGGGATCGTTTTTGTGGAAAATACGATACGGCACCTGGAGATGAAAAAGAACCGCGGAGCCACAGGTTCGCGCCTGCTTGCCGTGATCAATAAAGCAACCATTGAGGTAGCGCCCGCTGTGACCACGGCCCTGGCTACTACTATTGTTAGTTTTCTTCCTGTCTTCTTCATGGAAAATGCGGAAGGAAAATTATTCCGCCCCCTGGCCTTCACGAAGACCTTTGCCCTTGCAGCATCTTTTGTTCTGGGGATCATGATCCTGCCTATGCTTTCATATTACGCATTCAATTTCCGAATTCATAGGGAGAAAGCACAAAGGATCTGGAATATTTCGCTGATCTTGTTAGGATTGTTTCTGGCAATCTATTTCTCGTTTTGGCTTCCTTTAGCCCTGGTGGTAATTGGGCTGGTAAGATTATTCGAAGACAGAAACCCTGAATTCCTTGGTAAATATTCCAATAAGATCACCTTATTCATTATCCTGGCAACGACTTTATTTTTCCTTACCCAGGAGTGGTTGCCATTAGGCTATACCAATTCCCTGTTCGCCAATTATCTTTTTGTTATCGTTCTATTGGCAATTACACTTGGGGTGCTGATGAGCATCGTAAGATTTTACCGGCCTATTTTGAACTGGTGTCTTGAGAATAAAGGGACTTTCTTACTGGTGCCTGTGATCACCATTTTATTTGGGGTCATGATCTGGCTGGGTTTTCCAAAGATCTTCGGATTTGTTGCCAATGGTTTTGACAAGGTGGGAGTTAACGTTAGAACCACCGCGGTATGGTCTGGAATGGCGCATACTTTTCCGGGGGTGGGAAAAGAATTTATGCCGTCCTTAAATGAAGGTAGTTTTTTATTAATGCCTACCTCCATGCCACATGCCGGGGTTGAAGCATCTCATCAAACCCTGCGGCAACTGGATATTGCTGTTACAGATATTCCCGAAGTGGAAATTGCCGTTGGAAAAATGGGCCGGATAGAAAGTGCACTGGATCCGGCACCTATTAATATGTTCGAAAATGTGATCAATTATAAAACCGAATATATCCTGTCTGAGTCCGGAAGGCCTGTGGCTTTTAAAGTAGATGAT
>JAGXIL010000010.1 GCA_024635655.1 Gillisia sp. | reverse complement strand
GGCCAGGTGTGTGCAGATACTATAGGAAAATACCAATATTCCGGGGTGGGAGGGCAAATGGATTTCATAAGAGGAGCATCTTTATCTGAAGGCGGAAAGGCTATAATAGCAACGCCATCGATCACCAACAAAGGAATTTCTAAGATCGTTCCTTATCTAAAAGAAGGTGCAGGAGTAACTACTACCCGGGCCCACGTGCATTACATCGCAACAGAATATGGCGTGGTAGATCTTTATGGAAAAAACCTGAAACAACGGGCCAAAGCACTTATTTCAATTGCGCACCCCGATCATAGGGAAGAGTTGGAAAAAGCCACTTTTGAGAGACTTCACATCCAGGTCTGAAGAATTGGTATATAATCCAATTAAAAATTTCCGATATTAAACAAAAGCTAATTTGGCTATACCATACGGGCAAATTCAATAACTTGTAAGAAGAATAAAAAACTAAGGTGATGAAAAGTAACTTCAGTGAAATAATTAAAGATGATAAACCTGTACTCGTAGATTTTTATGCAGACTGGTGTGGACCTTGTAAAATGCTTGCTCCCATTCTTGAAGATGCGAAAAGCGAATTGGGTGAAGGGGTGAAAATTGTAAAGATAGACGTAGACAAAAATGAGGCTCTGGCAGGAAAATATCAGGTTAAGGGCGTACCTACCCTTATCTTATTTAAAAACGGAGAGCAAATATGGCGGCAATCGGGTGTTCTGCAAAAAGCGGAAATTGTTCAATTGGTGAAATCCCATCAGTAAACATCATAAATGATCCAGGAAAACCTTCTGCTTGATTTCGGTGCAAAGAAAAACATGTATAATAAAGGAGATCAACTTTTCAGGGAAGGGGAAAATGCTTTGAATTATTACCAGGTAGTTTCAGGAGAGGTGAAAATGAACAATTTCAACCTTGACGGAAAAGAATTTATTCAGGGTATCTTTTCCGCAGGAGAAAGTTTTGGAGAACCCCCACTATTTGCCAATGTAAAATATCCTGCCAATGCTGAAGCAATATCAGATTGCGAGATCATTCAGCTACACAAAAAAAAATTCCTGGAATTGCTTACTTCCAATCCCGCAGTTCATCTTGAAGTTACCCAAACCCTGGCAAAGCGCCTCTTCTATAAAGCCATCATGGCCTCAGAGATTTCCAGCCAGGAGCCGGAACACCGGATCTTACGAATCCTGGATTACCTTAAAAAACACGTACACAAGCAGGAAGAAAAATTCTCATTCAAGGTTGACCTCACCCGGCAGCAAATAGCCGATCTCACCGGATTACGTGTTGAAACCGTAATAAGGGCCACCAAGTCCCTGGAGAAAAAAGGAGAGTTAAAGATCCTGAACCGAAAAGTGTATCGCTAGCCTTAGAGATCAATAGCTTAACAATCAAATTTTTATCTTTTAAAAACTCCGGGTTTTATGATCCCGGTCATATTTTTTCAGGGCTTCTATTCATAATTTTATTTCATAATCTTAAAACCATGTATTATGAAACTCTACAATATTTTGTACAAGGATTTTGAAGACCTTTACGTTGGATACTCTGCAATTGCCGTTATTTTATCAAGTTGTCTAGGATCTGCAGCGGCGCTGGTAATTTTAATGAATGGGCATGATCTTACACAGATGATCCAGTTATTTCTGGTGGTAGTGGTTTGTATGACTTATAATGCCAGTGTACTTGCACAACTAAAACCAAAAATCGTTTTCAATTCCCTTATTATAAGCTTGCTGGTAAGTATTGTTCTTATTGCCTATAATGTGTTCTTAAGATACCAGATCTAGCATACTCCCGCCGATTTCATCCACGAGTGAAAAGCTATATTATTAATTCTGGATTAGCCACGAATGCACGAATATAATTTTATTATATTCTGGGAAATGTCTTATAAAATAAACCAGAAGCGTTACAAGCCACGGTTGCAAAAATAATATATAATATTTATGCATTCGTGGCTAAATTTTTACACCGTAAGAGAAAAGAATAAAAAACAAAATATTCGTGCACCTGTCTACCGAAGACAGGTTCGTTGCTAAATTTCTACACGTAAAGAGGAATAAAATAAAAATATTAATGCACTTCTATACCGTAGAAAGGTTCGGGTTAAAATTTATTAGACACCATATGAAAGAAGATATTCAAAACAGGGATGATGTTTTTACCCTGGTTTCTACATTCTATTCGAAAGTGAGAGAGAACAGGGAAATCGGCCATTTTTTCAACGAAACCATAAAAGACTGGCCACATCACCTGGAGAAATTAACCGACTTTTGGGAATCCAGCCTCTTTATGGTCGCAAAATACCGGGGTAATCCTATGAGGGCTCACAAACAGGTAGATCAAAAATTTGATCATTCCATAGAACAAAAACATTTTGGGGAATGGCTTAATATGTGGTTCAGCACTATAGATGAACTTTTTGAAGGAGAGAGAGCCAATATAGCCAAAAACAGAGCCCGCAATATGGCGGGAAATATTTTTATAAATATATATGATCACCGGCAAAGAGGAACCTGCGGTAGGATTTAATTCATAGGTAATCAGAGCTTTAAATTTGGTGCTTGGTGCTTAAATTTTGGCGCTTGGTGCTTTGTAGTTGGTGCTTGGGTTTACAATTTGGTGCTTTGTAACTGGCGCTTGGTTCCTGGCGCTTAAAATTTTGTGCTTGGAGCTTGGAGCTTGGTGCTTGGTGCTTGGTGCTTGGTGCTTGGTTCTTGAATATGATGCTTGGTGCTTAAACCGTCATCGAAAATAACTGTGTATCTGGTTGATTCCTTTGTAGAAGAACATCAAAAGCCATACATACATTGCGCACATATGGCCTGCCTTTTTCAGTAATGACCAGTTTGTTCTTTCCGAATTTTACAAGTCCGTCTGCCTCCATTTCCTTCAACCTTTCCAGGATCTCAAAAATTTCTCCGAAATATAATTCCTTGTCTTCCCAGGCAGTTTCCATCCTGCACATAAGATGTAAAATATGCCGGCGTATTGTCTCATCTTCTTCTGTTAAAATATGGCCGCGGTAAAGTGGCAGTTCCTCTCTTTCCAGAGCCTTATAATATTCCTCAAGGGTCTTTACATTCTGTGCGAATCCAGACCAACTATCGCTTATGGCCGAAACTCCCAATCCCACCATGACCTTCGTGTTTGAGGTGGTATAGCCCATAAAATTCCTATGCAATTTTTTCTCCTTTACCGCCTTATAAAGGTAATCTGATTTCAGGGCAAAATGATCCATCCCAATTTCTACGTACCCTGCCTCTGCGAGCAGTTGTTTTCCAATTTCATACATCTCCCGTTTTACTTCGGCGGTGGGAAGGTCCTCTTCTTTAAATCCGCGTTGGCCGTTGCCTTTTATCCAGGGCACGTGGGCATAGCTGTAAAAGGCGATCCTGTCCGGCATCAGTTCTTGGGTTTTGGCTATGGTGGTTTTAATGTGCTCCACCGTTTGAAACGGAAGTCCGAATATAATATCATGTCCCACTGATGTGTAACCCAAATTCCGGGCATTCTCTGTAGCAGCTTTTACATTTTCGAAAGGCTGGAAGCGGTGAATTGCCAGTTGCACTTCCTCATTGTAATCCTGCACCCCGTAACTTACCCGCCGGAAGCCCATATCAAATAATACCTTCAAATGTTCGGTCTTTGTATTATTAGGATGCCCTTCAAAACTGAACTCAAAATCTTCAGCTTTGCCTGATCTTTGAAAAATACCTTCTATGAGCAACCGAAGATTTTCTGAAGAAAAAAAGGTAGGAGTTCCTCCTCCCAAATGTATTTCCCGAATAATTGGTTTTTCAGAAAACAAATCAACATATAGATCCCACTCCCTTAGGACCGTTTCAATATAAGGAGATTCTACCTCGTGGCGTTTGGTGATTCGTTTATTGCAACCGCAAAAAGTGCAGAGGCTTTCGCAAAAAGGTAAATGGATATACAAACTTATGCCTTCCGTACTATTGCTTTCTTTAAAAGATCTAAGTAATGTTTCCTTATAACGGTCAACTGTAAAAAATTGATTGTCCCAATATGGCACTGTAGGATAGCTGGTATACCGCGGCCCTGCAACATTGTATTTTTGAACGAGATTATCTTTCATATCTGTACTTTCAAATACAAAAATATAACCCGATAAGTTTCTGGTATATGATTTCTGTCAGGTTTGAGCTTACCTCCAAAATATGCCTTCAATAAAATATTATTATTTTCCCGTTATTTGTCCTCTAATAATCTTTTCTGAATTTATTAGTCATCAGAATATATGATGAGGTTAAATTGAGTTAGGGCTTTTATATCTAGTTACCCCTTTAAAATTATGGAGCAAATAATTGTTTTTTCTACCCTGGCATTGGCACTGGTATTTTTTATCTGGGATAAATACAGGTATGACATTGTAGCCTTTCTGGCTTTATTTACCCTGGTTATTCTTGGAGTTGTGCCTTCTGAAGAAGCATTTACGGGCTTAAGCCATCCTGCAGTGATCACTGTGGCAGCCGTGCTCATCATTAGTAAAGCCCTTCAGCATTCGGGCCTTGTTGACCTCATCGTGGACTGGATAACCAAGATCTCTAAAAAATTATGGGTACAGGTGATCTTACTTAGTACCATTGTTGCCATAGCATCAGCCTTTATTAACAATATTGGGGCCCTGGCAATAATTTTACCTGTTGCCATGCACCTTGCAAGAAAATATAATTTTTCTCCTTCCATTCTCCTTATGCCATTAGCTTTTGCATCTATTTTGGGCGGAATGATAACTTTAATAGGTACGCCTCCAAACATTATTATTTCCACTTTTAGGGAACAAACTTTGGGAGAGCGATTTGGAATGTTTGATTTCGGTCCGGTGGGGGCTGTACTTACCCTGGTAGGTTTGCTGTTTGTTACTTTGATAGGCTGGCGGTTTTTACCCACAAGAAAATCGGGAGATGCCGTAGCCGATATATTTGAGATCGATAATTATATTACTGAAGTTACCATTCCCGAAGACTCAGATATCATAGGAGTTACTATTGGTGAGATCAATAAATTTCTAAAAACGGAAGTGTTGATCCTTGGGATCATCAGGAACAATATACGCATACACGCTCCTTCCCCATGGGAAGAATTGCAAAAGGACGATGTCCTGATCATGGAAGCTGACACCGAAGATCTAAAGAAGTTCACTGAATCGGATAAAGCGATACTTGCTGAAGGAAGTAAGCTCAGAGGCAATGCAAAAGGATCTGACGATATTCAGACTGCAGAAGTCATTGTGATGGCCAATTCGGTTTTAGTAGGCAATAGCGTTACCGATGTAAGGATGAGGTCCAGGTTCAACGTCAATATACTGGCAATAGCCCGGGAGAATATAAAAATAAAAAAGCGTTTGGCCCAGGTGAAGTTAAGACAGGGAGATGTGCTTTTACTTCAGGGACAGGCGGGAAACATCCAGCAGGCAATTAAATCTTTGCAATGCTTACCCCTGGCCACAAGAGAACTTCATATTGGTAAGCCAAAAAGGATCGTGGGCGCTCTTAGTATTTTTGCTGCAGCAATAGCTATGGTTATTTTTGATGTTTTACAGGTAGAAATAGCTTTTTCTTTAGCCGCCGTTGTGATGGTCCTTTCAAAAATACTTCCCTTAAAGGAGGTTTATCAAAGCATAGACTGGCCTGTAATTATCCTATTAGCCGCGATGATCCCTGTAGGGGAAGCCTTTGAAACAAGCGGCGGGGCAGCAAGCGTGACAAATCTAATTTTGACGATTGATAATACTTATCCCACCTGGTTGTTTTTGGGACTGGTGATGATCATTACCATTGTACTTTCAAATATTATAAATAACGCGGCTACAGTTGTTTTGATGGCCCCTATCGCAATAAATTTAGCAGAAGGATTCCAGGTATCTGCAGATCCTTTTTTAATGACTATAGCAGTGGGTGCCTCCTGCGCCTTTTTAACACCTATAGGCCACCAATCGAATACTCTGGTGATGGGACCGGGAGGTTATAAGTTCAGTGATTACTGGAAAATGGGCTTGCCGCTCACGATAATGATCATTATGATAGGGGTACCGTTAATACTTTATGTCTGGCCGCTGTAACTGTGGAACCGGAAATTTAAAGTTCTCCGGGAGGTAAATTCAAAATACACTGAGGTTTCAGAATAGATCCTGAAGCATTGTACCTATAAAGATATTTATGTTATCTGATAAAAGTGACTATTAGATACCATAAACTAACCTCAACTTAGTACACATGGAAAAAATTTTCTCAAAAATTGGATGAAGATTGAGCCTGAGAAAATAAACAGGCAACAGAATTAAACCCAAAACTTGTCTTTCCATTCCTTATCAGAAAAAGCTATTCCCTGGTGCTTCTCTTCGATCTCTGCCAATTGTTCTGAAGTGGCTATTCTCTGAATTTCATTAAAAAGCACGCGCTCCTCAAAGCGAATATGGCTGTAAAGTTCTTCTTCTATCAGGATTAAAGCTTTTGTAATTTCCGTCTCCTGATCAAAAAGCCGTTTTAAGCGCCTATGCTCTGACAAAGCTCTTTTTACCAACTCATGATCATTCCCTAAAACCGGAAAAATATATTGCTCTTCGGCTTCAAAATGAGGTTCGAGGTATTGCACCTTAAACCACTCTGTATAATCTTTAATGCGTTGGCTGTCTACATTTAATTTAAAGCCCTGCCTGATTTTCCAGCATAATAATAATCCATAATGGTGTTCCCTGCTAAGTGGCTTCAAGGCTTCGTGGCGTTTGATTGGCTTATTTTTCATTAATTTTAATTTAATTTTCATCACAACTGCAGGCAGAACAGGAATGTATTTCCCCCTTCTTCAGTTTAGAAACTGGAGTTAGGTAACCGCCTTCCACATCATCAACAGCTTTTGTCACTGTTTCGTCATTACCTGATTTTTCCTAATCTAAGAGACAGCCTAGCCATAAGATAGTTCATTCTAAGACCAACCACCTCCAAAACAGAAATAATATCCCATAGCATATCTTTCCGACTCATCTCCTTCAAATGGTCGGGGGGATTTAATCTATTCTATTTTAACTGAACAATTCTTTTTCCAGTTTCAAAGCCTTTGGAAAAAGGATGTTGTTTTCCAAATGTACATGTTGATGAAGGTCCTGCTCAAATTCCTCAAGGTTGGAGTAAAAGGCCCTGTAAGTATTGCATGCACCTGCGGGAGGAGTATAGTTATTGGTGAGTTTTGCAATTTGCCTGAAGATTTCTCCCGCTTCTTCATGATCTGCTTCCATCATTTTTATGGGGTTATCTACAGTCCCAAATTGCGGTTTTTTCAGGGCTGTTCCAATAGGGCACAGTAGGATAACTGTAGTATCTGGGGCCAGGAACATTATATTTCTTAATAAGTGAATCTTTCATTGGAAGTAATTTCTCACACAAATCTACTCTTTGCCTATTTACTATAATATGCTGTTGATCAGGTATTGGGGATAAAAAGAGGTAAAAATCTACCAGTTTCCATATCCAGATAATTTTATTTAGCTAAAAATCCGAAGGAAAGAAAAAATACAGTACATTTAAGTACACAGATATTGACTTAAATCTGGTCTTATGAAAGCGAAATCAAAAGTTTTCAGAATTATCTCCTATCTACTTACAATAACTATCTTAAGCCAAAGCTGTACTATTTATAAATCCTCCGGCATTGGTGTAGATGAGGCTATCAAATCAAATAACAAGGTGAAAGTTACTACCCATTCCAACCAAACCTACACCTTCAAAAAATTAGGAAAAGACGAAGCAGGGGTTTATGGTATGGCCGGTAAAAGTTCAAAAGCTGCAAAACAATTATATAACAATATTTTACAGGAAGATCCGGTAAATCAACTGGTAAAAATAGGCCTGGACGAAAGTCATCTCAATGAAATAAGAGCCAGAAATAAAACACTTTCAATTCTTGTCCCTGTGATCATTGTTGCAGCGGGTGTAATTATTTTTGCCCTCACCTATCAGGTCAATGCTTCCCCTTGGTGACACACAGGTAGTTTTTAAGTTTCTTGTTAAAGCAGAATACGCAAGGAACATAGCTGATAAATAATTAACAACATATCATTCCATAATTAATTTGGCCTAAGATAGCACCCTTCGGCTACACTCAGGGCTACTAAGAGCTTTCAACCTCGCCCTACATTCCTGTAAACAAAAAAACCCAAACAAAAATGTTTGGGTTTTTAATTGAAGCTGGCCTACTGGGGCTCCCTTCGACTGCGCTCAGGACTCCAGATAGCTATCGGGATCTCGCCCAATTCGATTAAAAACAAAAAACCGAACTGTTTTCACAATTCGGTTTCTAACATTCTTGTTGGCCTACTAGGGCTCCCTTCGACGGAGCTCAGGACAGGCTTCTCGCCAAATCCCTCAATAAAACAAAAAACCGAACTGTTTTCACAATTCG
>JAGXIL010000059.1 GCA_024635655.1 Gillisia sp. | reverse complement strand
GAAACTTTTGATGCCTCTTATGCTATCAAAATAGCCAAAGACAATTAGATCTATAAATTAACTTCTGTTTTTCTTCTTCGCTTCTTTCGCAGCGCGCTTTTCTTTCAAAGTCAGTACAGCTTCTTTCTTTACTGAGTTTTTAGAAGGGGATTTTTCTTTAGCCATGATTTCTGTTTTTTACCGTTAAGTGGTTTAAAAGTATGAAATATTGTGACACGAAGTGTGCCAGAGAAAAAGGATTTCAATAAAAAAAATCCCCTAATAATACATTAGGGGATTTAATATATGTTCCTCAAGAGAAATTTATCTGTTCTTAAATATGCAAAGCCCGGTCTCCGGTCGCAGCCAGGGCTGCTTCCTTAACGGCTTCGGCATATGTTGGATGGGCGTGGCTCATTCTGGCGATATCTTCGGCTGAAGCTCTGAATTCCATTGCTGTTACGGCTTCAGTGATCAAATCGGCTACACGGGCTCCTATCATATGCACTCCCAGGACCTCATCTGTCTTGGCATCGGTAAGTATCTTCACCAGGCCATCTGTATCTCCACTGGCACGTGAACGGCCTAAGGCACGCATCGGGAATTTTCCTTCTTTATAATCTACACCCGCTTCTTTTAACTCTTCTTCGGTTTTACCTACAGCGGCAACTTCAGGCCAGGTATATACCACTCCGGGAATTAAATTGTAATCGATATGCGGCTTTTGTCCGGCAATGGTTTCAGCTACAAAGGTTCCTTCTTCTTCAGCTTTATGGGCGAGCATCGCTCCTCTTACCACATCCCCTATGGCATATATATTTTTCACATTGGTTTGCATATGATCATTTACTGTGATCATTCCGCGTTCCCCGATTTCCACTCCTGCCGCATCAGCTTTTAAACCATCTGTGAAAGCCCTTCTTCCCACAGAAACCAAACAATAATCTGCTTTAAATTCTACTTCCTTTCCTTTTTTGTCATTGGCCTTTACAATAACCTCATCTCCTTTTCTTTCCACCGATTTTACCTTATGGCTCACGTTGAATTTTATTCCCTGCTTTCGAAGGACTTTTTGAAGTTCTTTTGAAAGTGCAGAATCCATGGTAGGTATGATCCTATCCATATATTCTACCACGGTAACCTCTGAACCCAATCGGTTGTACACCTGACCAAGCTCCAGGCCAATTACTCCCCCACCAATTACGATCATATGCTTCGGAATTTCTTTCAGCTCTAATGCTTCTGTAGAAGTTATTACTCTCTCCTTGTCCAGTTCAATGAACGGAAGATTTGAAGGCTTTGATCCTGTTGCGATGATCGTATTCTTTGCTTCAATAGTTTCAGTACCACCTTCAGTTTTTTCTATATTGATGTGAGTGGCATCCTTAAAAGAACCCATCCCATGAAAAACTTCGATCTTATTTTTATCCATTAGATACTTTACCCCATCGATGGTTTGGCTCACCACTGCGTTTTTTCGGCTCATCATCTTTTCCAGGTTGACCTTAACCTCTCCGGAGATCTCAATTCCATGTTCCTCGAAATGTTTTACAGCATCGTCATAATGATGTGAAGAATCCAGTAAAGCCTTGCTGGGGATACATCCCACGTTAAGACAGGTTCCACCTAAAGTTGAATACTTCTCGATAATTGCGGTTTTCATTCCCAATTGTGCGCAGCGAATAGCCGCTACATATCCACCGGGCCCGGACCCAATTACTACTACATCATATGTGCTCATAATTTCGTTTTTTTAGAATTTTTTCAAAAGAGACACAAAAGTACAATTATTATGTGCAAAGACCAATCGCTGAAAATAAGGTTTAGTTAAAGAAAATTCCAAATGATCAAATTCCAAATTCCAATAAATACCGAGGTAAGGATCGGGGAAACCAAAGAAAAAAAAGATTGTGAAAATTTTGAATTGGTTACCTATAATTCAATTATAATGAAAGATCAATTATGAAAATTTCCTCCTGCCTTAGAAATTATGGGAGTTAAAGATAAGAGGAGGATAAGCTGTGCAAAATAATAAAGTTTAAATCCGGAGTTAAAAAATCTATTCTATTTAATTGAAATACCAGATTAGTTAATGCTTTTATCGTTGTTTTCAACCTTTGACATAAACCACTTTTTTATTTATAAACTCCATCATTCCTTCTTTAGCAAGTTCCCGTCCATAACCCGAGCGTTTGCTGCCTCCAAATGGTAGTCGGGGATCTGACTTCACCAATTCATTGACAAAAAAGGCCCCATCGCTTACCCTTTCGGCATACTCAATTGCTTTTGCAGTGTCTCTTGTAAAAACACTCACTCCAAGCCCGAATTTAGATCGTTCTGAAAGAGCAAAAGCTTCGTCAACATCTTTTGCTTTGATTATGGCTGCCAATGGTCCAAAAGTTTCTTCTTTAAAGGCGGTCATTTCGGGGGTGACATTCCCCAGGATCGTTGGCTCGTGAAAACATTTATCCTGTTTTCCGCCTACCAGCAAAGTTGCTCCTTCTTCCAAAGAAGTTTTTACCTGCAGGTGCAATTGATTTGCCAGATCCTCCCTTGCCAGAGGACCAACCTGGGTGGAATCTTCTGTAGTATCCCCGGCTTTAAGTTCGCTTACTGCTTTGGTAAATTTTTCCACGAATTCATCATAAACAGACTCCAGAAGAATGAATCGCTTTGCGGCAATACAGCTTTGCCCGCAGTTTAGCATCCTTGCAGAGACGGCAGTCTTCACCGCCTGGTCAATATCTGCATCTTCCAGGACTATGAACGAATTATTACCGCCAAGTTCAAGTAAACTTTTCTTAATATATTTTCCTGCAATTTGTGCAACAGCAGATCCTGCCATTTCACTTCCCGTGAGTGTTACAGCCTGTACGGCATCATGTGCTATGATCTTTTCGGTTTCATCGTGATGGATTATCAAATTCTGGAAAACTCCTTCCGGATAACCCGCTTTTGTAAAAACATCTTCGATCATTTCAGCACATCCAAAAACATTGGGAGCGTGCTTTAGTAATCCGGTATTTCCGGAAGTAAGTGTAGGTGCTGCAAATCTAAAAACCTGCCAGAACGGAAAGTTCCAGGGCATAATGGCAAAAACAGTCCCAATGGGATCGTGCCTAACAAAACTTTGTTGCGCATCAGTTTTGACTTCCTCCGGCGAAAGAAAAGCCTCAGAATTTTCTGCATAATAGTCGCAAACCCAGGCACATTTATTTACCTCGGCTCTTGACTCTGATATTGGTTTCCCCATTTCGGCTGTGATCATTTGGGCATATTCCTCCACATTGTCCCTAAGCACCCGGCCGGCTTTTTTTATAAGTTTCGTCCGATGGGATAAAGGTTCCTTCCTCCAGCTTTGAAATACCTCTGCCGATCTATCTAATTTCGCATCAAGTTCATCTGCGGTAAGAGCGGTATATTCCCCTATTTGTTTTCCATTGTAAGGGTTAACACTGTAAAATTTCATTCTTTTTAATTCTAAATTATTCGGAGTGGTCCCCTTTAGGTAGTACGGAGTGAGACAATATTTATTATTTATTTCCAGGTCATCTGACCATTAGCTTTCCACTAATTTTTCCATGAATCTGTATGGCCTTTCCCCATATTTGCCCAGAAATCGGCAAGGACTTCCCAGGATACCTGGCCCCTGTTAAGTATCTTTCCGCGTAATGCCTCTAATTGTTCTTTATTGGCTGAAGGATTTGCCTGAGCCATCGCATCGACCAAAGTGTTGGTAACTGTTTCCTGCCAGTCTACCTGTTTTATGTTTTCCTTTTTATCGGGCTGGTAATATGCCTGAGCAGTTTCAGAAGTAACCTGATCTGCTATAGCCGGTATTTCCTGAACAACCTCGGGTTGATCGTAGTTGATTAATCTGTATTCTTCCGTAAAACCTTCAAAAGTTTGTTTCACACTCACATTAGGCCAGCGGGTCTCCACTGTTCCCGCTGCAGGGCGATAGACAGCTGTAAACAGGGTTCCGAAACCTTCTTTAAATAAAGTATTATAAAGAGGTTTTTTAAGAAAAGCATCTGCTATTGTTTGAGCTTTTATCCCTTTTTTCGCTAACATCTTTTCAATGTATGCCGATCTTTCAATTGTTTTATTAAAAGCAGCATTCTCGGGCCAGTCAACAGTTCCCTGATGATTGGTGGTAAAAGCAGCTTCTGTAACCACAGGTTTTTTATCCGGTGCCATCTGTACGGTTTTGTATACTCCGGATTTATCTACTACAGTTACGTTGTATGACATATGGGAAGGAATTCTGGTCAATGCGTCTACAGCCTCTTCCACATTGCTGCAAAATTCCAGCACGTATCGCAGAATAAAAGGTATACCAAAACCAACGCCTACCTCTTTCCTTCCACCAAAAGTGAGGGAAATTGCCAGCCCGTCCTCGTTCATTCCGTCTACAGCACCTATAAGGCAATCACTGGTAGCGATGACTTTCTTTCCATTCCAGGCGCTAAGAAGTTGCGTACCTTCCATAAGATCAGGATGATAATCGTAATTACGTACAAGTTGTATTTCTTTGCCTGTAAGAACAGCCTGCGAACATGCGCTTATGTATGCCGGGGGCTGAAAACCGGTAAGAAAACGTGCAGCGACGTCATCGGCCTTTACAAGTTTGCAAAGATTCTGGTAAGTAGGCCACATTTCGGGCATATACTTTTTAAGTGCCTCTTGTGAAGTTTTTAGATCCGGAACATTTGCCGCTCCTTTTGAATTAAACCAGGCTTTGTAGGCTGCCCAATGTGTATTGTATAGTTTTTGCCATTTTTTTCCCGGCTGGCCGGGTTCTGAAATTGCGTTGAAATGGAGTTGCATATGTTTTTAGCTTCTTTTATTTAAAATTATATAGGGTATTTTTCTGAAAATAACAGAGCCGGAAAATTAGACTGAATTTTCCGGCCGTGCTGTTAAAAAAAATATTTATTTAGTTAAAGTACCGGTAAGCTTTGGTTTCTTTTTATCCTCGACCATTTCCGATTTAAATTGAGACCTTATAGCTTTGATCCAGTGCTTTGCGCGGTTGTTTAATCTAAAGTCATCGGTCATCATCCTACCCCGGGTGACCAGGATGCCCATATCAGCTCCTTCGTAAAGGTAGTCTCCTTTTCTGGTGATCCTAAGGAAGAAAGCCTCATTTTCATTTTCAACGGCCCTTCGGTGGGTATCCATTCTGTCAAATTGTATATGGCCCGTATCATACATTCTCCAGATCCCCGATTTAGGAGATTCTGTCACGTATTCAATAGTATCTTCTGTATGCTTGATAATTAACTGGCTCCACCCGTCAATATTATCCTGAAGAGCCCAACGCTTATTTAGTGCATCAACATTAAGTTCATATTCAATATCCATCCATTCCAGAATGTGGAAAACGAAGAGCGGTGCATCTGCCAACGCAAAAACCGCATGATTTGTAATGGAACTTGCTCCGGTTACCCTTGGGTTCAATTCTCCAAGATAAATTTCACCGTTATCCTGGTCAATTAAAAAATCGAGTTCAAAATAACCTTTATAACCTTCTTCGCGTAACTGATTTCCGAAAAGCTGAGTGTTTTCAATGGCTTTTTGCCTGAGTTCCGGGGTAAAGGCATCAGGATAGATCTCGTTCCCACACCAGCCACCTTCGTAAGGGGTTAGTTCTTTAAATCCTACCAATTCAGTCATTAACGGAGCTACAATGGTCCCGTGTCTGGTCACACAAGCCTCAATTGCAGAACCTCTGCAACGAATACGCTTCATGATCTTTACCTCATCTTCTGCTTCGATCTCTTCAGCATATTTTTGATACTCTTCTTCATTAGATATGAAGAAGGTAGTATGTCCTGAGTCTCCAAACGGAGTCTGGATCACCAGCTCATTCCCCAAATGGCCGGAAACTTCGCGCATATGTTCATAGTCATTCACTTTAGACAACACGTAAGGCACACAGGCAACTCCTGCTTTTTCAGCAATCCGGTTAGTGTTTACTTTGTTATCAAGAAAGGTTCTCATTTCTGCTTTTGGGAACATGATCTCCAAACCTAACTTTTCCGCAAGTTTTTCCGTTTCCTCGTTGAACATTAAGAACATAGCCTTTCCTGCTCTTCCTTTTACAGACCTGGTTTTCAGGTAATCCTGGACTTCGGGATGCTGCAGTAAATAATTGTTGATATCTTCAATGCCTTCAAAATCATCGTGGGGTATCTCCTTTTTGGGTGAAAAAACGTTTGGGTGCAATCCATCGAAACATTCGATGTAAGTAATAAATTTAAACCCCTTGATCCATTCATCGGCACCTAAAAGATTAAAATTAGTGGCACTTATAAAATACAGCGGCTCCTCGTTCTTGTGAAAAGACCTCCTGATATCTGAAACCCCGCTTAATTCATAATTAGATTCTTCTTTATTTTTGGAAGAACCCTTTAATGAGGATTTACTTTTGCCTTTTGTAGCATTAGCCTTCTTGCCGGATCCTGCAATCTTAGTTGCGATCTCCTTAGAGGAATTATTTCCTTTGGATTTGCCCTTAGCTTTACCTGCTCCTGAAGCAACAGTTTCGTCAAATTCCTTTGAATCTAAGGTAGTGGGTTGATCTTTTAACTTTGCTTTATTTTCTGAAGAAGTCTTTGCTTTCCCCTGATTTTTAGCCGAATCTGAATTAGTAGTCTTTTTGTTTTTGTCCGAGGAAATTGGAGTATCACCCCTTTGCGCAGTAGAATCTGCAGGAACTGAAGCTTTCTTTACCGGTTTCTTTTCTTCAACGGTTTTGAAATCTTTATCTCTTTTAGCGCTGGCTTCAGGCTTAATAGGTTCTTTAGCCGCTTTGGTTTTTGATTCTGAATTTTTATTTGAAGCTACTCTCGATTTTGGAGTATTTGGTTTTTTAGTTGCCATAATTTTGGTTTTAGATTATTTAATTAGCTTTTTTTTCGCGTTACCCATAGATCCCATGGAGGTTACTGTTTTCTGCCTGTTGAGTACATTGTCCTTAAACAGCCTCAGGCCCAAATCTGCACGGTAGCCGTGAATTTCTGAAACATCCAGGGCCAATAAAAATCTGATGATCTCATCACTTACCACCTGGCCGGGTACAAGAACAGGAAATCCCGGTGGATAGGGAATAATGAAGGAGGAGGCTACAAGAGTTCTGTTCTCCATTGCAGCGAGGCATTGATTTATTGGCAGGTATTCATAATTATCTTCATTATAGGCAAGGAAAAAGGCTTCCCGGATATTACCCCCCGGCACCCCCGGCACCGCCTGGAATGAATGGTGGAAAAAACTAAAATCGGGCAACGGAGGGAAATCTTTGGTTAAAGAATGTATCCTTTCCTGGCGAATCTTATTTTCCTTCTGGCTAAGGGATAAAAACTCCTTATCCAACTCATCGGCAATCTTTAAAAGGGCATTTGTAAGATAGGTAACACTCCCTCTCGTAGTTCCAATGTTGGTCATAAACAAAACCGTATTCCTGGAAGTTTTATTGATCTGGATATTAAATTTATCCATGAGATATTTATTCTTAAAGGTATCTCCGTCAACCCCTGTCCGGCCAATGTGAAGGGTGATCTTTGTTGGGTCAAGGACAAATTCATCTTTTTCCCAGGCCGTTTCCATTCGGTTCCAGCCTTCTTTTTGTGTATAATATTCAGACAGGCCAGATTCCCTGTATTCTTTCGGAATAAAATCACTCACGGTAAGCACATCAAAATATTTGTTCAGCCTGGGATGATCATTGATCTTTGCCCTAAGAACCATCGCCATTTCTATGCTTTTTTCAACGAGTTCATAGCCTTCGAACTGCACCTGCCGCCTTCCGGCATCCAGGGAAGCCAGCATCTGGTAATTGGGAGAAGTGGAAGTATGGGTCATATAGGCTTCCATAAAGGTATTCTCACTTTTTCTCCTGAAATCTTCGTCCCAGATATGGATCATTGAACCCTGCCTGAAACTGGATAAGGTCTTATGTGTACTTTGAGTGGAATATACCCTTATTCTAACCTCATCTGGATTTGGCATTCTTGGGAGCTCGTCCTTTTTCACGCTTTTTATATGATCTGCATACTCTTCTCTGTAGCTGTTGCTTCTGTATTTCTCATACAACTTTTGCGCAACGAACATTCCCGTTCTTTGTTTGTAATTATAGGTGAAACCAGCAAATGCAAACCAGGCTTCATCCCAGAGGAAGATCATATCGGGCTTTATGGCCAGGATCTCCTGCATAACTTTTTCTACATTATAAACCAGCCCATCAAATGTGCAGTTGGTAAGCAGCAACATTTTTACCAGGTCCAATCTACCGGCTTCTTTTAGTTTCAGCAGTTTTTCTTTGATCTGTTCCAGCGGAACCGCTCCGTACATGGAATATTCTTCAATGGGATAAGAATCCAGATACACCGGATACGCTCCTGCGAGCACTAAGCCGTAGTGATGTGATTTATGGCAGTCCCTGTCAATAAGAATAACATCGCCGGGTTTTACAAGTGCCTGAACCACGATCTTATTGGCTGTGGAAGTACCATTAGTCACAAAAAACGTATTTTGAGATCCGTAGGCATCACTGGCCATTTTCTGAGCTTTCTTCAGAGAACCTGTGGGCTGAAGAAGGGAATCCAAACCTCCTGTAGTTGACGAGGTTTCTGCAAGGAACATATTTCTTCCATAGAAATTCCCGAAGTCACTGATCCATCTCGATTTAAAGATAGAATTCCCTCTGGATATAGGCATTGCGTGGAAAACCCCTGTTGGTTTTTTGCTGTATTCCTTTAATGCGGAAAAGAATGGAGTCTCATAGCGTTCACTTATCCCTCTTAGGATGGTGAGGTGCAATTCCTGAAGGTCTTCAGTTCTGTAAAAGATTCTCCTGAAACTTTTCAGGGTGCTGTCTTTCAAATTATTTAATGAGGTATCTGTAACATAATAGGTATCAATTTCAGGCCTGAACTTTTTTATAAGCATTCCAAGGATGGGGCCCAGTTCAGATTGTTGAACGTCAGAAAAATCGAGTTTCAGGACGTTCTGTATAAAAGGTTTAATTAATGGAGTGATCTTCTTTGAATGATATTGAGGTGCATATCTAATAACCACTGCCTGAATATTAGAATTAAAAAGTAAGGCAATCATAGCATCTTCAAAGGTACGTTGCACTACAATGCCGTAGCCAAACTGTTCATTTGATTTCTGCATTTCCCTCAGATCATTTTTCAGCCTGCTTTCCTCCTGAACTGAAATGTCTTCCAGAAACAAAACTTCAAAATAATTCTTTTTTACTCCATCCTGGGCTTCCCCTTTTTCGGTTAGATCTACCCCCTGTTCATCATCTTCAAGAAAATCAGGATTACTTCTGTACCTGTCACTAACCAGATTTTTGGTGATTTCAGCAATCTTATTGGAAAGGGCGGTATGCTCCTGCCTTTCCAGCATTTGGCTAAGTGCTGTGGTTCGTGCTAATCCCGGAAACGCAAAATAACATTCTACCCCTTCAATTTCCTTCAGCATCCTTCGCACTTCCTGCTTATGGTCCTTCTCCTGGGCAGATCCCCGGTGGCTTGCAACAAGCCTTGTGGATTCACTCTTTAAGTTGTTCCAGAATTCCACCCGAAGTTGTGCAATATTATAATGATGGGAACTGGCAATTTTATTGTCTGGCATAAAAATTATTTTTGTGAATGTAAGGCTAGTTTATTTCCTTCTGAATCTATAAAAATTGCAAAATATCCGGACTCTTCGTTGATCATGGTCTTAGGCATAACGATTCTTCCTCCTGCAGGTTCTATCTTTTTGAGAATATTGTTGAGATCTTTCCCCGCATTCAAGTAAATGAGAGGCCCAATAATGCCGGGTGTTGACCCAGGGCCGGCAACTATGGCACCTCCAACCCCTTTTTCAGTAGGAAAGAAGGCCATAGCGTAATTGTCATCAAAGTTGGTTTCCATATCTATATCATAGATCTCGTTATAAAAATTAACAGCCTGCTTAAAATTAATTGCAGGTATTTCAAACCAGCTCACGAAATTTTTCAGTTTATCTTGCTTTTTCTTCTTTGAGGATACTCCGCCCATAGTTTTTTATTTTAAATTATACATCACCAAATCCTTTATAACCTGTTGGATTAGCCGGAGGTTCATATTCGTGTTCCTGCATTTTAAGTTTTGCCAGGGTATCCAGTTTTGTAGGTTTAATAAGAGGCCCCAGCGAATTGAGATACGGCAGTTTCGCCCCCGGTTGATAAATTCCAAATTGCCCTATATGGTCTCTGAAACTTTTTAGAGGTTGCCCTAAACGCAGAACTCCCAGTTCCCGGCTTCGTTTCACCCGGTCTATATTGAGTTCCAGCGGAAATATTTCCTCATTCCCTTCAGCCTGATAGATCACCCTGCCATCAGGGCCACAAACGAGAGATTTTCCGTTACCTCCGGATTCGAGTCCGTTAACGTCGAAAAAGTAACATTGGTTCACTGCAGCCATGGCTCTAACAATAGATAATTCAATGTCCCTGTCAATGGTTCCGGTCATCGTTGGATGAAGGATCACTTCAGCGCCCATAACCGCGAGGGTACGCACTGTTTCCGGAAACCACATGTCATAACATATGGAAAGACCAAATTTTGCCACTCCCGGCACATCAAATACACAAAATTCCGATCCCGGAGTCACTCCCACTTCGTAAGGGTAAAAAGGAAAGATCTTTCTGTACCTGGTAACGATTTCCCCTTCAGGATTGATCACCGTCGCAGTATTGTATATATTCCCTTCACTTCTTTCAAATATAGAACCCGGTAATAACCAGATTCCGTGTTTTTTAGCCATAGCCTGCATTTCCCTTTCAAAATTCCCCGGGATCTCCTCAGCTGTATGAATTAGCGGACCATAGGCGCAGAGTTCGCTAAAAACGATCATATCTACCCATGGATAAAGGCTCATGGCAATATTTATTTTCAGTTTCATCATTTCCACATTGGAAGCGACGGCTGATACTTTCATTTGTATTCCTGCTATTGCAAATGGTGTCATTCTTTTTCTTGTATTTTTATTGTTCTTAATTACAGGGTATTGATTTATCTTAAAAATTCCACCCACAGGAAATTTCCCGAATGTTCCTATCTGAACCTCCGCATCATAATTCTTTTTAAATGTTTTTTCTGATCTGGCCCTCGAGTATATCAAGTCCCTGGTTCAATTGTTCATCGGTTATCACCAGGGGAGAAAGTATCCGGATGACATTTTTAAATGTCCCTGCACTCAAAAGGATCAAACCTTCTTCTGCACAGCCTTTTACTATCTTATCACAAAGCTCTGTGTTGGGTTTTCCCGGATCATTATTTTTTACAAATTCAATTCCTATCATAGCTCCTATACCTCTTACATCGCCTATATCTGAAATTTCCTTTTTAAGATCTTCCATCCTGTCAGTTACCATTTTTCCAATATGAACCGCCCGTTCATTTAAATTGATGTCCTTCATGTACTGAATGGTAGCCAGTGCGGCTGCACAGCAAACCGGGCTTCCTATGTAGGTTCCCCCAATAGTTCCGGGGCCTGCAGCATCCATGATCTCTGCCCGTCCCAGCACGGCGGCTATAGGTAATCCCGATCCCAATGATTTGGCATACGTACTAATATCCGGCTGCACATTGTAATGCTGCCAGCTGGCCCAGTGGCCGGTTCGGCAAAATCCGCTCTGGATCTCATCCATGATCAACAGCACTCCGTGCTCATCGCAGAAAGCGCGAAGGCCTTCCAGATATTTCTGAGGAACGGGGTTAAATCCGCCTTCTCCCTGGATTGGTTCTATGATAATAGCGGCCACACTATTTATGTCCACCATACTATGTGCGCTTTCTTTAAGGCGATTAAGCTCAGTTTCTACAAATTCATCCATCTCCTGCGTGCCATGAAACTTATAGAAATTAGGGAAAGGGATCCTGTATACTTCAGGAGCAAATGGCCCTGAGGAAAACTTGTAATTCACTTTACTAGTAAGGCTCATGGCCATTAAGGTACGGCCGTGGTAAGCTTCAGTAAAACATAGGATAGCGGGCCTTTTTGTGGCCTGACGCGCAATTTTGACGGCATTTTCAACAGCTTCGGCTCCTGTGCTAATAAGCATTGCCTTTGTCTTTTCACCATGAGGAAGGATCTCTGCCAGTTCTTCGCAAAGCTTAATATAAGGCTCATAAGTAACTACATTAAAACTTGTGTGCAGATATTTGCCTGCCTGTTCGCGGATTGCCTCAACAACAGGTTCAGGACAATGCCCGGCGTTCACAACGCCAATTCCTCCTGCGAAATCAATAAGTTCACGTCCGTCCACGTCGGTAATTATGGCTCCTTTTGCGTGTTGTACTGTAGCAGTGTTGAAAACACCTACACCATTGGCTACGATATTTTTTCTCCTTTGCAGGAGTTCTTGTGATTGTGTTTGTTGCTCGGTCATATAAAATTTAGATTGTTCGAATGGAAATAAGGATGTTGGTAACCCTAAAAATATTACAGGCTATACACTGAAAAGCCATCAATGAATTAACTTCCTGATGCTCATAAGGTACAACTTTTTTTATATCATTTGCAATTATAAATGCGGGTAAGCAGCTAATAACAAGGCACCACAGCGTTAAAATTTATTTAAAATTTCATTTTAAGATTCTCTTTCTGTTGCTTTTAAAAATAATATTTAGGGAGATAACTCCTTGATAATTTGGTGACTAAACCACAAATTTCCTTAATCTATAAGTAAGGCCGTAGTGCTTTTCACCTGGTTAATGCTAAAGGTACTTTGGGTGCTTCCTATATGATCCAAAGTAGTGAGTTTGGTAAGCATAAATTCCCGGTATGCCTCCATATCCTTTACCAGTACCTTCAGAATATAATCATACTCCCCACTCACATGATAACACTCCAGAACTTCCGGAAGTTTTACCACTTCAGCTTCAAACTTCATCACATTTGATTTTGTATGTTGTATCAATTTGATCTGGCAAAAAACCATAAAAGACCTTTCTACTTTTTCCGGATGAAGTATAGCCACATAACCTGAGATGATCTTGTTTCTCTCCAGGCGTTTTATTCGTTCAAAAATAGCCGTTACCGATAAATTTAAGGTGTTGGATAGTTCTTTGTTGGTGATCTTGCTGTTCTTCTGAAGTTTCTGAAGAATCTTTTTATCAATCTGGTCCAGTTGCATAAGAAGGAAAAAATTTCAGTGAATTTCTACAAACCTAATCTAAAAAAGATTATAAATCATAATTCAATTCTTTTATCGGAAAAATTTTCCGATTATCAGTGGATGCATTGACTTTTACTCTATTTGTTCCGAAATTTGGATTACAACCTAAATACCTCGCACCATGAAATTCAAACCTGCCAATCACATTCAAGATCTCCAGTATTTTGGGGAATTTGGAGGAGTTAATCCTTCTATATCCGATTCATCAACTTACACATTTCTTTCAGCAAAGACCATGTTTGATACGTTTGAAGGTAATGCAGAAGGTTGTTACTTGTACTCCAGGCATTCTTCTCCCTCCAACCTTTACCTGGGAGAAGCGCTCGCTGCCATGGAAGGTACAGATACCGCAAATGTAGCGGCATCGGGAATGGGAGCTATCACCTCCACCCTCTTACAACTTTGCAGCGCCGGGGATCATATTGTTTGCAGCAGGACGATCTACGGAGGAACCTATGCATTTCTGAAAAATTTTACACCCAAATTTAATATTGAAACAAGTTTTGTTGATATCACCAAACTTGATGCAGTAGAAGCAGCCATTAACGAAGACACCAAAGTTCTTTACTGCGAATCAATAAGCAACCCCTTACTTGAAGTTGCAGATCTTGAGGGACTTTCAAAAATTGCGAAAAAACACAACATCCCATTGGTGGTTGATAATACTTTTTCACCATTGTCAATAACGCCTACAGAACTTGGCGCAGATATCGTGATCCACAGCCTGACAAAGTTTATTAATGGAAGCAGTGATACTGTTGGGGGGGTAACCTGTGGCAGCCAGGAATTCATAAACTCTTTAAGGAGTGTGAATGACGGTGCCAATATGTTATTGGGGCCAACTATGGATAGCTTACGTTCTGCAAGTATTCTAAAGAATATGAGAACTCTGCACATTCGTATTAAGCAACACAGCAGTAACGCCTTGTATCTGGCACAAAAATTTGAGGAAGATGGGTTTAGGACTGTTTATCCCGGTCTTCCCTCCCACCCGGGACACGAGCTTTTTAAAAAAATGATGAACCGCGAATACGGCTTCGGGGGAATGATGACCATAGATGTTGGCTCATTGGAAAAGGCCAATGAACTAATGGAATTGATGCAGGAAAGCAACCTTGGCTACCTTGCCGTAAGTTTAGGTTTTTACAAAACCCTCTTCAGCGCTCCGGGCTCTTCAACATCTTCTGAGATTCCGGAAGATGAACAAAAGGAAATGGGTTTAAGCGACGGTTTGATACGTTTTTCAATAGGATTGGATAATGATATAGACCGTACTTATAACATGATGCGGGATTGCATGCACCAAGTGGGTTTATTGGAAGCTCAGGAGGCTTAAATTTTAGAAAATAATATTTGTAGGAGAATTTTTAGGTTATCCTCGAAATTCTCCTTTTTTGTTCTGTAGAAAAAGGAAGGCAAGAGATGTTTTTATTTAAATATAGAAACCAATATTCTTTTACTCTAATGTCTAATTTTTTTCATAGTTACAGTTGATAAACATATAGCGAATAAAACAATGTGGTGCTTATAATTCACCGGCCATTGTTGTTCTGCAAATATTGGATTGTACTGCGTCATCTAAAATTAAAATCTTGGTAAATTTCCCTTATTATCGTAACATTACAGACGAAAAATAAAAATCGTCATCAAAATATCTCTTGCAACTGAACCCCTGAGAGGTTAATACCCCGCATTTTTAATGGAAAACGATAGTACTTCATTTGCCACTGAGCCCATCATCGAAAATAAAGAATTAAGTATTGGAGAGGCACTTATACCTGTAATTGCCCTTATCGCTATGCTGGCTTTTAATGTTTTTGTATTTGGAGACGATGCCCTTAGCGGTTCAAATCAGTTCATACTATTATTAGGTGGTGCGGTAGCCGCTATTGTTGGATATTTCAACAAGGTTGAGTACAACAAAATGATCGATGAAGTTGCCAGCAATGTCCAAAGCACTACCGGAGCAATTTTAATTTTATTAATGGTAGGCTCTCTTGCCGGAACCTGGATGGTAAGCGGAATAATTCCTACAATGATATATTACGGGCTTCAAATTCTCAACCCAACAATATTCCTTGCCGCCTGTGTGATCATTTGCGCCGTAATATCTGTGGCAACAGGAAGCAGCTGGACCACATCGGCAACAGTGGGAATTGCCCTTATTGGAATTGCAGAAGCTTTGGGAATATCTGTGGGAATGACGGCCGGAGCCATTCTTTCCGGAGCATATTTTGGAGATAAGTTATCGCCCTTGAGTGATACCACCAATCTGGCACCTGCAATGGCCGGAACAGATCTCTTTACCCATATTAGATATATGGTACTTACCACGGTACCTACTATTACTATAACATTGATCATATTTATTATTATTGGACTTAATTTGGAAGTAGCGGGGAATACAGATACTTCGGTTATATTAAATTCTATCCAATCTTCCTTTAATATTTCCCCGTGGTTATTTGTTGTGCCACTTATCGTAATCTTGTTGATCGTAAAAAAGACTTCACCTTTAATTGCCCTTTTAATCGGGACTTTACTAGGTGCTGCAGCAGCTTTGATCTTTCAGCCGGGTATTGTGGCTCAGATTGCCGGAGTAGCCGATCTGGATTTTATAAGCGGATATCGTGGCATCATGCAGGCCATCACTGTAGAAACATCTGTAGTTACAGACAATGAAGATCTAAATGATCTTTTCTCAGCCGGAGGAATGGCGGGAATGCTGGGAACCATCTGGCTTATTATATGCGCAATGGTATTTGGAGGAATCATGGAAGCAATTGGAGCATTGGCCACCATAAGCCGCACATTGCTCAATATGTTCCAAACAACCTTCGGGCTGTTTGCCAGTACTGTTTTTAGCTGTCTTGCGCTTAACACAACCGCCTCTGACCAATACCTGGCCATTGTAGTACCGGGAAAGATGTTTGCCAAAGCCTATCAGGATAAAGGCCTGGCTCCTGAAAATCTTAGCCGTACGCTGGAAGACTCGGGAACGGTGACTTCTGTTTTAGTTCCATGGAATACCTGTGGGGCATATCACAGCGGCGTTCTGGGGGTACCTACACTGACTTATGCGGGATATGCTTTTTTCAATTATTTAAGTCCTTTTATGACCCTGCTGTTTGCCGCCTTCAGTATAAAAATAAAAGAGCTTGCCACTACTCCTGAAGCTGCAACTATCTAATCTTCAGCTAAGAAAAATCAGAAAAATTAACTTGTTCCTTTTCGGTCCTCCTTTACCATAATTAAAAGCTATTACAGGATAATCAATTAGAATTTTTTACTGTTGAACAGCTGGGTTCTTTTGTTAAATTTGCACTCGCAAAAAATAGTAAACTTAAAATAGAAAAATATGGCTTTAGTAGGAAAAAAATTTCCGAATTTAAATGTAAATGCAATGGATGAAATGGGAGATACGTTCAAATTGAACGTATTGGAAGAAGCTCAAAAAAATAGTAAAAAAGTTTTGCTTTTCTGGTACCCCAAAGATTTTACATTTGTGTGTCCAACAGAACTACATGCTTTTCAGGAGGCCCTTGAGGATCTTGAAAAAAGAAATGTAAAAGTTATTGGCGCATCCTGTGATACTCCTGAAGTTCACTTTGCGTGGTTGAATACTCCCAAAGATAATGGAGGAATAGAAGGAATTACTTATCCGCTTCTTGCAGACTCCAACAGAAATCTAAGTTCTCAACTGGGAATATTGGATGCTACCAATGAACAATATGACGAAGAAACCGGAGCTGTTACAATAGAAGGTGATAACGTGACTTACCGGGCCACTTACCTAATTGATGAAGAAGGAACAATTTTTCATGAGAGTGTAAACCATATGCCACTGGGAAGAAACGTAAAAGAATTCATTAGGTTAATAGATGCTTATACTCACGTACAGGAAAAAGGTGAAGTTTGCCCGGCAAACTGGGAAGAAGGAAAAGAAGCAATGACGGCTAACCGTGAAGGAGTAGCTTCATACCTGAGCACAAGCTCTAACTAAAAGATCGTAATAAATGGTAAAGGAATTAGAACAGGATAATCTTAATGAAATAGTTGCAGGAAGCGAAACGGTAGTAGTTCAATACTCCGCCGGATGGTGTGGGAACTGCAGGGTTATGAAACCAAAATTTAAAAAACTTGCAGGTGAAAACGCGCAGGCCACATTTATTATGGTAGATGCTGAAAAATTTCCGGAATCCCGTAAAATGGCTACAGTTAATAATCTGCCTACTTTTGCAACATTTAAAAATGGAAGTTTAATTAACCAGGTCCAAACAAATAAGTTTGATCTGCTTAAAGACCTAGTCAATGAAGTTGCCAGTAATTAGACATTTGCAGCGAAACAATGATGCTGAAAAATTACAGCACACCATTGAAGTATTAGAAAATTTCACCGAACACAGGTCTGTTACCGAAGAGGAGATGGACGTGATAGGAGAATTGATCACAAACTTATGTGGTGCTGTAGAAGTACATAAAATGATTGAAGAAGGAACGCCGGAGAAAGATGCCGCCAACAATTTTGTCAAGAAAGTTATGGGATCTATAGACCGCTAAACCTCATCTTTAAATCTTTACAGAGGCTGTTTGAAATTTTCATTCAGCCTCTGTTGTTTTTATGATAATTTTAGTAAATCCCTGTGACATAAGCATTAAATTTAGCTTAATAATATTAAAAACACATTTGACAATGTCACAAATCACATTAAAGGACAAGAAAATTAATACATACGGCAACCTGCCGGAAACCGGAGAAAAGGCTCCCCATTTTGAGCTCGTCCGGACAGATTTATCAACTGCGACATTAAAGGATTTTAAAGGAAAGAGGGTAATAATGAATATTTTTCCAAGTATTGATACCCATGTGTGTGCTACTTCTGTAAGAAATTTTAACGAAAAAGCTTCAAAACTTAACAATACCGAAATACTTTGCATTTCCAGAGATCTGCCTTTTGCCCAAAAAAGATTTATAGATGATGAAGGAATAAAAAATGTTACAAATCTATCTGATTTCAGGCAGGGGGATTTTGGAAAAGATTACGGTTTAGAAATGATGGACGGCCACTGGGCAGGTTTGCTTTCAAGGGTTGTAATCGTTTTGGATGAAGAAGGAAAGGTCCTTCACACCCAGCAGGTTCCCGATATTGACGATGAACCTGACTATCTGGAAGCCCTTAAAACCCTGCTTTAATGCGGAACAGTTACCTCGGTAAGAGAATCAGGGGCGGCGGCTACGCAATTAAAGGTGCTCTTTTACTAATAAAAACAGAACACAGTATTCAGGTTCAGGTAGCCATTGCTATTCTGGTCACTATTGCCGGGTTCTATTTTGGGCTTACCAAAACCGAGTGGATGTTTCAGGTCTTTGCTATTGGGCTTGTCCTGAGTGCGGAAGGTTTAAACAGTGCCGTTGAAGGGATTGCAGATTTTATTCACCCAGATTTTCATACAAAAATAGGTTACATAAAAGATGTTGCAGCCGGCGCAGTTCTATTCGCTGCATTTACAGCTATTGTAATCGCAGCTATTATTTATATCCCCTACATATTCTATTAATTTCGAAGCATGAGCAAGTTATTCCTTATCGTAAGCCTGGTATTAATAAATGTAGGACTGCAGGCACAGGAAAAGGTAAAAGCGCTTGATATCGACCTGGAAAATTATGAATATCCCTTTCAGGTTGAAGATTTTAATTTTCAGGCACAACAGCAAAACCTTGCAATGGCTTATATGTATGTCAAAGCAGAAGAACCTAACGGAAAAACCATCACCCTGCTTCACGGAAAAAACTTCAACGGTGCCTACTGGGAAACTACCATTGAAGCACTACTTGCTGAAGGTTATAATGTCCTGGTACCTGACCAAATAGGTTTTGGTAAATCTGATAAGCCGGAGTATTTTCAATATACCTTCCAGCAACTTGCCCTCAACACCAAACAACTCATAGATTCCCTGGGGATCGAGCAAACTGCGGTACTGGGTCATTCCATGGGAGGAATGCTTGCCACCCGATTTGCACTCATGTATCCTGAAACCACCAGCCAGCTTATTCTTCTTAATCCAATTGGACTCGAGGACTGGAAATTGAAAATTCCTTACCAGAGTGTAGACCAATGGTATAAAAATGAACTGGAGCAGGATTATAGATCTATTAAATCCTATCAGCAGGAGAATTACTATGACGGAGAATGGAATGAAGAATATGCAGAATGGGCGAAGCTTCTAGCCGGCTGGACCCTTAACGAAAATTATCCCCTCATCGCCTGGAATGCTGCCCTAACTTATGATATGGTGCTCACTCAACCGGTTGTATACGAATTCAGCGAACTGGAGGTTCCCACGCTTCTTATCATAGGAACCAGGGACAGGACAGCATTGGGCAAAAATCTGGTCTCAGAAGAAGTTAAAGCCACCATGGGTAGATATGATCAACTTGGGAAGATCACCCGTGACAGGATCCCGGATGCAAAGCTGGTAGAATTAAAAGATACAGGGCACCTGCCACATATAGAAGCATTTGAAAAATTCATCTCTCCCTTACTGGAATATTTAAAGAATTAATTCGTTAGATTTGATATCTAAGAGCAATTAAAAGGAAATTCTCAAATTTGGTTCTCTTTTTTATAATCAAGACTAATGCTAATTTGTATTTTTGCAGAAATTCCCCAGATAATATATGGCCAGTAAAAAAGCCTCTACAAAAAAGAAAAGCACCGCCGGTTTTAAAAAACCCACTTATAAGATTTCCAGGCAGCAAAAGGTGATTTTAGGCAGCTTTTTGATGTTCCTTGGCCTTGCCCTGATCATTGCTTTTGTGTCTTTCCTTTTTAATTGGGAAGCAGATCAAAGTACCCTTAAAGAACTAGGAAACCGCGAAGTTGAAGCCAAAAACTGGCTAAGTAAATTTGGTGCTGCTGTAAGCGATTTCTTTATTTACAGAGGATTTGGTTTAGCAGCTTTCTTTTTAGCCGGTTTAATCACTATTTCGGGGATCTATCTTTTTTTCAATTTAAAACTAAAGAACCTTTTTACATTTTGGTTCTGGGGTGTTCTTATGATGCTATGGTGGGCAATTCTATTTGGATTTTTCACCGATAGATATACTATATTAGGAGGGCGCGTTGGATTTGAAGTCAATGATTATCTACAGGATTATGTAGGATTTATAGGAACCATTTTACTGCTTACGTTTTTATTCATTGCCTACTTCGCCATCAGGTTAAAAGTAACTCCGGAAATGATAGGAAGTTTTGTTAACAGCAAACGTGAGAGCCTTTCCGAAGATTTTAAGAATACTGCTCCCCCTGCAAAAATTACTTTAGAAGAAGAAGACTGGGTTGAAAAATCCAGTATTACCGACACCTCCCAACCAACCCCTCCTCCACCTCCGGCGCCAAAAAGACCTGTGGAAATGAATAATCCCCAACCGGCTCCCTCACCTCCGGTGGATAATGTTGAAATGGAAGTTGAAACCGCTGAAGAGGAAGAAATTGAGGATACCCTAAGCCAAAAGCTGGTGAAGGATTTCGGAGAATTTGACCATACCCTGGAATTAAAAAATTATAAATGGCCCACCATTGAGCTGCTAAAGGATTATAATTTAAATGGGGGCGGGATTACAGTTGACCAGCAGGAGCTGGAAGAGAATAAAAATAACATTGTCTCTACCTTAAAGAATTACAAGATTGAAATAGCCCAAATTAAGGCAACAGTAGGCCCAACAGTAACGCTTTACGAAATTGTTCCGGAAGCAGGGATCAGGATCTCCAAAATTAAAAACCTCGAAGATGATATAGCCCTGTCCCTTGCCGCACTTGGAATAAGGATCATTGCACCTATCCCCGGTAAAGGGACCATAGGAATCGAGGTGCCAAATAAGAATTCTACCATTGTGTCTATGCGATCGGTAATAGCATCGCCGAAATTTCAAAATGCAGAGATGGAACTTCCGCTGGCACTTGGAAAAACCATTTCCAATGAAACTTTTGTGGTCGATCTCGCAACTATGCCTCACTTACTGATGGCGGGTGCTACCGGACAGGGGAAATCTGTAGGACTTAATGCAATTCTTACCTCCCTGCTTTATTGTAAACATCCTGCCGAAGTCAAATTTGTGCTGGTAGATCCAAAGAAAGTGGAACTTACT